>NZ_JBWZNF010000003.1:0-646529 GCF_056945715.1 Rhodococcus sp. MurmanLake-1 | reverse complement strand
AGGAACCGTCGTCAATCACGACGCCGGGCACAGTGACCGCGGCAACTTCCCTGCCGCACTCCTTCTGGATTCCCGGCGCCGCCAACGCATCAAAGCTCACGTACTGGTCCACGGGACCGCTGAACCAGCCCGCGTTGAGTACGGGCGCGCTCTTCCTGCCCCCCGGCGATCCACCCGACGGCGGCTGGCCGGTCATCTCGTGGGCTCACGGCACTGTAGGTATTTCCGACCAGTGCGCTCCCACCGTGACCGGGACCGTCGGCAGTCCGTACCTCACGAACTGGCTCTCGCAGGGCTACGCGATCGTCGCGACCGACTACGTGGGGCTCGGCACGCCGGGAATCCACGCGTACCTGGACGGACCGTCGGCGGCGCACAGCGTGATCGACATGGTGCGTGCCGCGCGTGCGGTCGAACCGTCGCTCTCACCGCGGTGGTTGGCACTCGGACAGTCTCAGGGCGGGCAGGCCGCTATGGTCACGGCAGCGATCGCCACACGGTACGCACCCGAATTGGACTATCGGGGCGCGGTCGCGACCGGGGCGCCGTCCAATCTGGAGAACCTTGCACCACTCGTGGGGCCGGACTTTCCCCGCTTGCCACTGACCGGCAGCACCGTGTTCGTCTCGTACCTCTTGGCCGGACTCCGGGCGGCGCGACCCGATCTCGACATCGATCGCTACCTGACACCACGCGGCACGGATGCCCTGGCCCGAGCCGAAACCGACTGCTACCAGGACATGGCATCGGGCCTCGGCGACGTCACGATAGGCGATCTGGTGAACCGGCCCCTCGACGATCCCGCGGTGCTGGCTGCTGCTCGCGGCATGCTGGAGATCCCGACGACCGGGTACGACCGGCCAGTGTTCCTCGGGCAGGGGCTGACGGACGAGATGGTACCGGCACCGCTGGCTTTGAAACTCGCGGCCGAACTCGCCGCCAACCGCCAGCCAGTCACATTCCGCACATATCCGACCGGTCATATCGAGACGATGCGGGCAGCGCTCCCCGAAAGCCTCTCCTTCGTCCGGAATCTCTTCCAGCCGTAGGCGAATTCACGCGTTTGTCGCATGGCTGGCAGGGGTCCGCTTGCGGCTCGCGATCTCGTCGGAGAGCTGCTGCACGTGGGCGGGGTCCGCGTCCCTGGCAAGGGCGACGTAGTGGTCCATGACGGCCGGCCGGTCGCGCACGGGCAACGTCTGTCCCGGGGCGAGTCGTGTCAGTTCGGTGATCGTGAGGTCTTCGTCTGCGATACCGCGGAACGAGATGCCGTCGGAGGTCTCCACGTCGAACATCAGGACCGCGCGTGGATTGCTGTTGACCTCCCGCCAGTCGACGAGAACGCCAAGCGCAAGCGCCCCCGTACGTAGTTCCGCACTGCGCTTGCGTGCATCACTGCTCATGAGCGGGTTCGGGGCGACGCCAGGAAAGTCGGGCCCGACGCCGAGCGATTCCCGACTCAGGTCAGGCCGGAGCTTTGACATCACATCGTCGAGCGTCATCTTCGAATCGTGGCGCTTCTTCTTCCAACCGAACATCCTGCCCCCTCACCTCGGTGCCGGAATCTCGGCCTGGCGCTTCGCTCTGACCGCGATTGTATGTCGCGGTCATTCCCGATCTCCGTCACATCGTCCCGTCGCGATGGGGTCGCCGTCTGCGGTCGTGGACGGGCTCGGTCAGGGCACCTGTCTGTCGGACGAGTCATAGACCAGGAACCGTTGTCAGTTGGATCATCTACTGTATTCGCCTGCTCGGCGGTCCGGCCACCTGCGGTGTCCACGCGAAGAGAAATTCGCTGCGCTCCGCGATGACCTTTCCGCAGCACTGGCAGGCCATGATCGAGCACCACGAGACCACGCCCGAACAGACCTACACGTGGGCAAATTGGATAAAAACTAAGGCGCCACAACAAAACCCGACGCCAGTCGAGATTCGGCCGACTCCCAAGCTGGGCGCTCCGGAGCGAAAACTAGCCGACCTCGACACCACCAAGTTTCACATCCACTGGCGCCCCGATGCCGATCACCAAGACGGTTTCCGGCGGATTGAGCCGCTACTGTGCAAAGAGTCGGAAACGGTCGTCGCGAATGGCCGCTGCCACTTGTTGGGCACTCTGTTCTTCCTCGTCGCCCGACGTGTCCAGTACATGATCATCGAGCTCGCCGAGGTCGGAGAACTGATCCCACATCGAGAGGATTGGCCCCTCGTCGATCAAGGCGCTTGGCGCGGTTCGGGCTTGGGCTCGCTTCAGCGTGATGTCGCGCTGCGGCCGGAGCACGATGTAGTGGACCACCAAGTTCGGGTGCTGTGTCGCGTGAGTTCGGAAGTGAGGGAGCATCCACGGCCCGATGATTCCGTCGATCACCGTGGTGAAGTCGCCGCGAGCATACGTATAGGCGGCGCCGGCGATCACATCCATGACAGTCTGGTTCTGCGCATCGGACGTGGGGTCGTACGGAGGTATCGCGCCCGAAACGATGCAGTGCCAGAAGTCGTCTGTGTGCAGATGAACGCCTTTGCTGTAGCCGCGGGCAAGTTTCGCGGCGAGGGTCGACTTCCCTGCCCCTGGTGGGCCGGTCAGAATGATCACTTGTGCGCTCACGCACCACAACCTATCCCTATCTCGACGGCTGAAGCACCCGATTTTCCCGGCCTAGGTCCAGTGTTCTCGCCGAACGACGCGGCGATGTCGTGCGAAGCGTCGCCGCCGTCGTGCTCGCGGTTTGGCCGCGAACATTTCGGTCCCGAAATCGCACTCCGAGTTGGCCCGCGCTGGCAATTCGCCGCCATGCACCCGGATCGTGCGTTCTCGTGCGGGTAGTGCAAGCAGGGCGGGGCGGAGGTTTCGTGGTTGTCGACGCCGTCGAAGTCTCCTATGGCATCTCCGATGGAGATACGTCCAACCCTGGGTCAGCATCGCCGGAAAGTCGAGTATGGTCCGGTCATGGGCCGACTCACAGAACTACTCAAGTCCGTAAAATCACTCGGATCGCGCAAAGACACCGCCGCCAAGCAGGAAAAACGCGCACTCGATCGGTGGGAAAACGAAGGCGGCCCTGTCGCAGAGGATCCACGACAACGCTGACCCCGGACGAGTGCCAGCGCGCCTGGACCGATCAACCCAGCCAGAATGGGCCGCAACTACCCGATCGGCGCCGGCAGCGCAGACCTCGACGCACACGGAAGTGCAACAGACGTTTTCGACGGCTGAGTTCGGTCGCACTACGTCGTGGGCAGTGACGAATCCCCGTGGTGACCAGTGGCTATGACGACCACCTGAACAACAGCGTCTTCAGGCATCTCGGGGTAGTAGTTGACCCGGAGTTGTCTTGCGAAATTCGTCATGTCGGTGCCGGGTGGCTGGTGAGCTGCTAGCGGCGACAGATGAGCGAGATCGTACGTTTCTACAGCAGTGACCTGTCCTGCAAGGGGGCGGGCGGTCGGGTGATTGTCGAAGATGAAAATTGCCGGCCCTTCGTGTATGCCTTCGCGCCAGCGGACGGTGGAAACTTTCGCGCCAGAAACCACTGCCGTGTAATGCTTCTGATGAAAGTGCACGGTTTGAGCAGGAGCGCAGGTCGTCATGTTCGCATTGTCCACTAAGCACGGCCAGCACCAAGGCGGTCCTACCCTCGATGGCGGCGGCCGAAAGCGTGGCCTTCGCGCCCCCGCAGGGTCGGCCGGCTTTCCCGGCAGGCATCGCCGCTCAGGGACTGGTCGGTGGAGCGGAGGGAATCCTCCTCCGTCTCCAAAGTCACGTCATAGGAGGCCTTCTGAACCTCGGAGTACTTCTGGTGCGAGGGCTCGAGCGTCGAGCACGAGAGTGGAAGCCGCACGACAGCGTGTGGATTTGGTTGTCATCTGGCTCCACCCGCATCTAACCCTTGGGTTCTAGTGCTACGACTCCTGTCATCCGCGGTGCCACGTTCTCACCGGAAACTGCGCGGTTAGAGATCGGCAGTCGCTGCTGAAGTGACGAAGAGATGGTCGAGTGCCCAGACTTCGATGCCCCCTCCAGTGTGGGCGGAGGGGGGCATCGAAGTGACGAAGGTGTCGGAGAGTAGCTAGATCAGTTCCCGATCCTGAAGAATGAGCTGGACGACAGAGGTCCGGAGCTCGCGCTGGACGTTCAGGGGAGTCGCACCGCTTCCGGTCGTTGGAGTGGAAGTAGTTCTACCGCAAGGAAATTGAGTGAGTAACTCGTTTACTGGTAGAGGCGGAGAGCAGAACCGTTGAGCGTTTTACCGAATGAGAGCCCGGCCTTGTTGAAGTACAGGTTCGTGATCGCGTCGGCAAAGGTCACAGCAGAAGCCGATTTCACGATCTCCGACTCTGCGTCGGCCCAGGCATCACAGGCTGCTTCGCCAGTCAATCCGGAGGCCTTTGTTACTGCTGCGTCGTATGCGGGGTTGCTGATAGACGAGAAGTTCTTACCGGCTGCGGGAACGGGTCCGCTGAAGTATCCGGTGAACGTGCTCGGGAGCGAAGAATTGATCTGGATCCACGCGATGTCCCACGCGGTGTTGTCCTTACCGCTGAGAATGATGTCGATGATCCGGTTTTCGTCGCCACCTGTCACCTCGACGTTTGCACCGAGTTGGGTCCACGCCGACTGCGCGAGTTCGGCTGCTGCATTTCGCGGATCGTCGACACCGTCGTAGACGAGGCGCAGGTTCAGCGGCTTTCCGTCCTTGCTTCGCTTGCCGTCTACGTTGGCGGTCCAACCAGCGGCGTCCAGGGTTGCTTGTGCCGCACTGAGATCGAACTCGGGAAGATTGGCGGTCACAGAGTCGTATACGCAGGCGCGCGGTTCGACGGCGACGAGACTGGTTGCCCGAATCCCGTTTCCTGCGGTGACGACCTGAGCGAGGTCATCGAGATTGACCGCTTGGATCAGTGCCGTGCGGACGGCGGGATCGCTGGTCGGGTTGGTTGCTGTCTGATTGAAGTACATCTGACCGGCCGACATCGGTCGTTTGATCGAGGTAAAATTGGCGGCCTCGATTCGGCTCTTGTCCGGCCCGTCGATCGGTGCTGCGTGGAGTTCGCCCGACAGAAGCTGGTTCGCGGAAGTGCTGACATTCGTTGCTACTGAGGCGATTACGGTCTTGGGGACACCTGGTGTGTCGGAGGTGGTGCCGTCGGGCCCCCAGTTGTAGCCCTCGCGGCGCTCGAATGTGTAGTGACTGCCGGCGGCGATTTCGGTGACTTGGAACATGCCGGTGCCGAGCGAGGCTTTGTTCGATGCCGTCGGGTCCTTCACTCCGGCCTCGCACAGGATCGGGAGGCGCCCGACATTAAGGAGCAGGAACGGGCTGGGAGCCGCAGTGTTCACCGTGACGGTACGCGTAGCGGGGTCAGCGGTCGCCGATGCACCGGTAGGGACAACCGAGCCACGCAACCGTGAACCGTTGTCCGGATTGGCGACGAAGTTGATGTTGTCCGCGACGGTCTGGGGGGTCAACGTGGACCCGTCGGTACAGGTCACGCCTTCACGGATGGTGAAGGATGCAGACGTCGGGGTTTCATCCCACTTTTCTGCCAACCACGGTCCGACTTTGCTGGTATCGGGATCCTGGTAAACCAGGGAGTCGTAAGCCAACCGCGAAATCTCGCCGGTAGCAGGGGATGCCGTCATGACCGGGTTGAGTGCGCCTGGATCGGCCTCCAGTGCAAATCGGAAGGTTCCGTCAATGAGGGGGTCACCGCCGCCGGGGCCCGAGGACGTGCCTCCCGAGCCGCAGGCGGACAACACGAGAGCGAGCCCTGCGGCCGCTGCAAGTGTTGGATAGGAGCGGTGTTTCATGGTGCCTCCGTGATGGAGCCGGGGCCCGAGCAAAAAGATGAGGGCGCGGTTAAGTATTGACCGCTAAATCTTGACGCATGACGTGACGCCCATCTCAGTCGATTCTCACAAGAATCCGGTCGGTTTTTGTCCGTTCCCACGAGAATTGAATTGACAAGTAATTACCTGTCGACAATCGGGCAGCGACCGGTGAAACAGGCGGGTTAAGTCGGTTGCCGCCGCCCGCTGGTAGAGGTGCGAGACAGAAGCGACCTATATGGAAATGAAGATTTCTGCATGGGCGTGGACCTGAAACAGAGTCGCATCGAGCCAGCGGTCGCGAATTCAGGGCGGCGGCGTTACACGAGCGCGGAATACGAGCCACCGTCACCGAGAACAAGGCAGTTCGAGTGGGATTTCATTTCGGTGTTCGACCTCAAATATGTCGGATAAGCCCTAGTCCGTAGGTAAAAGGTTTGGCCCCAAGTCTGTTGGTAGATTCCATTGGTCGTTGCAACATATCGGCGGCGGTGCGGGAGTCATGATCACGCGACGAGCAAGCGTTCGAGTACGCGCAGTGCCGCGGACGTGGAGTCGGTGTGCGCGTTGTGGGCGAGCACCCATCGGTCGACTTCCGTGAGGACGGCGATCAGTAGGTGTAGTTGAAGCTCCAGGGGGGTGTCGAGGTCAATCTGGCCGAGGTCGCGGCCTCTTTCGAGTGCGTGTGTGAGCCAGTTCGTTATCGAGTGGCGAAGAGCGTCGAGCGTGGGTGAGGGCGGGACGTCGGCGGCGTGAAGCAGGCGTCCGGCAATCTGGGTGCGTGGGTCCGAGGTGGCGGCGATCTGGAGTTGATCACCGAGTTGACGTATCTGCGGCCAGAAGCTGTGCTGATCGAGTGAGTCGATGTTCGGTGGTGTCACCGCTGCGCGCAGCGCGTCCATTCCGGCTTCCACGGCGCGCTCGAACAGTGTCGTCTTGTCCCCGAAGTAGTGGTAGAAGGAGCTCTTCGGGAATCGCGCCTCGGCCAGGATCGAGTTGAGCGAGGCCCGCTCGAAACCGTGTGTTGCGAATGCGACGCCGGCGGCATCGAGTAGCGCGCGAGAGCGCGCCGGGTCCAACGGTCGTGCGGGACGCGCCATCACGTTTCCTCCATCTCATTGTTGCCGGCTATCCGAGGTGGCCCGACGTTCCCATTGTCCAGGTGGGCCGACAGGACCTCCTTTGGCGTGTCGAAGTCATCGCATGGCAGTACTGTATTCTTGGACTAGGCAGTACATGAATGGAAGGGGTGCACGTGGAAGCGCAGACCGTACTAGTTGCCGGGGCGACGGGGTATATGGGTAGGTACCTGGTGCGTGAGCTCCATCAACGCGGCTATCGGGTGAGGGCGCTGGTGCGTTCACGCGATCGCGCGGAGGGCTCGGGGGCGTTCGGAGCTCCATCTCTAAGCGGCCTGGTAGACGAGTGGGTGATCGGAGACATCGGCGATCGCAGTACGATTCCAGATTTGTGTCACGGTGTGCACCGGGTGGTTTCAGCGTTGGGTGTGACGAGGCAACACGCTGACCCCTGGGACATCGATTTTCAAGCAAACTTGCGTCTGCTGCAGTTGGCGGAGCTGGACTCGGTGTCGTCGTTTCTGTTTGTCAACGTCATGCATGTCCACGAGGGCACCTCGATGGTGATGCGGTCGAAGGCGGCGTTCGTGGAGGCGCTGCGGCGGAGCGAGGCGGCTTCGCAGATCGTCAATCCCTCGGGGTACTTCTCGGACGCTTCCGAATTCCTCGACATGGCCCGTCGCGGCCTTGCGTTCGGCCTCGGTGCCGGAACTGCGCGACTGAACCCGATCCACGGCGCCGACCTCGCAGCCTTCTGTGTCGACCGACTCGGGGACGAGTCCGGTGAGTGGAATGTCGGTGGCCCGGACATCTACAGGTATCGCGACATCGTGGACTTGGCGTTCGCCGCGGTGGACAAGCGGCCCCGAATGGTCTCGGTCCCTGCCGGATTCGTCCGGCCTGTCATCTGGACCGCGGATCGCCTGGGGCCGCGCCCGTCGTCGCTGGCTCGATTCTTCATCGAAGGGCTCCAACGTGAGTCGGTGGGCGAGCGGACTGGCACTCACCGTCTCTCCGACTACTTCCGCGACCTCGTGTCAGCGGATCAGGAATCGTAAGTGGCCCTTCGCGCAGCGTATGACACTGCCAAGCCCTCACTCTGAGTAGTGCTGAGCCGTGCCTCGGGTGGTGAGGCACTATCGCCTTCACACGATTGGAGCTGCGGAACAGGACATTTTCGCGGAGAAACTTTCGCGGGGATAAACGAATCGATCCTGGTCGAACCCATGAGGGGAAACATGACTATCTTCTTCGACATCATGCTCGTACTCTGCGTCGTCTCCATAATAGTGTTTTCTGGATACGTCCTTTATCGCTTGGTGACAGACGAATCGAACCTGCGATAGCCAGTCGCTTCGACGTGTGGGTGCAGCGGGGCCGATCGTCCTATAGATCCGCACCATCGCAATGGATTTCAGGGCGAGCCTCGCACGCAAGATGTGATATTCGCGAGTTTCGCCTGAATATAGGCACGCAGCACTTCTTTCTGTGCGATCTTCCCTGTCTTTGGTCGAATTCTATGAAGCGGCTCGGTTGTTGGCATCGTGCGGGCGGCACGCGGCCGGTCTCCGGATGCGCGTTCCTGCGCAATTTACGGTCGATCGGCGATGATCATACGATCACTCTCGTTCAAGTAGGGTCGTGACTTTCAGGACCGAGCGAACATCAGTTCATCCGAAGCGGAGGATCGATTTTGTCGTCCGGCCTGGTCAGGCAGTGCGTTTTCGCCACGTGATAGAGCTCGGCGGACAGGACGGTGGTGAACGCGGCCGCCGATGCGCTGTGCCCTTCGAGACGCGATTTGACGGTGTTCTTGCCTTCGGTCATCAGCGCATGAAGATCAGCGGACTCGCTACGAGGGACGTTGATTGCGCCCATCAACTTCGGGGACGCCAACGGCTCGAGCAACCGGCACATGCGCTGACCACGTCGTCGGAGGAGTCGGACTTCGAGTCCGACGCCCGGCCGTTCGGCGTGCCAGTCCGGCAGATCCCTTTGCAAGACGGTGCGCACTAGTTTGACGTTGCCGGAGGACGCCCAGATCCGCAGGTCCATCAAGTCCTTGTCCTTGACGGCCGCGGAGTAGGGGTAACCGCGCATGAGCATTGCGGTTTTCCGTTCCAGTAGCCGGCGCTGCTGGTGTCGTCCATCGGCATGGCCTGGACCATCCCTCTGCTCGTCGTTTGCCGCGTCAACCGACGTGGACGTGTGGCCGTCGGGACTGGTCGGGTTCGGCTCGGCGGAGAACCTCACGGGTCACCGGAGCGGTTTCGCCCTCACCGATGAAGAGGAATCGGAGCAGGTACATGATCGGGTTTCCCTCGGTCCACTCGAAGTAGACGTCGGGAATCACGCCGGTGATGTCTCTCGTCCGCAGGAGAACCGCCGCAATGGTGTTGGGGACGGCAGGGCTGTCGACCCAGAGGATCCGGTGCTCACCGCGCTGTCGTCCGTGGACGAGGAGATCGGTGCTGAATTCGGAGGAGTCCGTGACATTTACTTCGATGAAGATGATTGACTCCGCCTCCGGGATGTTGCTTTCGGCGCGCTGCTGCGATTCCTTCTGCCGATACTCGTCCTCGTCGAGACGATCGACGTCGTGCGCCACCATCGCGAGGTAACCCTTCTCGGCTGCCTCGGCGATGAATCGCAGTGCAGTCTCGTCGAATTCGACAGAGGTTGCCCGTAGTTCGAAGGCTCGCGAGATCCGGGAAAGGAAGGACACCACCATGATCGCGGCGATGAAAAACGACGCCACTTTCACACCGTCTGGACGTTCGAAAATGTTCGCGATCGTCGTGTAGACGAACAAAACTGCGACAAAACTGAACCCTACGAACAGTTTTCGCTGACCGTGCTTGCGGGCGGACAGGGCAACGGCGACGGTCGCCGACGAGATGAGCACGAGGACACCGGTTGCGTACGCGGAACTCTGAGCGTCGACACCGGCGTCGAAGTAGATCGTGACGGTGATGGCGATGACGCTGAACACGAGGACCAGCGGACGCACGGCGCGGGCCCACGACGGCGCCATGCCGTAGCGGGGGAGATACCTCGGAACAAGATTGAGCAACCCTGCCATTGCCGACGCACCGGCAAACCAAAGGATGAGGATCGTGCTGAGATCGTAGACGGTTCCGAAGATCTCACCCAGATAGTCGTGCGCGAGGAAGGCAAGCGCGCGACCGTTGGCAGCGCCTCCGGGTTGGAACTCGTTTTCTGGGATCAGGATGGTGGTGACCAGGCTCGACGTCAGCAGGAATCCGCTCATGATCAGCGCCGCAGTGGTGAGCAGGCGCCGTGCGCCTTTGATGCGGCCCCGTGGATTCTGTTCCGTGTCGTGCGGATCGCCCTTGATCTGCGGCATGACCGCGACGCCGGTTTCGAAGCCGGACAGACCGAGAGCCAACTTCGGGAAGACGATCAGCGCGATCAGGATCATCATCGCCGGGTTTCCGTGCTCGGTGGTCATGGCGCGCGTCCAGTCGGTGACCAACGACGGCGCGGTCGCGATGTGCCACAAACCTACGGAGATGACCACCACGTTCAAGGCGAGGTAGACGGCGACCAATCCGACAGCGATACCGATAGCTTCGGTGAATCCGCGGAGGAATACCGCGGCGAGGAGCGCGAGCAGAACAAGGGTGACGGCGACGGTGTGTCCGGAGAGAAAGGTTGGAGCAAAAGGATTCTCGACGAGGTGCGCCGTGGCATCGGCGGCCGAGAGCGTCATGGTGATGAGGAAATCGGTGGCCGCGAATCCGAGAAGCACGAGAACGAAGATCTTGCCGCGCCACTTGGGCAGCAACTTCTCGAGCATGGCGATCGACCCCTCGCCATGCGGGCTCTCGCGAGCCACTCGCCGGTAGACCGGGAGCGCACCGAACAGCGTCAGCAGAATCAACACGACTGTCGCGATGGGAGCCAACGTGCCGGCCGCCAGTGCCGCGATACCGGGTTGGTAACCGAGAGTGGAGAAGTAATCGACACCCGTCAGGCACATCACCTTCCACCACGGGTGGCGCTTCTCCTTCTTCGGCGCCATCCGGTGTGGCCCCAGATGTCCGGCTGGTTCCTCGGTGATGTCCGCGAGCAGCCAGGCCTCGGTGCGTTGTTTCACAGACGGAGCCGTGTTGTCGGCCGGGACCTCGTTGTCGGCTGCGGTCACCACGGCGTCACGGCTTCAGATAGACATCGTTGAGCGTGACCGTCCGCAGGTTCCGGCTTCGGATGATGTCCACCAGTTGCGGATACACGTGGGTCACGGGCAGATAGTTGAGGTGTCCGATCACTATGGCCCCCGGATTGAAGTACTGGTTCGCCATCTGCAGGATGTACTCCTCGGTGATCAACGAAGAATCCGACAGCGACCCGTACCAGAGGGTGGGCACGGTGTAGCCGACGCTCGCGGCCACGGAATCGACTGTCGCGTTGTGCCTTCCATACGGCGGCCGAAAGTACGGCGCCGCGTCCACCCCGTAGGTGTTGCGCAGGAACGTGCCGTTCTTCGTCAGCTCGTCGGCGATCTGCTGCTTCGACACTGACGTCAGATCCGGGTGCGAGTAGGTGTGATTGCCGAGCTGAATTTGTCCGCTCTCGACAAGAGGTCTGAGAAGTCCGGCGTTTTCGGTCCACGAGTTGTATTGCCCGTTGACGAAGTACGTCAAACGGATGCCGGTGTCTTTTGCGAACTGTGTGTAGAGGCGCACGACTTCGGAGCTGGCTCCGTCGTCAACCGTCAGGGCAAACAGATCCCCGCCGCCGGGCAGGGCGGTCAACGATCCGCCGGCGGGCAGCGGCACCCGGGCAGACTGCGGTGGAGGCGGCAGCAAGGCAGGCGGGAGATTCGGAACAGCGGCAGGGTCTGCTGGCTCGTCGGCTGCGGCGACCGCCGTCCCGACCGAACGTGACGAACAAGCGGTTCCCATGGTCACCGCGGCGGTTCCGGTCAGAGTTGCTGCTGCGAGGGCACTGAGGAAGCGTCGGCGGTCCACAGGGCGGAGCCTAGAGCAGATTTGCCCAATTCGGACTTCATTCTCAGCGTTCTTTCAGCGAATGACCAGCTGTGTCCGGTATCGACAGGTTCTACTCAGGAACGGTGGATAGCGTGTCGGCCGTGGAACCGCGACCTCGACACTCGGCAACCAGGCACAGGCGTAGGCGTCAACCGCAGCGGTCGACGCTCTCGGTAGGGCGCAAGCTGGCGGCGGCGTCCCTGTCGACGACGATTCTGGTGGGCGTCGGAATCGGGTGGTACGTGCAGTCGGATCTGACGTCGGGGCTGTACCGGTCGGATGCGCTCTCCGCCCTCGGCGACGACGCCGGCAGTTCACTCGACGGGGATACCAACATTTTGTTGATCGGGCTCGACAGCCGCAAGGCGATGGACGGCAGTGACCTGCCGGCAGAGTTCGTCACCGACAAGTTGCACGCAGGGGACAGTGATGTGGGTGGGTACAACACGAACACGCTTATCCTGCTCCATGTTCCGGGCGATGGTGGCAAGGCCAGTGCGGTGGCAATTCCACGCGACGATTACGTCGCGGTACCCGGCTATGGAATGGCCAAGATCAAGGAAGCCTACGGAATGGCGAAGGCTGATGCGGACGCCAAACTCGTAGCGGACGGTGTGACGGATCCTGCTGCACGAGAACAGCAAGCGCGTGAAGTCGGTAGGCGGTCGACACTGACCAGCGTGCAGAATCTGCTCAAGGTTCCGATCGATCACTTTGCCGAAGTGAACCTTATGGGCTTCTATGACGTCGTCTCGGCTATCGGCCCCGTTCAGGTGTGTCTCAACAATCCGGTGCAGGACGATTTCTCAGGCGCCAACTTCCCGGCCGGGGTTCAGACTCTCGATGCGTCACAGGCACTTTCGTTTGTCCGTCAACGCCACGGCCTGGACAACGGGGACTTGGATCGCACCCACCGGCAGCAGGCTTTCATCAGCGCGGTGATCGCCAACTTGAAGGGCTCCGGCGTCATCGGAAACATTCCGAAGATGACGGCACTGGCCGACGTGGTGAAGAAGGACGTGGTGATCGATTCCGCCATGGATCCCGTCCGATTCGCTTCTCAGGCAAGCGCTCTCGCGGGTGGGAACATCGACTTCTACACCCTGCCCATCGAGGGATACGAGACCGTCGACGGCCAGGACGTCAACATGGTCGATCCGGCGCGTCTGCGTAGCGAAGTGTCGCGGATCTTCGCGGGAGGTGACTCGGCATCTGCACCTGCGATGGACACCGCGATCTCGACCGGGAACGAAGTTGTGGACATCCGCAACGGAACCGCGACGGACGGGTTGGGCGCCGCGTTGGCAGCGGCGATGAAAGCGTCGGGAGTCGAAGTCGGAGAGGTGAGCACCGCAGCTGCGACGGCAAAGTCGGTGGTCAGCTATGGAGTCGGCGCCAAAGCCGTCGCAGAGGCGCTGGCCGAGCAGTTGGGCGTGGCCGCAGTGCCGAACGAGCAGGCAGCGGCCGAATCAGTGTCTGTACTGATCGGTGAGGACAATGCGCAGACCGTGTTCTCGGCCGCTCCGGCGCAGTCGGACTCCTCGGTATCCGCCGGCACAGTTCCCGATACGGGAGCGCAGGGATCACCCATCCGAGCCGACGCGAATGGCGGCATCCCCTGTGTGGACTAACTCTCAGGTAATTCGCACGAAACTCACGCTGACTTCTTCGATCTGCGGGTCTACATTGGAGAAGTCGAACTCAGTCGGGTACTTCACCTTTGGGGTACCTGACTGAGATTGCGTAGTTGAAAGGATCACCGACATGGCTACAACAGCAGCGGTACAGAATCCGACACGCTCACGTGCCAGGACCATGTCCTTGTCCGAGTACGTGGCCGAGCATCCGGCGCAGCGCGTTTTCCCACCGACCAGTGAGCGGGCGGCCAGGATGGCGATGCTCATCATGTTCGCCCTGATGGCCGTCACCCTCGTCGTACTGGTACTTGACGAGGCAGGAATCTTCGGATGAAGGCAGCGGTCTTCGGCTGAGCCCGACCTTTAGTTACTCTTGAGTAATGACTGAACAGAAGAGCTGGAATGCGTTCACCGTCGAGCGCGAAGACAACATCGCCCAGGTGACGCTGATCGGGCCGAGCAAGGGCAACGCGATGGGGCCGGATTTCTGGAATGAACTCCCCGAAATCTTCGCCGACCTCGACGCCGATCCCGAGGTGCGTGCAATCGTCATCGCCGGTTCCGGCAAGCACTTCTCGTTCGGACTGGACCTGCCGGCGATGAGCGGTGAATTCGGTGCCGTCCTCGCGGACAAGGCTCAGGCAGGTCCGCGCACCAAATTCCACGACATGATCAAGCGCATGCAGTCGGGCATCAATGCCGTCGCAGACTGCCGCAAGCCCGTCGTCGCAGCTGTTCAGGGCTGGTGCATCGGCGGCGGCGTCGACCTCATCACGGCGGCGGACATCCGCTACGCAAGTGCCGATGCCAAGTTCAGCATCCGCGAGGTCAAGGTCGCGATCGTCGCAGACATGGGCAGCCTCGCGCGTCTGCCCGCGATCATCGGTGACGGACACCTGCGTGAATTGGCTCTGACCGGCAAGGACATCGACGCAGCGCGCGCCGAGAAGATCGGCCTCGTCAACGACGTTTTCGAAGATGCCGACGCGGTACTGGCAGCGGCGCGCGCGACCGCCAAGGAGATTGCGCTCAATCCGCCGCTCGTGGTCCACGGGATCAAGGACGTGCTCGATCACACCCGCAGCGCGAGCGTGAACGACAGCCTTCGCTACGTCGCAGCCTGGAACGCGGCGTTCCTGCCTTCGCAGGATCTGACCGAGGCCATCACCGCCGTCTTCCAGAAGCGCCCGCCGGTCTTCCAGGGTGAGTAGGAACTGCAAGGGCGAGTAAAAACAGCACAAAAATCCCCGCACATCTTCCGATGTGCGGGGATTTTCGTAAGGCCTGAGAACTCGAGCTCAGTGACCGCCGTTGGCAGCGAGACGCTTGATCGAAGCCTCGATCTCGGCCTCTGCCTCGGCGCGGCCGACCCAGTTGGCTGCCTCGACGTGCTTGTTCGGCTCGAGGTCCTTGTAGTGGACGAAGAAGTGCTTGATCGCATCGAGCTCGAACTGTGAGATGTCACCCAGATCCTGGATGTGATCCCAGCGGGGGTCACCGGCCGGAACGCAGAGGACCTTGTCGTCTCCGCCGGCCTCGTCGACCATCTTGAACATCGCGACTGCGCGAGCCTCGACGATGACGCCGGGGAAGACCGACTCGGGGAGCAGGACCATGGCGTCGAGCGGATCGCCGTCCTCACCCAGGGTGTTTTCGATGAAGCCGTAGTCGGCCGGGTAGCCGAAAGCTGTGTAGAGGTAGCGATCGAGTTTGACGCGACCGGTTACGTGGTCGACCTCGTACTTGTTGCGCTGACCCTTGGGGATCTCGATGGTGACGTCGAACTCCACGCCGATTCCTCGCTGTCGTGTCGGTAATGATTCGTCGGAAGGATATCGGGTCAAGGATAAGGTTGCCTGACCACCCAGTAGGCAGAGCACAGACGGAGGGGCGTTGGCGGGCCAAGGAAAGAAGAAGATCGGCTCGTTGGAAGAGAGTCGACGGCGTAACTTCCGCATCCTTCTGGCGGTCGGTGCAGTGGTTGTACTGGCCGTCGCCGGAGTTGTCGTCGTGAAACTCGGTACGTCGAACGACACAGCCGGCAGCGCGACCGTGACTACGTCGCCGCAGCCTGCGCTCGTGACGCCGTCACCTCAGGTGGTGCCCGTCCCGACGGACGCACCGATCCCGAGCGCGTCGGGAATCGCAGCGGCGATCGGCCCGGCCGTGGCCAACCCGGATCTGGGGAAGTTCACCGGAGTTGTCGCTGATGCGCTCACCGGAAACATTCTGTGGAGCGCAGACCCGTCGACGCCGATGACGCCTGCGTCCACGACGAAGGTGCTGACCGCATCGGCGGCACTGCTGAAGCTGCCGCTCGACCACAGGCTGGCCACGACGGTGGTCCCCGGAGCGAGCCCCGGGCAGGTCGTTCTGGTCGGCGGTGGTGACCCGACGCTGACGGCGACGCCGAAGGGGCAGAGCGGGTACTACGCCAATGCTGCTCACATCGCGGATCTCGTCGACCAGATCAAGGCTGCCGGTACGCCGGTAACCAGCGTCGTGGTGGACTCGAGCTTGTTCAAGGGCGACAACATGGCCACCGGGTGGTTCCCCGCTGACATCGCGGCCGGTTACATCACCCCGATCGAATCGGTGATGATCGAAGGTGGTCGGTACGACGGCACTCAAGACGAGTCGCCGCGTTCGGAAACGCCCGCGTTGGACGCCGGCAAGGTGCTCGCTCAGGCCCTCGGTGTCGATCCCGCCAACGTGAGTCTCGGCGCGGCGCCTGCCGGTGCCAAGCCGATCGCCACCGTGCAGTCGGCGCCGCTGAGCGACCGACTGCTGCAGATGATGGAACATTCCGACAACGTGCTCGCCGAGACCATCGGGCGTGAGGTCGCGATTGCCTCCGGAATCGAAGCCTCGTTCACCGGAGCCGTCGACGCGACCGGCAAGACCTTGCAGGCCGCCGGGTTCGACTACACCGGAGTTTCGCTGCACGATTCCAGCGGACTTTCCGTCGACGATCTCATTCCCGCTCAGGTACTCGATCGCGTCATGACGGCGGCGGCCGGTGACGGTGATCCGAAACTGCGTCCGCTGCTGGACTACCTTCCGGTGGCCGGCGGAACAGGAAGTTTGTCCGACCGCTACGCGTCCGGAAACCGAACCGGTGCGGGTTGGGTACGGGCCAAGACGGGAACTCTCTCGACGGCCAGCGCGTTGTCAGGGTTCGTGGTCGATCAGAACGGGCGAGTGCTCACCTTCGCACTGATGTCCAATGACCGGCCGCCAGAAGTGAGCCGTCCTGCCCTGGACGCGATTGCCGGAGCATTGAGGAATTGCGGGTGCCAATAGTGGCCGAAAAGACTCCACAAGATGATGAAGCCTCGGCTCCGCTCGGTGGTGCCGTCGACTGGAGTCTTGCCGCCAAAGCCGGGATAAAACTGGCGCGCGGCGGCCCCGCGATGTCTCGCTACACGGCCGAGACGGCAACGGCAGAACTCGCCGAGGCATCCAAGCGTGCAGAACTGCCGGTTCGTGAAGTGACCGGTTTGGCCGACGGTCTACCGGTCCCGGCCGCTGACGTGCTCGACCGGGCCGGGTGGATCACGGCGGCCTCGCGGTCGATGGCGCATCTCACCGGCGCCGACCCTGACGGCAGTGGCAATCTCATCGTCGGAAAGCCGGCGGGCTTGCAGGCCGGCGCCATGCTGGCGTACCTGTCTTCGGCGATCCTCGGGCAGTACGACCCGTTCACCGGCGAGCACGGCACCCTGCTTCTGGTCACACCGAACATCGTCTCCGTCGAACGGTCCCTTCGGCTGAACCCGAGTGACTTCCGGTTGTGGGTCTGCCTGCACGAGGTCACCCACCGGGTTCAGTTCTCGTCCTCGCCGTGGCTAGCGGAGTACATGAAGGAATCCGTCGAAACGCTTGGTGCGACGGTGGACGAGTCGATGACCGACGTTGTCGGGCGCCTTGCTGCAGAGCTGCGCTCGCGGAAGGAACCCGACTCCAGTGACGGTGCGACGGCGGGCGGGATCATCGGCCTGCTGCGTGCTTCGCAGGCAGAACCTCAGCGTGACGCGCTGGATCGGATGCTCGTACTCGGCACCCTCCTCGAAGGGCATGCAGACCACGTGATGGACGCCGTCGGCCCCGCCGTGGTGCCGTCGGTGGCAACTATCCGCGCGGCCTTCGACAAGCGTCGGCAGCGCAAGTCCAACCCCGTGCAGCGGATCATCAAGATGCTTCTCGGCATGGACGCCAAGATGGCGCAGTACGTACGCGGCAAGGCCTTCGTCGACGCGGTGGTTCTCAAGGTCGGCATGGAGCAGTTCAACACCATCTGGACCGGGCCCGAGACCTTGCCGTTGCTGGACGAGATCGACAATCCCGACGCGTGGGTAAAGCGCGTTCTCGGCTAGATGCTGCTGCCTGAGACGCCTGCCCTACTGGCGCTGCGACAGGCCGTGCGGGCATGGACGGTCGCATTCGAGCCACGACGCCGTGTGGTCGTCGCCCTGTCCGGGGGAGCCGATTCGTTGGCGCTGACCGCAGCAGCGGTGGCGGAAGCCGATTCGGTCGACGCGTTGATCGTGGACCATCGGCTGCAGCCTGGTTCTGATGCCGTCGCGCGCTCGGCCGCAGACCAGGCGCTGGCGCTGGGTTGCCGGACCGCGACGGTGCTGGCCGTCGACGTAGCCGAAGGTGGGAGTCTCGAAGCCGCCGCGCGTGAGGCTCGGTACAGCGCTCTGCGCGACGCCAGGACTGACCTCCCGGTTCTGCTCGGACACACGCTCGACGATCAAGCAGAGACCGTCCTTCTCGGACTGTCCCGCGGGTCCGGTGGGCGATCGATTCAGGGTATGGCTGCATTCGATGCTCCCTGGGGACGGCCGCTTCTCGGCATCCGTCGGTCGGTGACCAGGGCGGCCTGCGTCGACCTGGGCATCACGCCGTGGGAGGACCCGCACAACAACAATCCCGAGTTCACTCGCGTGCGTCTGCGGCACGAGGCGTTGCCGCTGCTCGAAGAAATTCTCGGCGGGGGAGTTGCCGAGGCGTTGGCCCGAACCGCGACGCAGTTGCGTGAGGACGGCGAGGCGCTCGACGAGTACGCCGAGGCCCTACTTCTACGGGCTGTCGTCGACGGGGAAGTGGAAGTGGACACACTTGCCGAAGCGCCCACCGCAATCCGCCGACGCGCTCTGCGAGCCTGGCTGCTGCAGGGCGGCGCAAAAGCATTGACGGACAAACAGTTACGCGCAGTCGACGCTTTGGTGACCGACTGGCGGGGGCAAGGCGGCGTCGCGATCGGGGGCGGAACACCGGAGGCGAGGTTGGTGGCGGCCCGGCGACGTGGCAGGCTGATCCTCGGATTCGAAGACCGACGAAGGGTTTGACGCGTGTACGAGGGCGACATCGCATCGGTACTGATCTCCGAAGAACAGATCCGTGCACGAACGGCGGAACTGGCTGAGGAAATCGCCAAGCGTTACCCGGCAGGCGCCCCCGAAGGGGATCTCCTGCTGATCGGCGTCCTCAAGGGAGCGGTCTTCTTCATGACCGACTTCGCCCGCGCCCTGCCGATCCCGTCGCAGATGGAATTCATGGCGGTGAGCTCCTACGGATCCTCGACCTCGTCTTCGGGCGTCGTCCGCATCCTCAAGGACCTCGACAAGGACATCGCCGGTCGCCACGTGCTGATCGTCGAGGACATCATCGACTCGGGCCTGACGTTGTCGTGGTTGATGCGCAACCTCAAGACGCGTAATCCCGCTTCGCTCGAGGTCGTCACCCTGCTCCGCAAGCCGGACGCGGTCAAGATCGACGTCGACGTCCGCGACGTGGGCTTCGACATCCCCAACGAGTTCGTCGTCGGTTACGGCCTCGACTACGCCGAGCGGTACCGCGATCTGCCGTACATCGGCACCCTGGACCCCGAGGTCTACGGCGGCTGAGCCTGCTCGCACTGACCTGAATTTGCCTCGTCCCCAACGCGCCAACCAGCTCAGATCTTAACTGTTCCCAGTCATCACTTGGGTTCTAGGAAGGTTTCTGCAACGCCGGATCCTTCTTGCTAGACGCGGTGCTGCGTCGGTTATGCAATAGGTTTTCGGCAAGTTTCGGCTCTCCACAGCTAACCTCGGTCGAAGTCGCTCGTCTGCGACAGACCGGACGGATCGTTTCTAACGCAACCTTTTCGATTTCTGCGCTACCGTTCAGTCGCGAGGCGACACGGAGGTATGGAGTTGATGGACGATTTCTACGAGGTATTTGCGGGTTGGGCGAGGAAGACGTCGTTGGAATCAGCTCTCAAACGTTTCAAAGGCAGGCTCACCGCGGAGGAACTCGATGAATTCGAGGCGGAGTACCGCAGACATCTCTCTGGAGTGATCACCGCCGGCCCGCCGATCATCCACGGGCCGCGTGAGCCCTGGTATGCGGGGCCGAACGCCAGCGCCGATACTTATTGGCCTGCTCTCGAGCGTTACATCCGAGGAGACTTGTCGTGGCCGGATGATCGGATCCAGTCCTTGGACGGCTCGTCCAATAAGGTTATTGCCTACACGCCGCGTCCTAACGAATCATCGTGGGATGCGAAGGGGCTGGTGGTGGGCTATGTGCAATCTGGTAAGACCACCAACTTCACTGCTGTAATCGCAAAGGCTGCGGATGTCGGTTACAAATTCGTCATTGTGCTGTCGGGAATTCACAACGGGCTACGGAAACAGACGCAGGAGCGTCTCGATGAGCAGCTTCATATGCTCACGCCTACTAAGTGGAAGCAGCTGACGAATGCGGATGACGATTTTCGAGCGCCCGCCATGCAGTCGACGGCTCTACTGCATGTCGACGACAGTGGTGTGATCCTCGCCGTCGTGAAGAAGAATGCCGCGGTCCTGAAACGTTTGGACAAGTGGTTACAGCCGGCAGTAAAACAGCGAGCTCTCACCGATGTGCCGACTCTCATCATCGACGACGAGGCAGATCAGGCAAGTGTGGAGACTCGAACCATCAACCCCCTGATTAGGGGCATCATCGAGAAGCTGCCGAAAAGCACCTATATTGGCTATACAGCAACGCCATTTGCAAACATTCTGATCGATCCTGCCGGGGGCGACTTGTACCCGAAGGACTTCATTCTGAATCTCCCGGAACCAAAGGGATACTTCGGCACTGAAAAAATCTTCGGTCGAGATGCGGTCGAGGGCGACGAGGCGAACGGGAAAGACCTCGACGGCTCCAACATGGTGCGGATCATTCCCAACGAAGACGTAGACGACGTTCGTCCGCTGGGGAAGACCGCGACGGCGTCCTTCATTCCTTCGATTCCGCCCACCCTCGAGAATGCGCTCGATTGGTTTGTGCTCTCGACGGCTGCGCGACGCGCACGCGGTGACGCCGGGCATTCGACGATGTTGATCCACACCTCGGTGAAGACGGACATTCATCGCCAGTTCAAGGGGCCATTGAATGCATACGTGGAGAGGCTTTCAAAAAGGTGGGCTGCCGGTGATGCATCGACCAAGGATCGCTTGCGAGCGCTATGGGAATCCGAGACAGGGAAGGTGCACTCCTCCGAATTCGATTTGAAATCAATCGATTTCGATGCAGTGTCGGCGAAGGTCGAAGATGTCTTGTCGGTCTGTCGCATCATCATCGACAATTTCCGAAGCGATGACCGCCTCGACTACTCCACTGACGGTCAAATCGCTATCGCGGTCGGGGGGAACACTCTCAGTCGCGGTCTGACGTTGGAGGGGCTGACCGTCAGTTACTTCGTCCGCGCAGCCGGTGCCTACGACACGTTGCTGCAGATGGCACGGTGGTTCGGATTCAGGCCAGGCTACGAAGACTTGCCCAGGATCTGGATGACCGAGGAACTACGGCAGTGGTTCCGTCATTTGGCGACGGTGGAGCGTGAGATTCGACTGGACATCGAGAGGTACGAGTCCGAGAATCTGACACCGACGGAGTTCGGCGTTCGAATCAGGACTCATCCCACACTCCGGATTACAGCGAAGATGGGCGCCGCTATTCCCGCGTACGCGTCGTACGGCGGCAGGAGGGTTCAGACGCGTTACTTCCGCACGCAGGACTCGGAATGGCTGTTACACAACAAGGATGCTGCAGACGGTCTCGTATCGCGAGTTCGTACCAAGGGAATTCAAGGCGACATCCTGGACTCCGGCTCCGTACTTTTTCGCGATGTCGATGCGGACGATGTGCTGACCTTCTTGGGTGATTACCACGTGCATAAGGATTCGCCCGATCTCGACGCCGAGTTGATTGCCAAGTATGTCGTGAAGCAAAGACGGAAAAATAGGCTCGACAAATGGAACCTGGCAATTTTGGCTGCAGAGCCAGGGAAGGAGAAGGGATTTGTCAGGCTGGGTGGGTTCGACTTCGGTCGGATCGTTCGATCTCAGCTCAAGGATGACGGTCTCGAGCGGGCTGATATCAAGACTCTGATGTCGAAGGATCATCGTGCGGTTGACTTCATACCCAAGACTGTCGCGAGGAAGCTCAGTGAAGGTGCATTGATGGATGCGCGAGACAAAGATGCAACCGTGCAACGGAAGGGCCTACTTCTCTTGTATCCGATCGATCCGGTGTCAGAACCGCTGGAGCAGAACAAGGATTCAAGGAAGCCGCTGAACGCGGTTGAAGACGTCATCGGCGTGGCTCTCGTCTTCCCTGGTGCTGCTGACGACACAAGCCCGGTTGCCCAGACGTACGTCAGTGTCGATTTGACTGATGCCGAGATCGAATCTGATCAGGAAGAACTCGATGAGCTGGTAGGTGCGGGGTCCAATTGAGAAAATCAAAGGCTGCGGAGCGATCACAGTGGTGGTCGCAACGGGTCGCCGCTGAGGGATCTACCGCTTCGGAAGGTATCCGTCGACAACTCGGGAAACCCAAGCTGGATCCGCTCACCGTGCTCATTCGCGAAGCGGCTCAAAATAGCTGCGATGCAGCGCTTCCCGGCCGGGAGGTTGACTTCAATGTGCAGATTCGTCAACTGACAGGCAATAGGCTCGAACGGTGGCGGGAGTTCCTTCTCCCAGGGCCGGTAGGGGCGTCCCTCGGCCTGGCTGAAGCGCTGGACCGACAGCCGACCATCTTGACGATTTCCGATCGTGGCACGACTGGCCTTGGTGGCCCACTACGAGCAGATGAACCTCCACTCGAAGGGGAGCGAGCGGACTTCGTCAAGTTCATCAGAAATGTAGGTGAGAGGAAGGGAGTCGACCTGGGTGGGGGCTCCTACGGATTCGGCAAAGGAATTCTGTACAACGTCAGTCGGTGTCACGTGATCGTCGCTGACAGTCGTTGCATCTTTCGCGGTAAGCCGCAGCGTCGATTGATCGGTGCCGCCATGGGAGATGGTTTCCAAGACAAGGGCGTTCGCTACACCGGACGCCATTGGCTAGGCGTGCTGGAAGGTGAAATCGCGCAGGCACTGGTAGATGACGATGCCGAAGAGATGGCAACTGCCCTTGGTTTGCCGAGGTTCGCTGAGGGGCAAACCGGTACGACTGTAGCGATCATCGATATTGACCTGGGAGCTGTTCGAAATGGCGACGTAGAGCAGGAACGCACACCGGAGTCGGCTGCCGAGTTCATCGCTTCGACCATGTTGTGGAATCTGTGGCCGAAAATGATTGACGGGGTGGAAAACCGCTTGCGGTGTTCAGTGAAGTTCGAAGGGTTCTCTGTCCAGATACCTGATCCAGCTGCAACAATCGAATTGAAGCCGTTCGTCGATGCGTATCGAAAGCTATCGCTGGACGGTGAATACGATGTGCCGGCTCGAAGGGCTAAGCCTCAGGAGATCGGTCGTTTCGCGAAGGTCGAGTCGATGGCGCCCATCAAGCAGAATTATCTGCTGTCTCTGGCAGCCCCATTCAGTGGTGCCGCACATCATTGCGCGCGAATGCGCCAAGCCGATCTGGTCGTAAATTATGTATCTGGAGATCCTCATCCAGATGAAGCGATTCAGTACGGCGCAGTCTTCAAAGCCGGCATCGATGCCGATCGGTACTTCTCGGATGCTGAGCCCCCCACTCACGACGATTGGGTGACGAGTGGGCTACATGGCACAGCATTGGGCGTAGTTCGTCTCGGAGCCACTTACGTGAAGAGCAAGCTCAAGCCCTCGGTTCGAGATGTCGATGCTGATCTGCATCACGAAGCTGCGTTGGCTCCGCTCGCGGGTCGCCTGTCAGGACTTGTGGCAGGTGCATCCGGCGATGGCGCAGGGCAACCAAGTCGAAACGGGAGCCGTCGGTCAGGTCGATCCGGCAGTCGTTCGGCTGTCAAGCCAAGGATCGTGGAGGGCCCGCAACTGATCGTGCGTGGCGGCGACGCGCTCGTGGTTGCTACGGTCGAGTTACCCGCTTGGCCCACAACAAAATTGGTGGTTGCGGAGCCTATCGTTGTGATCGATGGTGGCATTGAGTTACGGGGACTTCTGGAACCGGCGGAGGTCGTGGGCTGGGTATGTCTTGAAACGGGCGAACATCGGGTAGGAAGTCAGATTTCTGTTGGACGTGCAGACCCCCGGAAATGGGTAGTTTCCGTCCGTCCACCTCGGGACGCGGTTGTGCGGCTAACTTTTGTTGTAGAGGATGAAAGCTGATGGCCGTCAAAGACGTTCGTCCGTATTTGGTGCCAAATTCCGAGACTATTGAGCCGTCGATTTGGTCACGGATGGTTGAAGGTGAGTGGGAGCCACTCGGAGAGGCCATCGAAAATTGGGACTATCGATCAGGACTCCGCTTGCGCTGCACCATAAATGCCGATCCGTTGATGATCCGCGCGCATGCGAGGCTTGATGATGGTTCGCCATTGGCGTTCTACTTCGGGTGGAGAGCCTTGGACACCTACCTAGTCGGACCGGCGAAGCGCGTACCCCTCGCGGACGGGCGGTTCGATGTCGAGATTGAAGTCGATCCGCAATATGCCGGTGCAACTATCGCTTTGACCAGGAAATTGGTTCTCGAAAGGGATCGGTTGAGTCCGCTTGTGGGAGAAGCGCGCCACGCGGGCTCAATCCTCTGGAACGACGAGCAAGCACTTCGACTCACCGGCTCCGAAGCGATGTTTCCTACCGAGGTTGTCGATTTCGACGCATTCGGCATCGACGAGGGAGCCAGCTGGCATCTTCGAATGCCACTGAGTCCGGACGAGCCTGCGATGGGGGCATTGCTGCTCCTGATAAATCCGCTTGACAAGAAGCTGGTCAAGGCAGTCCAGAGGGAGAGGAACCATACGGACGAGCAATTGGTGCTCATTCAAGAGATGGAAGAAGGCCTGGTGGACGAAATCGTCCGATGGTCACTGGCGCGTTGGGATGAGCTCGAAGGTTGTGATAGCGAATCATTCGGCGCCACTGCTCGTGCTCTTGCTCTCAGGGTGCTTGTCGACCCCACTGCGTGGACCGCCGAATCAATCCTGGGCTCCTCAATGGATTTGCACAGTTCGATTGTGGCGGGTGCACGTTCGATCGGATTTGGAAGGTTGCTCTCATGACCGAGCTGTGGCCCCGATTGAGTCTTGCGTCGGGAGTAGTTGAATTGCAAAAGCTCAATGGAGATCCTTCACAAATGGCACGGGCGGCGCGTCCTACACACTCGCAGATGACGTATGCAGCGAGTGGAGGGAAGCGAATCGGCGAGTCCGGTGTACAAGAGTTGGCAGACTCGATTCGAGCGATTGCGCATGATTGCGGATATCCGGGCGAGGTTGGGAATGCGGACCTGATTCGCTTTGATCGCGTTGCTGCAGAAGAGATTCATCGGACTATGCAGATCACGTCAGTGGAGGCAGCTCACCGAGGAGTGTGGAACTTCCTCGCAATCGTGGCGATGCCTGACATCACCCGATGGCGATTCCCTGGAGAGAACATTGAACGTTGGATCGCAACTGACCTGACACGTCATATGTTTGCTCGCTTGTGGTGGCAGGCAATGACATTCGCGACAGTGGTCGACGGCGTCGCGGACTACTCGCTCCTGCGCAAACTCTCGGAGAGTGACCTCAACCAGATTACCGAACGCAGGTCGATAGCAGGAGTAACTCCTCTTGCTCGTTCGATCGCTCGCATCTTGATCGAAGGTGGAGGACAGAGAAAGGTTCTCCGTGACGCTGTGCCCAGACTGCGTCGGTTGATGGCGTTCATCGACTTCTCGATATTGAGCGACGAACAGTTGGACGACCGCGTGCGCGCGATTTTTCGTGAAGTCTCGCTCGAGGTCATTAAGTAAGTCATTCGTCTTCCTGGCGAATTGCGAGGCTACCAGCGAACGCATAAACCGGACGGATAGTCTCTTATCGTGCTATTCGGTTGGCGGTGGAGAGGAGTGCCGGGTGAGTTCTCGAGTACAAGAAGACGCGGTGGCGTCGCTCAGTGCGATTCTCGTCCAAGCCCGGGCTGCTGATGAACGGGGCCGACGCAACCTGGTGAACAGCGTTGGTTCGAATGCGTTCACAGCCCCGTTGACGGATTCCTTCGGTGAACTCGCCGCATTTGTTACTGCTACGGCGGTAGGAATTCAGATTCTGCGCGGAAACACCGTTGCCACGGAGATTCCCCCACCGTTGCCGTGGCCGTTGGATGAGCTCATCGACGATTCCGACTTGGGCGACTGGTCGGCGGAAGGACTGGTCGTTGATTTGAGCGAAGTTAATACACACGCCCCCTTCTATTATCGCGAATACGGCCTCGACCTGAGTGAGTTGTTCGGTGAGTACCGCCGAACGTGGAACACGTGGAGGCGCTTCCAGCGCCGTGTTCAAGAGAGCGCCGAATTGTACGACGTGCTTGATGAGCTCGAGACTGCGATTTCGCTGTCTGCTCGGACGGTCGATACCGTCATCGCAGCGTGGCGTCTGGTCGTTCCTGAGCACGGAATTGACACCCGTATCGCATTCCGCTCGGCGCGACTGGTGCGGATCATCGCAAAGGGTGCTGAAGGCGACCTTGGGGATGACGAAACGGCCTCGAGTACTGATGTGCGTGGGATTGCTCTGACCATCGATCCTGCTGAACCGATGTTCATCGAACTTGGATCGACCGGGCTGACCGCAGACGGTGGTGAGTCGCTCCAGTTCCGTACGAGTGTCCTCGAACGGAACGATCTCCCGGTCGGCGCGCATGTTCGTAGCCGTGTATTCGACGACGTCCGTCCGGCAGTTGCCAGGGCTCTCCATCGGCAATGGGGAAGCGACGTGGCGTGGACGCTCACGATGAGCCCTGCACTTCTGGTTCGAGAATCCTCAGCGGAACAGGACCAGAGTGAAATTCAGCGACTGAAGGACGCGGTGACCACGATACTGGCGCCCTGGCCCGACCTCGCCGAGCAAACACAGGCTGAAATTTCAGACGTGACCAGGGGCCGCTGGGGCAGCCTGGTGGAAAAACGACTCGCGGAACTGATCGCTCGTCTGGAGCTTCCTGCCGCAACCGGCACGGAGCCGATAGACGTCGCAGCAGATTCAATCGTTGTCACGATTTCGGACACACCGAAGTTTCGCGACCGGCTCAGGGCGCGGGCGAACCCTGTCGACATCCTTACCCGTTTTCGTGACCGCCGTCGCGCTGCGGCGGCCGCGTCGGTTGTGGCGCCCGCTTTCTCGATCGATGCGAGCGAAAGCCCCTCGCAATCGCTCGAGATCGATTCTGGTTCAACGGTTACCGGTCTTGATGAACTTCAACGCCGAGTAGCTGAGGCGGCCACTGAAGACCGTCTTGTGGTAGTTGCCGGCGCGGGGCAGGGAAAGACCGAAGTTGTTGCTGCCAGACTCGATCACTTGGCAAGGGAGTGCGACTTATCGCTGTCGACAGAAGTGCTCGTTCTGAGTTTTTCCAGAGCAGCAGTATCCGCTGTTCGTAGTCGATTGGAAACACGGGTATTGGCGCAGGCCGAGATTCGTACTTTCGACTCGTTTGCCAACCGGGTGATCATCGACGCGGGTGAGGATCCAAAAGGCAACTTCGACGCAAGAATCGAACGTGCTGTTGGGCTTTTGGCTGATGAAGACGCTGATTTGCCGATGTTGGAAGACATTCAGCATGTCGTTCTCGACGAGGTACAGGACCTCGTCGGGCAGCGTGCGAAGCTCGTGCTGGCGCTGATCGATCGACTTGGGGACGAAGTCGGATTCACTGCGCTTGGCGATCCGAATCAGGCGCTCTACGATTTCCAGCTTTCTCCGGAAGAACAAACCCAGCGTTTGGACGTAATCAGCGAGCTGCGCGGTCTCGCGAATGTTGAATCGACGGGTCTGCAACGTAATTTCCGTGCGCGGGGGAAAGACCCTCTTGCTGTCGTAGAGCTAGGGTCTCGCCTCCGTGAGATGGACAGCGGAGCGCGAGCACGTGAAGAGGTTGATGCCTTCATTTCCCGGTTGGAAAGCGTCGATTCCTCGGCGTGGCTCACTGATGTTTACCGCGCTGGACGAAGCACCGCGATCCTGACGAAGACCAACGGTGACGCTTTGCGCGTGTCCCAACAGCTCACCGCCCTGAACATCCGTCATACACTGCGGCGTACTGCACAAGAGCACGGCGCTCGGGCATGGGTTGCAGAGCTTGCTCAGCAGCTTCCGCGAAACATGAACCGCCGTGAGGATGTTATTGCTGCACTGCAGAATACGTCGGTGATTGACCCGATCGATGCATGGAATCTGCTCAAGGAATCCGAAGGTCGGACGCAGTTTCCGAACGATCTCGATCTCTCGAGGATCAGGCGCGTCATCGGTGGATACGGCATCCCGACGGCATTGTTGGCAGATGCCACGGAGGACGTTGTGGTGTCCACTGTCCATCGTGCGAAGGGCCTCGAATTCGAGAGGGTCTTCCTGTTCGATACAGACTACGAACGTGATAACGACGACTTCGCCATCGCTCGGCGAAACTATGTCGCGTTGAGCCGCGCTCGTGACGAAATCGTCCGTTGTTGCCCCAAGCCCACAAGGGCGTGGATGGAGAGAGATGCAGCAGCGACGGGGCGTTGGACGGAAAAAGTGCAATTCAAGGGCCGGAAGCGCGTTCGAGCCGTTGAATTTCGTGTCAACGACATCGATACTGACGAGCCCTTCGAATGTAGTGAAAACGCTCCTGCTGTTCAGAGTCTGCTTGCCGCCGGTACTCTCGTCGGCCAAACTGTGACACTGGTTTTGGACCTGGAGTGGACCCACCGCGATGCGCCAATCTATCTGGTCAAGGATTCCGATGGTGTCGCATTTGCGCGTACATCCGAGCAGTTCGGGCGAGATATCAGGCGAATCTTCATGATTGGAAATGCCCGTTGGCCAACGATTTTGAATGGTGCAACGACGATGTCGATTGAATCTGTCGCAGGTTCACCCGAAGTCAGCGACGAATTGGGAATTGGTGATTCCGGCATCTGGCTGGTACCCCGGCTCGCCGGCCTTGTCCAACCAGACTGGAAAACGAGATGGGATGGAAAGAATTGACAACCGTCATGACCGAGCTGGATGCGATGTACGGGTTCCGTGCGGAGATGGTCGAGGAGCTCAAACTCGATCTTCTCGGTCCGGGAGAGGGCGCGTCGGAGGTGCTCGCAGAACCACCGTTGGATCGCTACGTGGTGGGCGTGCTGTGGCCGACGGATGAGCCCCTGCAGGAGGAGCCGGAACCCGACAGTGCCGAAGCGGATTCCATTGAAGGTGAAAGTGATTCACCTGTTGCGCAATCCTTGATGCGCTACCCCTCGTCGATGGGTTTGACGTTCACAGTCGATGTTGGTCTGGTATCCGAGGTGTCTTTCGATGTGTCGGCAGCACGATACAGACCTTCCGAGACGCTCGACGACCAAGACCAGGGTGGCAAACGTCGCAGAGGACGGAGTCGGCCTACCGCCTGGACCAGAGAGGCATGTACGCCAGAACGAGTGCGCCATTCACTGGCCACGAAGGGTGCAGTGAAGCTGCATGTTGCACCAGGCCTGGAGCTGTACATTCTGACTCGGACACCGCGCGACGGTAAGGTGACGGTCTCCGCTGTTCTCCGGAACAAGCTTTCGGTGAACAAAGGTGAACTCAAAGACGCGAGTGCCTGGTTCCAGGTCGAACTTGTCGTGACAACCGAAGTGCCTGCGATCGTCGACCGTAGTGCGCCGAACAGGCTCGGTGGCGAGGGTGACTTGCTCTCGGCGGAATTGATGTACCGCAATGCACGCAACTTCGGCATAGGGCACGGATGCGCCGTCACCTGGAGTGGAGTCGAGGCGACCACCGATCGCATCGCCACGACGCTGTTGCCTACGCACGAGGTTTCCCGCGCCCGGCCTGGGAAGGTCGGACCCGACGTCGATCTGAGAATGTCTTTTCTCGCGGAAGCAGACAAGGCGACTCTGGTCGCCACGTTGGGCAAGCTTGTCACCGCATATCGGGAGTGGATCAGCGAGCTGGAAGGGTCGGTGAAGGCCGGCAAGACGAACATTCCTGAATCGCTCGAGGGCACCGCAGACGTTCACTTCGAGAATGCGCGCGAGGCCGCGAATCGCATAGAATCGGGAATCGAGCTGCTCGACAACGATTCTGAGGTTCTCCGGGCATTTCGCCTGGCAAACTCTGCAATGCAAACCCAGCGTGCCCGACAGGTCTGGGTTCGTGCCGGTGCCACCGGTCCTGTCGGCGACGGAATTGATCAAAGTTGGTATCCGTTTCAGATCGCGTTCATCCTGCTCAACCTCCCTAGCATCTCCGACCGAGAGCACCCGGAGCGCGGCGTCGCGGATTTGCTGTGGTTCCCTACCGGTGGCGGAAAAACCGAAGCGTACCTGGGACTGGTTGCGTTCATCGTTCTCCTGAGGAGAATTCGCGATGACACCGCCATTGGCGTAGCTGTAATCATGCGGTACACCTTGCGGCTGCTGACAATTCAGCAGTTCGAACGCGCGACGATGTTGATGTGCGCTCTCGAACGAATTCGAATTACAGACGGCAGCTTGGGCGCGAGACCGTTCTCGATCGGCTTGTGGGTAGGTCGGGGGGGAACACCGAATACGCTCCTCGAGGCAAAGAAATCGTTGCGGTCTCTGCGATCGGAAACCGAGATCACCGAGGCGAATCCGGTCCAGCTGACGCAGTGCCCTTGGTGTGGAAAGACTCTCGATCACACGAAATATTCGGTTGTTGCCAGTCCTGAGTCGAAGCTCGTCATCGCTTGTCGCAACAATGCATGCGACTTTGCGGCGGGACTACCGGTTTATGTTGTGGATGAGGACATTTACGAATACCGACCCGAGCTGATTCTCGGCACGGTAGACAAGTTCGCCATGATGGCCTGGCGTTCCGATGTCGGAAAGCTCTTCGCGCGAGACGGTGTGGGTAGCCCGCCTGATCTGATCATCCAAGACGAGCTCCATCTGATATCCGGACCTTTGGGGTCGATGGTCGGTCTGTACGAGACGGCAGTGGATGTCGCGTGTTCGGTTCCTGGGAAGGATGGAGCGCCCGGATCAAGACCTAAGATCATCGCGTCGACGGCCACCATCCGCCGGTCTGATGAGCAGATAAAGATGGTTTTCGACCGGGAGTCGCGCCAATTCCCACCCCCAGGAATTGATCCCGATCAGTCGTTCTTTGCTGAGCCGGCGCCGCGCGACACCGCAGGAACTCGAATGTACGTAGGCGTGATGAGTCCGGGCACCAGCCACGCGACTCTCCTCGTGAGGACGTATGGTGCGTTGCTGCAGGCAGCGCAGGACATCGAGTCCGAGGACTCCACACGGGATCCCTACTGGACACTCTTGGGATACTTCAACAGTTTGCGAGTACTCGGCAGTGCCATGCTGCAGGTCGAAGGAGACGTTCGTGAGCGACTGGGCGTCGTATCCAGGCGTGGCGGCACCGAGGCGCGCCGGCTGGAGTCTGCGAATGAGTTGACCAGCCGCGTTTCGTCAGCGGAAATCCCCAGGCGGCTCAAGAGTCTGGAGCGGAAATACGATTCGGGAACCGCCGATGACATCGTTCTGGCCACGAACATGATCTCGGTCGGGCTGGACATCGATCGGCTCGGGTTGATGACCGTCATGGGACAACCTCAGTCGAGCTCCGAGTACATCCAAGCCACAAGCCGCGTGGGTAGGAAGTATCCCGGGCTGGTTGTCACGATCTTCAACTCCGCTCGTTCGCGAGATCGATCGCACTTCGAGAATTTTGTTCCGTTCCATCAGGCCCTCTACCGTGCCGTAGAAGCCACGAGCGCAACTCCATTCGCTGCGCGTGCGCGAGATCGAGGGCTGCACGGGGTCTTTGTATCCCTCGCGCGGATGATGATCGGTCCGATGTCGGGCGAAGGTGGCGCGCATGCTGCGCCTGCGCATGAGGAAGAGCTTCGAAACTTGATCTCCATCATCGAACGACGGGTGGAAGCGACATCGAGCGACGAGAGCGAAGACACCGTGGAGCAGTTGAACGAAATGCTCAAGGTATGGATCGAGGAGGCGAAGTCCCGCGATTCCATGAAGTACCAGGATCGCAAGAATTCGATGGACGCGCTTCTGGTCGAGCCCTCGTCTGCACTCACTGATGACAACATCGAATACACCCAAACCGAGACGCCCTGGCCCACTTTGATGAGTTTGCGCGATGTCGACGCGGAGAGCGCCCTGTACACGATCCGAATGAGGAGCCAGTCATGACAGTCGCGAAAGCTCGCCGTACTCAGCTGCTGAGTACGTACGGTGTCGGGAGTCTGTTCCCCTCGGAGACAACGAGTTACATGATTGCCGGCATTCACGAGTGGAAGGCGCGTGATGCGGACCTCATCAGTGAACCGCGTCTTGCGCGAAGTCTCGGAGTGTCTGAGCTGAAAGCTCCCCCAGCAGGATCGAAGCGCAAGCGCGACATACCGGTGATTCGATTTCCCATCACACAGGTCTGCCCGTCGTGCAGGCGAATCGATTCCATTGGAAAGCTGTCCAACGACCGAGAAGTTGCTCGCTGCTCGTGTGAGAAGCGAACGGAACTGAGCCCGTTCCGTCTGGTTATTGCCTGTATACGTGGGCATATCGATGAATTCCCCTACTTCCGCTGGCTTCATCAGGGGCAAGACGGCGGATCGGATCACACGATGCACCTGCGCGCTCAGGGCCGGACTTCGTCGCTCGCTGACCTGGAATTGACTTGTACGTGCGGTGTGCAACCCAGGACCCTCGACGGTTCAGCTGGTCCGATGGCGCTTGCTGAGTTCGGCAAGTGCCACGGCCATCGTCCGTGGCTGGGTCCCGACGAGTCCCAGCACTGTGAGGAGACGCCGCGGGCAATTCAACGTGGTGCGTCCAACGTCTGGTTGCCGGCCGTCAGATCGGCAATTTCGATCCCACCGTATTCTCAAGCACTTGCCAAGTTTGTTGACCGCTATTGGGTTTCGCTCGGAGACCCGGAGGCAGTGACACCGGCACTTCTGCGTAATCTGGCTGAGCACTCTCGTCGCTTCTCGGTGCAGCAGATCGAGGCCGAGCTGGAACGGCGCAGAGGCGAAGCGCTCGACGACTTGCTTACCGAGGAGGCACTCCGCCGTCAGGAATATGCCGCTCTTGTCGAAGGCCGCGAACAAGAGAGCCTTGACGATGATTTTGTGTGCCTGGAAAGAGATGTGCCCGTCGACTTCGAGCACTTGATTTCTGACGTTCGCAAGGTGACTCGGTTGCGGGAAGTGCGCGCGCTCTATGGCTTTACCAGGCTTGATGACAACGAAGAGAATCTGTGCGCATTGTCGCCGGACAAGACGCACTGGCTGCCCGCGATCGAGGTGATCGGCGAGGGCATCTTTATTGCTTTTCATCGAGATGCCCTGGAGGACTGGGCACAAGAGAGTTTTCCGGTCGAACGGTGGAACTTGTTCAAGAAGGTTGCCGGTCCCGCGTTGCAGCGACCCGACGAACGAGCTGTGACGGGTCTGATTCGTGTTGCACTTCATACGTTTGCGCATGTGGTGATCGACCAATTGTCGCTTGAAGCAGGGTATCCGGCGGCGTCACTGCGAGAGCGGCTCTATGTTGACGATACGGGCATGGCTGGTGTGTTGATCTACACCGCAAGTTCCGATTCCGCAGGCAGCCTCGGTGGAGTGGCATCGCAGGCAGAAACCGAACGGCTGGGCCCGGCTCTCACTGAAGGTTTGGCTCGAATGTCCTGGTGTTCAGCCGATCCCGTCTGCATCGAATCTCAGGGTGCCGGCGCCGATGCGATGAATCTGGCTGCGTGCCACGCTTGCGTTCTGTTGCCGGAAACCTCATGCGAGTTGGGAAACCGGTATCTGGACCGAGCCTTGCTTTTCGGAACGCCAGAGGACGGTCATGAGGATCACGGATTGTTCAGCGAGGCTCTGGAGTCGATCTGAAGACTGGATCAGCGGAATGCGTTGTCGCGCGTGCTCGTAGCACGGACGCGCTCGACAATGCGTTCCCTGACCTTGCCGGCCGTCTTCCACTTCATCGAGCGCTTGTCGGGATCCAACCCGTATTGGTGCAGGATGTCTCGGAGTTGTTCGAGATCCAGACCACCCAATTCCTTGCGCAGTCCATCTTCTCCGTCGCTGCGAAAAGCTGCGAAGGGATCAAGGACTGCTGGTGCCCTTGGTGTGCTGACTCTTCGGGCTTTGGTTTCCGTTCGAATGGTCCGCGAGGCGCTAGGGCGGGCATCCCCAACGGCAATGTGTTCTGCGACGAGTTTCCCCATTGTCAGCACAATGATCGCGGCGTTCGGATCCTGAGCTGCCAGTTTGTTGATCGACAATTCGAACGCCGTCTGGGCGGCGACGAGTTCGTCGTTGATTGGTGTCACGTGTAGATCTCCACATTCGTCATTACGTGGGATGTGAGGTCTCTCAGATCGTCGACCTTCTTGCCCCCGCCGTAGCGGTTCTTCAAGGTGCCGAAGTCGAAGAACTCTGCTGCCGCTGCGATGTCCGTCGCCTCGGGTATCCAATAGGGGATGACATTGGGTGGACGTTCGATGAGCTTGCGTTCTGCAGCAGGCAACGCGTCGTAGTCGAGGACCGCGTTCTGCAACCGCTGGATGGTGTTTCGGTGCAAGTTGGTGTTCGCGCGATACTTGGTGATGATCAGTCCGAGGGCTTGGACGTGATGTCCAGTTTTTTCGGAGAACATCCGTACGCGCTTCTGAATCTGCGGGATGCCGTACGTGGACAGCACATCGGGAATCGTCGGAATTACGTACGCGTCGGCCAACATCAGTCCGTTGCGCGTGATGATCCCCATATTGGGCGGACAATCGATGAGTATGTAGTCGTAGTGGTCTCTCACCGTGTCGACAGCTTCTTTGAGAACTAGAAGCGGTTGCAGCGAATCTGGCTCGTCATATTGCCACGCTGCGACTTCTTCGGAGATCTCGATCATGTCGAGTGACGACGCCAGGAGGTCGATACCGGCCAATTTCGCCAGCGGTGACACGTTTCGTTGAATCGCATCGTCGATGTCGAACTTTGGCGCTTGCGAATCGAGGGCCTGTTCGAACAGTGCTTTCAGTGTGCGACCGGAGTTGTTGAGCTCGTGCCAGTGTTCGGTCCCGATCATCATCGTTGTGAGATTGGTCTGGGGGTCCAGGTCGATCAGGAGAACACTCTTTCCGAACATGCCGGCCATGAACTCGGCGAGTGCGGCGGTCATTGTGGACTTTCCGACGCCACCCTTGAGGTTTATGGTCGCAATTACTTTGGCCATGAGGCGCGTCGGTCCTTACATCTCGGATGCGGTGGTGGTCGTCACGGGCGAATTCGCATTCGACGCAGACTCTACGATGACCAGGCGACAATGCGGCTGTGTGGTGGCTGGAGTCGACCATCGGTGTCGTAAACTTCGCCGTTATGGAAGACAATCGCAGCGCACAGTGTGATCTGTCCACGCACTCGGTTGTCGACCTGTTTGCCGGTCCCGGAGGCATCGATGTCGCTGCGACCTGGCTCGGAATGAGTACCCACGGAGTCGAATGGGACGACGATGCGCATGCAACACGTACCGAGGCCGGCCTGGATACTGACCATCGTGATGTTCGTGAGCTAGGTCCGAAGGAATTCCCCAATGCAACCATTCTTGCCGGTGGGCCCCCGTGCCAGACGTTCACAGTGGCGGGATCCGGTAGCGGCCGGGACGCTCTCGATGATGTGCTGAAGTTGGTAGATCGCATGGCTCGGGCTGAAGACGTGTCATCTTCGCTCAAGGGCCTCGATGACGAGCGCACCGGACTGGTGCTCGAACCGCTGCGTTGGGTCCTCGAAGCGCACGGTGCCGGCCGACCGTACGAAGCGGTGGTCCTCGAACAGGTTCAGACGGTCCTACCCGTGTGGGAGGCGATGAAGCCGGTTCTGGAGTCGCTCGGTTACAAAGTTGTGTGCACAGTTCTACGAACCGAAGAGTTTGGTGTGCCGCAGACCCGCCGCCGAGCAGTGCTGCTCGCCAACCGGACAGTTTCGCCGATCCGTCCGGTGCCCACGCACCAGGCGTACCGAGCGGGAATGGTGCGTGGAACCGGAGAATCGCATTTGCTGCCATGGGAAACCATGGGTTCGGCTCTGAAGCGGGGCGAGTGGTTCGAGGTTGTGTCCAACTACGGCTCGGGCGGAATTCCCTCCGCGCGTGGGCGGCGCACTTCTGATCAGCCGTCGGCCACGGTGACCGGCAAGATTTCGCGTAACCGCATTGTCGACCACATGGGGGACGAACAGGAACGGTTCTCTCCCGCCGAAGCTGGTCGGCTGCAGACGTTCCCCCTCGACTACAAATGGGCGGGGCAAGGCTGGGCTCAGCAGGTGGGGAATGCTATGCCGCCCAGGTTGGCTGTTCATGCGCTCGCGGCCGCCTTTGGTCGCGTTCCGGTGACTGCGCAGCTGGACAGCAAGATCGAGGAGTCCTGGATGCGATCACGAGTGTCCGACACGCCGGTTTTAACAGTAGCTCCTGACCTGGGGATGGAAGGTGCGCTGGATCTTGGTGCCGCTGTGGCGGTCTGACTCCAGAGTAGGTAGGGAACAGCGGCGCACTAACCGTCCGACCGTTATGGTTGGATTTCGAGCCGGCACGGCCCGAAGTGAGAGGACCACCACGCGTGACAATCAGCGCTACCCCAGTCGTCGGCTCAGCAGCCGGGGGCGAGTATTCATTCAACGTTGCTCCCGGCTCGATAGTGGAGGTTCGGGATGAGGAATGGTTGGTGTCCTCCGTCGAACCGACGTCAGACGGATACGTAGTGCATGTGTTGGGTCTCTCCGACTTGGTGCGCGACACAGAGGCATCGTTTTCGACTGCACTGGATGAAATTGTGCCGGTCGATCCCACCGACGTAACGGTGGTGGCCGATACCTCGGATAAATTCCGTAGATCACGGTTGTGGCTCGAATCGATGCTCCGCAAGACCCCGGTGGCGATTGCCGATCCCAGCCTCACGACTGCGCACAAGGCACTTGCCCGACCGCTCGAATACCAGTACAAGGCTGTTCGTCAGGCACTCGATCCTGACAACCTTCGCCCGCGCATACTGCTTGCCGATGCTGTCGGTCTCGGGAAGACACTCGAAATCGGGATGATTCTGTCGGAACTGGTCCGGCGTGGTCGTGGTGATCGCATCCTTGTCGTGACTCCGAAACACGTACTCGAGCAGATGCAGATGGAGCTGTGGACTCGGTTTGCTCTGCCGTTCGTCCGGTTGGATTCTGCTGGGATTCAACGCATTCGACAGATACTGCCTGCTACGCGCAACCCGTTCACTTATTACAAACGGGTGATCATCTCCATCGACACCCTCAAGAGCGACCGTTACCTCAACCACCTTCGTAAGCAGCAGTGGGACGCGGTGGTCATCGATGAATCCCACAACGTCACCAATGTTGCCGCTCAAAACAACCGACTCGCCCGGCTGTTGGCGTCGCGGACTGACGCGTTGATTCTTGCGTCGGCAACACCGCACAACGGTCGTGCCGAATCGTTCGCCGAGCTGATTCGCATGTTGGACCCCAGTGCCGTGTCCCCGTCAGGTGAGTTGGATGCCGAGCAGGTCAAAAAGCTTGTCATTCGTCGCCATCGCCATCATCCCGATGTTGCCAGCGAAGTCGGCTCGGATTGGGCGGAACGTCAACCACCACGCAATATCACGGTGGATGCCTCGGCCGCTGAAGACGCAGTAGCCCGCGAACTCGAAGATGTGTGGCTCTGGCCTGAAAAGGGGCAGTCGCCGTATTCGGGTTCGAAGCGGTTGTTTCCGTGGGTGCTCGCGAAAGCATTCCTTTCGTCTCCGGATGCGCTGACGCAGTCGATCGTCGAACGACGAAAGCGGTTGGACCCGGAGGATGCAAGTGCAGCAAGGGAAATCGCGGCGCTCGATCATCTCGGCGAGTTGGTGGCCGCCACACCACTGCGCGAGTCTGCGAAGTACAGAAAGCTCCTCGACTATCTTGCGGAAATCGGCGTCAAAAAGAACGGCGACACCCGCGTTGTCGTGTTTGCGGAGCGCGTCGCGACGCTGAAGGCACTTGCACAGGCCGTCTCGAAGGACCTGAAGATGACTCTCACCGAGGGGCGCGACCTTGGTCAGGTGACGGTATTGCACGGTGGACTCAGCGACGTCGAGCAGCAGGACATCGTCGAATCATTCAAACTCGAGTCATCACCCATTCGAATTCTGGTCACGGGTGACGTTGCGTCCGAGGGCGTCAACCTACACTCGCAGTGTCACGACATGGTGCACTACGACATTCCCTGGAGCCTGATTCGAATCGAGCAGCGCAACGGGCGCATCGATCGGTACGGGCAACGGCATCGCCCTCGGATTGTGACCTTGCTATTGACACCGTCGACGAAGCACTTTGCGGGTGACGTGAGAGTTCTGACGCGTTTGGTGGAGCGAGAACACGAGGCGCACAAGGCCCTGGGCGAATCTTCTTCGCTGATGGGAACTTACGACGTTGCAGCGGAAGAAGAGGCCATTCGTCAGGTTCTCGCCGGCGAGAAGTCCCTGGATTCCGTGGTGAAGACCGTCGATCAGGTGACCTCAGGCGGTGGCCTCAGTGGCCTTCTTGCCCAAATTGGTGCTGCCAGTGAAAGCCTCGATGCATCGTCATCGCCCACCGAGCCGCCGACAAGCGGCGAGGCATCTACCAGTTTGTATTCGTCCGAGTTCGAGTATCTTTCTGATGCCTTGGAGGAGTTCGTCGGAACGCCGAGTAAACCAGCGCCGAATGGTGTGTCCTGGACTGTGCACAAGGCGCAATCGATTGCCAGTCTAACACCGCCGCGTGACCTGAAGCAGCGATTGCAGGTTCTGCCGCAGTCGTATCTTCGGGCGCGGTCGGTCACCGAGACTTACAAGCTGGCGCTCACAGCACTGCGGGGCGAGGAAGAACTGCGCGCTGCGCGGGCAGGGGAGTCGACGTCGACGTGGCCCGAGGCGCATTTCCTTGCGCCCCTTCATCCGATTCTTGATTGGGCTGCAGATCGGTCGCTCGCAGATCTGGGTCGACGGCAGATTTTCGCGGTCTGCGGGGCAGTGCCGGATACGACGGTGCTGGTCCAGGTAACGCAAACGAATACACGTGGGCAGGTAGTCGCTGCGTCGTTCTACACCGTGGCGTTCCCCGATGTGAACAATCCAAGTTTCGGTCTCGCATCTCCGCACCCGAGCGCGGCTCATGCAATTGCGGCACTTGGCCTCGCTGATATCAACACCGCCGCTCTCGGCAGCGTCGAAGCCTTGCAGCTATTGGTTGCTGCAGCCGTTCGTGCCGCAGATTCTGCAGCCGAAGAACACGCAGGCGCGATCAGGGACGAGACTCGGCAACGAGTGAGTGAATGGACTTCACGTGCAGAACGGTGGACCCACGAAGCTGACGCGCTGATCCAACGTGACGAGTTACGTCAACGGGCAGATCGAGTGTCACACGAGCGAGAAGTCGCCCAATCCATGAATCCCGACCGCCGACTTGTCCGTCCGCTACTCGTTGCGGTCCCGGGCGGTTCGACGAATCAGAGTGTAGCGACGACAGGGAAGAGTCTCTAGTGAGTTCAACATCTGATGCCCTGATCGTCGGCGAGGATTTTGTCAGCGAGCATTACTTCACCACCGACGCGACATCTCAGTCGTTCAACGCACGAGTGATCGATCGACGCAAGCAATGGGAGTCCGAAAAGGCCGACGGGCAACTAACTGCGCGTTCGCGTTTCACGGCGCAACGTGGTGATCTGACGCGAGACTTCTTGGGCTTGGGTGAAGCTGCGGACCAGCAGACGCTGAGTGAGCTCTACTCGAACCTTCGCTCGATACTCGGGTACGAAGGTGTGCGCTGGGAGATTGTGCGTATTGGTGGAACCGACACCGAATCGGGGCCTGCGCTTGCGGTCCGTACTCGCGGATTGACCGGGCCTGCACCGTTGGTGATCGTCGAAGGTAGGGCGGAGCTCAGCGTCGAGCAGTTGATCGCCAAGGACGAGAAGACGCTGCGAACAGATTTCAGGACTGGCGACGAGGACGTTCCCGGCGAAGACCTGGCTTCAGTGGCTCAATTGCTGTCCCACCTGTCGACGGCGGAAGACGGTCCACAGTTCATTCTTGTTCTCGCTGGGTCCCTGGCCCTGATCACCGAACGAAGCCGCTGGCTCGAAGGTCGCTACCTCGCCGTCGACCTGCAGCTGATCTGCGAGCGAAATGATGACAAACGAGGTGGTGAGACGGACCGAGCATTAACCTGCCTGGCGGCCGACTCGCTTGCTCCCGATGCCGAAGGTAGTATTTGGTGGGCCGGGGTGATCGACGAGTCCGCCAAGCACACCGTGGGAGTGTCCAAGGACCTACGCGAGGGCGTTCGGCTGTCGATCGAACTCATCGCCAACGACGTCGTCACTCGGCGAGCCGTGCAAGGACTGGCTCCACTGGCAGATTCGGACGCGCAAGAGCTTGCGGGACAAGCGCTTCGATACCTGTACCGCATCTTGTTCCTGCTGTACGCCGAGGCCCGGCCCGAGCTCGGTGTTCTACCCACCGGTGAGCAGACGTATGAGCGCGGCTACAGTCTTGATCGCCTGCGAGAGCTGCTACTCGTCGAGCTGGTCACACCTCGGGCCGAGAACGGCACGCATTTCCACGATTCGTTGCACACCTTGTTCGAACTTGTCGACATAGGTCACGACGGATTGTCCGGTGATGCATCGAGAACTGAAGGGCTCACCTTCAGACACCTCAAGGCCGATCTATTTCGGCCGATCGCAACGGCTTTCGTCAACGAAGTCAAGCTGAGCAATTCTGCCGTGCAGAAGGTGCTTCGGAATCTGTTGTTGAGCAAAGAATCTCGGGGAAGAGATCGCGGCTTCATTTCCTATGCAGATCTCGGTATCAATCAGCTCGGCGCGGTGTACGAGGGATTGATGAGCTACACAGGCTTCTTCGCGAAGGACGCGCTGTACGAGGTTGCGAAGAACGGGGATTCCTCCAAAGGATCATGGGTGGTGCCGGAGGGGCGAATCGACGGCATCGCCGAGTCCGACTTCGTCACTGTGAAGGATGAGCTCACCGGGGAGCCGACAAAAGTTCGACATGAGCAGGGCACCTTCGTGTTTCGTTTGGCAGGCCGCGAACGTCAGCAATCCGCCTCGTACTACACCCCTGAGGTGCTGACGAAGTTCACGGTGGGGCAGGCCCTCGAAGAACTGCTCGATCAGCATGGAAGGACCACTTCCGCCGAGGAGATTCTTGGTCTCACCGTGTGTGAACCTGCTCTGGGGTCAGGCGCTTTCGCTATCGAAGCAGTACGCCAGCTAGCCGATCAGTACTTGACACGTCGGCAGCGTGAGCTGGGCATGCGTATTGACCCTGAGGAGTACCCAACTGAACTGCAACGTGCAAAGGCATACATAGCACTTCATCAGGTGTACGGCGTGGACCTCAATGCAACTGCGGTTGAGTTCGCCGAAATCTCGCTATGGTTGGACACCATGGCGCGCGATCTTGATGCGCCGTGGTTCGGATTGCATCTCAAGCGTGGTAATTCACTCATCGGTGCCAGGCGTGCTCTTATTCCGAGTGGGCAATTGAAGTCTCGGGGATGGCTCGATGCCACGCCGATCGACGTTCGCCTTGCGGACAACCTGCTGGGCAAGCCGATTGACGTAGTGGACGGTGTCCACCACTTCTTGGTGCCGACCAGCGGCTGGGGTTCGACCGTCGAGGCCAAGGAAGCAAAAGAGCTCGCGCCGGACGCTCTGGCTGATCTGAAGACATGGCGGAAAGAGCTCAAGCCCCAGCCGACAACTGCCCAGGTTCGCAAACTTAAAGAGCTCGCCGGCCGTGTGGAGACATTGTGGCTGCTGGCACACAAGCGGCTCGAGATCGCGGAGAGGGAGATCCGTCGGCCGATTCCAGTGTGGGGACGTGAAACCGAGAGCGCAGAAACCGTTGTCACGCGCGATCTGATCGAAGCGTCGTTGGCAGACGAGAATGGCGCGTATCGGCGTTTGCGTCGGGTCATGGACGCATGGTGCGCGCTGTGGTTCTGGCCGCTGGTCGACGACGACGCAACGGTCAATGACGATCTCGTACAGCCTCCGACCTTGGATCAGTGGATCGAAACTTTGACCGGTTTACTCGGCACTCCCATCGGAGAGTCGAAGCCGGAGAAGAAGCACGGGCAGCTCAATTTGTTCACAATTCAGTCCTGGGATGAGCTCGAGGCCGTTGAGTCCAACGAGTTGCTCTTTGCGAAAGCTGCCAAAGTCGATGAGCTGAAGAAGAACTCGCCCTGGCTGGTGGTTGCGGAGCGCGTGGCCGCTCGCCAAGGCTTCTTCCATTGGGAACTCGATTTCGCGCCTGTTTTCTCTCGAGGAGGCTTCGACCTCCAAGTCGGTAACCCGCCGTGGGTGCGCCCAAGATCGGACGTCGATGCACTCCTCTCTGAGGGCGATCCCTGGTTTCAGCTGGCCGTCAAGGCGACTCAATCGGAGTACAAGGCAAAGCGCGAGGCCACGCTCGAGATTGAAAATGTCAGTGACCTGGTTCTTGGTGGTACATCGGATGTTGCAGCAACTGCGGTGTTCGTCGGTGATGCTAGGCAGTACCCACATCTTGTGGGACTTCAGCCTGATCTCTATCGATGCTTTATGGAGCAGACCTGGCGTAATAAGTCAGAGTTCGGTGTCGCTACCCTGATTCACCCGGAATCGCATTTCACAGACGAGAAGGCTGGGCTTCTGCGCCAAGCGTCATACAGACGGCTGAGGCGCCATTGGCAATTCGTGAACGAGCTGACGTTGTACGAGATCGATCACCATGTATCTTTCGGTGTCCATGTGTATGGAGCAGCAAGAGATCCAGTCTTCATGTCGGGCGCGTCTCTCTATCACCCAGATACCGTCGAGAGGTCGCTCGTGCACGACGGATCGGGTGCCGAACCTGGCTTGAAGGACCCGGAAGGCAATTGGGATCTTCGGCCACACAAGGGTCGTATCATCGAAGTAGACGATGCAGTGTTGCAATCTTGGAAAGACGTTCTAGAGGCACCAGAAACGCCCATCCATCAAACGCGAATGGTGTACACGGTTAACCGATCGGCGGCTAGCGCCTTGGAGAAGCTTGCAAGTTCTCCCAGAATTGGGGACTTAGGTTTGCAATTCTCAAGTGGCTGGCACGAAAAGAACGATCGAACAAGGGGTTTCTTTGATTCGGAGTGGGGGGTGCCTGAAAGCTGGGATGAGGTGATCCTGCAAGGCCCGCACATGCATGTCAGCACTCCGTTCTACAAGTCTCCCAACAAAACGATGAGAAATAACCTCGACTGGTCCAGCGCTGATCTCGAATCGCTCGCTGCAGAGGCCATTCCCGCGACATCGTACAAACCGGTGGGTGGACGGGCGCGGTACGACGGGGGTTACACCTCGTGGGAAGTCGAGGACGAGAACGGAATCTTGCAGACTGTTCGGGCTCGGGATTGCTATCGAGTGGCATGGAGAAAAATGGCTGCAAATACCGGAGAACGTACACTGATTCCTGCGCTCGTTCCTCCCGGAACTGCGCATATCGACGGAGTATCCTCCGCCACCCCGATGGACGAAAATCAACTGGGAAATTGTGTGGCGGTAATGTCGTCCCTGATTGCGGACTTTGCGCTCCGATCTGCTCCAAAGGCGAACATCCGCTTTTCGTCGGTGGAACGTTTGCCATTTGTTCCGAGCCCAGTCATCCGGCGACTTCTCCGCCTTAGGGCCCTCAGGTTGAATTGCCTGACAAAGGCTTATGGAGACCTTTGGCAGTTGTGTTACGCCGATGACATGCAAGTGGACTTCTGGACTGGCGGTTTTGATCATTCACTGAGGAAGCCCTTGGGTGACGTAGGTTCCGAGTGGACGATTGAAACCCCGTTGCGCATTGCTGCTGATCGTCGCCAGGCTTTGGTTGAGATCGATGCGCTTGTAGCGCTCGGGCTCGGATTAACCGCTGACGAATTGTGCACCATCTACCGCACACAATTCCCGGTGCTCTATGGATACGACCGCAAGACATACCTCTACGACATCAATGGTCGACTCGTGCCCAATGAAGTCCTCAGTGTGTGGCGCAAGAAGGGCGACGCGATCAGCGAGGACGAACGCACTGCCACAAACCCGGCCGGCAACACGTACACCTACGAATTGCCGTTCCAATTCCTGGACCGCGAAGCGGACATGCGTGAGGCATATGCGGAATTCGAACGTCGACTTGGTATTACGGGCGGCACGGCAGTGGGTACCAACTGATGGCCTCTGAACTTCTGCCGCTCTCGCAGGCCGAGCGCATCACTGCCAGTCTGCTCGACTACCTCGGCACTACTTTCGCACTTGCGGACCCCGATGCACGACGTGAATTGGATGCGTTTCTCGAGCATCCCTCAACCGGGATGTTTCGCGGACCATATCTGCGGCTGCGCATGCCATTTCGGCCTGCCGAAGACGGCTGGCGAGACTCGCTGGAATGGTACGAAGGATTCACGCCATACGGCCATCAAGCCGCCGCGTTCGCGCGGCTCAGTAGCGCGAACCTAGGACCTGACAAGTCGCGGCCGTTGCCCACTCTCGTTACGACGGGTACCGGTTCGGGAAAAACCGAAGCATTCCTCTACCCAATTCTCGATCACGTTCTGCGTGCTAAACGCCAGGGCGTGACTGGCACCAAGGCGATCGTTCTTTACCCGATGAACGCGCTGGCAAATGATCAGGCGCAGCGCCTCGCCGGTTTGATCACCGAGCACAAGGAGCTCGGCGGAATCACAGCCGCGCTCTACACCGGTGAAGCTGGTGCAACCCGGACGACCGTCGGCCCCGACGGACTGATCAGCGACCGGGACGTAATCCGAAGCGTCGCACCGGACATTCTGCTGACCAACTACAAAATGCTTGACCAGCTGTTGCTCCGTCCGGTTGATGCAGAACTGTGGCGACAGAGTGCTCACAGCCTTCAATATCTGGTTCTCGACGAATTTCACACCTATGATGGCGCTCAGGGCACGGACGTATCAATGCTGTTGCGCCGTCTCGGAATGACTCTCAAGAGTTATTGGGTTGACGGTGACACCGGCATCTCCGACGAAGACCGCGCCCGCCCACTAGGACGCGTCACGCCGATCGCGACGTCGGCGACTCTGGGAGACGGCAATGACTCCTCGACCATGCTCGATTTTGCCCGCACGGTCTTCGGTGACGAATTCACGGCTGAATCGGTGGTCACCGAATCTCGAGAATCATTGCAGGAGTGGTCAGATGGTGCTGCCTCGCGAATCGCTGAAACCGGGATCACCGTTGCACAAATTGACGAGAAACGACTTCGAGAGCTCGCATCTGCTTCCAGTGTGACTGATCCTGTTGACGTATCGCGGGCTGCACTTCGGTCGCTCTACAGGGTGCCGAATGGATTCGAAGACGACGCGATTGATGGTCTCGGCCTCGATTTGATTCGAGCGCATCCAGTATTTCATCGAATTGTCGAACGCTGCGAATCTGCAGTACCCATTCTCGACCTACCCGATCCTGCGTTGTTTGCGGGCACAGACGAGTCCCTCGCGTCAGACCTCGCGCGCATCGACCCAAACATCAGAGCCCAGGCCCTACGAGCGCTGGTCACTACTCTCAGCCACGTGCGTGCGGTTTCGGGACGCACCGCACCATCGGTGGACGTTCATCTCTGGGTTCGGGAGCTGACCCGGCTGGATCGGGCAGCATCGGGGGCGCCCCAGTTCGCCTGGGGCGACGACGGTCTACTGCTCAGCGACGATTTTCATGACGATTCACTCGCGGCTCCGTACCTTCCCGCGCTCTACTGCCGGCACTGCAATCGATCCGGTTGGGGGATTCTACTCGCACCTACCGGCACGGATCTCGACGTCGACGACTCTACAATCCGGCGTCGCAAGCTCGCTGACGATGACCGCTTCCGGGCTCTCATCCATGCACCGGTAGAAGGGGAGACCGCGGTCGACTCGACATCGGACTCGAGTGCTCCGTCGAAACCTGCTTCTGCGTCCGAGCTTTCATGGCTGGTAGTCGACGATCGTCGCATCACTCGACAACGGCCTGCCGAATCGGTTGTTGCCGAGGGAGGCGCCGTGCCCGTGTTGGTCAACATCGGCGACACCGCCGGTGAGGATTCGATTCGAGATGTGTGCCCGTCTTGCCGTCAACGTGACGGAATCCGCTTTCTCGGTTCCGCGATCGCGACGATGCTGTCGGTATCGCTCTCGACACTGTTCGGCACCCCCGGCCTTGATCCGCGAGAGAAGCGTGCGCTGGTCTTCACTGACAGTGTTCAGGACGCGGCACATCGCGCCGGTTTCGTTCAGGCGCGATCCAGGGCTCTCACGCTACGAACGTTGATCCGTCAGGCACTCGAGGACGGCGACACCAACCTCGACGCTCTCGCCCACAAGATGATCACCATGGCGGGCAACGACCGCGCCAAGCGCTACCGACTCCTGCCTCCTGAACTCGCCGATCGGGACGACTTCTCGAAGTTTTGGAGTACCGCGCGCCTGAGTCGAGCTTCGGCGACGTTGAGTGGTTTTGTCACCAAGCGACTTCAACTTGACATAGCGATGGAATTCGGTTTACGTGCCGGCGTCGGTCGAACATTAACGCGTACGGGGACGGCCCTTGCCGAGGTCGATGTCTCGCCTTCGGTGTTGCTGCTCTGTGCACGAGAGGTGCTCGACGGGCAGGACGTGCAACTGGCATTGGACACGTACACCGATGCACAGTTGGTTCGTTGGGTTCGAGGAACCTTGGAGCACATGCGAATCCGAGGCGCGATCGCGCACGAATGGTTCGAGAAGTTTCGGACCGACGACGGCAACCGGTGGTGGATCACCGGAGGCCGCAAACGAAGTCAAGGAATGCCAGGTTTTGGCCGCGGGAACTCCGCACCGGGCTTCCCCGTACTCGGCACGGTCAACCGTCGCGACAGCGACTTCGAGCCAGTGGCGTCTGCCCGCGGTTGGTACGCAAGCTGGACGGCAAAAGCTCTTGCCGTCAGTCCAGCCGAGGGGGCAGTCCTCAGCCGACTGCTGTTCGAGCGTCTACGGCATCGCGATGTCGTAGGCGAGTTGGCAGGCGGTAGTGGAACTCGTACCTTCCATTTGACGCCGGATTCGGTTGTCGCTCGTCCGATCTCCGATAGTGAGATTTCCGACAAGACGGTCTCGCTGGGGTGTAGCAACTGCGGAGATTCGATCATCAGCGGCCACGACACCGTTGATCAACTTGTTGGTGGTCCGTGCCTGATTGCGGCTTGTGCAGGCACCCTTGAACGCCGGCGTATCGATGACAACTTCTATCGACAGATGTACACCGTTACCGACATTCGTCGAGTTGTCGCGCGTGAGCACACGTCGCTGTTGCCCGACGAAAAGCGTTTGGAGTACGAGTCACAGTTCAAAGAAACCAATCCGCCGCCAAACGCGCCGAATGTACTTGTCGCGACGCCGACACTGGAGATGGGCATCGATATCGGTGATCTGTCGGCAGTGATGCTGTCATCGCTCCCGCGCTCCGTCGCGTCGTATCTACAGCGAGTCGGCCGTGCAGGTCGACTGACCGGTAATGCGCTTGCCTTGGCATATGTGACCGCACGTGGCGATCAACTGCCACGCTTTGCCAATCCGGACGCGACGATCAACGGCGCAGTCAGACCGCCGGCAACGTATCTGGATGCTGAAGAGATTCTTCGTCGGCAGTTCATCGCTTCGGTCGCCGATCGATTGGCACGCCTGAAGAATGTGCCACATCCGAGAACCACCCCTGACGCTCTCGGGTCGACCGGACCGAAAACCTACTTGGGCACTCTCATATCCGATGCCGAATCACACTCGACGCTCTATGTGGACGAGTTCGTGGCCGGTTTTCAATCGCTGGACGGCGAGGTAGTCGAGCGACTGCGCGACTTCGCCACACCTCAGAGTGGGCCCGAGAGTAGCGAATTGGCGTCCCGGTGCCATAGCGCGTCGATGGAATGGAATCAACGGATCGAGACGCTGCAGCACCGAAAGAAGGCAGTGGACGCGGTTGTTCCACAACTTCATGCAGCAGCGCACAGCACAGTGGCCACCGATGATGACAAAGTTGCGTACCGTACCGCTCTCGCCGCCCAGCGACTGGTCGGCACGCAACTTGCGTCCCTGCGGTCCGAATACTGGATCAGTGCACTGGAAGCGTTCGGGCTTTTTCCCAACTACACGTTGCTCGACGATTCGGTGACCCTCTCGGTCTCCGTCAACTGGATACATCCTGAGACTCAGGAATTCGAACACACCGAGTTCGAGCTCACCCGAGGATCCGCCCAGGCGCTACGCGACTTCGCACCCGGATCTACCTTCTACGCAAGTGGATTCGCAATTGCCATCGACGCCGTCGACCTCGGCGCCGAGGGCGACGCTGTGCACGAGTGGGCTTGCTGTCCCGCTTGCGGTTTCATCGCCGACCTGGGGGACGGTGCGCAGCCTCCGGCGACATGTCCGCGTTGTGGAACAGCAGCAATTGCGGATATCGGCCAGCGCCTCCCCGTCGTAGAACTCTCGAGTGTGTCGGCCGTCGTTCGACGTGAAGAAGCGGCTATCGACGACGGCAAAGAAGAACGAATCCGTAACCCGTTCACGATCATTACTGCTGCGGATATCGACCCGACCTCCTTTACCCGCCGTTGGTTCGTCGAAGGACTCGGCTTCGGAGCGACACATCGTCGTTCGATGACGATCCGATGGATCAATACCGGAGGCAGCCGTAGCGGTGGGTCGTCGCGGATTCTCGCGGGCGGCGAGATCGAGTCTGCAATGTTTCGGGTGTGCTCGGAATGCGGAAAGCTCGACACGGACACGCGGCGCAACTCGCCGAGTGAACACCGTCCCTGGTGTTCGTATCGCAAGGCATTGGAAGAGTCGACGCTCTCGATTGCATTGGCGCGGTCATTGACCACCGAAGGACTGGTTTTGCGGTTGCCGCCATCGGTGACGTGGGGCGATTCCTTTGCAGTTCCATCCCTGTCCGCGGCGCTGCTACTTGGGCTGCGTGAACGAATCGGCGGTGACCCGGATCATCTGCAGATCGTGGCTGTGGTCGATCCTGCCGTGAACGGCGAAAACCGACCCGGTCTGCTGCTGCATGACATCGTCCCCGGAGGTACGGGGTACCTCGCTGATCTTTCCGATCCCAGTACCATTTGGGACGTGCTGAGAAGGGCGCACGCTGTCGTCGTATCGTGCGAATGCCAGCACGAAGGGAAGCTTGCCTGCGAAAAGTGTCTGCTACCGTTCGCGTCGTTCACCGAGGTCAAATTCACGTCGCGGAGTGCTGCTGCACGTCACCTGCGGTCGCTGTTGCTCGGCCGGGAGGTGTCAACGGACGACAACAGTCCGATTCCGGATGCGATGCCGTGGAGCATAACTTCGGATGAACCGCCTATGGTCGATCTGGAGTCGAACCTCGAACGGCGCTTCCGGGTCGTGTTTGCCGAGCGCCTCCGGGCGCTTGGTGCGACGATCGTCGAGAAACCGACCGACAGAGGCGTCGCGTGGGACGTGGCGCTTGGATCATCCAACAGATGGAGTTTGAGGCCTCAGGAAAATATCCTGGGAAGCAAGCCGGACTTCGTTCTGACGTCAGCAACACCGGGTGTTCCTCCGACCGCGATCTTCACCGACGGATGGCAATTCCATGCCAGTCCTTCGAAAAATCGGCTTGCGGACGATGCGGAGAAACGACGTAACTTACGTGACGGTGGCTACCAAGTCGTCGCCGTGACGCATCAAGATCTCGAGGGTAAGCCATCGACGTCACCGATCTTGGCCGCCGAGCACGTCCCGGGGTTGCTGCAGATGGCGGGTGATCAGCTTGCCAAGAGTTCTGTCGACCTCGTATTCGCCACCGCCATTGATTTACTGCTTGCGTGGATGCAGAGCCCGCAAGCGCAGTCGCGGCGGAACCTTGCACATTGGCTCCCAGTACTGGCGATCATGGGAATGAGTGCATCGGCAACTCAGACCGGCGGTGCGGCACCTGTGGTGCTCGCGGGACGGCTGATCGACGGTGGTGTTGTCGCGGATCCGAATGGGGACACGATCACGTGGCGAGACCGAGGATTCGCGATCGCGGTGCGGGTTCCCGCAGGAAAGTCGCCCAACGATGCAGAGGTAGCCGTCGTCATCGACGACGACGATTCTGCGTTGTCCACGGAGACACGCGATTTGTGGAGGGAATGGCTTCGGTGGTCCAACCTGCTCGAGTTGCGTCCGCTTCCGGCGGTCGTGACTACGCGCCGGCACCTGGCGTCTTCATCGATGAATCTCGGTTCGCCCGCCTCGTCTGTCACGGGGGGCCCAAGTGAATCTGTGACACTGACCGGACCTTGGCGTGAGGTGTACGACGAGGTGGTTCAGGCGGCTCAGCCGCTGGTGACCGGATTGGCGGCGTCTGATCTACCAATTCCGGAGGTCGGTGAGGAGTTCGCCGGGGTGCCTCTCGAAATATCCTGGCCTTCACTGCGAATCGCTGTCGATCTGGGACTCGATGCTGAGGATCGCGAGGGGTTGTCGGCGGCAGGATGGACGCTGTGCCCAGTGGATGCGAAGAAGGTAATCGAGCTTGTCCAAGCAGAGGGTCTTGCACAGACGCCTTCTGTGACTATTGATTCAGTGAAAGGCGAGTAGATGCCTCAGATTGTCATCGGACGTGGACTGGACAAGATCGATGGGAGTCTCCACAAGGCAACCTATGCGTTTTTGGCGAAGCTGTCGGCCAACGACGACAACAAGAGCCTGCACATTGAGCCGATCAACAACTCGGCTGATCCGCGTGCACGGACGGGAAGGGTGGACCTCTCCAATCGTGCGGTTCTGTTCAAAGTTCAAGGTAGCGGCCAGGACGCATCGTACGTGTTCATCGGGACCTACCCGCACGACGAGGCAATCAAGATTGCTCAGACACAAAGGATGGCCGTCAATCCGCGTAACGGTATCGCTGAGCTGCTGCCGGTCGAAAGTACAGCTCCAGCGCCGGTTTACTCAGCGCCGGTTGCAGTTTCCGAAAACCGTACGCCGTCGATTGAACAATCCTTACGCCGGCGTGAGTTCACAGCTGAAGATTTGACGGAGCTGGGACTGGACCTCGAGTTTGCCACGGCTGCTCTGGACATCAACGATCCCGATGCATTGCTTGAGTACGCGGAGACGGCGCCGGCAACGTGGCAAGGCACTGCTCTCGTCGACATCTTCACGGGAACGTCATTGGCAGATGTCAAGGAGAAGTACGCGCTCGATACCGTCGAATCCGACGACGGTACCGAGGACGACAAACTGCTCAGGGCCCTCCGGCATCCTGCGGCGCGAATGGAATTCGCGTTCATCGAGGACAACGACGAGCTTCGCGAAGCTATCGAGCGTCCGGATTTCGCCGCATGGCGCATCTTTCTCCATCCGGAACAGCGTGCGTATGCGTTCAAAGACATCAACGGCCCCTTCCGTCTGACTGGCGGTGCAGGAACCGGCAAGACGGTCGTCCTTCTCCATCGCGCACGCGAGCTTCATCGCAAGAACCCTACGGCGCGAATCGTCCTCACAACCTACGGCGCTACCCTCGCGGAGAGCCTACGGGCACAATTTCGCCAACTTGATTCCACCGTGACACTCGCGGCCGACATAGGGAAGGCGGGTGTCTACATTGCCGGCGTCGACGCCATCGCTTCGCGCGTCCTGCACAAATACGAAGGTCAGCTTGGCGGAGGTGCTGATGTAAACGGCGCAGTTGCAACAGTTCTCGGTCCTCGAACTGCGCAAGTGTTCAAGAATCAGGGTATCGATGCATGGAAACAGGCGATCGTTGCTTACGGAGCCGATCTGCCGAATGAGTTGAAAGTGGACTCGTTCTTCGAAGCGGAGTACAGCTTGGTAGTTCTGCCGAACTCTGTCACAACGCGCGAAGAATACTTGCGTGTGAAGCGCTCTGGGCGGGGGGTGTCACTCAATCGGTCGAAGCGAAACGCGGTGTGGGACGTCATCGCCGGCTACCGAGCATCTGGAGCGGCGTCGGGTTCGACCGACTTCGACGAGAAAGCTGCCATCGCTGCAGCAGTGCTGCGCGACGGATCGTCGGCACTGGCCGATCACGTGCTCGTGGATGAAGCTCAGGACTTGAGCCCGAGCCGTTTTCAGCTCCTTCGAGCCCTCGCATCTGAAGGTAAGAATGATCTGTTCTTTGCGGAGGACACTCATCAGCGGATATACGGCCAACGGGTTGTTCTCGGACGGTACGGCATCAACATTGTGGGGCGCTCGCGTCGCCTGACGCTCAATTACCGAACGACCGAACAGAACTTGCACTACGCCCTCGGGATTCTCTCTGGCACAGAATTCACCGATCTGGGTGATCTGCCGGAGACTTCCGAGGGGTACCGATCCGCTCGCAGTGGGCCTAAACCCCAACAGATTTCGGTATCGAACCTCACCGAGCAATATGACGTCGTTGCCAAACTCGTGAAGACTTGGACAGCGGCTGGTACGGATGCAGAATCCATCGGTTTGCTTGTCCCCACAAAGAAAGAGGGCCAAGCACTTCCGCGCGCACTGGGTGAACGTGAGACGTCTGCAACATTCGTCGACCGGAATTCATCAGGTGCCAAGGGAACTCCTCAGGTGATGACCATGCACCGGGCAAAGGGTATGGAGTTCGCGAAGGTTGTTCTCGTTGGAGTGGGAGAGAACTCGATTCCACGGTCCTATGTGGTGGATTCCCTCCCGGAGGGGGAGCGTGACGACGCGCTTCAAAGGGAGAGGTCGCTGCTGTATGTGGCTGCAACCCGAGCAAGAGACAACTTAGTCGTGGTGTGGACTGGCAAGCCTAGTGCGTTGCTTCCTGAAATAGGTTGACAAATCGGTCTTTCGGAGGCAGGCGCTCCATATCTCACCAAATACAGGAGTAGAACGAAAATGAGTGACGTTGGTGGGCAGTGGCGTCCATATCCGCTTTGGGGAGGGCGCGGAGACTGGTGCAACGAGGAAGTCGTCGGTGTTCATGCCTATACCGATGCGATCAGGTCGACTTTGGGTTCCGACTTCGACCCTGGAGGTACATCCGTCCGTAGAACGGTGGAACTCATCCCGGAACCCGGCAATCCGCATGATCGCTATGCAGTCTCGGTCAGGGCATCGAACTATTTGATCGGCTACTTGGCGCGAGAGCGGGCGATCCTGTTCCACAGTCGCTTGGCGGAGCTGATCAAGCGCGGGTTGGTGCCTACAGTGCCCGCATCGATCCGTGCTTACGACCGCAACTCTTGGGACGACACGCCAGGAACTCCAGTGGAGTTGTCTGTCTCCGTGGAGATTCAGCTCAGTGAACCGCATCTATTGATACCAGGCAACGAACCACCTGAGATCCCGTACACGCTGCTACCGTCTGGCGCCTCTGTCCAGGTCACCAAAGTCGACGACCATTTCGACGTGCTTCGGAATTTTGTAGAGCCGGAGGGCGAGCTGGAATTGCTCGTCACTTTGCATGAATTAGACGTGAGCACTGCGAGGACGGAAAAGAAGGTGGTCGAGGTCCGTGTCGACGGCCATCGCATCGGGCAGCTGACTCCGCAGACAAGTGCGAAGTTCTTGCCTGCGGTTCGTCATCTCGGAGGCCGAGGGCTCGTCACTGTCGGGAGGGGGTGGTTTCGAGGTTCATCCGTCTCTGCGCAGGTGTCCTTGATGGCGGCGAAGGCGCATGAGCTACCCGAAGACTTCTTGACCGGTGAGCCTTGGACCGTAATCGCCTTGAACCGGCCGAGCCGAATACCAGTCGACGAGGGCAGATCCGTGTGCGCCGAGCCGATTCCCACGTTCGCAATCGATATGGTGACCACCCGTCCACTGACGCCGTGGCAGCAGAAGGAAGCAACCAAGATGCTTATCGCTGCTTCCACTGCGGTCGCCTCGCGAGGCCTACCGGTTGTCGAGCCGCAGGTGAGTTCTGATTCGATCAAAGCAATTGTGTTGGAAAGCCATTCGGCGGATATCTTGGCTGCCCTGGCAGGTATCGAGGACTCGGACTTCGCATTAGCGGTCAAGTACCGGTCGCTCCAATAATTTTGGATCGACCGTTGATCCAACCGCCTAGGTCGTCAGCAGCTTCTTCTGGACTTTGCCCATAGCGTTGCGGGGCAAGCTGTCCACCAGACAAACCTGACGAGGGCGCTTGTGGATCGACAGCGATTCGGCGACGAAGTCCGAAACCACCGCGCAGTCGGCTACGTCTCCGACGATGAATGCGACTATGCGCTGGCCGAGATCGTCGTCCGGCACACCGACGACGGCGGCCTCGCGAACACCGGGGTATGCCAGAAGTGCCTGTTCCACCTCGCCTGCACCGATGCGGTATCCACCGGACTTGATCATGTCGACCGACTCGCGGCCGACGATGCGGTGGAATCCGCTGTCGTCGATCACCGCGATGTCGCCGGTGCGGAACCAGCCGTCCTCGGTCATGGATTCCGCTGTCTTCGAGGGGTTCCCGAGGTACTCGTCGAAGAGCACGGCTCCCGCAACTTCTAGTTGCCCTAGCTGCTCTCCGTCGTGCGCCGACAATTCGCCGTTCTCGCCGCGCAACCTCGTCCTGACTCCGGGAACAGCGTGCCCGACCCAACCCGGGCGACGTTCGCCGTCGTGCGTCGTGCTGACGGTGATGAGGGTTTCACTCATGCCGTAGCGCTCGACGGGAGCCAATCCGGTCAGCGATTTCATCCGCTCGAACAATGGAACCGGAAGTGGTGCACTTCCGGACACGAGCAAGCGCGCGGATCGCAATGCTGCCGCAGCCGAGGGATCACCGCACACGCGTGACCAGACGGTCGGAACACCGAAGTACAACGAGCCACCCGCTGCGGCATACGAATCCGGAGTTGGTCTGACGGTATGAATCAGCGGTGAACCGACGCGCAATGCGCCCAACACGCCGAGAATCAACCCATGGACGTGGAAGAGGGGCAGTCCGTGGACGAGTGTGTCCTCCGGAGTCCAATTCCACACGTGGGCAAGTGCGTCGAGACCTGCTGCGATCGCTGCTCGCGAGAGGACGACGCCTTTCGGCGCTCCGGTGGTTCCTGAGGTGTACATGATCAGTGCGGTAGCTGCCGCGCTCGGTTCGGGATAGGACGTCGCAGATCGCGCGTGAATATCGATGGGAATCAACGGGATACTCGAATCCGACGGTCCGTCTCCGAGTATCAGTTCGGCCTGGGAATCGGCGATGATGTGCTGACGTTCGAGCGGGCCGGAGTCCGGTGGGATCGGGACCACGGCAACACCGGCGATCAGCGCGCCGGCGACGGCGACCACTGTCTCGAGGCCGGCGGCGGCTTGTACTGCCACTCGCTGTGCACCGTGGATTCGATCGGCGACCGCGGTGGCGGCGGCCAACAAGTCGGCGCGAGAGAGGGTCGCGCCTTCGCCGAAACTGACCGCCGCTCCGTGATCGTCGAAGATGCGGGGGTCGAGGGAGCGCAGAAGTGTGGATTCGCTGTTCATCGCGAGTTCCCTTTCTTTGAGCGAAGATTCAGACGGACCAGGGAACAACGAACAGCAACCAGGCGAGAATCGGCGTCACCACCATGATGGTCATGCCCCACCGCATCGTCAGCCCGAACACCACGTCGCGTTCTTCCGGAGCGGCGTTCGCCACCACCAGCGCGCCGTTGGTCGAGAACGGACTGCAATCGACCAGAGATGACGAGATTGCCAGTGCGATAACCAGGCCGGTTGCATTGACCTGGCCGGTCATGAGGAAGGGAATTGCCAAAGGGATGAGTGCACCGAGGATTCCGGTGGTGGATGCAAACGCCGACACGATCGCGCCGATCAGACAGATCAGGAACGCCGCGAGAAGTGGAATGCCCACGTGAGCTACCGAATCCCCGAGCCACTGGACGGTGTTTTGGTTCTGCAATAGGGCCACGTATGTGACGATTCCGCCGATGAGGAGGACGGTGCCCCAGCTGATCTTGTCGACGGCTCCGCGGGCGGAGGCCGGGAAGATCAGGGTGAGAAGTACCGCGACGGTCAGTGCGGTGAATCCGACGTCGAGGTCGAAGACCAAGGCGCCGAGTGCAAGTGATGCCAGCCCGAGCAGGGTGAGTCGCCGCTCGAGATTGAGTGCTCCCTCGTGCGGAGCGGTCCCACCCGAGGACTTGCCGCCACCCTTCGAGCTGTCGCCGGAACCCGAACCGGTGATGGTGTCGCCACCGCCCGACGCGTTGCCGACTGCGCTGACGAGCACGCGCTCCGAGGCGCCGCGTGCAATCAATGCGCGACCGCCGAACGAGACGTACGCGATTGCGGCAACAACGGCCGCGGCTGCGAAGGTCGAGACGAACAGCAAGGCCGGGCTGGACGGGAGGCCGTTCTGGCGCATGACGTCGTTGGTGATCACACCGAAGATTCCGATAGGGGAGAAGCTGCCCGCCGTTGCGCCTTGAACGACCATGAAGCCCATCAGCATGGGGTGGATCCGGTAGCGGGTGGCGAAGCCCATCGCCACGGGCGCGATGATGGCAACGGCAGCGGGACTGACCGCGCCCATGGCGGTGACGGCCGCGCACACCGCGAACATCGCCCACGGCACGAGGGCCACTCGTCCTCTGACCGCACGGACCGCCGCGTGAATGATCCAGTCGACCGTGCCGTTGTTTCTGGCCAGCGCGAACAGGTAGGTGACGCCGACCAGGATGACGAAGAGGCTGGCCGGGAAGCCGTCGAGGATCTCGCTGGTATCGACAGTGAAGACCAGTGTTCCGACGACGAAGGCAGCCACCAGGGCAAGCGCACCCATGTTCACCGACCTCACGGTGGATATGACGAACACCAGGACAAGTACTGACAGGGCTATGACATTTGCCATCGAACTCTCAATCCGTTCGCGACCAGCTTGTGGTCTGCATCACTTGGAATTGGCCTAGCCTCTCTGCCACTGCTCCATTTGTCAAGTACACTCCGAGGCATGAATTCGACGTCATCGCCCGGCTCGCGCTCGGGCCTGCCCGGACGATTGAAGCGTCCGCGTCTGTATGAGCAGTTGGCCGAGCACATTTCGAATTTCATCGAGGCTCAAGGCCTTTCGCCCGGCGATCGGCTTCCTCCCGAACGCAGCCTGGCTGCCGAACTCGGCGTCAGTCGAGCATCGCTGGCTCAAGCGCTCGTGGCCCTCGAGATTCGGGGCAGAGTCGAAATCCAGCACGGTAACGGTGCGGTGATTCGCGAAGCTCCGACGCCCGACGCGGGTAGGTCTGCGGATTCGGGAGTGCGGTTGCAAGACCGAACCGTCGACGAACTGACTGCTGCCAGGGAAGCGATCATGGCCGGCCTGGCTCGGGCGGCGGCGTCGAATCCCAACGCTGCGCTTCGGGTCGCGATGTTGACCGACGACGGGACCGCGAGAAACTTCGCCGAGACATGGCGCTGCGTCAGGCACCTGGCCGGCGGCGGCTTATTGGCTGATCTCGACGACACCATCGCCAAGCAGGCAGACGTGCCCGAGTCCTCGGCGCGACTGTCTGCGCGACTCGATCAGCTCGCGCACCGGATCATCGACGGTGACCAATCGGGCGCCGCTGACGCTGTTGCGGGAATCCTCTCCGAAACGGCCTGACGAATAACGACGGACGAGCGTCGGAAAAGCGCACGATAACCACTATGAGCATGTTCGCTCACAGGAAACTGTGCTGCGACGTAGCCCGGGAACCTGATCGGCAATGCGCACGTTGAACACAGTGACGACCGTTCCAACCAAGCGGCACGGCCGCTGGCGGGCATCGATGGGGCCGATCGCGGTAACCTGCAGGTGTCCGGTTGGCAGCCGGAAGGCGACCTGGCAGACCCGCACTCTCGAAAGGACCGGCCACATCGGCCGACCTGTATGAACCGTAAGACTGTGTTCCGTAACGTGCTACTCGTAGCCGTCGTGCTGTTGGTGATCTATGCCTTCAGCTACTTCAGCAACGACACCCGCGACTTCAAGACCGTCGACACCTCGGTCGCGATCTCCCAACTCGACGCCAAGAACGTTGAGTCGGCGCAGATCGACGACCGTGAGCAGCAGGTTCGTCTGTGGCTCAAGAACGGCAACGACGCCACCGACGGTAAGACGCAGATCCTGGCGAAGTACCCCGCGAGTGCGTCGGAGCAGATCTTCGACAAGGTCGAAGGCGCCGGAGCGGACAAGTTCAACACGACGGTCACTCAGGAGAGTTGGCTGACGTCGATCCTTCTGTTCGTGCTGCCGATGATCATTCTGTTCGGCATCTTCTTCTTCGTCATGAACCGGATGCAGGGCGGCGGTGGTCGCGGCGGAGTCATGGGATTCGGTAAGTCGAAGGCCAAGCAGCTCACCAAGGACATGCCGAAAACCACGTTCGCCGACGTCGCCGGTGCGGACGAGGCTGTCGAAGAGCTGTACGAGATCAAGGACTTCCTGCAGAACCCGGCTCGCTACCAGGCGCTCGGCGCCAAGATTCCGCGCGGTGTGCTGCTGTACGGCCCTCCCGGAACCGGTAAGACGCTGCTCGCTCGCGCTGTCGCAGGCGAAGCCGGCGTCCCGTTCTTCACCATCTCCGGCTCGGACTTCGTCGAGATGTTCGTCGGTGTCGGTGCTTCGCGTGTTCGCGACATGTTCGAGCAGGCCAAGCAGAACAGCCCCTGCATCATCTTCGTCGACGAGATCGACGCAGTCGGTCGTCAGCGCGGCGCAGGACTGGGCGGCGGACACGACGAGCGCGAGCAGACGCTCAACCAGCTGCTCGTCGAGATGGACGGCTTCGGTGATCGCACCGGCATCATCTTGATCGCCGCAACCAACCGCCCCGACATCCTCGACCCCGCACTGCTGCGTCCGGGACGCTTCGATCGCCAGATTCCGGTCGGCGCCCCCGACCTCGCCGGTCGCCGTGCGATCCTGCGAGTGCACTCGCAGGGCAAGCCGATCGATCCCAACGCCGATCTCGAAGGCCTCGCGAAGCGGACCGTCGGAATGTCGGGCGCCGATCTTGCCAACGTCATCAACGAGGCTGCGCTGCTCACCGCACGCGAAAACGGGACCGTCATCACCGAAGCCTCGCTCGAGGAATCGGTGGACCGTGTTGTCGGTGGACCGCGGCGTAAGAGTCGCATCATCAGCGAGCACGAGAAGAAGATCACGGCGTACCACGAGGGCGGTCACACGCTGGCTGCTTGGGCAATGCCTGACATCGAGCCGGTCTACAAGGTCACGATCCTCGCTCGCGGTCGCACCGGCGGTCACGCGATGACCGTGCCCGAGGACGACAAGGGTTTGATGACGCGTTCCGAGATGATCGCTCGTCTCGTCATGGCAATGGGTGGACGCGCCGCCGAGGAGTTGGTGTTCCACGAGCCCACCACCGGAGCGTCGTCCGATATCGACATGGCGACCAAGATCGCACGCGCGATGGTCACCGAATACGGCATGAGTGCCAAGCTCGGCGCGGTTCGCTACGGACAGGAGGGCGGGGATCCGTTCCTCGGCCGTTCGATGGGCGTTCAGTCCGACTACTCGCACGAGATCGCCCGCGAAATCGACGAGGAGGTGCGCAACCTCATCGAGGCGGCGCACACCGAAGCGTGGGCCATCCTCAACGAGTACCGCGATGCGCTCGACCTCATCGCTACCGAACTGCTCGAGCGTGAGACGTTGACTCGCAAGGACCTCGAGAAGATCCTTGCTGGCGTCGAAAAGCGTCCGCGTATCACGGCTTTCAACGATTTCGGTGGGCGCACGCCTTCGGATCGTCCGCCGGTGAAGACTCCTCGCGAACTCGCGATCGAGCGCGGCGAAACGTGGCCGGAGCCCGCTGCTGCACCTGTTCTCGTCAAGGCAGGCGCACCCAACAGCGGTGCACCCAACGGCGGTGTCCCCAACGGCGGTGTCCCCAACAACGGTGGTCTCCCCAACAACGGCAACCAGGGGCCCTCGAACGGCTACGCACAGCCCTCGTACCCGCAGCCGAGTGCCCCGCAGCAGACGCCGCAACCGGGAACACCCGATTACGGAGCGCCCGCCGGATGGTCGGCACCGGGTTGGCCTCCGCGTGAGAACCCGTCGCCGACGTACCCCGGACAGCAGTCGGGTGGGTACACCGGTGGACAGAATCCGACCCCGCCGAACCAGTCGCAGGGCCAGTACGGTCAGCCCCAACACGGTCAGCCCCAGCCCGATCAGGGGCAGTACGGTCAGCCGCATCCGGGACAGCAGGCGTACCCCGAGCAGCCGCACCCCGGCCGTCGTTACCCCGCGCAGCCCGATTACCCGGTGCAGTACCCGGACGGTGGACCCTTCGCCGATCCGAACCGGGGAAACCCGACCGGCGAAAACCAGTGGCAGAGCCCCGCACCGGAACAGCCGCAGACTCCGCCGCCGCAGCATTCGGCTGAGGACGACGGCCCGAGCACCGCTCGCTGGGACGGACCGGACGGATCCCGCTGACCTTGCGCCACTAGGCTCTGCGGCGGGGGACCTGTGAACAATTCTCGAGGAGAGTTCGGTTGTCGGTGAATGATGTGGCCAGTGAACTGGTGTCGCTCGGAACGGGCCGCCCGTTCGATCAGGCGCGGGCAGAGGCTGCCGTACGGGAATTGTTGATCGCGGTCGGTGAAGATCCGGAGCGCCCAGGCCTGCTCGATACGCCGGCCAGGGTTGCGCGCTCGTACAAGGAGATCTTCGCGGGTCTGTACTCCGAGCCCGACGACGCGTTGAACACAACTTTCGACGAGGGTCACCAGGAATTGGTGCTCGTGCGAGACATTCCGATGTTCTCGACGTGCGAGCACCACCTGGTGTCCTTCCACGGTGTTGCTCACGTTGGCTACATCCCGGGAAAGTCGGGCAAGGTCACCGGTTTGTCGAAGCTCGCGCGCGTCGTCGATCTCTACGCCAAGCGTCCGCAGGTTCAAGAACGCCTGACCAGTCAGATCGCGGATGCTTTGATGCGCAAGCTCGATCCGCGTGGAGCCATCGTCGTCATCGAAGCCGAGCACCTCTGCATGGCGATGCGCGGTATCCGCAAGCCTGGAGCCAGCACGACCACGTCTGCGGTTCGTGGGCTCCTGCAATCCAGCGCGGCCTCACGGTCCGAAGCGCTGGACCTCATCCTTCGTAAGTGAGCGAGATGTCCGCGGCTCCCGTTGCAGGTAGCGATCCGGCCCGGATGGTCGTGATGGGGATTCTGAACGTCACCGCCGATTCGTTTTCCGACGGTGGTCAATTTCTCGATCGTGACGCGGCGATCGCTCGCGGGCTCGAACTGCAACGCATAGGCGTCGACATCGTCGACGTCGGCGGCGAGTCGACGCGCCCCGGAGCCACCCGCGTCGATCCGAAACTCGAGGCGGACCGTATTGCCCCGGTGATCGAAGAACTCGTGGCAGCCGGAATTCGCGTCAGCGTCGACACGATGCGTGCTTCCGTCGCCGCCGCCGCGATCGAAGCGGGCGCAGGCATCGTCAACGACGTGTCGGGCGGTCGCGCAGACCCCGACATGGCATCCGTTGTGGCCGACGCCGGAGTGCCCTGGATCCTCATGCATTGGCGCTCGGCCGGTGACTACGTCCATCGTGGCAGCGCCGATCACTACGACGACGTGGTCCGCGACGTCCGTGACGAACTGCTGTCGCAGGTCGATCTGGCGTTGAAAGCAGGGGTCGATTCGTCGTCGATCATCCTCGACCCCGGCCTCGGGTTCGCGAAGAACGCCGACCACAACTGGGCCCTGTTGCGTGCACTACCCGAGTTCAACGCGACCGGATTCCCGATACTGGTCGGCGCTTCCCGCAAGCGGTTCCTGGGGTCTCTGCTCAGCGATCCCGACGGCAATCCCCGTCCGCCTGGTGGCCGCGAGACTGCGACGGCCGTGGTCTCGGCCCTTGCAGCACGTGAGGGCGCCTGGGGAGTTCGGGTGCACGACGCACAAGCCTCGCTCGACGCCATTGCCGTGGTCGACGCCTGGAACCGTGGACGAGAAAGGGCCTGACATGGGGGACCGAATCGAATTGCGCGGGCTGAAGGTTCGCGGCAATCACGGAGTGTTCGACCACGAGAAGCGTGACGGTCAGGACTTCTTCATCGACATCACTGTGTGGATGGACTTGGCTCCCGCCGCGGCGTCGGACGATCTGACCCAGACCCTGCACTACGGCGAGTTGGCGGAAGCCGCCGCAGCCATCGTCGCCGGCCCGTCGCGCGATCTCATCGAGACTGTCGCCGCTGAGATCGCCGACGACGTCATGAAAGATTCGCGAGTCGAGAGCGTCGAGGTCGTGGTCCACAAACCGTCGGCACCGATTCCGCTGGTTTTTGCGGACGTCGCCGTCGTCGCACATCGGACCAGATCGGCATGACGCGCGCTGTTCTGTCGATCGGTTCCAACATCGGCGACAGCGTGGCTCACCTGCAGTCCGTTGTCGACGGGTTGGGCAGCGCCGTCGTTGCTGTCTCACCGGTCTACTCGACGGCGCCGTGGGGTGGCGTCGAGCAGCAGGATTTCTTCAACGCGGTGGTGGTGGTCGACGATCTCGAGGCCGACGCCGCTGAGTGGCTTCGCCGGTCGCAAGCTCTCGAGGAAGCTGCAGACCGGGTGCGCGAACAGCGTTGGGGACCCCGGAGCCTGGACGTGGACGTGGTCGACTGCGAAGGCGTCGTCAGTTCCGATCCCGTGCTCACCCTTCCGCATCCGCGAGCGCATCTACGGGCATTCGTGCTCGTTCCCTGGCTGGACGTCGAGCCTGACGCGACGCTGATCGTCGACGGCCAGAAGTTGTCGGTGGCACAAATTCTCGACGGCCTCGATCGCACTGAGCGTGAAGGTGTGCGCACTACCGATGTGGTGCTTGCGCGGTGACCGAAGAAGGCAAGGGTTTGAAGCCGACCCGGATCAGTGAACTCGCGGTTCTGGCTGCGGTTGCCGCTGTGGCGACCTGGATTCTGATTCGCGTGTTCTACGGTTCGATGCCGCCGATCCCTGTTTATGCGGGAGCGTCGCTGTACTTCGTGGCCGTTGCCGAGGCCGTCTTCGCTTTTGTCATTCGTTCACGCGTCAAGAACCGTCAGGTGGGTGACGGGCTCAGACAGCTTCATCCCATCACTGCCGCCCGAGCGCTGGCATTGGCCAAAGCATCCGCTTTGGTCGGTTCAGCTACCGTCGGTGTCTGGGTCGGAGTGCTGGTGTATCTCATCCCACAGCGCTCGGTTCTGCAGGCCGCAGCCTCCGACACGCCGGGCGCGTGGGTGGGGTTGGGCGCCGCAATTGCGCTGGTAGCGGCAGCTCTGTGGCTCGAACATTGTTGCAAGACGCCGGAAGATACACCTGACGAGCCCGCGCACTGACAGCCTGGTCGGCAAATCACCCACCGAGGTACGTGGCGACCCCGGTCTCGGCAAGTACCCTGGCAACCATGACAAATTCTGGTCGATCGAAGTCTGCGCGCCGAAGCAAGCGCAGCGCGAGCCAGATGATCATTGCTGCTCTTCTGGCACTTGCTGTCATTGCTTCGCTGTTTCTGATCTTCAGCAACAGCGTTCAGCTTCTTCGGGTGGGACTGGTCGTCGCTCTGTGGGCAGCCACCCTCGGCGCTATCGCCATGACCAAGTATCGGCGTGAGTCGGCACTGGACAAAGCCAAGGTTGCCGATCTGCAGACCGTGTACGAACTGCAGCTCGAACGTGAAATTTCGGCTCGACGTGAGTACGAACTGAGCGTCGAAGGTCGCGTGCGACGTGAGGTGACCGCGGACGCGGAGGAACTGGCCGGGCTGCGCGCCGAATTGGTGGCGCTGCGCCGAAACCTCGAAGCACTGTTCGAAGGTGGACTGCTGCCCGAACAGACCGCGCTCAAGACCGATTCCACGCGAGTACCGGAACTTGGCGGTAGTTCGTACGGCGCGTACCAGCCGGCACCGTCGGGGTTGTACGTTCCCGGCGCCGGCCAGAACGGACCCAGCCAACCGGCACCGAACGTCGGCGGCTTGGCATCGCCCAACGACGATCCGGTGACTGCTGAGACAACCGTCGTGTTCGCGGAGACGTCGTGGCGTGACAGTAGCTTTGTGGCGCCGCGTGTCATACCGACGCAGAAGCCACAAGAGACGCAGAAGCCACAAGAGACGCAGAAGCCACAAGAGACGCAGAAGCCGCAGAATCAGAGCGGGAACCAGGCACCGAAGAGTTCCCCAGCGAGTTCCACTGTGAGTTCCTCGCCGACACGAACGGTGAAAGACGTTCCGGTGGAGAAGGATCCGGAACCGGTAGCGCCGGTCGAGCCTGAAATCAAGGCTCCCGCCCAGGCCCCGAACATCGAAGACGCCGTCATCGAAGACGCCGAGGAGGCGCCCGAGGTTGTTCCCGAGATCGTCGCGGAAGCTGAACCCGCTGCGGAGCCTGACGCAGAGCCTCGCCGTCGTCGTCGCGCTGCCCCGGAAGATGCCGCGAGCGGTGCTCATTCCAACGGGTTGACCGTCGCCGAAATAATGGCGAACCTGAGTTCGAACAACCCGTCCGAAGGCTCCGGTCGACGTCGTCGCCGAGAGGACTGAGTCGCAGATCACTCGCCCGGCCATGGCATGACGGTTCGGGCGAAGGATATCCTCGGACGCAGAACGTCTGGTACCCGCCGAGCGGGACTGGAACGAACGAGAGGAATCCGGTGACTTCCTTCGGGATCACTAATGGGCCTGCACCTGCGCGATTGACGGTAGGAATTGTCTCAGCAGGACGGGTCGGAACAGCTGTCGGTGCCGCATTGGAGCGAGCCGGTCATGTTGTCAGCGCTTGCTCCGCCGTCTCCAGTGCCTCGGTTGCCCGCGCTGTGAAGCGGCTTCCCGATACCGAAATTCTTCCGGCTGCCGACGTCGCAGCTCGCTCCGAACTGCTGATTCTTGCCGTTCCTGACGACCAGCTTGCGGATCTTGTTCGAGGTCTCGCGGCCACCCAAGCGGTCAAGCCGGGCACGCTCGTCGCCCACACGTCCGGTGCCAACGGGATCGCGATCCTGACTCCGCTCACCGAACTCGGCGCGCTGCCCTTGGCTATCCATCCGGCGATGACGTTCACCGGTCACGACGAGGACACCGCACGGCTGTCGTCGGCATGCTTCGGAATCACTGCTGCCGACGACATCGGTTACGCGATCGCGCAGTCACTGGTCCTCGAGATCGGCGGCGAGCCCGTCCGAGTGCGCGAGGAGAACCGCGCGCTCTACCACGCGGCACTGGCTCACGGCAGTAATCACCTGGTCACGCTCGTGGTCGACGCCGTCGAGGCGCTGCGAGCGTCGTTGCAAGGTGACGAGCTGCTCGGTCAACAGTTGGTCGACGGAGATCCGGGTGGAGTGGCCGAGCGTGTCCTGCAGCCGCTGCTGTCGGCGGCCTTGGACAACGCGCTACGACGCGGTCCCTCGGCGTTGACCGGCCCGGTGGCCCGCGGCGACGCTGCTGCTGTCGACACACATTTGCGCGTACTGACAGAACTGGATCCGGAGCTCGCTGCCGGCTATCGGGCGATGTCCTTGCGATCGGCCCAGCGGGTGGGCGCCCCCACCGAATTGTTCGACATCTTGACTGAAACGGGAGGTGACCGTCGTGAGTGATCTGCAGGGCGGATACAAGCGCGGCGAACTGACGGTGCACCACGATCCGGACAAGCTTCGGCGCGTCTCGCGGGCACTGCGAGGTGTCGGGCGTCAGGTGGCGCTCGTTCCGACGATGGGTGCGTTGCATGCGGGCCACATCGAATTGGTTCGTCAGGCCAAGGTCACCGGCGCCGTCGTGATCGTTTCCATCTTCGTGAACCCGCTCCAGTTCGGTGCGGGCGAAGACCTGGACGCGTACCCGCGCACTCTCGATGCGGATCTCGACCTGCTTCGCGCCGAGGGCGTCGAATTGGTGTTCGCGCCGAGCGCCAAGACGATGTACCCGCGGGGCCAGCGCACCACCATCGTGCCGGGCCCGTTGGGTAGCGAACTCGAAGGCGGAGCGCGCCCCACTCACTTCGCCGGAATGCTGACGGTTGTGGCGAAGCTGCTGCAGATCGCGGCACCCAATCACGCGTACTTCGGTGAGAAGGACTACCAGCAGCTGACGCTCATCCGTCAGATGGTGTGGGATCTCAACTTCGATGTACAGATCATCGGAGTTCCGACGGTCCGCGAGTTCGACGGCCTCGCGTTGTCCTCTCGCAATCGCTACCTCGACGAGGGCCAGCGCGCCGCAGCGGTCGCGCTGTCCGCTGCTCTGATCGCCGGTGCACACGCGGCGTCCGGGGGAGCGGAAGCAATTCTGGAAACCGCACGCGCTGTTCTGGCAGCTGTTCCGGAAATCGAGGTCGACTACCTCGAGGTTCGGGGCGTCGATCTGGGCCCCGCGCCCGAGCGAGGTGACGGCCGACTGTTAGTGGCCGCCAAGCTCGGAACCACCCGTTTGATCGACAACGTCGGTGTCGCGGTGGGAACCGGGTTCCTCGAGCGTGACACCGACCCATCCGCCGACGCCATCGACGACCTGCTGTCTCACTGAGCACTTTTCACGAGTAAGGACCTGGATATGTTTCGCACAATGATGAAGTCGAAGATCCACCGCGCCACCGTGACTCACGCCGACCTGCATTACGTCGGCTCCGTCACCGTCGACCAGGATCTGATGGACGCCGCAGACCTCCTCGAAGGCGAACAGGTGTGCATCGTCGACATCGACAACGGTGCGCGTCTCGAGACGTACGTCATCGCCGGCGAGCGGGGAACCGGTGTCATCGGAATCAACGGTGCGGCAGCGCATCTGGTCAAGCCGGGCGATCTGGTCATCCTCATCGCCTACGGCGTGATGAACGAGCAGGAAGTCAAGGAATACTCCCCGCGCGTCGTCTTCGTCGATGCCGACAACAAGCAGATCGAACTCGGCTCCGACCCGGCTCATGCGCCGGAGGGTTCGGGTCTGATCACCCCGCGCATGCTGTCGACACTCGAGGCCTCGCGCGAATCCAGCCTGGTGTAATCCATGCTGCTCACGGTCGACGTGCGGAACACCAATATCGTTCTGGGGTTGTTTTCCGGGACTGGTGAGTATTCGAAGCTGTTGCAGGACTGGCGAATGCGAACCGACCCTCGGATGACTGCCGACGAGTTGGCGTTGACCTTCCGTGGGCTGTTGGGTACTCATGTCGATGAGATCACCGGCGTTGCGGCGCTGTCGACAGTGCCGTCCGTCTTGCGTGAAATCCGCGTGATGCTGGAGCGGTACTGGGGTCACGTTCCCCATGTGGTGGTCGAACCGGGTATTCGCACCGGTGTGCCACTGCTGGTGGACAACCCCAAAGAGGTGGGAGCCGACCGGATCGTCAACAGTCTTGCCGCTCACCATCTTTACGAGGGTCCGTGCATTGTCGTGGACTTCGGTACGTCGACCTGTGTCGACGTCGTTTCCGCCAAGGGTGAGTTTCTGGGCGGCTGCATCGCGCCCGGACTCGAGATCTCGACCGATGCCTTGGCGTCGCAGTCCGCTGCGCTGCGCAAGGTCGAATTGGTGCGCCCGCGTTCGGTGGTCGGCAAGAACACCGTCGAATGCATGCAGTCCGGTGCGGTATTCGGCTTTGCCGGCCTCGTCGACGGATTGGTCAACCGCGTACGCGACGAACTGCCGGAGTTCGGTGGTGACGACGTCTCCGTGATCGCAACCGGGGACAGCGCACCGCTGATCATTCCCGAATCCGACACTATCGACCACCTCGAACGGGACCTCACTCTCGAGGGGCTGAGGTTGGTCTTCGAGCGCAATCAGGCGCGTCGTGGATCCGGTCGACGACCGGTCGCCTGATCGATGGTTTCGTTCCAGCAGTTTCGCGATTGCAAAAGTTATGCCACAATGGTACTCGTGAATCGCTGCATGGGTGCTCAGGAGTGTTGTCGAGGCTGACCGCTGCCTTGACCAATTCACATTCCTTGGAGCTAGCTCGTGCTATCCACATATTCTGCAGATCTCTCTGTTTTGACCCCTACTCTCGCTGCTGATCGTGCTGTTTCCGCAGGTCGTAGCGCTAATCGTGGGGCGTCCGGACGCCGTCCGAGTGGTGCGTCGTTGCCTACCCGCCTTCGCCCGGCCGATTTGCTGCGACTGACCGACGAGGGAGCGAACGGCGTGCTCGACGGCCGTTTCGACCACCTCATTCCCGACGCCTTCCCGACGCTCGATCGTTGGTCCACTCGCCTGCATGCGGACGACGACGTCGATGTGTGGCTCATCAGCTGGGTACCCGAACGCAACACCGAATTGCACGACCACGCAGGTTCGTTCGGCGCATTGACCGTCCTCAGTGGTTCTCTCACCGAATTCCGTTGGGCCGGTGACGCCCTGGTGGAACGCCAGCTCGACGCCGGCGATCAGGCTTCTTTCCCGCTCGGCTGGGTTCACGATGTCGTGCGTTCGACGGATGTTCCTGGTGCTCCGATCGAAATCAGCTCTGATGCACCGACTCTGAGTGTTCACGCTTACTCGCCGCCGCTGACGGCAATGTCCTTCTACGAAGTGACGGATCACCGGACTCTTCGTCGCACCCGTACCGAGCTGACCGACCTGCCCGAGGGGGGCACCAAATGACCATCGACCAAATGCTCGACGACGCTCGCGCACAGATCGATCGTATGTACGTCTTCCAGCTCACCGAAGCCTTCCATCGCGGCGCGATCTTCGTCGACATTCGCCCGCAGGCGCAGCGCGCCATCGAGGGAACTCTCCCCGGTGCACTCGCGATCGAGCGGAACGTTCTCGAGTGGCGACTCGACCCCACCAGCAGCGCACACCTCGCGTTGGCCACCGACCACGACGTCGAGTGGGTAATCGTCTGCTCCGAGGGCTACACCTCGAGCCTGGCCGCAGCGTCGTTGCAGCAGTTGGGTCTGCACAAGGCAACCGATCTCGTGGGCGGGTACCAGGCGATCAAGGCCGCCGGACTGCTCGGTGCTCTCAGCGGAGTTCGTCATTGCTCCCGCGAGTTGGCGGCGGTTTCGGCTCATTGAGGTATTTGCTGTGCGCCTTTATTAACCGCGGGCGGTTAATAAAGGCGCACAGCGGGTCTGGCGGTAAATCTTCGGGCTCATACCGTGATGGCGGGTGAAGGCCGTCGTGAGGGCAAAGGGGCTCGAGTAGCCCACTTCTCGCGCGATCGAGGACACCGTTCGTGCCGGGTCTGCGAGTAGATCTGCCGCCACCGACAAGCGCCACTCGGTCAGATAGCCGACGGGTCCGATCCCCATGAGACCGGTGAACCGGCGCGCGAAGGCCGCTCGTGAGCTGCCGGACTCCTGGGCCAGGCTCGCGACCGTCCAGGGGTGTTCCGGCCGATTGTGTATGAGCCGCAAGGCATGCCCGATGAGGGGATCCTCGTAGGCCTTGATCCATCGCGGTGATCGATTCGGGTTCTCGGCGAACCACGTACGGACCGCCGAGATCAGGACCAGGTCCAGGAGCCTGTCCAGCAACACTTCCTGCCCTGGCCCGTCGGCGGCGATCTGTTGTTCCAGAAGGTTTGTCATCGGCGCGGTTTCGATGCTGCGTCGCACTACCGCGACGGGTGTCAGGCTGTCGAGGATCTGACGGCTGACATAGGAGTCCAAACGGTATGTGCCCGTGAGCATGACGGTCTGGCCGCTGGTCGAGTTGCCCCACGTGCGAACGCCGAGAACCGACATGTCCTCGAGTGGCGATCCGTCGACTGCGGCGCAGTTTTGTGCCTCGTCGATGAGTACGTGGACCGGGGTGTCCGGGTGATCGGCGACCGTATAGGGATCGGGGCCGCGCAGGAGCGCAATGTCGCCGGCCTCGAGATCTTCGGTCTGTCCGGTGTCGGAGACGACAACTGCGGTGCCGCGAACCAGAACCAGCACGGTGATCGGTGCGTGGTCCTCGATACGTAATGACCACGGTGGATCGAGCAGCGAGCGCAGCAGAAAAGCGCCCTCCGCCCGCGACCCGGCCAGCATCATCGACAATGCATCCATGCTTCGACGGTAGACGCTGACGTATGTTTTTGCGACCTTCGGCTATGGATCGTATTGACGCTCCGCGGTCGAATGAGTACATGACGACAACAAGCGACATTCAATCGGCAGTAGTGATCGGTGGTACCGGCAAGACCGGTGCGCGCGTTGCGCAGAGGCTGACGGCGGTGGGAATCCGTACCAGAATCGCGTCGAGAACATCCAGGACGCGTTTCGACTGGAACGATCAGACGACGTGGCAGCCCGCGATGTCCGGCGTCGACGTGGCATATGTGACGTATGCGCCGGACCTCGCAGTGCCGGAATCGAGCACCCACATCGAGGAACTCGCTGAGCTTGCGTACCGCGAAGGGGTTCGTCGCATGGTGCTCCTGTCCGGGCGCGGTGAACCGGCGGCGCAGAAAGCCGAGCAGGTTCTGGCCGACACCGGTCTGGAATGGGCTGTGGTGCGGGCCAGTTGGTTTGCCCAGAACTTCAGTGAGGGGTATCTACTCGATCCGATTCGGGAAGGCCACCTGGCACTTCCGGTCGGTGAAGTGGGGGAGCCGTTCATCGACGTCGACGATCTAGCTGACGTGGCGGTCGCCGCATTGACTCGAACCGACCTCCTCGGCCGAGTTCTCGAGGTGACGGGTCCGGAGTTGCTCACCTTCGCGGAGGCGGTTGAGGCGATTTCGGCGGCGTCGGGGCGTGCGATGTCATTCGAAAGAATTGGACTGCAACAGTTTTCCGACGGCATGGCAGAAGTTGGCGTCCCGAGTGATGTCGTGGAGTTGCTCACTTACTTGTTTGCCGAGGTTCTCGACGGACGAAATCAAAGTGTGACCGGCGTCGTCGAAGAGGTCCTGGAACGACCCGCTCGAGATTTCACCACTTTTGCCGCCGAGGCTGCTCGAACGGGGGTCTGGTCGTGAAGAAATCCGAGATCTTCTTGGAGTTGCTCGTCGGCGTGACTGCGCTCGGCGCGCTCGTTGCCGGTGGTGCGTTGTTCGCGTTCTCGTCCTTCGTAATGCCCGCTCTGCGGTCGGTGGATGCACACGCCGCGATCACGTCGATGCAGGCGATCAACGTCGAAGCACCGCGGAGCGCCTTGATGCTGCCCCTCGTCGGATCGGCGCTCACCGCGATCGCCACCGGAATCTGGGCAGCGATCTCCAGACCGGACGGCTGGGTCCTTGCCGTTGTCGGTTGCGTCGGGGTGCTCGCGGCCTTCGCGGTGACAGCGATCTACCACGTCCCCCGCAACGACGCTTTTGCCTCGGTCAGTGCTGCCGATGCAGCCGCATGGGCGTCGTACGAGGTGGGTTGGACGGTGTGGAATCACGTCAGGGTTGCGCTGTACCTCCTGTCGGGAATCGTGCTCGCGGTCGCCGCGGTGCTACCAGCAACAAACGCGGTGGACACGGCCCAGTAGTCTTGTACCCCGTGAGTGATGTAGAAGCCCAGCCAGTCGACGACACCCCCGAGCAGCTCCGTATCCGGCGCGAGAAGCGTGAACGGATCCTCGCGCAGGGGCAGGAGGCGTACCCGGTTTCGGTCGATCGCACCCACACGCTCGCGCAGATCCGCGCGGAGTACCCGGAACTCGAGCCGGACACGGCGACTGGCGTGCTGGTCGGCGTCGTCGGCCGCGTCATCTTCATGCGCAACACCGGCAAGTTGTGCTTCGCGACTCTGCAGGAAGGCGACGGTACCCAGCTGCAGGCCATGATCAGCCTCGCCGGCGTCGGCGAAGAGGCACTGGCTGCCTGGAAGTCCGACGTCGACCTCGGCGACTTCGTCTTCATCCACGGTGAGGTCATCAGCTCCCGTCGCGGCGAGCTCAGCGTGATGGCCGACGCCTGGCAGATCGCATCCAAGTCGCTGCGCCCCCTGCCGGTTGCTCACAAGGAGATGAGCGAAGAGTCCCGGGTGCGTCAGCGCTACGCGGATCTGATCGTTCGCCCCGAGGCTCGCGACAACGCCCGCAAGCGCGTCGCTGTTGTCCGTGCGCTGCGCAATGCGCTCGAGAGCCGCGGCTTCCTCGAGGTCGAGACGCCGATGCTGCAGACGCTGCACGGCGGCGCGGCAGCTCGCCCGTTCGTCACGCACTCGAACGCCCTCGACATCGACCTGTACCTGCGTATCGCGCCGGAACTGTTCCTCAAGCGTTGCGTCGTCGGCGGTATCGAGAAGGTCTTCGAGATCAACCGCAACTTCCGCAACGAGGGCGTCGACTCCACTCACTCGCCCGAGTTCGCGATGCTCGAGACGTACGAGGCCTACGGCACGTACGACGATTCCGCGAAGATGATTCGTGAGCTCGTCCAGGAAGTTGCGCAGGAAGCATTCGGCACGCAGGTCCTCACCCTCGCCGACGGTTCCGAGTACGACGTAAGTGGCGAGTGGCAGGTTCTCGAGATGTACCCGTCGCTGTCGGCGGCCATCGGCACCGAGGTCACGCCGGATACGACGGTCGACGAGCTTCTCGCTCTGGCGGAGAAGGTAGGCCTCGAGGTTCCCAAGGACAAGGGCTACGGCCACGGCAAGCTCGTCGAGGAGTTGTGGGAGCACCAGTGCGGCGATCAGCTGTACGTGCCGACGTTCGTCCGTGACTTCCCGGTCGAGACGTCGCCCCTGACCCGTGATCACCGAAGCAAGAAGGGTGTCACCGAGAAGTGGGACCTGTACATCCGCGGATTCGAGTTGGCGACCGGCTACTCCGAACTTGTCGACCCGGTCATCCAGCGTGAGCGCTTTGTCGACCAGGCGCGCCTCGCGTCGGCAGGCGACGACGAAGCGATGGTGCTGGACGAGGAGTTCCTCGCCGCGATGGAACAGGGCATGCCGCCGACCACCGGCACCGGCATGGGAATCGATCGACTGCTGATGGCTTTGACGGGTCTCGGTATTCGCGAGACGATCCTCTTCCCGATCGTTCGTCCGTCCGCTCGCTAGCTTTACTTCGATCAAGGTTCGGCCGCACATGTTGCGGCCGAACCTTTTTCAGTTGGGGCACTCCCAAGGTATTCGATACGGTTCACAGTCGGCGTCGTCGTCGGCTATCGGCGGTGCCGAAAACCAGATGAATCTGGGTGAATTCTTCAGCTCGATCAGCTCAGCGGGGAGCGCTCGTAGTTGGGATTCGATTTGTTCCCAACGACATTCGCCTGCGGCAAAGGATTCATCCATGCGCGGTCGCCTGAGTTTCGGACTTTCGAATTATTGCGATGATTTGGTCGATCGTGCCCTGGTTGAGTGCGTCAGGTAGTCCCTGATCCGACTGGACAAGGAAGACCATGACCTCGGCTGTGGAGTATCCGGGTGTGGTCATGACATCGAATTGTGCTGAGGGCGGATCGCATTCGTTGTCCGCCGGGATATTTGTGACGGTTGCGGTGTACCGGATCGCAGGGCGTCCGGAGATGGTGAAATTCGTGGGTCCGCTGTAAGCGATGCTGGCGAGAGTGCCGTTCTTGGAGGCGAAGATTGCGCTCGGTAGAGGTCTTTTCTCGAGTCGTCGTCTGTCATGATTCCCCGTCTGGATGCATCCCCCGATGCGCCGCAAGGAATGTATCGGCACTGTCTTTGTCGCAAGACAAGTCGACTGGCATACCCGGTGGAGATCAGTCCCAATCATCCGGACGAGCCAAGACAGGACGTTTGTCCAGGTGCTATTGTCGCTGCTTATCGAAGGATCTGGGGAGGAATGGTCGTGGTGAAAAAGGTTGTTGTCACGATGGTTGACGATCTGGACAAAAAATCGCCCGCGGACGAAACTGTGGAGTTTTCCGTCGACGGAGTTGCTTACGAAATCGATCTGACCGCCGCCCACGCCGCGGAACTGCGCGATGCACTGAAAAAGTGGATTCCTCATGCGAGAAAGTCGAATTCCGCCAAATCGGTCAACGGAGCGGTGACCAAATCCCGTCCCGTTGCGGACCGCGATCAGAGTGCCGCCATCCGCGAATGGGCCAAGGGTGCGGGCTTCGAGATTTCGGCCCGCGGTCGTATTTCCACGGAGGTGCGCCGAGCCTACGAAAAGGCCGTCTGAAATGGATCGCGAATGGATTCGGGCGCATTTTGCCGAAACGGATTGATAACGCGTTCTAGTTTGTTAGCGTCTGCACGGTTCGCATCTCTCGTAGAGGAGTCGGTCGTGCACAGAATCGGGTTGTTCGGGGGCGTGGTTCTTGCCGCTCTGATGCTTGTCGGGTTCACCTCCGTGGCTTCGGCTCAGGCCCCGTTGCCCGTGCCCAATGCCTTCCTTGCCGGTGTTCCTCAGGAGTTGGGAAATCCTGGCGGTTCAGCTCCTGGATCCAATGACTTTTCGTGTAAACCTACTGCCGAACATCCCAATCCGGTTGTGCTCGTTCACGGAACGGGTGGAAACAGGCAGACCAACTGGGCCACCTATGCGCCGTTGCTCGCCAACGAGGGCTACTGCGTCTTCGCGCTGACGTACGGAAACTTCCCCGAGCAGCCATGGCCGTTGTCGGCCATCGGTGGAATGCAGGAAATTCCCTCCAGCGCAGCACAATTGTCGAATTTCGTCGATCAAGTTCTGGGCGCTACGGGCGCAACGTCGGTGGATCTCGTCGGGCATTCGCAAGGCACGATCATCAACGGGTACTACGCGAAGTTCCTCGGCGGTGCCGACAAAGTGGACAACATCGTCTCGGTGGCATCGCTGTGGAAGGGAACCCTCGGAAACGAGCAGGCAAGTATCGGCCGCAGCCTTCGCGAACTCGGGGTATCCGAGGCGGCACAGGCAGGATTCCCGATCTGCAAGGCGTGCCTGAACATGGGGGCCGGTTCGGAGTTCATCGAAAATCTCCGTGCGGGAGGCGTTTACGCGCCGGGCGTTCACTACACGAACATCACGACGCGCTACGACGAACTGGTGCTGCCGTATACAAATGGGCTGGAGCCCGGGCCGAACGCAACCAACATCGTCGTCCAGGACGGTTGTGAGCAAGACATCTCCGATCATCTCGCCATCGCGGCGTCGCTGCGCGCGGCGACCTTTGCTCTCAATGCACTCGATCCCGCGCATCAGCGGCCGGTACCGTGCAACTCGGTATTGCCCGTCGTGGGTTGATCAATATGTGGAGGCCTTCGGTGGGGATTCGAACATGCGTGGGTGCGCTCGCTCTGGCGGGTGCCGTGGCCGCGACCGCCGCACCTCTTGCGTCGGCGAACGAACCTCTTCCCGTTCCGTCCGGTTTCTTCAGCGGAATCGCCCTCGAAGCGACCAACCCGGGCGGATCGGCCCCTGGCACCAACGACTTCTCGTGCACGCCTTCCGCTGCTCATCCTGATCCAGCCGTCCTGGTGCACGGGACGGCGGCCAACCGTCAGACCAATTGGGGCGTACTCGCACCCGTACTGGCCAACGAGGGATACTGCGTTTTCGCGCTCACCTTCGGGAATCGAACGGACCAGCCGTGGCCGATTTCCGCAGCCGGCGGTCTCGCACCACTCGGAGACAGCGCAGGGCAGCTGTCGGACTTCGTCGATGACGTTCTTTCTGCGACGGGTGCCTCGAAGGTCGACCTGATCGGACACTCTCAGGGGACGACGGTCAGTGCGTACTACGCCAAGTTCCTCGGCGGCGACGCGAAGGTTTCCAAGATCGTCTCCATCGCTCCGTTGTGGGACGGCTCGGAGGTCGGGCCGCCGGAAGGCGTCGGGGGACCGGATTTCGACAACGCCACCTTCGTGACCGAACTGCGCGACGCGGGCGTCTACTCCGATGACGTCGAGTACACCAACATCGTGACTCGGTTCGATCAGGTAGTCGTTCCGTACAGCAGCGGAATACTGGCCGCGTCGAACGCGTCGAACATAGTTGTTCAGGACGGTTGCGAGCAGGACCTGTCGGATCACATCGCGTTGGTGGCGTCGCAGCGAACGGCGACTCTGACGCTCAACGCGCTTGATCCGTCGAATCCGCGTGAGGTGCCGTGCACTCGGGTACTCCCGATATTCGGCTGATCAGGCGTCGAAAATCGCTGTTCGCTTCAGGCGTACAGGAACCGGGAAACGATTCCCTCAGCTGCGACGTTGTGAACGGTAAGCAGTCCGGCTTCCGCCGCCAATCGGGTGGAGGAGCAGCAGGTGGACTTCGCGCCCTCTAGAGTAATAAGTGGGGTCGTGCAACCTTTGTCGATTCGTGGACGTCAGTCCGCTGACCGGCGAGGCGATCAGTCTGTAGTGCCGGAGCGAAACGCGGCGACCAGGGACGAGACATCCGGTCTCGAACCTGCCCGCCGGAGAGTGTGAGGGAGAGCGATGTTCGAGAGGTTCACCGATCGCGCGCGGCGCGTTGTTGTCCTGGCTCAAGAAGAAGCCAGGATGCTCAACCACAACTACATCGGCACGGAGCACATCCTTCTCGGCCTCATTCACGAGGGCGAAGGTGTTGCAGCCAAGTCGTTGGAGTCGTTGGGTATCTCCCTCGAGGGAGTCCGCAGCCAGGTCGAGGAGATCATCGGCCAGGGCCAGCAGGCTCCGTCCGGTCACATCCCCTTCACACCGCGCGCCAAGAAAGTCCTCGAGCTGAGTCTGCGCGAAGCGCTGCAGCTCGGACACAACTACATCGGTACGGAGCACATTCTGCTCGGTCTCATCCGTGAGGGTGAGGGCGTAGCAGCCCAGGTTCTGGTCAAGCTCGGTGCCGATCTCAACCGTGTCCGCCAGCAGGTCATCCAGCTGCTGTCGGGCTACCAGGGCAAGGAGCCCACCGAAACCGGTGGCACCCGCGGAGAGGCCGGCACGCCGTCCACCTCGCTCGTGCTCGACCAGTTCGGTCGCAATCTGACGCAAGCTGCCCTCGAAGGCAAGCTGGACCCGGTCATCGGCCGCTCGAAGGAAATCGAGCGCGTCATGCAGGTTCTCTCGCGTCGTACCAAGAACAACCCGGTTCTCATCGGTGAACCCGGTGTCGGTAAGACCGCTGTGGTCGAGGGCCTGGCTCAGGCAATCGTCAACGGTGAGGTCCCCGAGACCCTCAAGGACAAGCAGCTGTACACGCTCGACCTCGGGTCGCTCGTGGCCGGCAGCCGTTACCGCGGTGACTTCGAAGAGCGCCTGAAGAAGGTTCTCAAGGAGATCAACACCCGCGGAGACATCATCCTGTTCATCGACGAGCTGCACACCCTCGTTGGTGCGGGCGCGGCCGAGGGCGCTATCGACGCGGCCTCCATCCTCAAGCCCAAGCTTGCCCGCGGTGAGCTGCAGACCATCGGTGCCACCACTCTCGACGAGTACCGCAAGTACATCGAGAAGGATGCCGCTCTCGAGCGTCGTTTCCAGCCCGTCCAGGTGGGCGAGCCGACCGTCGAGCACACCATCGAGATCCTCAAGGGTCTTCGTGACCGCTACGAGGCTCACCACCGTGTCTCCATCACGGACGGTGCTCTCGTGGCAGCGGCGACGCTGGCCGACCGCTACATCAACGACCGCTTCTTGCCGGACAAGGCGATCGACCTCATCGACGAGGCGGGCGCGCGAATGCGCATCCGTCGGATGACTGCACCGCCGGACCTGCGCGAATTCGACGATCGCATCGCCGACGCGCGTCGCGAGAAGGAGTCCGCGATCGACGCGCAGGACTTCGAGAAGGCTGCGAACCTGCGTGACAAGGAGAAGACCCTCGTTGCTCAGCGCGCTGAGCGTGAGAAGCAGTGGCGCGCGGGCGACCTGGACGTCATCGCCGAGGTCGACGACGAGCAGATCGCCGAGGTTCTGGGTAACTGGACCGGTATCCCCGTCTTCAAGCTCACCGAGGAGGAGACCACTCGTCTGCTCCGCATGGAAGAGGAACTGCACAAGCGGATCATCGGCCAGGAAGAGGCAGTCAAGTCCGTCTCGAAGGCGATCCGTCGTACGCGTGCAGGTCTGAAGGATCCCAAGCGTCCCTCGGGCTCGTTCATCTTCGCCGGCCCGTCCGGTGTCGGTAAGACGGAGCTCGCGAAGTCGCTCGCCAACTTCCTGTTCGGCGACGACGACGCTCTGATCCAGATCGACATGGGCGAGTTCCACGACCGCTTCACCGCTTCGCGTCTGTTCGGTGCCCCTCCCGGGTACGTCGGATACGAAGAGGGTGGCCAGCTCACCGAGAAGGTGCGCCGCAAGCCGTTCAGCGTTGTGCTGTTCGACGAGATCGAGAAGGCACACCAGGAGATCTACAACACCCTCCTGCAGGTGCTCGAGGACGGCCGTCTCACCGACGGTCAGGGACGTACCGTCGACTTCAAGAACACGGTGCTGATCTTCACGTCCAACCTCGGTACGTCGGACATCTCCAAGGCAGTCGGCCTGGGCTTCAGCTCGGGAACGGGCACGGAGTCGAACTACGAGCGCATGAAGCTCAAGGTTCACGACGAGCTGAAGAAGCACTTCCGTCCCGAGTTCTTGAACCGTATCGACGACATCGTCGTCTTCCATCAGCTCACGAACGAGCAGATCGTTCAGATGGTCGACCTGATGCTCGCTCGCGTCGAGGCGGCACTCAAGAACAAGGACATGGCCATGGAGGTCACCGACAAGGCCAAGTCGCTTCTGGCCAAGCGCGGATTCGATCCGGTACTGGGTGCACGACCGCTGCGTCGCACCATCCAGCGCGAGATCGAAGACCAGATGTCCGAGAAGATCCTCTTCGGAGAGATCGGACCCGGCCACATCGTGCTCGTCGACGTCGAGAACTGGGACGGCGAAGGCTCGGGAGAGGACGCGAAGTTCACGTTCACGCCCACCAAGAAGCCGATCGACGTGCCGGACGCACCGCCGATCGAGCTGACCAAGGCCGGCGAAAGCGAAAGCGCAGCAGAGTAGTACAGCAGAGTAAGTAACGAACGGGCGGCACCTCACCGGTGCCGCCCGTTTCGTGTATCACGGGAGAGGGCGTACACATGAACGACATCGAACTGGGTCACCTGCGTCGTTGCGTCGAATTGGCAACGGAAGCATTGGATGCCGGCGACGAACCTTTCGGTTCCGTCCTGGCAGCGGCCGACGGAACATTTCTGGGGAAGATCGAAACAGGATCGCGGGCGGCGACAACACCCGCCACCCCGAGTTCGAGCTGGCTCGGTGGGCGGCTCAGTATCTGACGCCGGAAGAGCGTTCGACGGCAACGGTATTCACCTCGGGAGAGCACTGCGCGATGTGTTCGGCTGCGCACGCATGGGTGGGCCTCGGACGTATCGTCTACATCTGCTCTTCGGCTCAACTCGGCGACTGGCTCGCGGAGTGGGGTGCGGCCCCGGCGCCGGTGAAGTCTCTGTCCGTCAACGAGGTTGCGCCGAACGTCCCGGTCGAAGGTCCGGTGCCGGAGTTGGTTCCGCTGGTGCGAGAACTGCATCGGAAGTTGCATTCGCAGAGCGCTTGACGGGCACACTCAAACGGGCGGCACCCCGCTGGCGGTGCCACCCGTTTGCGTGTGGAGTCAGGAAACTGCGTCGACCGCTCGAACCTTCTCTCGCAGTTCGCCCTTGACGACCTTGCCGCTTGCATTGCGCGGCAGCGCTTCCACGACGACGATGTCCTTCGGGTGCTTGTAACGCGCGAGACGATCATTGAGGAAGCTGCTCAGTTCCTCGATGGTCAGGTCCACGGCTGAACCTGGCGCCATCGCGACGATCGCTACCGGCACCTCACCCCACTTGGCGTCGGGGCGACCGACGACGGCCGCTTCGACGATCAATTCGTGTTCGTAGAGAACGTTTTCCACTTCGGCGCAGTAGATGTTCTCTCCGCCGGAGATGATCATGTCCTTCTTGCGATCGACGACGTAGACAAAGCCTTCGTCGTCGACTCGAACGAGATCGCCGGAGTGGAACCATCCACCGTGGAAGGCGTCAGCGGTGGCGGTGGGGTTGTTCCAGTACTCGCTCATCATCGTGGGCCCGCGGTAGACGATTTCACCGATTTCACCGGGCGCCACGTCGTCCATGTTCTCGTCGACGACCCTGGCCGAAATGGTCGGGATGACCCGACCGACGGATCCGAGCTTGCGAATCGCATCCTCACCGTCGAGAACGCAAGTGATGGGCGACATCTCGGTCTGACCGAAGACTGCGACATTGAATGCGTCCGGGAAGGTTTCGGCCATTGCCCGCAGGATGGTATCGGACGATGGTGCGGCGCCCCACGAGATGTTCTTCAGCGACAGTGCTCGAGGTTGCGCCTTCTGCACTGCGCACACGGCCTGCCATTGCACGGGCACGAGGAACAAGCTGGTGACCTTCTCGGCTTCGAGAATGTCGAGTAGTTGACCAGGGTCGAATGCGCCGACCGGATGGATCACCGTGGTCGTGCCGAGTTGCAGGCTCGGCGCGATGGAACCGAGGGCCGCGATGTGGAACATGGGCGACGCGCAAAAGCCGATGGAATCGGCATTGAACAGGTGGAAGGCCCTGATACAGGTCAATGCTTGCGAAGACAGGTTGGAGTGGGAGAGCACCGAACCCTTGGGGCGACCGGTGGTTCCCGAGGTGTACATGATGAGTGCAGGAGTGTCGTCCGGGATGTCGAAGAACGCGTGCGGCTCGCCCGCCTCGCTGATCAGGTCCTCGTAGTTCAGGCTGTCACCCTCGGCGGGGGCGCCTACGGTGATGGAGATGTCGATACCCTCTGACGCGGCACGCGCCGCTCCGGCCAGTGGAGCCAATGGTCCCTCGGCGACAATGACTTTGGAGCCGGAGTCGTTGACCAGGTACGCGATCTCGGGTGGCGTGAGACGGAAGTTCACCGGAACAGCTATCGCGCCCAATGCGTTGGTCGCGAGCACGATCTCGAGGTATTCGGGGCGATTGAGCATCAGGATGAGCACGCGGTCGCCGAAGCTGACGCCGCGTCGGGCTAGAGCGTCTGCCAGCTTCTCGACGCGTGCGTCGAGGGTGCTCCAGGTGATGGAATCGCCCAAGAATCGCAGCGCGGTGCGATCGGGAATCATCTGCGCATGCCTGGCGATCTGATTGTTCCAGTTGGTGCGGCGTGAACGCTGCGCCTCGGAGACTGCATCGGTGGAGGCCATCGATGGGTTCCTCTCATGCGTGGGTGATTGTGTGACTCAGGCTACAGTGAGCCGTCGATTCTCACAGTGGTTTTGTTAACGAAAATTCGCAACGACTACTTGAAGTGCGGTGCGCGCTTCTGCAGCATCGCCATCGCGCCTTCTTTGAAGTCGTCACCGGTGAGAAGTTCTGCCTGACCGGTATTTTCGAGCTCCAACGCGGCATCGAGGCGGTCCAGCGTCGCTGCATTGAGTGCGCGCTTGGTGAGTTCGAGTGCGCGTCGGGGAGCCTTCGACGTGCGATCGACGACCGAGTCGACGAGTGCGTCGAACGCGTCGTCTGCGATGGTGCGGGACACGAGCCCGAAACGCTCTGCGTCCTCGGCGGAAACCCGCTCGCCCAGCAATGCCATCTCGGCCGCTCTGGCACGTCCGATCGCTGCCGGCACCAGCGCACTGGCGCCGCCGTCGGGCATCAGGCCGATGTTGACGAACGAGAGGAGGAAATAGGCGCTCGATGCTGCGTACGTCAGGTCCGCGGCCAGGGCGATGGACACTCCGACGCCGGCTGCCGGGCCGTTGACCGCGGCGATCACCGGGACCGGGGCGCTGGTGATGGCGCGAATCAGAGAAGTCGCCGCATCCATGACAACTTTCGGGTCTGCGGGGTTGAGGGCCGCTGCCGCAAGATCGGCTCCGGTGCAGAACGCTCGACCGGATCCGGTGATCACGATGGTACGAACTCTCGGGTCTGCGCCGCCCTCTCTGACGGCGGCTGCGAAAGCAGTCATCGTGGGTAGGTCGATCGCGTTCATCCGCTTCGGGCGGTCGAAGGTCAATCGCAGTACACCGTCGGTGATTTCGGAGCGAAAGCCCGTCTCAGCGGTGGCGGTCATGCCGCGCTCACAGCGGTGACGAATCCGGAAAGCCGTGAGGTGATGAGGTGTTCGGCCTCCGAGACCATGCGGTCGATCATGTCGGCGACGGTCGGGATGTCGTTGATCAACCCTTGGCTTTGCCCGGCGGACCAGATGCCTGCATCGAGATCGCCGTCTTCGAAGACCTTGCGCCCGCGTGCCCCGGCGACCAGATGCTGGATGTCGCTGAACTGCGCGTCGCCGCGCGCCTCGATGTCGACGACTTCGGCGCTGATCGCATTCGCTGCTACGCGTGCGGTGTTGTGCAGAGTCCGGAAAATCAGCTTGGTGTCACGCTCGGTGTTGGCGACTATCTGCTCTTTAACCGATTGTGCTACAGGAGATTCCACGGTGCACATGAATCGAGTTCCCATGTTGACGCCGTCTGCTCCGAGCGCAAGCGCCGCGACGAGTCCGCGGGAATCTGCGATTCCGCCTGACGCGATCACCGGAATCGTGAGTTGCTGCGTGGCCGCCGGAATCAGAATCAGCCCTGGTATGTCGTCTTCACCTGGGTGTCCGGCGCATTCGAAGCCGTCGATGCTGACGGCGTCGACGCCCAGTCTCTCGGCCTTGACCGCGTGACGAACTGCAGTGCACTTGTGGATCACCTTCACGCCCGCGTCCTTGAAATGCGGAAGATGATCGATCGGATTGGAACCGGCCGTCTCGACGATCTTGATCCCGGATTCGATGATCGCCTGGCGATATTCGGCGTACGGCGGCGGCGTGATCGACGGCAGAATCGTGAGATTGACGCCGAAAGGCTTGTCGGTGAGATCGCGGGTCCGAGCAATTTCCTTGACGAGATCTTCCGGAGTGGGTTGGGTAAGGCCGGTCAGGAACCCCAGGGCGCCGGAATTGGCCGTGGCCGCAACAAGTTCTGCGCGTCCTACCCACATCATGCCGCCCTGCACGATCGGATGGTCTACGCCGAACATCTCGGTGAAGCGAGTGCGAATCATCTGCTCACAACTACTTTCTTACGATCGGTCAATCGGCATCGAACCCTATTGCAGGCGAAGAAAAATCCTGCGCTGTATGGAACGAGCCCGCCAGCGGACTGCGTGCAAGTTTGTGCGAATCATCACTAACATAACACCGATGTGAGAGCGGGTGTCAAGACTCTTTTTCCGGAATCCGTCCGCCGTGACAGCCGCGTTGTAGGGTTTCGGGTGAAGCCATACCGGGCGCGAATTGCGACCTTCGCGACGGTTAACATGGTCCGTTCGGACTCGCGCCCGTAGAAGTGCGGTGCAGCGGACGAAGGCAGTGGAAGAAAGCAACGGAAGTGGAGGGTCAGGTGCCCGGACAGACACGCGTCTCCGTGAGCGGCAGTGGCTCTGCACCACGAACGCGTCCGAAGAATCGGAAGGCCCAAATCGCGGCCGCTGCCGCGGAGGCATTCAGTGAACGTGGCTACCACGCGGTCGGCATCGACGAGATCGCAGCGAAGGTCGGAATCTCCGGGCCGGCCCTCTATCGTCATTTCCCCACGAAATACGCGCTGTTCGTCTACACCGTGAACAACCTGACCCAGGCGTTGCTGGATGCCAGCGATCCCGCGGTACACGGAAACGACGATCCACGCGAGCAGTTGAACTCCACCATGGTGGGGGTCATCCGCGCGACGATCGAGAATCGGCGTAGGGGAGGGCTCTACCGTTGGGAGGGCCGGTACCTGGTCGACGAGGATCGTGAGCAATTGCGGGAGGGAATGCGCACGCTCAATCTTCGGATTGCCGAGCCGTTGGCCGCAGTGCGCCCGGAACTGGACCCGGCCGACGTCGAGCTGATCGCACCGGCTGTGCTCAGCGTGATCGCCAGTATCACCGGTCATCGATCGGCGTTGTCCGCCAAGCAGATCGAATCGTTGATTCTCACAGCTTGTTGGTCGGTGATCGGCGTCGAGTTGCCCGTTGGTGCGAAGGGCGGCGGCAAGAAACAGGCGCCCGAACGCAAACCCGGCCTTGCCCGGACGTCGAAACGTGAAGTGCTGCTTCAGGAAGCCGTATTGCTGTTCTATCAGCGCGGCTATCACGACGTGAGTATCGAGGAGATCGGCGCCGCAGCGGGTATCAACGCGTCGAGCGTGTACCGGCACTTCGCGAGCAAGGCCGATCTACTCGCCGCGGCTTTCCACCGGGCGTCCGATCGCCTGACGATGACGTTGGGTTCGGCGTTGGCGGAGTCGGAGACACCACTCGCGGCCGTAGAGACATTGGCCAAGATGTACGTCGAGGTGTCGTTCGGCAGAAGCGAACTGTTGGCAGTCTATTTCGCCGAGATCGGCAGCTTGCCGGACCGGTCGCGGACCGAGTTGCGGAACATCCAGCGGCTCAACGTGGAGGAGTGGGCGCACTTGTGCGTCGAGGCGCGGCCGGAGTTGACGATCGTCCAAGCGCGGTTCCTCGTCCACGCGGCGCTTGGTCTGGTCTTCGACATCGGCAGGATCGTGCACTTTTCCTCGGAGAACTCCGCGCAAGCACGCGTCGAGAAATTGCTGACCGCGACTCTCCTGGGGTAGCGCAGTCCGAAACAGTAGGTGTGACTTCACGTATCGCGGGTAGGTTCGTGATCGCAAGGCGTTCACCGAATCATGTGAAGACGGAAGTAGGGACAGCAATGCCAACTCGTACCGCACGCACCGCCTGGAACGGCACCCTCGAAGCCGGGTCGGGACAGGTCGAACTCACCAGCTCGGGTGTCGCGACCTTCGATGTGTCGTTCCCCAAGCGCGCAGCTGAGGAAGCCGGCGGAACCACCAGCCCCGAAGAACTGATCGCCGCGGCACATTCGTCCTGCTACGCGATGCAGTTGTCGGCACTGATCGCCGAGGCCGGCGGAACCCCGCAGAGCCTCGACATCACCGCAGACGTGTCGCTGGGCCCCGACACGGTCGGCTTCAAGCTCACCGGAATCAAGCTCACCGTTCGCGCCGAGGTCGACGGCCTCGACGCCGACGGTTTTGCCAAGGTTGCCCAGGCGGCCAAGGAAACGTGCCCGATCAGCAAGGCACTGACCGGCGTCGACATCACGTTGGATGCGGCACTGGACTGATCACCTCGTGCTCGGGCGCCCCCTCCGGCGCCCGAGTGCGGTTGTGTGTGACGACCAGGTAGCTTGCGAACAATATCGGGAGCACCCACAGATCCGAGGGATCACGAAAGACCACGATCGGCAAGAGCTCGCCGCGGAATCCTCCTGCGGTCCAGCGGAAAAACCCGATCACCCACTCGTACGCGTCGCCGATCGGCGAGACCGTCTTCACCGCGGCGAAGCCGATGCCCGTGACCGCGATGGACCAGGCGATCGCTGCTCGCCCCGCCAGCTTTCGTCTGAGCACCTCGAGAACCGAGAGCAGAAGCAAGGGAAACAGGAACACGCCGGCGACGTCGGACAGCTTGCCCGTCATCGTGTTCCCGAATGCCCCTTTGAGTACGTGGTCGTTGACCAAGATGACGGCCACCGAGACCAGCGCCCACGGACTCAGCAGCAGATCGCCCGGGCGGTTCACGACAGGTTGATGGTTGCCGAGCCGGACGAGAACAGGTCGCACTTGAACTGAAGGCGAAGACCGGTGGCGGCTTCGGGGACCTCGTACGCCAATTCGCCTCGCTTGGCTGCACCCGGCGCAAGCTCTCCGTCGACACTCGACGTGCTGCTGTCGGTGAACGTGATGTTGTACGACTTGTTGGTCGAGTCCTGCAGTTCGAAGCACATCATCGATGACACGGTCGACGGCTTGTCGCTGTTGTTGGTGACCTCGGTGTCGACCACGACGTAGCGGTTTCCGGGATCCGCGGTGATGAACTGATTGGTCGAGACATAGGGATCGACAACGCCGTGTACCTGGACGCGCCAGTCGCCCAGTTCGACGACGTCACCGATGCCGAAGGCAGCCGCGGGTGCGGCGGAAGAACCGTTGTCGTCGACCTTCTTCGCTTCGTCGGTCTCGCCCGAGGCGATGGTTGCGAACAGGGCTGCGCCGACGGCGAGGAGGGCGAGGGGAGTACGGAGTGATCGCATGATGTGCGCCTTTCGAGAGTTGGTATGGCACAAGTCAACGATGTGGGGACCGCTCACCGCTTCGGTCGAAAGATCGGGGAGCCTCATCCTTTCGGTCGGAGCTTGACGGTTCGTCCACCCGTTCGGCTGATTCGAGGCGTCGGTGGCGGTGGATACGCTTGCTCGGTGATCACCACCAAAGGAACCGTTGTGCGACGACGCGTATGGACTACCGCCGCCGTCGCGTTCAGCCTTTTCTGTTCCTTCATGACGGTGGGCATCGCAGGCGCGTCGGGAAATATGCCACCGGCATTGGTCGGGATCGGGTTCGTCCTGGGCGTGGCCGGTGGGATATCGCTTGTCTGGCGGCATCAACATCCCTGGGTGGTTCTGGCGATCACGCTGGTCGGCCCGCTGTTCTTCCCCACCGATGCGACGGCGGCGCTCATCGCGTTGTTCGCCGTTGCTCGGATCGCGCGTGGGCCTCAGCTTGCGGCAGCCGCGGCAGCTGTCTTCGTCGTGTGCGGAATTTCGTTGACCTACGACGCTTTTCGAAATCGTGAGTACTCCGTTCTCACGATGGGCACCGCGAAACCCAAAGACGGTTCGGTGGTTGTTCAATACGACGTCGCCATCTGGATCCCGTGGCTCGTCGCTGCCGTCATGGTCGGCATTGTCGTGGCGCTCTCGCTCCTGATTCGGACCAGAACCGAACTCGTCGAGGCAGAGCACGTACGGGATCTGGCCACCGAGAAAACCGATGTGATGCGTGACGAGATGATTCGCACCGAGGAACGAACGCGGATCGCTCGCGACATGCACGACACGATCGCGGCCAGTTTGAGCCGGATCTCGTTGTTCGCCGGCGGGTTGCAGGTCAGCGCGGCAGACAATCCCGAGAAGGTCGTCAACACCGCAGCGATGATCAGAACCACCGCACACGAGGCTTTGGACGAATTGAAGGGAATCGTCGGAGTGCTCAGGGGAAGCGGTGATCGCCGCGAACACGGTGGGCACCAGGGGATCGACGCGATCGGTGACCTGGTCAACAGTGCACGCGCGGCAGGCATCCACTGCCGTCTCGAATCCGAGTTGCTCCCGGGTGATGTCGGAATGTTGGCGGGGCATGTCTGTTATCGCGTCGTTCAGGAATCGTTGACCAACGTCCAGAAGTACGCGAGCGACCAGATGCTCGTCATTTCCGTGACCGGGTCGCCGCACGACGGAATCCGCATCCTCGCACGCAACAAGCTGAGCGAGCTTGCACCCATGACGTCGATCGGTTCTCGATCCGGCCTACGCGGGTTGGCCGAACAGGCGCGAGAGATCGGCGGCAAGGTGGAGGCAGGCGCGTTGGGGGACGATTTCCTCGTCAGTTGCTGGGTGCCCTGGTCGTCGTAGCCCTCCCACCCTCTAACTGTCGGGGGCTCTGGGTAATCTGAGCGCACTATGGACGCTGACTCGCGCATCACAGTTTTGATCGTCGACAACGACGCGTGGGTTCGGCGCGGGATGAAGGACATCCTGGAAGCAGCGCCGGACATCGTGGTGGTTGCCGAGGCCGAGGACGGCGATCAGGTCGCAGCCAAGGTCACTCGTTTTCGTCCCCACGTGGTGCTGATGGATCTGAAAATGGCACGGGTCGGCGGCTTGGAGGCCACGCGCGAATTGATGACCATGAGCAATCCACCGAAGGTCATTGCCATGACCGCCTTCGACGTCGACGACATGGTTGTGCAGGCAGTCGAGGCGGGCGCGCACAGTTTCCTGAGCAAGGACGCAGCTCCGCAGGCGTTCCAGCAGGCAGTGCGGGTAGTGGCGTCGGACCACTCGTTGTTCAGTTGCGATTCTCTGCGCGCCATCGTGGCCTCGTCGCCGCGTCGGCAAGCGCCCGATCAGACTCCGCTCGCTTCGCTCACCGAGCGCGAGCGCGAAGTGCTGACAATCCTGGCGACAGGCGCGGCCAACAGCGTCATCGCGGAGCGGCTGTACCTCGGTGAGACCACCGTCAAGACGCATATCTCTTCGCTGTTCGGCAAGCTGGGTGTGCCCAACCGCGTGAGTGCATCGTTGATCGCGTTCCGGTGTGGCCTTGTGACGTGACTCGGGACTAATCCCGACCCTGTTCGTTGTTGCACCTTCGGTGACTGATCAAATCGTGATTGACCAAGACGTGACCATCGAAGTGTGGTCGGACGTCGCTTGTCCGTGGTGCTACATCGGAAAGACCAGGTTCCTCTCGGCGCTGGATCGTTTCGAGAACAAGGACCGCGTCAACGTCATCTGGCGCTCGTACCAGCTCGCTCCGGAGACCCCGGTGGGAGAGGGCCGAACCGAACTCGACGCCTTGGTCGAAATGAAGGGGATGGCGCCTGATCAGGTACGTCAGATGTTCGCCCACGTCAGCGCGACGGCCGCCGAGGTCGGGTTGACCTTGGACTTCGAAACCGTGATCGCCGCCAATACCTTTGATGCGCACAGGTTGCTGCATCTCGCGGGTGAGCGGCAGAACGAACTCCTCGAAGCGCTGTTCAAAGCGCACTTCAGCGACGGCAAGGTGATCGACGACCGTGAGGTGCTGGTCGAGCTGGCCGTGAGCGTCGGCCTCGACGCCGATGTCGTGCGCGAGCAACTGGGCTCCGATGCCGCAGCGGAGGCTGTCCGCGAAGATCTGTCCATGGCCCGCCAACTGCAGGTCAGCGGCGTTCCATTCTTTGTCGCCAACCGTGCGGTTGCCGTGTCCGGCGCTCAGCCCGAAGAGGTGTTTCTGCAGTTGCTCACTCAGGCCTCCGAACCGGCCTGAGAAAGGCGAGCGGCACGCACAGCCGGAGCATTCGAAAACGGCAACAGATGTGCGCCGTTCACGGGGCAGGACAACGTCACGTGCGCTGCATCGACGAACCGGTACGGCTGCGCTGCAACAACTCCGGCGAGATTCTTTCGCAGACGCGACATCTCGGCCCGCGCGGTCACCGTGCGGGCCGGGTCGCCGAACAGATCTTGCGCCAACCGCGATGCAGTCAGTCCCCGTCTCTCGGATCCGAGGAGGAACAGAATCTCCGCATGTCGTTGGGTGGGGGCGTATGCCCATTCGCCGAAACCCGACGTGACTGTCACCGACATGTTCTCGGAATCGCGCAGATCGATATGCACCGTGGGCGCGCTGATTCTCTCGCCGGTGACGATCGGTCGAACCAACCACCCGCCGGGAAGCGGATCCAGTTCGCACAGGCCCAGTGCCGGGAACCATGTCCTGCCGGGAGCCAAAGCTGCGGGGAGCAGCACGCGCGAGCGATGAGGTAACGCGTCGACCGCTGCGACCCATCCGTGGGTGTCGATCACCAATGCGGGTGATCCGCTTCGTGCAAGCATCGGCCCTGCAACAGAACGTAGTTGATCGAGATTGTCCCGATGCTTGTCGCGCAGGTGTGATTGAGCGAGGCGTGCGACGGCGTCGACCAGGGCGAGCGTCGTGGGATGGACGGTCTTGGCAGGACCACTGATGTCGACGACGCCGATGACACGGTCGTCCCGCGGATCGCGGATGGGCGCCCCCGCACACGTCCACGGATGATGGCTGCGCGCATAGTGTTCCGCCGAGAAGATCTGAACCGCCTGTCGTGACACCAATGCCGTTCCGATGGCATTGGTGCCGACGCTGTCCTCCGCCCAGTTCGCCCCTTCGACAAATCCCAGACGCGCAGCTTGGTCCAGTACGCGATGGGAACCGCTGCGCCACAGTACAGTTCCGCGAAGATCTGCGACGACCATGATGTTCTCACCGCTCGCGGTGACCGATTCGAGTCCGCGTGTCACGTCGTCGAGCACGTCGTACAGTCCGGACTCACGGCGACGGAGATCGAGTTCGGCGACGTCCATCGACGGTTCGACCCGGCTGTGCTCGGGATCGATACCGAGTTCGCGCAGACGCTGCCACGATTGGCGCACCACGTCCCGTGGGCGGGCCGGTGCGCGGTCTCCGGCCATCGTCGCGTCGTACACCGCGGCGAGGGTCCTCGCGTAGTCGCGAGGATCCTCGCCGGGCGGCATCGCAGGCTCTGGCAACCGCTTTTTCAGTGAAGACATCGCTTTCAGCGAAGACGCCGCTTTCAGTGAAGACACCTCGGTCAGCGGTAGACGAGACCGCCGTCGATGAGACCGGCCTGCCCGGTCATGTAGTCGGAATCGGGCCCAGCGAGGTAAGAGACGAAACCGGCTACGTCGTCGGGGGTTTCAGCTCGACCCAGCGCAATTCCGCCGACGAACTTCTCGTAGGTGGCGCCCTCTGGCGCACCGGTCAACTCGGCGAACCTCTTGTCGATCGTCACCCACATGTCGGTGCCCACGACGCCGGGGCAGTACGCGTTGACAGTGATTCCGTCGGACGCGTATTCCTTGGCCGCAGCCTGAGTGAGGGCCCTGACCGCGAATTTTGTTGCGCTGTAAACACCTAACATGGCGAACCCGTCATGACCGGCGATGGACGACGCGTTGATGATCTTTCCGCGCTGACCGAGCGCCTGGAACTTTGCCGCTGCGGCTTGAATTCCCCACAGGACACCGTCGACGTTGACGCTCCAGATCTTGGAGACCTCTTCCGGCGTCGCATCGGAGATCGGGCCGACGAGAGCGATTCCCGCGTTGTTGACGATGACGTCGAATCCGCTCAACTCACTGTGCGCGTGTTCGACTGCGGCGTGAACCTGCGCGCGATCGCTGACATCGGCGATAAACGTCGTCGCACGACGACCGATCTGTCTGATCTCGTCGGCAACCGCATCCAGCTTGGTCTGGTCGAGGTCGACCAACGCGATGTCGGCGCCGTCGTGGGCGAGGCGGAGAGCGATTCCGCGTCCGATTCCTTGGCCGGCGCCGGTGACCAGTACTACCTTGCCCGTGATGCTCATGCAGATCTCCTCGTAAGCAGTGAACCAGTCGGTTGTGAACCGGTGAGTGATTTGTATGTGACGGCGACCACAATGCGGAAGGGTTGCACCGTGTTGCAATTCCGGAAAATCGGACAGCAGTTGCAACCCTCGGCAACCCTCCCGGTACCCCGCGCGACGGTTCCATAGTTGCGCCACCACTTCGCGAATCATCTTGCGAGACAATCTGGGAGAGGGCACATGACCGCTACAGTCGACACACCCACGGAACCGGCCACGCCGAGCCGACAACCGTCACGCCGCTGGATCGGGTTCGGGATCGCGAACCTCGTGATCGTTCTCGTGCTGGCCGTGGCGAGTTGGTACCTTCTGGCCGATCCGACCACCAGTCCCTGGAGTTTCTATCCTCTGCCGTTCAACGCGGCGCTTTTCTGGGCAATCCTTTTTGTTGTGTTCATCGGCTTCAATTGCGAGTTCGCCGGCTTCGATCGACTCCCGCAGCCGGCGAAAGGCTTGGCGATCATGGTCGCGACCGCGGTCTTCGCCGTCGTGGTGACGTGGCTCCTGGCAAACGGCTTGGGGAGTTTGTACCCGGATTTCGCGGCCGATCGTGAGGGCGGCCTCGGATATTTCGCGGGTGCGCTGTTCGTGCTCTTCGGCTTCGGGACCTGGGTGATGGTGGTCCTGAACTGGCAGCATTGGCCGTGGACTTCCCTAGGGATGAAGCAGCCGTTGGTGGGTTTGTGTGAGATCGCGTTTGTCGCCGTCCCGACGCTGGCGCTGTACTTCGTGTTCGGTCTGCCGTCCGTGTCGCTGTCCGCCACGGATCCGTTGATGACCGTCGACACCGTACTCGGGTGGTTCTACTGCGTCGTGGTGGTCGTGATCCTGACTGGCCAGACGCTCGACAACTGGCCGTGGCGACTGTTCGGCGGCGGCGGTAAGACGGCGCTCGCAGCCACGATCGGTAACTTCGCCGTCGGAACCGGCTTGTACTTCGTGGCACTTCCGGTCGTGAAGGTGTTGGTGGGAAGCGATGCCGTTGCCGAGTTGGGTGGTGTGGTCCATCAGTTCCCGGCGCAGCTCGGTGTGTGCTGGGCCTTCTGGATGATCTTCTGGGCCAACGCCTTCGGTAACAAGCCCACGGGCTTTGCGGACGGGGTCAACCTGGCGATCCGCGCGCTGCTCACGTTTGCGCTCGCGGTGGTCACATTCTTGTTCTATTACCGCTTTGCGGCAGAGCATATTCTTCACGAGCCGGCAGTTGTCGACGGATTGCACGGCAATGCACTGGGTTTCGTGGACTGGGCCGTGTTGTGGACGCTGTTCTACGTCGTGGGATTTCAGTCGCTGGGACTCGGCAAATCCAAGCCTGCTGAGGGGTGAGTCGGTTGCCCGCACATCGGTGTGGGTAACCGGTATCGGGCGGCGGCACCGCGCCCGCTGATTGCAACAGACTGCAACGCTTGTGACCGGGGCCACTTATGGGATGTGCTGTGTGTCACATTCACAAACAAGGAGAAGTGATGACGCAAACCATCGATTCCGCAGTCACCCCCGAGGTGAAGTTGACGGCGGTGACACCTCAGGAACGCGTCGACGCCTGGCTGGCGGATTTCGAGTCGGCCCTCGCGGCTCGTGACATCGAGCGTGTGGCAGGCAAATTTGCACTCGACAGCTTCTGGCGAGACTTGGTGTCGTTCACCTGGAACATCAAGACCGTCGAAGGTCGCGAGCAGATTGCCGACATGCTCTCCGAGCGTCTCGACGACACCGATCCTTCGGGATTCCGGACCACCGAGACACCCGACGAAGCCGACGGCGTCACGTCGGCCTGGATCGAATTCGAGACTGCAACCGGTCGCGCGCACGGGCACCTTCGTTTGAAAGGAGATGAAGGTTGGACCCTGCTGACGTCGTTGCAGGAATTGAAGGGACACGAAGAAGGTAAGGGCACTCGCCGGCCTCGTGGAGCGAAGCACGGAGCAGACCCGAACCGCATCACGTGGGCCGAGCAGAAGGAGATCGAGGATCGCGAACTCGGTTACACCACACAGCCTTACGTCGTGATCGTCGGCGGCGGACAGGGAGGCATCGCCCTCGGTGCCCGGATGCGCCAACTCGGAGTTCCGGCCATCGTGATCGACAGCCACGAGCGACCCGGCGACCAGTGGCGCGGACGCTACAAGTCCCTGTGCCTGCACGATCCGGTTTGGTACGACCACCTGCCATACATGCCGTTCCCCGACAACTGGCCGGTGTTCGCGCCCAAGGACAAGATCGGCGACTGGCTCGAGATGTACACCAAGGTCATGGAGGTTCCGTACTGGAGTTCCACGACCTGCACCTCCGCGTCGTTCGACGAGAAGACCCAGGAATGGACCGTCGAGGTCAACCGCAACGGCGAGAAGCTGACGTTGCGTCCCAAGCAGTTGGTGATGGCGACGGGTATGTCCGGCAAGGCCAACGTTCCGACGTTCCCCGGGCAGGACAAGTTCCTCGGCGATCAGCACCACTCGAGCAAGCACCCCGGCCCGGATCAGTACGTGGGCAAGAAGGTCGTCGTGATCGGGGCCAATAACTCCTCGCACGACATCTGCGGCGCACTGTGGGAGAACGGCATCGACGTCACGATGGTGCAGCGCAGCTCGACGCACATCGTGAAGTCGGATTCGCTGATGGATTTGGGCTTGGGCGATCTGTACTCGGAGCGAGCACTGGCCGCGGGCATGACGACACACAAGGCAGACCTCACGTTCGGTTCGCTGCCGTACCGGATCATGCACGAGTTTCAGATCCCGGTGTACGACGCAATCCGTGAGCGCGACAAGGATTTCTACGATCGCCTCGAGAAGGCGGGCTTCGAGCACGACTGGGGCGACGACGGTTCAGGTCTGTTCATGAAGTACCTACGCCGCGGCTCGGGGTACTACATCGACGTCGGCGCGGCCGAACTGGTCGCGAACGGGGACATCAAGCTCGCGCACGGCAACATTCGTGAGCTGACCGAGAACAGCGTGATCCTCGAAGACGGTACGGAATTGCCTGCCGACGTGGTGGTCTACGCGACCGGCTACGGCTCGATGAACGGCTGGGTGGCGGATCTGATCGGTCAGGACACCGCCGACAAGGTCGGCAAGGTGTGGGGCCTGGGGTCGAACACCACCAAGGATCCGGGACCGTGGGAAGGCGAGCAGCGCAACATGTGGAAGCCGACGCAGCAGGAAGCGCTGTGGTTCCACGGAGGCAATCTGCACCAGTCGCGCCACTACTCGCTGTACTTGGCGTTGCAGTTGAAGGCGCGTTACGAGGGCATCCCGACGCCGGTGTACGGACTGCAGGAAGTGCATCACCTGAGCTGAAATAGAACTGCTGTGCGCCTTTATTAACCGCCCGCGGTTAATAAAGGCGCACAGCAGGTTCAGCGAAGGGCGTACTTTTTTGCTACTTCGGTGTTCTTGGTCGCGCGCTCGGTGAGGAAGGCGAATGCCAACCCGAGCACGAGCCAGAGCGTCGCCTGCGTAGCGAGCGAGGAAAGTCGGAACTCCCACAGCAGAGTTGCCGGGAAGTCCTCGCCCACCTCGTTGATGCCGGGAAGCGAGACGTAACCGATCGTGGCGATCACCAGGAACGCAGCCACCGGAGCAGCGATGCGCACGCTGAGGAACTCGTGCCCGGAAACTGCCTTTGCCGCCGCTGCTGCCGCGGTGACGGACAGTAGCCCGAGAATCACGGCGGCCAGCCACAGCAGTGTGCGCTGGTTGATGGTGTCGGGATCTCCGACGGCCGGCGGATTGGCCGGGTACTTGAAGAAGGGCACGGCCTCGATGGCCAGCCAACCACCGACGGCGATGGTGATCGCCAACAACGGCCCGGACATTCCGGTGAGTCGTCGAGCGTAATTGGCAACGACCGAGAAGATTGCCCCGAGTGCCAGTCCGGCCAGCGCTGTGGCCAGGAACAGCCCGGCGCGCTGCCCGTCGCGGCTCACCAGTGGTTCTTCTTCGTGACCGTGCGAATGCCCAGCGGCTTCGCCGGCAACCTCACCGGTGGCGCTGTTGGCTTCTTCGATCGCAATGGCGGCATTGACGTGCGGTTCACCCAGCACGAATGCAACTCCGCCGGCAAGGATGCCTGCGATCAAACCAGCCAACAAACCACGAATGAGAAGCTTCGTGAAATTGTCGACTAGTGGCACGGCAGGCCCATCAAGTGTCGACCGTCGTGCATCAATTCATGCATGTACATGCCGGTGCGAGAGATAGCGCCCTGGTCGAATCCGACCAGGTAGAGAGCGAGCATCGCGAACAGAACTACTGCAGCGGCGAGGAAAGCAAGACGAGTCGAATCGATCGACGTATCGGGAGAATAGGCGAGAGCCATCGAAGCCTCCTGGGATTTTCGCGTCCCCTAGGTCCATGCGATGGCCGAAGTGTCTGGCTGTCGAAATAGTCGTGCCGAAAAAGGCACTTCACCTCGAATTACAGTGGCGCGACCGCTCCGGGCTTTCACCGGATTCCTGTCGGACCATCGCGTTTACATGCGAACTTTTGCACTACTGCCCGCACCGTGTCAACGCGTAAGCCGAGATGACCGTCGATTGTGCCCGCCAAGGCGGGCACAATCGTTCTAGATCAGCTCTTTGCGGCGACGTCCAGGACAACTTCGAACTCGAGCAACGACGCACCCGAAGCGACGGGCTTCGCACGCTCGCCGGAATGGGCTTCGCGGGCAGGGCCGTCACGCCAATCGGCGAACGCCTGCTCGGACTCCCACTGCGTCACCACGAAGTAGCGGCTCTCACCTGCGGTGGGGCGGAGGAGTTGGAATCCGAGAAAGCCCGGGGAGTTCTCGACTGCATGAGCGCGTGCTGCGAAGCGCTTCTCCAGTTCGGGGCCGGCGCCCTCGGGGACCTCGATTGCATTGATCTTCACGACTGCCATGCAAGCGACATTACCCGCGCACCTTCACCGCGTACCGTGACACTCGTGTTGCATGACGAAGGTGGAACAGGACAACCGATTCTGTTGTTGCACGGCCTCATGGGCAGCTCGAGGACGTGGCGACGCCAGGTGCCGTGGATCCGCGAGTTCGGCCACGTCTACACGTTCGACGCCGCCGGTCACGGCCGGCCCGCGCCGTCAGAGCTGACCACCGAGGCATTCGTCGACGACCTGGCGTCTGCCGTTGCGTCCATCGAGGAGCCGATGATCGTGATCGGCCATTCGATGGGGGCTCTGCACGCGTGGTGCTTCGCTGCATCGCATCCCGAAAAGGTTTGTGCACTGGTCCTCGAAGACATGGCTCCGGATTTTCGCGGACGCACCGCCGCGGATTGGGCTCAGATGATCTCGGCGTGGCCGCAGCCGTTTGCTTCCGAGGACGCGATGAAGGAATTCTTCGGGCCCGTCGCCGGCCAGTACTTTCTCGACTCTTTCGACCGCCGCGACGACGGGTGGTACCTGCACGGCGAGGTGTCGACCTTCCGCGACATCTCGGAGGAGTGGGGCACGAGGCATTTCTGGGATCAGTGGAAGGCGATCGACGTGCCGACCTTGCTGATCGAGGGAGAGTTCACCATCACCCCCGAGGGACAGATGCGAGAGATGGCCGAGAGGCCGGGAACTCGGTACGTACGTATTGCCGATGCAGGCCACCTGGTTCACGACGATCAACCGCAGCGCTATCGCGAAGTGGTGACGGAATTCCTTCAGACGGTGAGCTGACTGCGGATCGACGCGCCCACCTGCTCCAGTTCGACGGCTCGCCTGGCCAGGAGTCCGGCAGCGAACTTCGCCTTGTCGCCGCGATGGCGGGGGACGACGTGGAGGTGCGAGTGGAACACGGTTTGGCCCGCGGCACGCCCGTCGTTGACGAGAAAGTTGACTCCGTCAGCGGCGATGTCGCAGCGGCGTAGAGCTCCGGCGATGAGCGTGCCGACGCGGAACATCTCTGCGCCCTCGTGGCTTTCGAGAGCATCGAGGTTTTCTGCATGACGCTTGGGGACCACCAGGGTGTGTCCGCGACTCACCGGTCGGGCGTCGAGAAATGCAAGAGTCGTCTCGCTCTCGTGGACGAGAATCGCCGGCTCGGTCAGCGCGACGATCTTGCAGAAGACACAGGTATCGGTGCTCATGCCTACAGAATGTAGTCCGAATCAGATCCGACACGGGACTACAGCAGGCGCAGCTGACGTGCCTTCGTGATCGCTTCGTTTCGATTGTGTACGTCGAGCTTCTTGTAGAGAGTGCGCAGTTGAGTCTTGACGGTGTTGACGGACACGTAGAGTTTGTCGGCCATCGCGGCCGATCCCATGCCGAGCGCCAGGAGGGAGAGGACCTTCTGTTCGCGTTCGGTCAGCTCCACGATACGTACGGATCCCGGAAATGATTCCGCAGGAGCACTTTTCGAGAACTCGGCGAGTGCACGCGATTTTGTTACTGCCATCGATTCGAGTTTCTCGACGTCCGCCGATCCAATGGTCGCGAACGGACGCAGAAGTCCGGTTTGGTCCGCGATACTGCACGCTCTGGACCACTCCTGAGAGGCGAGGCGTGGCTCACCCAGCTCGGAGTGTGCAACCGCTTGCACCAGAAGCGATTCCATCTGTGCCCGCGGATAGGATTCGCCAGACCAGTCGAACTGATGGCACAGCGCCACAGCGGCCTCGTTCTGGCCGATTCGCTGACGTAAACGCGCCACCGACGCGAGCGTCCACGGGTTGGCTGCAGGATCGGCAATTTCCTTGGCCAGAGCCGTCGCCTTGTTTCCCTCGCCGAGTGCGAGCAGGAGATCGATTTCTGCGGATTGCAGCAGAGGAAGCGCGAAAGACGTGGCCGTGTACTGCTTGGAATGCACTCCAATCGCGTTGTGGAGCAAGGACAGAGCGGAAGATGCACTGCTCTGAGTCAGGGCAAATTGGCTGTGCGCATAGACGACGAACGCCCATAGCTCCTCGGTGTCGGACGGAACGCCGAGTTCGGTCAGTGCGATACGTGCGTCACCGAAGTCGAGTGTGTCGAGAGCGGCGAGAGCCCGTGCCGTCAAGCCGGCGATCTTGACTACAGGTTCGAGCCAGCCCCCGGGGTCAGGATGCTTCTGTTCGAGTTCGAACCAGTGTCTGGCCTGCCGCGGCTCACCTGCCAAAGCCCAATTCAGGGCGGCACTACCCGCAGAGTTGCGAGCGATGAAGTCGACTCCGTGAGACAGGGCGCCGTGGTATGCCATTCGAGCCTTGATCGTGGATTCGGTGAACCTGCCGCTCAATTGAAAATTGATCGCCCATTGAAGTCGCATCAGGGGGAGTTGTGCGCTGACCGCTTCCGGATTGTTTTCCAGCGCACTGCGGCTGAGGTGAGACAGTCGCCTGGTGGTCTCTGCCGAGAGCCCGTATTCACCGGCCATCCTGAGCATGATCGATTGAACGCAGGCGATGCTCAAGGCGTCCTTCGCGCTGGGTTGGGCGCCGAGTTCCCACAGTTCGGCCGGCGATTCGGGTAGCAAGTCGATTACCGTGGATCGCTTGCTCGGATGCATCGTGAACAAGGCACGCCCGGCCTCAACGGCAGAGTGCTTGTCGGCAGCTTCCGCCGGAATCCGTTGGAGGGCGGAGCGAACCGAGTCCAGGTTATGCACGATCATCGTCACCCAATGTTGTTCGACGATGTCTACTGCCAGGGTCCAGTTCTGTGCCTCGACCGCGTAGTCCAGCGCCGACGCGTGATGACCGTTGTCGAGTCGATTGTGAGCGAGGAATGAAAGACGTTGCGACGGATCGATTCCCGCGCGGGTGTGGTGCGCGAGTATCGATCGTCGAATGGCGGGAGGCAATGCCCATGTTTCGTCGGCTTCGGCCTCGACGCGCGACAACAAGCCGGCTGTCTCCAGCGTCACCAGCCGCGAGCGGATCTCATGAACGGTTTCGGCAGTGTCAGGGCGCTGGGACTCGAACAGCATTGTGGCGACGCCGACGGTGATCGATCGACCAAAGGCGGTCGCGAGTAGGAACTCATGTTGCTTTAGGCGCTCAGCGGTGGCGAGAACGGAATCAGTCACGTAATCGTCTATCGCTTGCGCGGTGTTCGTTTTGATCTCTCGCTCACGGTTGCTGTTACGTGAGTCCCTGACGGCGGCGACTGCGGCGCGAACCAATGCGGGCAGCCCACCCGTCAGGGATGTGATTTGTTCTGCATCACCTTCAGCCGTGCGCACCCCCGCCTGTTCCAGCAATTGGGCGGTATCGGATGTCGTGAACAACAGCTCATCGGCGCCGATGACCGCGTGATCCGTGTCGAGAAGGTATGGCTCGGCGAACATGCCGAATCCCGAGAGCGTGACCACGAGGTCCAGGTTGTGGCAGAGGGTGAGGAGATCGATCAACTGATCGTCCAACTCTGGTTCCGATATCAGATCCGGCCTGATCAGCACGAGCAGCACGGGGCGGCTGAGGGCGTTCAGGGATTTGGCGGCAGCGGTGAAAGGATCGGCGAGATCGTCGACGTCGGGCAGTGCGATTCCGGCAGCGTGGATTCGATCGAGGACAACGGCCCAGAAATCTTCGAGTGTCGACGAGGGCTCTGGGGCCGAGACCCAGACGAGTATTCGTTCGGATGCCAGATGGGCGCGCAGCCACGATGCGATCAACGACGATTTCCCGTGGCCGTTCGGTGCACGGACGACGGTCAGAGCGGCGCGTCGATCCAGTTTCGCGAACAGTGCTTGCCGAGGAATCGACTCGGTGAGAGTGCGCCTTTCGGGAATAGCTGCCCAGTCGTGGCCGTCCCTCCCGAACATCAACGCGGACCCTTTCTGCTTTCACGCCCCACGCTAATTGGCGGATTTGGGCGGATTGTCTCGATCCATCTATCTACATGGAGGAGCGTAGCTGGTGCGAATCCAGAGCGTGTCATCCCGGGCAATTCACCCGCGACTTCACCCCGGGTGAGAGAAGTTCACCCACATAATCATGCCGTCACCATTGGCTTTCGAGTCCCTCGAGCGACTTCTATTGAACGTAGCTCGGGATTCGCCAAATCTGGTCGAGAGTGCCCGACCGGGCCCCGAGGGTCGGCCATCGAAGGAGTGTCGTGAGAACTCGTCTGTCAGTGGTGTGGTCGAAGGCGGTTACGGTCCGACTCCGACCGAGAGCGTGCGCCCGAAGAGTGCGAGGCGTAGTCGTGGTGACAGGAGTGTTACTTGTCGGCGCAGCTGCGCTCGGTGCGCTACCGATGCAGTCGGATGTTCGATTGGCAGCCGAGGGAGAGTCCGCTTCTCCCTTCACAGTCGAGTTGACGGCGATTGACAGTGCGCCGCCGTTCGACCCCGGTGACGGTCCAGGGCTCGATACCGGGCCGTCCAACGGCATTGTCCGAGAGGGTGATCCGGTGACGTATGTCGTAGACATCGGCGTCCGGGGCAACCCGCTCTCGGACGTGGTCGTGCAGCTTCCGGTGCCTCGAGGTTTCGTTCTACCGTCCGTGCCTGACTACTGCGGAGACGGCTCGGGTGTCGACGAGTTCGGGTTACATTGCCTGATAGGCAATCTGGAAGCGGACCGGTACTTCACCCGGACAGCGACGATGATTGCGGGAAAGCGGGAAGACGCCGACGGTCTATCGATTGCTGCACTGGTCACCGCAGATCGAGGGGCGGCTCGCGTGCGGTCGGACGATGTCACCGTGCGGGTGGCGACCACCCCGGGAGTGTGTGATCCACAAGGGAATTCTGTTGGTGGTCGGAGAGACCAGGGGACAGCTGTCTCGGCAGATGGTCGGATCTCAGGTCTGGTGACGTCGGGCATCTCGGAGGCGGTGGTGATCAACGGCGTCGATCAATGCGGGCACGCGATAGCGCGGACGGTGAAACCGTTCGAGGGTCGCTTCTCGTTTGTCGGACTCCTGCCGGGGACGGATCGCGTCACGGTCGACGGCCGAGCGCCGGTGGACGTGGTGTTGGAACCAGGCGCAATGGCGGTCGGTGGCCTGACGTTCTGATACAGCTCCACAGTGATAGCAACACCTGAAACAGTTCAGAACCAGTTGGAAACAGTCGATGGAGGATCCAGTGCGTGAAAGCCTGGGCGTGGTATTCGAAAACAATTCCATTTCAACAGCTCTCGTAGATGCGGACACACCCCTTCTGGGCTCGATCGACGAGTTCCGTCATCCGTGGGGCGCGAACGGGACTGTTCCCTCTGCGCAAGCGTCGGCACGCGCGCTCGCCTCCGCTGCCGAGGTCGCCACCGGTCGGGCCCTGCGCTCGAACCTGTGCCCCACCGTCGTCGGAGTGATGTGCGAGCGCGCGGACGTGCGCGAATTTGTCCCGGGTTCATTGTCCTCCAGCACTTTCGAGAACATCGAGTTGGTCAACGGTCTGGACGCTCGCATTGCCTACTTGCGGACGGTCGACGCCCTGAATGGTATTTCGCCGATTCTCGCATTCTGGCCGGACGGCGGTGAGACTGTGATCGCTGCCATCGATCCGAGCGCCGGCGTCGTGGACTCGGCGCACCGTTACGCAACCGCCGAGTTGCTTACAGACAGCTCGACATTTGCTGCGACATTGGACCTGCTCGTCGCTGAACGAGACCCCGTGCCCAAGATGCTCGTCGCGATGCTGGTGAAGGAAGAGTCTCGGCAGCTGTCCGCCGAAGCCGCCGAATCGGCAGGGCTCGGCTTCCTGTATCTCGGCGAGCGCGCCCAACTGGCGATAGACGCTGCGCTGGTAGCGGCCGGTCGGGGGAGTGAGGTCAGGTCCGCTGGCAGCGCGGCTGTTCAGCCCGTCAACAGAATCCGGTGGGCGGCGGCAATAGTGCTGCCGCTCCTGCTCATGCTGACGGGATTGCTGATCGCTCTGTCGCCGGACGGGTCGCGAGCGGTGTCCACTGATCGCCCGAACGTCGGCGCCGAGCCGGCGAACCCGACGAGCGGGCCACCGTCCGGAGCGGCCCTACCGATCCTGACGCTCCCGCCTTGCGACCCGGTGGTACCCGTCGTTCCCGCTGCGTTTCGGCGTTCGGATCCTGATGTCACACCACCCCAGACCGTCGAACCAGCAGAAGCATGCGACCCGATGCGAGTGGGCTAGGGCGTACCTTCTCCAGCCAGTGCAAACAGGCCGTCATCGGTCTGCTCGACCAGTCCGTCGACCAACAAGGAATGTAGTGCGCGGTCGCGCTGACCAGGATCGGTCGGCCAGACGATGTCGAGTTGCGCGCGTTCGACCGGACGGTGGCTCTCGCGCAGAACGGCCATCAATTTTCCGCGAACTTGGCGATCGGTGCCCGCGAACTTCTGCACCTTCTTGGGCGGTCCGGTGTGTGCCGGTTTGCCCGAAGCGACCCACGCGCAGTTCGGCAAAGGGCAGTTCTCGCAGTTCGGCGTCCGCGCAGTGCAGATCAGTGCACCGAGTTCCATGAGAGCGGCGCTGTAGGTGGCGGCGCGCGCTCGTGTCCGTGGCAGCAGCGCCGCGACGTCGGCGAGGTCTCGCGTGTTGGACGGATTCCCGGGTTCCGCATTGCCGTGGACGGCTCGCGCAACTACGCGTCGTACGTTGGTGTCCACCACCGGCACTCGCTGTCCGTAGGCGAAGCACGCCACGGCGCGGGCGGTGTACGAACCGATTCCCGGTAGCGAGAGCAGGGTGTCGACGTCTTCCGGCACCACGTCACCGTGCTCGGCGGCCAGGACGCCCGCGCATTCGTGTAACCGAAGCGCGCGTCGTGGGTAACCAAGTTTGCCCCACGCGCGAAGTACTTCTGCCTGACTCGACGCTGCCATCGCCGACGGTACCGGCCAGCGCTCCACCCACTCTTCCCAGATGGGCGCAACGCGCACCACCGGCGTCTGCTGGAGCATGATCTCGCTCATCAGGATCTGCCAGGCACTGACGCCCTCGCGTCGCCACGGCAGGTCACGAGCCGTCTCGGAGTACCACTTCAGCAGCACCGAAGATTCCACTGCCACTGCTACCGACACACTCCTCGAACCTGTGCTCCTGGTCGACGAAGGACACGTCGACTTGTGGGGGCCACTTTATCGGCAGTCGCCGACAGTCATTTCTCGTACCCGAAAACCTGGGGTGAGTGGCATCGAGACCACTCACCCCAGGTTGATCATGATGCGTACTGAGCGTTCGCGGTCTCCACACGGGCGCTTGCGACGGTCGGCGAGGTTCCGGAGTATCGGCGAATGATCACGTAGAGGCAGATCAATCCGATAGCACCGGCAGCGGCGAGGAAGGAACCGACCTTCCATGCGTTGTCCGGATTTCCGTTGATCAGCATCACCATGATCATCGGCGCGAAACCTCCGATGATTGCGGAGATCTGATAACCGAGTGAAGCGCCGGAGAATCGAATCTCCGGTGGGAACAGTTCAGCGAATAGTGTTCCCTGCGTGCCGGTTTGGAGTGACATTGCTACTACGCCGACGATAACCGCGACGGCAAACGGCCAGATCGTGTCCGGGCTGGATCCACCGATCATCAGCCACATCGGGATACCCCAGAGCATCATGGCTGCGGTGCCGAGGCCGAAGACTAGTTTGCGACCGTAGAGGTCGGACAGATATCCCGCCAGCGGAACCAGGGGAATCTGTATTGCACATGCGATCAGGATGTAGGTGAGGACCGTCGACCGCGGTATCTCCAGGTAGGTGGTCGCGAACTGAACCGAACCGGTGATCATCGTGTAGAAGAAGATCACGCCGATGGCATTGGCGCCTGCTGCAGCGAGGACTGTGCCTGGATTCTTCTTGAGCACTTCGAGAATGGGGGACTTCCGAACGACCGGCGATTCGGCGAGTTTTTCTGCGAGTGCCTTGAACTCGGGGGTTTCTTCGAGATAGCGATGGATGAGGAATGCCACTGGAAGCATGACCAAGCTGATCCAGAACGGGATCCTCCATCCCCAGGAGAGGAACGAATCAGCCGCAAGAGTTGCTGTCAGGACCAGGAACACGATATTGCCCAGCACCACACCGATCGGAACACCGAGTTGGGCGAAGCTGCCGAAGAGCCCGCGGCGGTCCGCCGGTGCGTTCTCGGTGGCCAGCAATACGGCCCCGCCCCACTGTGCTCCCACGGCCAAGCCCTGGCAGATTCGCAGCGTCACGAGAATGGCCGGGGCAAGCCACACGACATTGGTGTTGGGGACGAAACCAACCAAGGAGGTTGCCACAGCCATGAGGACCACGGCGGCAACGAGCACCGGCTTTCGGCCGTACCGGTCACCGAAATGACCGGCGAGCACACCACCGATAGGACGGGCGATGAATCCGACTGCGACGGTGGCAAACGAACTCATTGCAGCGACCACCTCGCTGTCGGTGGCGAAGAACGTCGAGTTGAACACGAGCGCGGCGGCAGTCGCGTAGATGAAGAAGTCGTACCACTCCAGGGAAGTGGAGATAGCGGCTGCAAAGGACGCGCGCCGAGATCTGCCCGGGCGCTCCACCGCAGATTCGGTGTTGTTGGTCATCGCGATTCGCTCTCTGTGGGGTCGTTCAGTTGAGTTCGGTCAGGACGTGAGTTGCGGCAAGTTCGGTGTGCGGCCGACGACGAGCTTGTCCCGAGCGCCGGCACCAGACGGAATCGTGCTCGCCGGGTATGGGGTCGAAAGGTGGTGACGCAATATCCAAGTGCGAGTGGGTTCTTCGATACGAGCGGTCATATCTCGCCGCCATTGCCGTACCGGAGGCGCTCGCAAATTCGGGTGGCGAAGGTGACCACGTCGAGGCCGCCGGCGACGTGTGCAGCGTCATCTCGTGGCAATGCGGAGGTGGTCATGTGGCCCGCACTCCTTCGTTCCGAATTTGCCAAACGATCGTTCGGCTGCGAGTCATCATTGACCTAACGATCGTTAAATGTCAATAGTCGGGAAAAGTGCGCTTTTGCAGCGACTTTCTCCGCAGGGATGGTGCGATTCGGAATCTGTTGCCAAACGATCGTTCGCCTGAGATGATGATTAGTCAGTGATGCAGGTCTCAGGAATGGAGATACCGATTCGAGCGGCGGGGTGCGGACGAAAGTCGAGGCACGCTGGTCTCGCACATCGACGGCGTTATGTGCCTTCTGTCCTGGAGCCCTTCAGGTCTTCGGGCCTTCAGATCTTCTTTGGCGGAGGTGTCGCCCAGCTCAGCTTGATTCGATCATCGCGGTCGCCAATGCGCAGTACCGAGACGCGATATCTTCCGCATTCATCGGTCCGTCGACGCGCCACCACACACAGACTTGCTGCCCCATGTTGATAATGGCGCGCACGGCATCTCGGGGAAATGGAGTGTGGAAAGCACCTTCTTCAATGCCGCGTTCGACGACGTCGCGAAACATGCTTTCCTGCTCGTCGCGCAAGGCTACGACCAGACGGTGACCCGATTCGTCCAAGCTGCGCAATTCTGTCGCTCCTACGAGGGCGTCTTCGCGCCTGGTCGTATGGAACATGACCCAAGCGCGGACGATTGCTTGCAGTTGGTCTTTCGGGTCGCCGCCGGAGCGCAGCAGTGCACTGCGGGTCATGCTGATGGCGTCGTGGAGCGCCCGAATCATGATTTCCTGAAGGATTTCCTGCTTGGATTTGAAGTGGTGGTAGATGGACGCGACAGTGAGATCGGCGCCGGCGGAGATATCACGCATGGACGTCCCGTGATAGCCGCGCTCGTTCATGTTTCGGACAGCGGAATCGAGTATGAGTTGCCGGACAACGACTGTCTTCGACCCACTCATTGTTCGGTTTCCTTCTCATTTCCTCGGTGCCTGCGTCTTGCCCAGCTTAGAGCCGAACAGTCGCGGGACACACCTGATGGAAAGGAACCGTCTTGAACTGCCGATATGGGCAGAATACCGATTATCGTTCGCTAATCGCCACCCGGAGAAAGAGGTACCTGTGGAACACATATCGATGAGTATCGAAGACGGTATCGCCGTGATCACCCTTGATCGACCGGACAAGCTGAACGCATTCACCACGACGATGGAAAACGAGCTCATCGAAGCGTTCGACTCCACCGACGCGAACGACGCTGTGCGCGCGGTGATCCTGACAGGAGCGGGCCGCGCGTTTTGCGCGGGGGCAGATCTGTCCTCGGGGGCAGAGACGTTCTCCGAATGGAGCGCCGAGTCGAACGGAACTGACGCGGACGGTGACGATCTACGTCGGGACGGCGGCGGACGCGTCGTCCTGCGAATGTTCGATTCATTGAAGCCGATCATTGCGGCCATCAACGGACCGGCGGTCGGCGTGGGTATCACCATGACTCTTGCGGCCGACTTTCGCTTGGCCGCCGACGACGCCAGGATGGGTTTCGTCTTCAATCGGCGAGGACTCGTGCCCGAGTCGTGTTCGTCGTGGTTGCTGCCGAAACTGGTTCCGCTCCAGCGAGCCCTCGACTGGATCTACTCCGGGCGGATCTTCACTGCTACGGAAGCATTTTCGGCCGGGTTGGTCTACCGACTGCATTCGCGCGAAGATCTTCTAGGGGAGGCGACGGCGCTCGCGCATAGCCTGACCCGTGACAGCGCGCCGGTATCGGTTGCCCTGTCGCGTCAGATGATCTGGCGCATGCTGGGAGTCGAACATCCCATGGTCGCGCATCGCGTCGAGAGCATCGGAATTAATGCTCGCGGTGCTCAGGCTGACGTTCGTGAAGGTGTTGCGGCGTTTCTGGAAAAGCGAGAGGCGGTGTTTCCTGACCGTTGCAGTGACGCAATGCCAGATCTGTTCTCATCCCGTCTCCCACGCCCCCGGTGGTGAGCCGCTACGACCTTCGAACCGTCGGCGTCGTAGCTCATGCGGTCAACCAGCGCGGCGGGTAAGTGCCCTCCGCTTCTCCAGGGGCGTTGTGGAGAACCAACGCCTACAGCTTCGAGTGAGGGTGCTCGGTTCGGAATAGCCGAGTTGGCGTGACACTTCGGAGAGGGACACGTCTCTGTTCGAGAGAAGACCGAGAGCGAGTTCGCGTCGTGAATCGTCGACGAGCGATTCGAACGCCTTGCCTTCCAACGCCAATCGTCTCTGCAATGTTCGCGGGTGCAGCATCATCAATGTCGCGACTTGCTTCAGTGTGGCTGCCCCTGCAGGCAGGGAACGCACGATCAAAGCCGACACCGCGTCGTGGAACGCCACATCCGGATCTCGACCTGCCATGAAACGCACGGCGAAGTCGTAGGCCAACGGATCCACCCGGGGCAGGTGGCGATGCATGACTCCGCGCGGAAAGGTCAACAGATTCCGATCCGAGCTGAACTCGACGGAACAACCGAAATACTCGACGTACCTCCGTATTTCGGAGATCCGTGGATGTTGAAACGAGATTTGCGTCGGATGGAAATCCGGGCCGGCCATCATCCGGAACGTCTGAAGCGTTACGCCCATCGCCAGTTCCACGACGTGGGACCGATACGGAAGTCGATGCAGCACGGTGTCGAGTCCGTAGGACACCTCGGTGTCGCCGACTGTCAGATCGACCGCCAACGCCGGACTGTACACGTGCGCGTATCGGGCGACGTCGTGCAACGCATCTCCGATTGTCTCGGCACTGCGGGCCGCGATGGCAACCGGACCGAGAATGTCCGGGTCCTGTCTGCCTGCGAGCCTGAGTGCGAAGTCGGGCGACTCCAATTCATCCGCACAGAGTCCGAGCAGCGTGGACAGGGCGCTGAACGGCAAGAAGTGGTCGTACGCGCCGATGATGGCCGGATCGATGCCCACACGGTCGAGGAATTCGTACGGATCTCCGCCGAGTTCGGAGATCAACTCGGGCAGTCGCGTCAGCGACGAGGCACTGATCAGATCTGCCATGTGTCGAAATGTAAATAAATTGGCGCATGATGTCAATTTTCTCGTCCTCTGAGCAGTGATGATCAACACAGGTTGGCTGGTTCAACGTCGAGCGCCATCCCTGGAGGAGCCAGAAATGACAACACTCACCGACCGCACTGCACTGTTCATCGATGGACTGTGGAGAGCGCCGGATACTTCCGAAATCATCCGAGCCGTATCACCTTTCACAGAGCAGCAGATAGGCTCGTTCCCCGCCTCCGTATCGACGGATGTCGACGCAGCTGTATCAGCGGCTCGAAAAGCGTTGCGACGGAATGACTGGGCCGATCTTTCCCCCGCCGAACGTGCGCGTGTCATCCGCAGGTTCGCCGACGAACTCGAGAAACGATCCGAAGACCGCGCGTCGGCGGTCACTCACCAGAACGGCATGCCTATCGAGCTCGCCCGTTTCGCCGAGGGGGCCGCACCCGTCCAGCTTTTGCGCTATTACGCAGGCCTCGCCGAGTCGATGCCTACCGAAGAGCGACGGGCCAGCCAACCGATGCCGGGTACGACAATCGTGCGACGCGAGCCGATCGGTGTCGTTGCTGCCATCGCGCCCTGGAACTTCCCGGCTGTGCTTTCGATGTTCAAGATCGCCCCGGCTCTTGCTGCGGGATGCACCGTCGTGCTGAAACCCTCTCCCGAAACCACCTTGGACTCCTATATATTGGCCGAGGCCGCCATTGCGGCAGAACTTCCCGCGGGTGTCATCAACATCGTGACTGGCGGACCGGAGATCGGTCAGTATCTCGTGGCGCATCCCGGGATCGACAAGGTAGCCTTCACCGGATCCACTGCGGCCGGTCGACACATCGGCACGGTGTGTGGCGGTATGCTTCGCCCCGTTACCTTGGAGTTGGGTGGCAAGTCGGCGGCCCTGGTCCTCGACGACGCGGATGTCGAGGAGACGGTAACCGGTCTGGCAACTGCGTCCCTGCTCAACAGTGGGCAGACGTGCTATATGTCGACTCGAATCTTGGTTCCCCGCAGCCATAGTCGAACGTACGTCGACGCCATTACCGCAATGGCCGAGGGTCTGCAGGTCGGCGACCCGATGGAACCGTCGACGTTCGTCGGCCCGATGGTGAGCGCAAGGCAACAGGAACGTGTGCTGTCCTTGATCGACCAGGGACGCTCGGAGGGCGGAACTGTCACCACGGGTGGCGGACGCCCCGCCGACCTCGACACCGGATTCTTCGTGCAGCCCACGGTGTTCGCCGATATCGACAACGACAGCACCATCGCACGGCAGGAAGTATTCGGGCCGGTGCTGTCAGTCATTTCATACGACGACGTCGATGAGGCTGTCGCGCTTGCCAACAACTCCGAGTACGGCCTCGGTGGGACTGTATGGACCTCCGACGAGGAACGCGGTATCGCAATTGCTCGACGTGTCGAGACCGGCTCGTTCGGTGTCAACACCTTCAACCTCGACTGGGGTTCACCGTTCGGTGGAGTCAAAGCCAGCGGCCTGGGTCGTGAACTCGGTCCCGAAGGGCTCGCGGCGTACCAGCAGCTCAAATCCATTTTCCTCGCATCCTCGTAAGAATCGAGCCACCATGTCCGACGCAGGACTCGCCGGCGCTCGTGCGCTGGCAGAAAACACAGTGAAAATCGCCGAGCAGTTCGGCACCACCGAGTGGGAAGCAGACAGCGCGTGCCACGGTTGGCGCGTCCACGATCTCATCGGTCACATGGCGTTCTTCTTCAACTTCATCGCCGATCCGGATCTGGTGTTCCCGCCGAACCCCAGTGGAAAGTCCGAGCGGCTCAACGACGCTGCCGTCCGCGAGCGTGCCGATCTACCGCACGAGCAGATTCTGGACTACTACCGGGAACAATCCGAAGCGGGACTCGCGACGTTGGCCGCGCTGCAGACAGAGGAGCTTCGCAACAACACACTCGAGATGCTCGACCTCGGGACTTATCGCCTTCATCAGCTCAGTGACGCAGTGTCGTTCGACCATCTCGTCCATTTGACGTCGGATCTTCTGTCGCCGTTCGGACCGTTTCCTCACGGTGAGATCGACATGGCGGCCGCTGTCGATCCGGCGATCGACTGGATGGTTGCGGGGCTCCCGCAGATGTGCGGCGAAGCTGTCGCCGCCGCCTTGACATCGCCTGTGGCACTGCGCCTCAACGGCGCCACCGAGCGCACTTTTGTCATCTCTCATGGCGATGGGGGAGTGACCGTCACCGAAGCTGACGACGTGCCGGAGAACGTCGCGACCACCCAGGCCACCGAATTCCTGCGGTGGGGGACCACTCGATCTGCATGGCGGTCTGCCGTCGAGGTTTCCGGCGACCGCAAGACCGTCGCCGCAGTCCTCGATGCCATCAACATCGTCTGACCCACAACGAACCCGAGATCCAGAACAAGAGGAAACAGCTATGTCTCAGTACTTGCAGGACAAGGTCATTCTCATCACCGGTGCAGGCGGTGGGTTCGGTCAACTCATCGCCGAGAAGGTGGCAGCGCAGGGCGCCAAAGTCGTCGGCGTGGACATCAACGAGGCGGGCCTGAAGACTGTATTCGACGGTATCGCGGCCGCGGGATTCACCGGTACCTACAAGATTGCCGACGTCACCGACATGGATCAGGTCATCGCTGCGGCGCAGCACGGCATTTCGGAGTACGGAGCGCTCGACGTACTCGTCAACAACGCAGGCGTCATGCCTCTCGCGTATTTCGCCGATCACGAACGTGCGTGGCAGAAGTGGCACAAGGCAATCGACATCAACATCAAGGGCGTCGTGAACGGAATCTCGGCCGTATACGACCAGATGATCGAGCAGGGACGCGGTCAAGTCGTCAACATCTCGTCGATCTTCGGAAACGCAGGCATCGACGGTTCCGGCGTCTACAGCGCGACCAAGGCTGCAGTCACCACGATCTCGGATTCACTGCGAATCGAAGCCAAGGGCAAGATCAAGGTGACGACGGTCAAGCCCACAGGCGTGACAGGAACAAACTTGGCGAGCTGGATCGTCAACGAGAACGCGATCCTCGGTCTCACCGGTCAACGTGCGGGTACCTACATGGAGAACGTCGGGCATCTAACCGACGGCACCCTCAGCCCCGGGCAGAAGGACGTCGACTCCATCGAATACTGGCTGATCAAGCCCGACGACCTGGCTGACGCTGTTGTTCACATCATCGATCAACCATGGGGTATCAGCATCAGTGACATAACCGTGCGCGCCAGCGGCGAGGATTACCTGTACTGACGACCTGATCGAAAACCGCTCTCTGCCAGTGTGGCTTCGCGAACATCGTCGAGGACTACGGCCCGGGGGCATCCCGCGGTCAGACGTCATTGCCATGGTCTGCCTGTCGCCGTAGAGTCCTACTTAACGATCGTTAAACTGTTGCTACGGCGGATTCCGTTTGTCAACGAAGTCGCCGGGACCAGTCCGAGGAGTTTGAATGAAAGCAGTCCACTTGGTGGAGGCGACGGGGTCCGGAGGTCTGTCGTTGGTCGATGTCGACGAACCTGTCGATCCGGCACTGGTGGTAATTGATCTGCACACCGCCGGAGTGAGTTTCCCCGATCTTCTCCAGACCACGGGCAGCTACCAAACGGTGCGCGAATTACCTTGCGTGCTAGGCGTTGAGGGCGCCGGTACCGTTCGGAGCGCGCCGCCAGGGTCCGGCTTCACACCCGGGCGGCGCGTGGCCGTGCTTACGACCGGGGAAGGCGCGTGGCAGCAGACCGTTGCGGTCGCGCCGTCCAATGTCTTTGCTCTGCCTGATGCGGTCTCGCTCTCGGCCGGCTCGGGATTTCTCCTGAATTATCTGACCGCGCATTTCGCCCTCGACGAACGCGCGCGATACCGTGCCGGCGAGACCGTCCTGATTCACGGCGCGGCCGGTGGGTTGGGTACGGCCGCGTTGCATGTCGCGTCAGCGCTCGGTCTGGAGACAGTCGCTGTCGTGAGTACAGGCGAGAAGGAGAAAATCGCCGCGGAGTCCGGGGCAACGCACGTCGTGTCGGTCGACGGGTGGAAGGAACGCGTCCAACGGATTACGAATGGGCGCGGTGTCGACATCATTCTCGATCCGGTCGGTGGTGACCGCTTCACCGACAGCCTGCGCAGCCTTGCGCCGAACGGTCGCCTGGTCGTTTTGGGATTCACCGGCGGTGATATTCCCACGGTCAAAGTCAATCGACTTCTCCTGAAGAATATTTCGGTTACCGGTGCAGGATGGGGTGAATATCTGAAAACCGATCCCCAATATCTGGCGCGTCAATGGCAGGAGCTCTACCCCCTGCTCGAGTCCGGAGCTCTGAGGGTGCCCGAGCCCACCCTCTACCCCTTGGCGCGTGCCGCCGATGCATTGAAGTCGTTGAGTGAGCGTACGGCGGTAGGAAAAGTCGCGCTGTCTCTCGAATGATCTCTACACGAACAACTTTGTGAACAAATGACCTTAGCGAACGAACCTTGGAGTAAACCATGTATCCCGGAGCGTATGTTGCGACAAACCCGGATAAGGCCGCGGTAATCGTTGCCGAGACCGGTGAAGCGGTGACGTTCGCGCAACTGGAATCGAATTCGATTCGGATTGCGCGAGTGCTCCACGGACTCGGGTTGCGGCGAGGCGACAACCTGGCCGTGCTCGCCACCAATAACGTTCAGGTCTTCGACATCTACTGGGCGGCTATGCGATCCGGTGTCTACCTGACGATGGTCAACTGGCACCTGACCGCTCCGGAAGGTGCATACATCGTTGAGGACTGCGAGGCAAAGGTAGTCATCGTCGATGCTGCTCTGGGCGAACTGGCAGAGACGCTGTCCGACCTCGTTCCCCGGCAGGTGACCAGGCTTTCCTTCGGCGGTCAACTAGACGGATACGACTCCCTCGACCAGGCGGCTGACATGGAGTCGGACATACCGCTCCCGGATCAACCGCGCGGCGCCGACATGTTGTACTCGTCGGGAACAACCGGCCGTCCCAAGGGCATCAAGCCGGCTCTACCGAATCGCCGGATACAGGATCCCGGCGATCAGATGACGACAATGAACCAAAGTGTTTGGGGTGTAACCGAAGACGACATCTATCTGTCCCCGGCGCCGCTCTATCATGCCGCTCCGCTCCGGACGTGCGCGTCGGTCCAGGCGCTGGGCGGCACCGTAGTGATGATGAATCGGTTCGATCCGGAAAAGGCCCTGGAATACATCGAGCGTTATCGCGTCACGTACAGCCAGTGGGTGCCGACAATGTTCGTGCGCATGCTCAAACTGCCACAGGAAACCCGAGACCGTTACGACATATCGTCTCTGCGACTTGCCGTCCACGCAGCCGCACCGTGCCCCGTCGATGTGAAGCGAAAGATGATCGATTGGTGGGGAACCATTCTGGATGAATATTACTCCTCGACGGAACTCAACGGCATGACCATTGTTCACTCGGACGAGTGGCTGCGAAAGCCGGGCACAGTGGGGCGAGCCGCCCTGGGAGTGCTCCACGTATGTGGGGAGAACGGCGAAGATCTACCCTCCGGCGAGGTGGGTACGCTGTACTTCGAACGTGACGAGTTGCCCTTCAATTATCACAATGCGCCCGAAAAGACCCAGGAAGCACAGCATCCCGCCCACCCGACCTGGACGACTACGGGTGATGTCGGCTTCATGGATGAGGAGGGTTATCTGTTTCTGACCGACCGTAAGTCCTTCATGATCATCTCGGGTGGTGTGAACATATACCCGCAGGAGATCGAGAACGTGCTGATCGAGCATTCCTCGGTATTGGACGCGGCGGTGATCGGGTTGCCCGACGACGAGATGGGGGAGATAGTGATGGCTGTCGTCGAGCCAGTCCCCGAAGCCGAAGCCGGCGATGCGCTTCGCGACGAACTGCTTTCTCATTTGCGCGGACAGATCGCCAAGTACAAGTTGCCGAGGCGACTCGTGTTCAGTACGGATCTACCTCGAACTCCGACCGGGAAACTAGTCAAAGGGAAACTGCGCGAGCGCTATTCAGGGAAGGTGTCCGTCGGATGAGCGGCCCGTTGCACGGTGTTCGAGTGCTGGAACTCGCCGGGTTGGGGCCGGGGCCACACGCTGCGATGATGCTTGCAGATCTCGGAGCGGACGTAGTTCGAGTCGAGCGTCCGTCTGGTGGACTCGAGATCTCGCCACGGGAGCAGGACCAACTTTTGCGGGGGAGACGGTCGGTGGAAGCCGACCTCAAGACCGAGTCAGGCCGAGAGCTGGTGAGGGCCCTCGTCTCGAAAGCCGATGTGCTCCTGGAAGGTTTTCGGCCCGGCGTGACCGAGCGGCTGGGTTTCGGTCCCGACGTGTGCACCGAACTCAACAGCCGGCTGATCTACGCACGTATGACCGGATGGGGCCAAGACGGCCCACTCGCGCAGCGGGCGGGGCATGACATTACTTACCTGGCGCTGACCGGAGTCCTGCACGCCATCGGTCCGGCCGAGAAACCCACGGTTCCGCTGAACCTCGTCGGGGACTTCGGCGGTGGCTCCATGTTCTTGATCGTCGGAATCGTCTCTGCCTTGTACGAGCGAGAGAGTTCGGGCAAAGGACAAGTGGTCGATGCCGCAATTGTCGACGGAACTTCGGTGTTGGCGCAGATGATGTGGTCGTTGCGAGGGAGCGGACAGTGGAGTGACTCACGTGCAACCAACCTCCTGGACGGTTCCACGCCGTTCTACGACACCTACGAATGTTCGGACGGTAAGTTCGTAGCAGTCGGTGCCCTCGAACCGCAGTTCTACGCGGCGCTCCTCCAAGGCCTGGATATCGCGCCGGAATCGTTGCCTGAACAGATGGATCGAAGGGGCTGGCCCACAATCCGAGAACGGTTCACGGAGGCGTTTTCGTCGCGCACGCGAGACGCCTGGGCAGCGCTGTTCGAATCGACGGACGCTTGTGTTGCTCCTGTCCTGAGTCCCGCCGAAGCCGCGCTGCACCCGCATCTTGCCCAGCGGGGAACTCTTGTCGAGGCCGACGGAATAGTGCAGGCGGCACCCGCGCCGCGGTTCTCCCGTTCCAGGACTGCACAGCCGTCAGGTGCTCGGCCACCCGGGGCCGACACCACCGTCGTGACGAAGGATTGGCTGGGCGGCTGAGGGGAAGAAGTACAGGCGAGGAATGTCGCGACAGCCTCTCTCGATCGTTCTTACGTTGCCCCCCTACTCATCGTCGATGGATCGCGAAGATCAACTTTTGTAGCACAACTCGATCGAGTCTGACTGACAAGGAATTTCAATGACCGAAACGCGACCGGATGTCTACGCGAGCCGAAACGGCGGGGTGCTCCGCATAGTTGTCAACAGGCCAGCGCGAATGAACGCGTTGACTACCGAAACCCTGGAGAGACTTGCCACGATCTTCGTCGAGCACGCACAATCCTCGGATGTGCGGGTGGCGGTTCTCGAAGGAGAGGGCAAGGCATTTTGCACGGGCGCGGACCTCGCGGACGTGACGTTGTCCGGTCCGCCGTCGGCGGACACGATCGATGCCGCCAATGCCTTGGTGCAGGCCATTCGAGAGTTTCCGTTTCCGGTGGTCGCTGCGGTACGAGGCCCTGCTGCAGGTGTGGGTGTTTCGCTGGCTTTGGCGTGCGACCTCGTGCTCGCGGCGGAGTCGAGTTACTTTCTGCTCGCGTTCACCAAGGTGGGATTGATGCCGGACGGTGGAGCTACCGCACTGGTGGCAGCGTCGATCGGTCGCGCGCGCGCGATGCGCATGGCGCTGCTGGCCGAAAGATTATCCGCTCGAGATGCTTTCGACTGCGGCCTGGTCTCACACGTGTGCGAGGACGACGCCTTCGCGGTGGAATTGGCAGACCTGACGCACCGATTGGGCGCCGGGTCGTCCCCTGCTTTTCGGTTTACCAAGAAGGCTATCAACGACGCTACGCTCACCGAACTCGGTGATGCGTTCACACGCGAGCGCATAGGCCAGATCGACCTGTTGGGTAGTGGTGATTTTGCCGAAGGTGTTGCGGCGTTTCAGGAAAAGCGCGCAGCAGTTTTCGGATAGACGAAGCGAGAACGGCGCTTACAACGACCGTGGTCCCGAACACAGGATGTTCGGGACCACGGTCGTTCTCGGTGCTGATCAACTCTTTGCGATGTCGCGACCGATTATCTCCTTCATGATTTCGGTGGTTCCGCCGTAGATGGTCTGGATTCGGCTGTCTACGTACGCCCGGGCGATCGGGTACTCCATCATGTAGCCGTATCCACCGTGTAGTTGTACGCATCGATCCACGACGCGCTTCTGAAGTTCGCTGGCCCACCACTTCGCCTGTGCCGCTTCGACTGCTGACAGCTGGTCGTCGTTGATGGCCAGGACTGCGTTGTCGACGTATGCCTGTGTCACGTCGATCTCGGTCAGCATCTCGGCGAGGGCGAATCGAGTGTTCTGGAAGTCGCCGATCGGCTTGCCGAAGGCGGTGCGGTCGAACGCGTAGTCTTTGGTCCATTCGTATGCCGCACGCGCGGAACTGATTGCGCTCGCGGCGATCGACAGACGCTCACGGGGAAGACGCTCCATGAGATGAATGAGGCCTCCGCCCTCCTCGCCCAGGAGGTTGCCTACCGGGACTCTTACGTTGTCGAACGACAGCTCGGCTGTGTCTTGACCCGCCAACCCCACCTTGTGGAGTTTGCGACCGCGGGTGAATCCGTCCATCCCACGTTCGACCACGAGGAGGCTGAATCCCCGCGACCCCGCTTTGAGATCGGTGCGGGCCGCAACGATGACGATGTCGGCGTGAATTCCGCTGGTGATGAACGTCTTCTGCCCGTTCAAGATCCAGTCGTCGCCATCTCGAACGGCGGAGGTCTTGATGCCTTGCAGATCACTGCCGGTACCCGGTTCGGTCATCGCGATGGCGCAGATGAGTTCACCGGCAGCCATACCCGGTAGCCAACGTGCTTTCTGCTCGTCTGTGCCGAGGTCGGCGATGTACGGAATGACGATGTCGTCCTGAAGGCCGAGTCCGGCGCCGAACGAGGTGGTACCGGTACGGGCGATCTCTTCGGCGACCACGTACCGGTACCGGTAGTCGAGTTCACCCGAGCCTCCGTATTGTTCGGGGACGGCCAGGCCGACGATACCCATCTTGCCGGCCGCGAGCCACGCTGATCGGTCGACGAGCCTGGCTTCTTCCCAGCTGTCGTAGTGAGGCGTGATCTCGCGGGCAATGAACTCGCGCACAGTCTCTCGGTAGGCCTCGTGGTCGGCTGTGAACAGTGTTCGACGCATGGGTTGCTCTCCTGTCCTAGACGGAAACGCGTTCGGTCATCGAACGCAAGCGTGCCCCGATGATGACCTCTGCTTCGGACACCATGCGCTGGACCAACTCGTCGACGGTGGGGATGTCGTGGATCAGCCCCTGTGATGTGCCGACCGTCCAGATGCCGGCGTCGGGATCACCGGTTTCGTAGACGCTTCGCCCACGCGCTCCTGCTACCAGGTCGCGCACATCCTCGAATTGTCCGCCGCGGGAGAGTATGTCGACAACCTCTCGGCTGACGATGTTGCTTGCCACGCGTGCAGTATTGCGGAGTGGTCGGAAGATCAGTTCGGTCTGTGTTTCGTCTGCAGCGACGATGGCTTCTTTGATGTTCTGGTGGATCGGAGACTCGGTGGTGCACATGAATCGCGTACCCATGTTGATGCCGTCTGCTCCGAGCGCCAGCGCGGCGACCAGACCACGTGCATCGGCGAAGCCGCCGGAAGCGATCATGGGTATCGAAATCTTTTCTGCGGCCGCTGGAATCAAGACCAAGCCTGCGACATCGTCTTCCCCTGGATGGCCGGCGCACTCGAATCCGTCGATACTGATTCCGTCGACACCGAGATCCTGTGCCTTGACCGCATGCCGGACTGTTGTGCACTTGTGGAGCACTTTGATTCCGGCGTCATGGAAGATCGGCAGGTGAGGATCGGGATTGGAACCTGCGGTCTCGACGATCTTCACGCCTGAGTCGACGATCACCTGGCGGTACTCGTCGTACGGCGGTGGCGTGATCGACGGCAGAATTGTGAGGTTGACGCCGAACGGTTGGTCGGTCAGGTCGCGGCATCGGGCGATTTCGTTCGCCAGGTCGGCCGGCGTCGGCTGCGTGAGTGCAGTGATGAATCCCAATGCGCCGGCATTGGCAACGGCTGCGACGAGTTCTGCTCTGCCGACCCACTGCATTCCACCTTGGACGATGGGGTGGCGAACGCCGAACGTTTCCGTGAATGCTGTCGAGATCATGAAAATCCTTGTTGTTCTCTCGGGACGAATGGTCAGAGGTGGGATATTCCGGCGAGGTCACTGACGTATTCGCGTGCCCTCATCGGATCGAAGGAGCGTGAGATCTGCAGTTTCTCGGCCTCGAGTGATCCTTCTGCGTGCGTGGCCAGGACTGACTGATATCCGCCGTAGTCGCGGGCGGTCAGATCCGCAATGAAGTTCAGCAGACGGAGACGCTTTTCGGCAGGAACTGCTGCAGCGTAGTATTTTTCGAGAACTACACGAATTTCGGGATTGTCCCAGTCTTCACCGCCGGGGCCGGTGGCGAGGAGGCCACCTGAGAGATCGGTGAGGATGGCGACCGCGTTGTGGAATCCATGTGCGAAGTGGTATTTGGCCATGTTGACGGCAAGCGGATCTGGTTGCCTGACACCGTGTGCTCCTGGCTTTGATCGAACGGCGGCGAGTTGAGCCAGTCCGCGCACGGTCTCGCTCCAGGTGATCAGTTCGGTGATCTTGCCCTTCACATGGCCTGCTTTGCTGATGCCGTTGGCCTCGGCGATCAGTGAAGCTGCTCCGACCATGATGTCGAGTAGGGGCAACTTGTAGTTGATGGCGGTGAACCGGTGGTAATCGACAAACGCCAACGCGAGTGGTCCGGCAAGTTCGGGTTGACGGTTGAGGAAGACTCGATTCTTCGGTACTCGGACATCGTTGAAGACGGTGAGCGATTCGAGGAGTTTGTGTTTCGTGGAGATCGGAAATTCGAAGGAGTTGCGTTCTCCGGCTGCGTAGGGAGAGACGTACAGCTCGAGACCCGGTGTGTCGATCGGGATGGCGAAGGACACTGCGTAATCGGCGTCTTCGGGGCCCATCGCGCGGGTGGGCAGCACGATCAACTCGTCGGCGTTCGCCGAGAACGAAGTGTGGCACTTCGCGCCGCGCACGGTGATGGAGTCGGCGTCCTCGTCGACGATGTGCAGGTAGAGGTCTGGGTCTGCCTGTTGGCGCGGTCCAAGTGACCGGTCACCCTTGACGTCGGTTTGCGCGACGGCGAGTGCGAGATCGCCGTCGCAGACCCGCTTGTAGAAAGCGCGCGCATTCTCGAGACCTTCACCGCTGGTTGCACGAAGAAGGGCGAACAGCGCATCGCTGCCCACCTCTTTGAGGACGATGGTTCCGCCGCCGCGCCGCGATACTTCCTCGATCAGGGCGCCGCGACGAATCAGATCGTCCGCAGATGTCGGCGCCACGTAGAACGCGCTGACTGGGTCACCGTCGACATCGGTGACCGCGAGGTCGGGTCGATCGTCGGCGATGTCGTAGCATAGTGCCGAATGATCCACTGCGAGAGTCAGTTCGGGTTCGGCGTAGACATCGGAAATCTTCTTGCCTCGGTAGAAGACTCGGCGATCGTCGCTGAGCCCTTTTCGGTATTGGTCACTGGATCGCACGGCCACTGGATACTTCCTTGATCTTCTGTAGCGGTTACTGCATTGAACCTAGCTTAACGATCGTTAAGTAAGTGTGCAATCATCATGTGCTCGACGATTTCCGGCCACTCATGGCGCAGGTGACGAATCAGGCCGTGGTGAAGATCGATTTGGTCTGGAAGTATGCGGCCAGGCCTTCCGGTCCAAGCTCGCGACCGATGCCGCTCGCCTTGGTGCCTCCGAACGGTGCTCCGAAATCGAGTGTGTAGCCGTTGATCCCGAACGAACCGGTATCGACTGAGCGGGCTATTTCCATCCCGCGGTCGAAGTCGGCAGTCCACACGGTTCCACCGAGGCCGTACTCGGAATCGTTGGCGATTGCGATGGCCTGTGCCTCGTCGGTGTATGGAATGACAGAGAGTACGGGGCCGAAGATCTCTTCGGTTGCAATCGTGTGGTTTGCGGAGACGTTACCGAAAACGGTTGGCTCCAGGAACCATCCGCGCTCGAGTGTGCGCGGTCGTGATCCGCCGGTCGTGATCCGTGCGCCTTCCGCAGTGCCTGCGGCGATGAAGGACTCGACGCGTTCGCGCTGCCCGGCGCTCACGAGAGGGCCGATGAAGGTGGTGGGATCCAACGGGTCGCCCACCGGCAGCGAATCGACCATTGCGGTGACGGCATCGAGCACTTCCTCGTAGCGTCCGACGGGCGCGAGAATTCTTGTCGAGGCGTAGCAGGTTTGTCCGGTGTTGATCAACGATGCCGTCGCCAAACCTGCCATCGTCGCGTCGAGGTCCGCATCGTCGAGAATGACTGCGGCGGACTTGCCGCCGAGTTCGAGCGATACCGGACGCAGAAGTTGTCCGCAGGCTGCTCCGATGTGTCGGCCTGCCGGTGTAGAGCCAGTGAACGCGACCTTGTGTACACCCGGATGAGCGACGAGGTATTTGCCGATTTCGGGTCCGCCGGTGATGATGTTGAGAACACCGGCAGGAAGACCGGCCTCCATTGCGGCCTCTGCCAGGACGAACGCGTCGAGCAAGGTCTCGGGTGACGGCTTCAGTACGACAGTGCATCCCGATGCGAGCGCGGGGGCGATTTTCATCATTGCGAGAAGAGATGGGAAGTTCCACGGTGCAATCGCGGCAACAACACCGATCGGTTCTTTCCGAACGATGGTGGTTCCCGTTCCGGCCAGCGCGTGACGGGGTTCTTCGAGCTCGGTCGTGCGGGCAAGCGCGGCGTAATAGCTCAAAAGCCCTGAAGGTCCCTGTCCTTCAGCGACAGTGGAGATCGATACGGGCATTCCGTTCTGCTGGCTGACCAATCGGGCTGTGAGGTCGGCGCGACGCCCCAAGGCTGCGGCAAATCGATCCAAGGCGTCGGCTCGGTCGGCAGGCTCGAGTCGCGACCACGTCCGGAAGGCCCGGCCCGCCGCCGCGACGGCAGAATCGACGTCGTTTGGTGCGCTGCCCGGCACGCTGCCGATCTTCTCTTCTGTGCTGGCCGAGTGCACCGAGATGGCGTCCGAAGTCGTCGGTGATTGCCAGGTTCCGTCTATGTAAAGGGCGGAGTGAGTGAGAATCATGCAGGCTCCTTGCGGTGGGTGGGTGTGCGGGGATCGGGGCGCTCACGTGGACGTAGGCAAACCGCCACACTCATTGACTTAGCGATCGTTATATAAGTCATTTGACTCACAAGCTATGTTGCTCCGCCTGTGGATGTCAATGGTCGAGGTGTCCGGCCGTGCATGAGAGTGGTGACCTGATCGGCGGCTTCACGCACAAGTTTGCCCAGTGCGGCGATCCGCTCCCCGGTCAGTGAGGACGGGGCATCGACCAAGCAGAGGATCAGCGCCGGTGTCGAGTCCTGGGCGAAGGCGACGGCATTGACGGACAGCAATTGATAATTGGCGTCGAGGTCGAGTGTTCCGACCGCGACATCCGCGGACAGAAGACGTCGCGCTTCTCTCAGTGCGAGTGCTGCCCTCTGGCCGCCGACTCCCGGGCCGCGCATCTCGGCGACGGCGTCGGAAATTGAACGTTCTTGTTGGTGAAGGCATTCCACGGCGAACCCGCGCTCTCGAATGGCCGTGAGGATTGGCTCGTACTCCGACCGTAGAAGTGCGGCCTCCGTGTCCAATGCCTCCTTGCCGAGGAGAAACCATTCGTGAAGGTCGTTCTCGTCGAACCATGCGGCAAGGCCTGCACCCAGTGGAGGTGCCATCAGCACATTGTCGCCGATGCGCAAGCCGAGAGTTCCGCTGCGCTTGGAGATCGGTTGAATTGCCTCGGCGACAACGAGGTCGGCGCCGGATCGGATGAATCCGAGACAGGCCAGTTCGGATGTGTCGGCCAGTTCTTGCATGACGGTGCGTGAAAGATCGACGACATCGATTGCGCGGGAAGCGGCTTGGCCGATGGGGACTAGCGCCGGGCCGAGTTGGTAGGTCTTGCGGATCGGGTGACGGACGAGCCAGCCGGCCTCGGCGAGAGCGACGACCATGGGGTAGCAGGTCGCCTTTGCGACGCCGAGGTGTCGTGCGATGTCGGCGAGGCTCCGCCCCGCCGTGGGGTCGGATGCCAGCAGTTCGGTCAGCATGACGATTCGATCGGTTTGAGGGGAATTTCGTGCCATGTGTTCGCATAATGCCACTCTGGCGTCGCACTGTGACCCACGATACAGTGAAATGACTTAGCGATCGTTAATCAAGCGGCAAACTCCGGAAGGAAATACATGATTGTCAACGGTGGCGAATTACTTGCCAGGGCACTAGCTGAAGCGGGCACAACCGAGGTCTTCACCCTGCACGGAGGGCACTTGGATGCTTTCCTCGTAGCCTGTCGACGTCACGGCATCCGGCTCACCGACACCCGACACGAAGCCACTGCGGGACACGCTGCGGATGCGTACGCGCGAGTGACGGGCAATTACGGCGTTTGTGTGGTCACCTCCGGCCCGGGCTTCACCAATGTCTACACCGCGCTGACCAATGCACTCCTCGATCGCACGCCGACTATCTTCGTCGTCGGTGCTCCGCCGATGCGTGAGACCGAGACGAATCCGCTTCAGGGTGGTTTCGATCAGATTGCCGCAGCTGTTCCGGTGACCAAGTGGGCATACCGCATCACCGATCCGGCACGCGTCCCCGAGATAGTTGCTCTGGCAATTCGTAAGGCGACGACCGGAATTCCGGGTCCGGTGCTGCTCGAAGTGCCGATCGACGTGATGTTCGGTGAAGCCGACGAAGACACCGTGAGATTTCCGGTGAACTACACCGTGAGTGCGAGGTCGGGTCCGACTGCTGCAGCGGTCGAGGCCGCTCTCGATCTGCTCGGTGAAGCGACGAACCCCGCCATTGTGATCGGGGGTGGCGTCACTTTCTCCCATGCGAGCTCGGCGCTGGTGGCGTTCGCGGAAACGGTGGACGTGCCGGTGTTCTACCCCGGGAAGTCCGATGGAGCGGTACCCGCAAGCCATCGACTGGCCGGCGGCGGACTGTTGGCGATCGGCTCGTTGCCTGCCCTTGGGTATCCGACCCCCGACGTGGTGTTCGTTGTCGGTGCCCGAGCCGGGATGTTCACCGGCGGACGCACCAGCTTGTTCCCCGGTGCGCGGTTGGTGCAGATCGACGTCGACGCGTCCGAAATCGGGCGTATGCAGGACGTGGACGTTCCGATACTTGCCGACTGTCGAGAAGCGCTCATCGCTTTGAAAACTGCTGCTGATCAACGTCAATGGCCCGATTGGAGTGCCTGGGTCGATGCCGCCACCAGTGCGAAACATGCGCACCGGCATCGTTTCGAGGACGAAGCGACGGAAAGCGGTAAGGCGCATCCGTACTTTGCAGCGCGCGCGATCGTCGAAGCCTGCCCGCCCGGTACTACTTTCGTGATGGACGGTGCCGAGGCCCCGTCGTGGGGCGAGTTCTTCACTACCGCCGAAGAGGTTGGTGGTGTCTTGAGGCTCGGCTACCTCGGATGTCTGGGTGTGGGGCCCGGTTTCGCGATCGGCGCACATCGAGCACGACCGGAATCACCCGTCGTGCTCATTACCGGTGACGGCGCGGCAGGATTCCACATCCAGGAATTCGACACGATGGCCCGTCATGGAATACCTGTTGTGACAGTGATATTCAACAATGCAGTGTGGGGGATGTCGATCCACGGTCAGGAAGCGGTGTACGGGGACGAAGGAATTGTCGTATCCGAACTCGCAGACAGCGCATACGAGAAGGTTGCCGAGGCCTTCGGTGGATACGGAGAGCGTGTTAAGGATGTCGCCTCCATCGCCGACGCTATGAAACGCGCGTTCGACGCAGGGGTTCCCGCATGTATCAACGTCGAGGTGGACCCGCACGTAGTCCACCCCATCACGACGATGATGCTCGGTGACGTCACGAGTACGGACGAAATCGTTGTCCCGTACTACGAGAACATTCCTCGCTGATGCCGGGGCGAATGGAAGGTGCAGTAGCCGTCGTGATCGGCGGAGCATCCGGTATCGGTTGGGCAACAGCGCAATTGCTGGCTGCCGAAGGTGTGAGCGTCGTGATAGGCGACATCGACATCGAAGGCGGGCGGAAACGCGCCGTAGAACTCGGTGGGCGAGCTGAAGCAGTCCGGGTCGACGTCGTCGACGAAGAATCGGTCAAGGGGATATTCGAGGGGGCCGAGGCGCAGCATGGTCGGTTGGATATCGCGGTCAATTGTGCCGGGGTGAATCTGCCGGGCTACATAACGGATTTGGAGGCGCAGACTTGGCGGCGCACCGTTGACATCTGTCTCACCGGAGGGTTCTTCGTGATCAAGCACGCGGCGCGTGCCATGACTGCCGGTGGATCGATCGTCTCGATCACCTCATTGAACGCACGGCAGGCGGCTGCAGGTTTTGCAGGATACTGCTCCGCCAAAGCTGGCCTCGCCATGCTCACCGAGGTTGCGGCACTCGAACTCGGAGACCGGGGGATACGCGTCAACGCGGTTTCGCCAGGTCTTGTCGAAACGCCACTTGTCGAGGGTCTCACCGGTGTGCCGGCTATTCAGGCGGACTTCACCGAGAACACTCCGCTCGGACGTAACGGGTTGCCACGCGACGTTGCCGAAGCGGTGTTCTTCCTCGCTTCCGATGCTTCTTCGTGGATCACGGGCGAGGTTCTCGATGTCAACGGGGGTGCCCACTTACGTCGGTACCCGGACGTGATGAAACACATCGGGGCGATGCAATAGCTCGTCGAGAGTTCGTCGGTGCTGATAGCGCCCGGGTGTCGTCCACGCGCCCGGGCCGGAAGTTACGTCCAATCCAGAAAGGGCTTTTCACGATGTGCTCGCAATATCGCCTTGCCGATGAGTCTCGACGCCACGCTGCTGCACGACCAGACGCCCTCGCGTTGACAGGTCGAGACGGGTCGATGACGTTTGCCGAGCTCGACCTCCGCACCAGTCGGCTGGCCAACGTTCTTCTCGACCTGGGTTGTAGATCTGGAACCAGGGTGGCCGTGGTGGACAGAGGCTCGACTCAAGTCGTCGAGATCGTACTTGCGGCAGCGAAGATCGGGGCAGTGGCAATCCCGATCAATTGGAGGTTGTCCGGCGCCGAGGTTGCCGAGGTGCTCGCCGACGCGGACGCTCGTGTGTTGTTCTTCCACAGTGAATTCGAGGGTGTGGTCTCGGCGGTGCAGGCATCGGGAGGGACGAAGCTGCGTGTCGTGAGGATCGACGGTTCCGAGGAGTTCGACTACGAAGCGCGATCGGCAGGCGCAAGTTCGGTCGATCCGGGATGGAGAGGGAGCCTGGACGACGTTGTACTGCAACTGTATACATCCGGAACGACGGCAAAACCCAAAGGCGTTCTCACGTCCAACAGGAACCTGGAGGCATGCACGCGAACCGGCGGGCCATGGGGATTCGACGAATCCTCGGTCAGCTTGTGTGCGATGCCACTGTTCCACATCGGTGGATTGGGTTGGGCGCTCGTGGGGCTTGCGAATGGCGCCCATAACGTCGTTCTCCCAGAATTCACACCTGCCGGTCTGTTGGAAGTACTGGAAGGGATGAGTATCACCAATACCTTTCTCGTGCCTTCCGTCATCGGGATGCTGGTCGACGTACCAGGCGCGCGAGAGCGCAATTTCGCAACTCTCCGATCGATCGCTTACGGTTCCTCCCCGATCACACCATGGGTCTTGAAGCGAGCTCTCGAGACGTTCCGCAAGCCCCTGTTCCAGGTCTACGGGCTGACCGAAACGCATGGAGCAGTAACACAACTTGATTCTTGTGACCATGCGGTGGACGGCGAGAAGGTCGGACTGCTGCGCTCGGTCGGAAAACCCTACCCCTGGGTGGACTTGAAGGTGATGTCACCGGAAGGCGAGGAAGTTGCGGTCGGCGAGGCCGGCGAGATCTATGTCAGGTCTCCGCAAACGACCGAAGGTTACTACCGACGGCCGGAAGAGACTGCCGCTGCGATAGATACCGACGGGTGGTTCCACACCGGCGACGTGGGACGGGTCGACAGCGAGGGCTACGTCTACATCACCGATCGGATGAAGGACATGATCATCACGGGTGGAGAGAACGTCTATCCCATCGAAGTCGAATCGGTCATCGCCGATTATCCGGGAGTATCCCAAGTTGCCGTCATCGGAGTGGAGGATCCACTGTGGGGCGAGGCGGTCAAAGCCGTCGTAGTTGCTGCTGCAGGGCATCAACTCGATACCGACTCGATTTCAGGTTTCGTTCGAAGCCGACTTGCCGGCTACAAGTGCCCCAAGTCCATCGAGATAGTCACGGAACTTCCGTTGGGTGCTACGGGCAAGATCCTCAAGCGCGAACTTCGGGCGCGATACAGGACAGTATGAGAATCAACGTGCACGCTTGCGGCCGGGTTTGCATCCAACCGTATTCAGTGCGATCACGGCGTACTTCTGAGCTACCTCTTCCGGGGTGAGTTCTCCCTCGGCGTGATACCAGCGCGGAATCGACTGGCACATCGCGAGAAGTGCGCGGGTGGTCTCGGGCACGTCTGCTACTGAGAAGAGACCTCGTTCCGAACCCTCGGTGACTATACCGAGCACCAATTCTTCGACGCCCTTGCGTACGACACGATATCGCTGTCGGTGTTCGGGACTGAGGTAGCGCACTTCCCCCTCGAGGGCTGCCAACCGAGAGCGGGTCGTCATACGAAGCACGATCGCTTCGACGACGTTGGTGAGCTGTTGTCGAGGGTCGTCTCCGCCGTCGGAGTACGCGCTGTGGGCACGAGCGAGGACGTCACTGGTCGAAATCTCCAGCAGAGCAAGGAGGATCCCCTCTTTGCTCTGGTGGTGGTAGTAGAGGGCGGGGATCGTCACGCCGACGCGGCGTGCGATCTCGCGTATCGAAGTACCGTGGAACCCGTTGTCGTAGAATCCTTCGAGGGCGGCTTCCAGGATAGGAGTCAGCTCGAGCGGCTCGATCCGTCGCCAACTGGCTGTGGCGTCCTTCGCCGAATCTTTCGTGGCCATACGTGGTCCCCTAGCTATCGCTCGATAATGCTCGGGGAGATACTACGCCGCGACGAAGTCACAACAACTGCACGTTGCTCAGTTTCCAATCGCCGTCCTCGCGGACCAGAGAAAGTTGCATGCGGTTACGGTCGATCCTCGGATCGGGGGAGTTGGTATTGGTGATCGTCTGATCGAGGAACACGAGCACCTCGGCGTTGTCGCGATCACTGCTCGCCAGCCCGGCTGAAATGATCTGAGCGGACGAGGTCGCCTGATACTGCACGATCATGTTCTGCAGGTTGGCTGCCACCTGGGCGTACTGACCGGCGAACTCACCGACAGAGTTGTCACGCACCACGGAAAGATTCTGATCGAGGTTCTGGAAGTTGTACGTCGCAAGATCAGTGGCGAATTGTCGTCCGCTGTCCAGTGCGCTGGTACGCGCGTCTTCGTCGGCCGATTTCTGCCAGGTCGCGAATGCGCCCCATCCGAGCGCCGCGACCACGACCAGGACGCCGGCAACGATCAACAAGGTCTGCTTGCGAAGCCGCTTGGGCTTTTCGACGATTGTGGGTGTCGGACTCTCGGGTGTCGGACTGTCGGGGGTCTGGGATTGGGGTGTCTCGGTCATTGCGTTCCTTGTACTAGTAGTGCGGCAAACGAGTTGTCACCGAGAACGGTGTTCTGACCACCGTTGAGGCCCAGACGAATCGACGTTCCGTCACCGGCCGCAACTGTGCCGAGAGCAGGATCGTATTCGGCAACCCCGTCGATCGTTCCAGTTCCGGTGGGGACGTTCTGCGAACCGCGATTCTGGATCCGGCCCGACTGGTCCGCGCAGTGTTGGTTCTTGTCGAGCGTGGTCGGTGAGGTGTCCTGTACCGATCGCCGGGGCGTGTCGTAGATACAGACCGGGCCGAGTGCTGTGATCAGATCAAGCTGTGCCCGTCCGTCTTTGACGATACTTCCGAACTTCTCGAATCCTTTGGGCACCACCACCAACAAGGCATCGACGGCAGGCATCCGTGCAGTGACGATCTGAGTGGAGACGAGAGAATTGGCCAACAGCAGACTGAACGGCTCACGACTCTGCTCGATGAGAGGCAGTATCTGATTGTCGAGAACACTCGGGCTTCGATCGAGGAGTGTGCGCAGTTGCGGATCGGAGTTTCGTACCTGATCTGTCAATTGGCGAAGTGTGAGTGCAACTTCGGGAAGAGCGTCAACATTTTCCTCGTTCGCAGTGAACAGTGAGCGCGAGTTCTCGACGAGTGTGTTGACACGCGGTTGATCGGCTTGGACAGTGCGCGCGAGCACGTCGAAGTTGTCGACGAGCGCCTGCAGATCCGGACCCAATCCGTTCAATCCCTCACCGAGTTCGTGCGAGAGGGTACGCAGATCTGCCGGATCGACGGTGTCGGCAGCAGCGTTGAAATTCGCAATCACGGTTCCCAACGCGACCGGGATCGAAGTTCGCTCAGTCGGAACAACCGAACCTTCAACCAGATACGGGCCGCCGTCGGTCTGCGAGGACAACTGAACTTTCAATACCGGAACGGCGGTGTCCTGGCTGATGGCCACATGCGAATCGTTGGGGATCTGTTGGTCGGCGGCGATGCTCAACGTCATCACGACGAGGTCCTGGGCAGAGTCCACCTCCACCGACTCGACGTCGCCGACGGTGACTCCGCGATAGGCCACTTCCGAACCCGGAGCGATTCCGGCCGCGTTCTCCAATTCGACGGTGACCGAGAATGTTCCGGTGAAAGGATCTCCGGCACCTACTTGTCGGAGCACATACGTAGTGCTTACCACCGCGATGAGGAGAAAGGCGACGATCTCGAAATAGACGGTTCGGTTCTTCATCGCGTTCCTCCTTGCAGGGGTGTCGTGATCGGCAGTTCCCGATCGGAGGCGGGCAGAGGTGGCAGTGGCGGTGCGGCGCCCGGAATTATCTCGTTGAGCACCCCGGTCACGGTGCCCTCGACATCGACGTCGAGGTCGATGTTCACGTAATCACCTGGGCTGGCGCGCTCGAGGAGCGCTCTTGCGTTGTCCAGGTTGGACATGGTCTCACTCAGTGTCGGGCCCATTGCCGAGAACTGGTCGAGGATGGGTGACAGTCGTCCGGTGATCTCGGAAATCTGGTCGGCCGACTGGTCGAGCACGGAATTGGTTGCGGTACTGAGCCGATCGGTTTCGTCGAGTAGATCGAGGAGCGGTTGTCGTTGGTCGGCGATCACGCCCAATGCGGGTGTGAGTGTTCGCAAGCCTTCGTCGATGGTGGCGCTCTCGTCACCGATCAGAGCGCTGAGCCGGTTCAGTGAATTCAGTGCCGAATTGATCGATTCCTTTCGGTCCTCAAGTGTTCCGAGAAAAGTGTCAAGGCGCGCAAGCAGATCGCGGATCGTCTCTTCCCTGCCGTCGAGAATCTGATCAGCCTCACTGACGATGTTCTTGACCTGCGCCAACCCGCTGCCGTTCAACAGAGTTCCGACGGCGCCGAGCAGTTGTGCGACATCGGGTCCGCGCACGGTCTCCGATCGCGCGATGGTGGAACCTGGTTCGAGCCTGGGGCCCGTTGGATCGACCGGAACTTCGAGGTTGACAAATGCGTCGCCGATCGGAGTGGACAGCTCGATCCGAGCGCGAGTGCCGACGGGTAGTTCGATGTCCGATTCGATTTCTGTATGTACTACGGCTGCAAATGTTTCCGCGCTCATCGACGTGACTCTGCCGACCACTGCCTGGCCGATCCGCACCTCGCCGCCGACGGGGAGTAATGACGCATCGACGAATTCCATGTTCAGCGGGTACGACTCTCCTGGCAGACTGCGCCCGAGGGGGAGGTGCTGGAAGTTGAGACTGCAGCCGGTCAACGGCGCCGCGATGACAAGTGCCACGACAACGCTCACCACGGACTTGTTCGACGCCATCAGTTGCCCCCACCGAGGATGCGTGCCAGGTCGGAGCTGCCTGCCGAAGGAAATTCGATGGGATTGACGATCCCAGGCCCGGTGCACAGCGGAATCGGCATCTTCTCGCACAGTTCTCGCGTCGTGTCGAACTGTGAGAGATCGGTGGCGACGTTCAATCGCGCTCTGGCTCGGCCTTCTTCGGTGACGAGGTTGGCGACGTTCTCGAATCCCGTTGGTGCCGTTTCGATGATCTCGCGCAGTTGGTCCTGTTTGGTCGCGACTGCACCGGCCAACTGTGCGAGCGCACCCAGATCGGCGGTGACCGCCTCGCCGTGTTCGGCGAGTAGCGCTGAGACCTGTCCGAGCAACGTGGTCAGGGAATCGAGCGCCCCGCTGATGTCGTCTCGCTGGGTACTGAACGCGCGGGCGGTGACTGTCACCGAATTCGACAGCGAGTCGACCTTGGTCTGGTTGTCCGCGATCAACTGCACGAGGGTGTTCAGGTTCCTCACGAGTTCGGAGATGTCGGGACTTGCACCCGCCAGTACCGAACTAGCCTGTGAGATGGACCGAACGGCATCGTTGAATGCTTGCCCGTTGCCGTCCAACGCGTGGGCGCCTTCTCCGATGAGGTCACCGATCCCACCGCCGTCCGCGCCAGGGCCGAGCGCCACCGTCAGTTCGTTCACCGATGCGGTGAGCTGGTCCCATGTCAGAGGGGAGTGAGTTCGTTCGAGAGGGATCACTGCGCCGTCCACGAGGAACTCACCGTCCTCGTAGCCGGGGCCGAGTTCGATCGTGCGGTCACTGATGACCGAAGGAGACAGGACCCAGGCCTGCGCGTCGGCCGGTATGCGTGTTCCGGACGGCAGGCTCATCGCCACTCGTACCCGGGACCCTTCCGGCGTGACGCTCTCGACCCTCCCGCTGGGAACTCCCAGAATAGTCACCGTGTTGCCGGTGAAGATGGCGTCGGTCGAGGTGAATTCGGCAGTGAGAGTGAGTTGGTGTTCGTCACGCGTGACGAACAGGACCGCACCGATCGCGCAGATCATTATCGCTGCCAGCACGGCGAGCTTCTTGACGGTCGTGGTCATCGACACCCCTGAACGAGCCCGACGACGCACAACCAGTTGTCCGGGATGAGGGTGGAGGGCGAGTTGAGGTCGAGCCAGTTGCCGTTACCGGTCGCATTGGTGACATACCGAACGCTGGGGGCGAAGTTGTCGAGCAACGTGGTCAGTGATTGTTCGTTCTCGGAAAGCACTCCCGTCACCTCGTGGATGTCTCCCATGACCGAGTCGACCAATGCCTGGTTGTCGCCCAGGAACTGGGCAAGTGTGGTGCTCAACTGATTGAGGTCTTGTACAAGCGCATTCAGCACATCTCGCCGGTCGGCGATCGTGGCCATCACCAGGTCCGCATTTCCCAGAAGGGTTTCCAGAGTGTCCTTTTGCTCGATCAGTGTTGCGGTCATCTGCTGCGCTCCGGTGAGAAGGGAACGGAGCGCAACGTCGTTGTCGTTGACTACTCCGGAGAGTGCGTCGATTCCCTCGAGCGAGCGGCGAATGAGTTCGGGATCGTCCGGTGAGTTGTCGGACACCACGGTCAGCATGTTTCGCAGTTGTTGCAGATCAAGGTTTTCCGAAGTGGATTGTGCTCCTCGTCCGAGATCGTCGAGGGTGAACGGAACACTCGTGTTCTCGATGGGAATGGTCGAACCTCCGGGTAACGAGCGCGATCCGTTCGGAGTGATGTCGAGCGAGCGTCGGCCGAGCAGAGTCGAGATCTTGATGTCCGCGCGCGAGTTTTCGCCGAGAGTGACGCCGTCGTCGAGTCGGAAGGTGACTTCAACGGAGTTGCCGCTGACCGCCAACGAGGTGACCACCCCGCTCGGGACTCCCGCGACGTTGACCGGATCGTCCTGCGTCAATCCGGTGGCGTTGGCAAACACGGCGTTGTACTCGTTGGTCTTGACCTTCAAGATCAATTGAGGGACAACGAGTGCGGCCAGAACGACACAGACTCCGACGAGAATGCAGATCATTCCGTTGCGGACCGGGGTCTTGACGGTGAGCCAGTTCATCGGCACACCGCCGAACGCTCGGGGCCGCCGAGAGTCACCGATTGGTCCAGCGCGCTGAGCCGGAAGTTACAGATGTAGATGTTCGCCCAACTGCCGTAGCTCATTGCGATTCCCAATTGGGTGAACAGTTGATCGAAAGCGGTGATACCGGTCGCCAGCGACTCACGATTGTCGACGACGACGCTGGCCGACTGATCGATCGAAGTCAGCGCGCCAGCCAAGTCCGGTTCCACGCGCGTCACCAAGTCCTGAAGGGAAGAAGTCAGGGCACCTGCGGAATCAACTGCGGCCGAGATCTGTTGGCGATCCTGTGCCAAACCGCCTACCAGCGTGTCGAGCGTGTTGATCATCTCGACGAAGTTGGGTCGATTCGTCGTCGTGACGGTGAGTACCCGGTCGAGGTTGGTCAGTAGTTGGTCCAAGATCGCGTCTCGGGACGTCAAGTTCTCGGTGACGGCAACTGTGCGCTCCAGCAGGCTTTCGATGGTGGAACCTTGTCCTTGGAATACCTGGACGACTTGTGCGGCAAGCTCGTTGACTTCTGCGGGGTCAAGTGCGTCGAACAGGGGACGGAAACCGCCGAGGATGTCGGTGAGGTCGATCGCCGGCTGAGTCTGTTCCACGGGAATTGTGGCTCCGGGGGAGAGGTAGTTGCCGGCTACGAGTTCGCCCTGTCCGGGTTCAATCGAGATCGTCCGTGCCCCCAGCAGATCTGCATACCTCACCACAGCCCGACCGTCGGTCGGAATACGTTGTGTAGATTCGAGTTCGAAGCCGACGACGGCTTGGTTGTTCACCAACTCGACGCTGTCGACGCGCCCTACTCGCACCCCGGCGATCTGAACATCGCTGCCGGTGACCAGGCCGGAGGCATTGACGAAGACGGCCCGGTACTGCGAACTAGACCCGGAGACTGGGTTGATCAGAGTGCTCACCACGACCACGGTGGCGAGAATCGACAGCGCGGCAAACAGTCCGAACCTGATCAGAGATTTCTTCACGCTCATCCGCCCACCACCGTCGTGCCGCGAAAGACCGGCCCCGCCACGAGAGTGTCCAAAGCTGTACTGCCCTGGGTGATAGCTGAGATCAGGGATTGTTCGGCAGGGCTGCCGACCGGGCCGACGGTTCCGCCGAACGCGGTCGCGGCGGCAGGACAGTTGGGGCCGCGGGTCCCGTCGTATTGTGGGCAGTCGGTCTTTCCGTACGGATACAGATCTGTGACAGACAGGCGCAGGTCAGTGCTGAGCCACGGGCCGTGCGCCAATGCGGGCGGGAGTTTGATCGTGAGATTGCGCAGGCCGTTGTAGAAGGTGGTGATGTGGTCCGGCCGCGAAGTGATTGCACCGGTGAGGGAATCGGCGTCGTCGACCAAGGTGATCAGGCGGTCGCGATTGTCGCCGATCAGACTCGTGGCAGCAGATCCCGTGCTGGTGCCTGCTCGCAGAAGCCCCGCCAATCCGTCGGATTTCTCGACGACGGTCTTGGATGTGGTGATGGAGTTCTCGAATGCGGCGAGCATGTCGGGCGCACTCGTCGAGAGACTGTCGGCGAGCGTGGCTATGTCGTCGAGGTCGTCACCGAGTCCGTCGATGACGGGCTGCGCACCGACCAACGCTTGGTGGACTGAATCGAGAGACTCACCGATCTGGTTTCCCTTGCCGCTCATCGCATCCGAGACTGCCGTGAGCGCCACGTTGATGTCGGCGGGGTCGAGGGAAGAAACGAGCGAGTAGATCCGTGAGATCGATTGGTAGAGCTGGACCGCGACTTCGGACTGATCTGATGCCAACTCGGTACCCGGCGCGAGAGCAGGACCGCGCGAGAGACCGTCAGGTTGAATCAGGTCCACGAAGAAGTCGCCGAAGATGTTGCGGGGCATCAGCCGCACCTGACTTGCCGACGGTATGTCCTCGAATGCACCCTCGTCGATTGCGAGTGAGATGGTGGAAGCGGTGGTGCCAGGCTCGATATCGGCGACCGAACCGACGACGACGCCGCGGTACTGAACCGAGGATCCGACTCGCAGCGCACCGGCGCTGGCAGGGACGACAGCACTGACCTGCGGTGTGGAACTGAACGTGTCCGTGCCCCTGCTGAACAAGAAGACGTAGGCGACGATCAGCAGGACTATCGCAAGTAAACCACGCAGTGCCAGTGTAATTCGACTGGTACCCGTGACGATCATCCGGTCAACCCGGGCACCTGAGGTTTGAGTCCCCAGAGCGCGATGGTCATGGCGACGTCGGTGAAGGCCAGGAAGACGATGCTGGTGCGCAGCGCTCGCCCGGCTGCTCGCCCGACGCCTTCAGGTCCGCCCGTCGCGGTATAACCGTAGTAGCAGTGCACGAGGGTCACGACGACCGCGAACACCATGACTTTTATCAAGGACAACCAGATGTCGTTGGGAGAGAGGAAAAGACTGAAGTAGTAGCCGTATGTTCCCTCCGACTGGCCTTTGACCCGGATCACCGCAAGCGCCGTTGCCATGTACGAAGCAAACAGGCCGACCAGGTACAGCGGGACCACCGCGATGAGCGCCGCGATCATTCGGGTGGTGACCAGGTATCGCAGCGAGGGAATCGCCATGACTTCGAGTGCGTCGATTTCCTCGGAGATCCGCATGGCTCCGAGCTGCGCGGTGAATCCAGTTCCGACCTTGGCAGCCAAGGTGATTGCGGCAACGAGTGGTGCGACCTCACGAGTATTCGCGATGGCGGACATCACGCCGGACAGCGGTGCGAGGCCGACGAGGTTGAGTCCGCGGTAGCCCTCGAGTCCGATCTGGGAACCTGCGAAGAACGAGATCGCGAAGATCACGACGACGCTGCCGCCGCCGGCGAGCAGGGTGCCCGAACCGAATGCCACCTGGGCGACGAGACGGGCGACTTCACGCCAATATCGCTTGAGGGTTGCCGGAATCGAGGTGATGACACGCGCGTGGAACGTGAACTGATCGCCGAGTCGACTCAGACCGTCGACGGTGCGCGAACTGGCCCGCTTGGCACGAATTGCGATGGGCAGGTGCATCAGTAGGCACCCTTCACCGAGACGAACAGCGGGTAGAACTGGGTAATTGCGAGGTTGGCGACAAACACGAGGACAAACGAGAGCACGACGGTCTCGTTGACTGCGTCGCCGACGCCTTGAGCTCCGCGCTTGACGGTCAGGCCCTTGTAGCAGGCCACGATTCCCGAGATGAGAGCAAAGGCAACGGCTTTGATACCGGAGACGACGAAGTCGCTCGGTTGACTGAATTGAACAAGATTGCGCAGGAAGCTCTGTGCGTTGCCGTCGAGTATCAGGACGTGAACGAAGAGGCTTGCGCCCAAACCGATCACGAGAACTATCGAATTCAGCAGGAGGCAGACGACGGCAATTGCGATCATCCGCGGCACGACCAGGCGTTCCAACACCGGCAGGCCCAGTACTTCGAGCGCATCGATCTCTTCGCGGATCGTGCGCGCTCCCAAATCTGCGCAGATTGCGGAACCGCCGACGCCGGCGATGATCAGGGCGCAGACCAGCGGTCCGGCCTGTCCGATGATGAGGAACGCGACGACTGCACCGCTGTATGAACCCGCGCCGATTTGGTCTGCGAGCGAACCGATCTGGAGAGCTACGCCCACGCCGAGGGGAATCATCACCAGTGCCGAAGCGACCGAGGTGACGTGGGCGAGAAACCACATCTGGTCGAGCGCCTCACGCCAGGCGAGGCGCTTGTGTCGCAGAGTTGTGAAAGCGGCGACGCATACGCGAACGGTGAAGGTGAACAGCAGTCCGATCTCGGACAGCAGGTTCGAGAACATGTTCGTCTTGGCGGGGGAGGCAGGCGTTGCGTCCCCGGTTGTTCCAACTTCAGTGCTCACGCCATCCCCCTTTCCGGCCGAATCGTTCTGGTCGGGTTTCTTCGATCACACTCGGAAGGTCGAAGTGCTCCAGGTCACGTTCGGAGACGGTATCAGGAAACTGACTCTGAAGTAAGTTCCAATTCGGGCACGCCATCACAAGGCGTGAATGTGGACGCGGAGCTTCCGTTTGCGTCTACGCAACCTTCCCGGCGAGAGTCCGAAATGCGACGGGTGCACAATGAGTGAATGCCACGATCAAGCCCCATTTCCGCTTGGAAGTCCCTTCGCGAAGGCAACGAGCGATTTGTCAACGACGCGTCCATTCACCCCAGCCAGGGAATCGCCGATCGCGCGAAGCTCGTCGATGGGCAGCACCCCACCGCGGTGCTGTTCGGTTGCGGTGATTCGCGCGTAGCCGCCGAGATCATCTTCGATCAGGGCCTCGGCGACATGTTCGTCGTGCGTACGGCAGGTCACGTGCTCGACGATTCGGTGCTCGGTTCGATCGAGTACGCGGTTCACGTGCTCAACGTGCCGCTCATCGTCGTCCTCGGTCACGACGGTTGCGGTGCGGTGAAGGCAACGCTCGACGCCCTGGACAAGGGTGCGGTTCCCGACGGCTTCATTCGCAGCGTGGTCGAGCGCGTTGCTCCGTCCATCCTGATGGGGCGCAACGAGGGCTTGTCCACCGTCGACGAACTCGAAGGTCGACACGTCGTGGAGACCGGCTCGTTGATCATGCAGAGGTCGCGGATCATCGCAGACAAGGTGGACAACGGTGCGTGCGCGATCGTCGGCGTCACGTACACATTGTCCGACGGTCACATGCGAGTTCAGGGCGCGGTCGGCGACATCGGCGAGAGCGTCGAGGGTTAGATCTTCCGGGGCAGTGATACCCGGTAGCAGACAATGGGTACCGACACGCCGCCTCAGCTGACGGTTAGTGGACCCTGCGCCAACTACCGTTGAGTCCGTGTTGGAACCGAATGGACCACTGCCCCCCGAGATCTACTGGCGTCGCCGGGCGCTGGCCATTGGTGCCGCCGTCATTGCACTGGCGTTGATCATCTGGGCGGCGTCCGCCCTCTTCGGCGGTGGAAGCGATACTCCTGAGGCCAATTCGGCCGCTGCGAGTTCCTCGCTGACGACGGACGTCTCCTTCACCCCCAACCCTTCCGGCTCCAACGCGCCGGACGGTAACGGTGGTTCGGGTGGCGGTGCTGCGGGTGGATCAGGTGGCTCGGGCACGCAGGCTTCGGGATCGTCGACGTCGGCATCGTCCTCGTCCTCGTCGACCACCGGCGCTCCGGTCCCGGCTGGTCAGTGCGCGGACTCGTCGTTGGCAGTCAAGGCGACCGCAGACAAGGCGACCTTCGCTCCTGGTGAAGAGCCGTCCTTCACGATCGTCATCACCAACATCGGTTCGGCACCCTGTGATCGAGATCTGGCGGGCGGCCTTCAGCAGGTGCTCGTCTACAGCATCGACGGCAAGACCCGGTTGTGGTCCAACGTCGACTGCTATCCCCAGCCCGCCGCTGACGTGCGCAATCTCGCTCCCGGCGAGCAAGCTGCGTTCAAGGTCGCCTGGTCGGCCACGACGTCGACCCCCGAGTGCGCGACCGCGCAGAACCCCGAGCGCAATCCGGTGGGCGCAGGCGCGTACACGGTTGTCGGTCAGCTCGGTGCACTGCGAAGCTCCCCGGAGCCGTTCAACATCGCGTGAGAGCGGGCAAGCCCGAACAGGCCCGCTAGTTGAACGATCCGGTGATCGACGTCTCCGCGAGCCGGGAAAGTCCCTCACGGATGTGACGGGCCCACAGCCCGCCGATGCCCTCGACCGACTGCAGATCGGCAGCCGTAGCGGCCAGCAGCGACTGGAGAGTGCCGAAGGATCCGACCAGCCGGTGGATCTGATGGAACTGCAATCGAGGCACACGCATCAGTACGCGATATCCGCGAGGAGTCATCGGAGTGTCGAGGGCTTCGATCGTGCCCGGATAACCGAGAACACGCGCAAGAGTCGTGAGATCGAGTAGGTCGGCGTCGGTGACGCGATCGAGTGCAACGAGGACGTTGTCCATCGCCGCGGTGCCGATGGGTTCGGGGCCGGCAAGATAATCCCGAACGATCAGTTGACGTGCAATGTCGTTGTCGCCGACCAGTTCTTCGAGCTGCAGTGCCAGCTGGCGACCGTCGGTGCCGAGCTCGAGGACATCCTGCTCGATTTCGATCGACACACGGCGAACCATTTCGAGTCGCTGTACGACGGTCAACGCGTCGCGCAGAGTCACGAAATCCTCGATCTCGACCACCGACAGTTGCCGTGTCACTTCGTCGAGTCGCGCTTTGTATCGTTCGAGCGTCGCGACGGCCTGGTTGGCGCGCGAAAGTATGGTGGCCGAGCCGTCGATGACGTGCCGGATACCACCGACGTACACACTGACGATCGACATCGACTGACTGACCGAGACCACGGGATAGCCAGTTTGAATTGCCGTGCGCTCGGCGGCACGGTGCCTGGTGCCGGATTCGACGGTGGGAATCTTGTGATCGGGAACCAGTTGGACATTGGCGCGCACGATGCGTGTGCCGTCCGTCGAGAGGACTACCGCGCCGTCCATCTTCGAGAGCTCACGCAATCGGGTCGGTGCGAACTCCACGTCGAGGTTGAATCCGCCGTCACACAGCGCTTCCATCTCCTCGTCGTATCCGAGGACGATCAGCGCGCCGGTACGTCCGCGCAGAATTCGTTCGAGCCCGTCTCGCAAAGCGGTACCCGGCGCCAACCTGGCGATGGTCTCTCGCAATGCCGACGACGACTGTGTGTCCGCCATCGCACTGATCATTGAGAAACTCCCTGCTGAGGTCGATGTCACTTCGGTCGGGTCCGATGCCTGCGCCGGACTGATCCCCGTTTAGATTACCTATCCATGAGTAGTACCTGGACCCTGCCTGATGACCTGACTGTCCCGGAGCCGGTCGAATTCTTTCCGGCCGCCGGCGAGAAGTTGCCTCAGCACTGGTCGAAATGCTTCGGCTGCGGCGACGACCAGCCTGCGGGAATGGCGATGAGTTTCAGGGCTGGTGACGGGTTGGAAGTGACGGGCCGTCTGGAGGTCGCCAAGAAGTATCAGGGCGGTCCGGGGGTCATTCACGGCGGTATTTTGTCGACGGCTTTCGACGAGGCGCAAGGCATGGCATGCATGGCTCTCGGCTCGCCGGTGGTGACCGGGCACCTCGAGATCGACTTCGCCCGGCCCATCCCGTTGGGATCGGTGCTCGAATTTCGGGCTCGCATCGACGGCGTTGTGCGCCGCAAGGTCTACACCAGCGCGGAAGCGGTGATCGTCGAAGGTCCGACAGCGGATCCGGACACGGTGGTGGGAACGTCCCGCGGACTGTTCCTGACCATCACGTCGGAACACTTCGCCAAGACCAAGGAGTTCGTGGACGGCGAACCGACTTCCCCGTTCGGCACCTCGTCGGTCTGACGCGGTAGTCGGCCGCAGACCGGTCACTTCACCGGAGTGAGCTTGGGGCGAGACGGGGCTTGTTTGCCGCCCATCAATCCGGCATAGGCGAGTGCCTCGGCCAGGTTCGCTACTTCGTTGACGCGCATGCCGGGAATGTTCGGGCCGGAATCGACCGGCACGATGGCGCTGGTGAATCCCAATCTGGCAGCTTCGATCAGCCGTCGGTTCACGCCGGCAACTCGTCGAACCTCTCCGGCGAGTCCGACCTCGCCGAGGATGACGAGCCCCTTGGGGACAGGTTTGGCTTTCACAGCGGAAGCGACCGCTATCGCGAGAGCCAGATCGGCACCCGGCTCGGTCATCCGCATACCGCCGACGGTCGCCGCGTAGACGTCGGCCTTCGAGATCGACACCCCGACGCGGCGCTCCAACACGGCCAGAACCATGGCCACACGGGCGGTGTCGAGCCCGCTGACGGCTCGACGAGGTGTCGGTAGAGGCGTGGCGGCGACGAGGGCCTGAACTTCACCGAGTAGAGGTCGCTTACCGTCCATCATCACGGTGACAGCCGTGCCTTCCACGGCTTCTTCGCGGTGATGCAGGAACAGGCCGGACGGATCGCTGATCTCGTTGATGCCCTGCTCGCTCAGCTCGAAGCATCCCACCTCGTCGGCCGCACCGAATCTGTTCTTGACGCCGCGGACCATGCGCAGCGTGGAGTGCTTGTCGCCTTCGAAGTGCAGAACCACGTCTACGAGATGCTCGAGCGAGCGCGGTCCGGCGACGGCGCCGTCCTTGGTGACGTGGCCGATCAGAAGCACCGGGATTCCACTGGCCTTCGCCAGGGAGGTCAAGGCGCTGGTGACAGCCTTGACCTGAGTCACGCCGCCGACGACTCCGTCGACGTCGGCAGCAAGCATGGTCTGCACCGAGTCGACGATGACCAGGGTCGGCTTGACCTGCTCGATGTGGCCGAGGATGGTCGCGAGATCGGATTCGGCCGCCAGATACATCCGTTCGTGGACAGAGTTGGTGCGATCTGCCCGAAGTCGGACCTGACCGGCGGACTCCTCGCCGGTGACGTACAACGCTCGATCATCCGCGCTGCGCATCGCCCAGCGGTAGACGACCTCGAGAAGTAGCGTCGATTTTCCGACTCCGGGCTCGCCCGCGAGCAGCACCACCGAACCAGGTACGACGCCACCGCCGAGGACGCGGTCCAACTCGCCGATCCCGGTGGGCTTGGCCTGCGTCGAGGTGCTGTCGATCTGTGTCAGCGGCGTGGCCGGCGTCGTAGGGAGCACGGCGCTCGATCCCGCTTTGGCGAGTGATGCGCCGGCGCGACTGGCGACGGGTGCCACTACCGCGACCTCGGTCATCGAGCCCCACGAATCGCAGTCCGGACATCTACCGACCCACTTGGGCACTACCGACTGGCATTCGGAGCATCGGTAGTTCGATTTCACTTTGGCCACCGGGACAGACTAGAGGCGGGGTCCGACATGGACCCCGCCTCTAGTGTGATTCTTAAGTTGTTCTGCGAAGCGCAGTGTGCGCCTTGGTGATTCGGGCTCAGTGCCCGGCTTCTGCAACGTCGGGCGACTTGTCCGACTCGTTGCGCTCGAGCTGCGGGCCTGCGTCGACCGGTACGTCGACGGTGACCGAGCCGGCCTTCTCGAACTTGAAGGTGATCGGGACGGTCAAGCCGGGGCGAACGCCTGCCTTGATGTCCTGCAGAACGACGAGAGTGAGCGCAGCGGGTGCGTCGTCGTTCTCTTCGTTGTTCTTGATCTGGGTCTCTGCCTCGGTCGCGGCACCTTCGCCTGCGGGCAACTGGCCGGCCTGCAGCGACGTCTGCGGCTTGATCGTCAAGCCACCTACCTCTTCACCCGCGATGACGCGTGCTGCGTAATCGGTGGTGATGCTGACGAGCTTGTCCGTGGTCTCGGCGCTGTCGTTCACGACGGTGAACGCGAGCACGGCGTTGCCGCCCGGCTCGATGCTGTATTCCTCGGACGAGGGGTAGGCGATGTGCACGTTGCGCAGTGCGATCTCACCGAGGTTGGCGCTGTTGCCGTTCACGGCGGCCTGCTGGACGGCGGTCTGGCTCACCTGTCCGGAACCGCAAGCGGACAGCGCGATGGCTGCGCCTGCAGCCAGTGCAATGGCGGTAGCGACTCGACGAGTCGGCTTACGGATAGCAGTCACGATTTGTCCTCCACGGCGTCAGGTTCGCACTCCACTAGGCAGAGTAGTAGATAAGGTCCCGCGGGCTGGCCGTCGGGTCGCCACAACGGTTGTCTGCGTGGGCTTTCAGTCGGTTATGCAGGGGTGCTCCAGACCAGTTGAATGCACGTACAACAAGCCCTGTCAACCCCTACGCTCGAGCAAGGATGCCCCTGACCTGCACAGTTGATGAGTGGTCGGTTCTTTCACGTGTTAAACTAGTGGAATCGAAAGGGGCACGGGACACATGATTTTCAAGGTCGGAGACACCGTCGTATACCCCCATCACGGTGCGGCGCTGATCGAAGCTATCGAAACCCGCACCATCAAGGGTGAGCAGAAGGAGTACCTGGTTCTGAAGGTCGCTCAAGGCGATCTCACAGTACGGGTTCCTGCAGACAACGCAGAGTACGTCGGAGTTCGTGACGTGGTCGGCCAAGAAGGCCTCGACAAGGTTTTCCAGGTTCTGCGAGCACCGCACACCGAGGAGCCCACCAACTGGTCTCGTCGATACAAGGCAAATCTCGAGAAGCTTGCCTCAGGTGACGTGAACAAGGTTGCGGAAGTTGTTCGTGACCTGTGGCGTCGTGAGCAGGACCGCGGGCTTTCCGCTGGTGAGAAGCGCATGCTCGCCAAGGCTCGTCAGATTCTCGTCGGAGAGCTCGCGCTCGCCGAGGGCACTGACACCGAGAAGGCAGAGACCATTCTCGACGAGGTCCTCGCGGCCGCGTCCTGACTGCAACACAACAAAGCTGACAGTGGCAGTAGTAGCCCTGGTACCTGCCGCAGGTCGGGGAGTGCGATTGGGCGAGAAATTGCCCAAGGCATTTGTCGAACTCGGTGGGTGCACCATGCTTGCACGCGCGGTCGATGGACTCCGGAAATCCGGAGCGATCGACCGCGTTGTTGTCATTGTGCCGCCTGAACTGGTCGAATCCGTCGTAGCCGACCTCGGTCGTGCATCGGACGTCGACGTCGTCGGTGGTGGTGCCGAAAGAACGGATTCGGTTCGAGCCGGTCTCAGTGCTGCCGGCGACGCAGATTTTGTACTCGTGCACGACGCCGCGCGGGCATTGACGCCGCCGGCGTTGATCGCGCGCGTCGTCGACGCTCTCCGAGCCGGCAGCTCCGCTGTCATCCCGGTACTCCCGGTTACCGACACGATCAAGTCGGTCGACGTACTCGGCGTAGTCACCGGAACGCCTCTGCGTTCGGAGTTGCGTGCGGTTCAAACTCCTCAAGGCTTCTCCACCGACGTCCTGCGCAGTGCGTACGACGCCGGTGACGTCGCCGCGACCGACGACGCCGCTCTGGTGGAGCGTCTCGGTGTTTCGGTGCAGACGATTCCCGGCGACGCTCTCGCCTTCAAGATCACCACTCCGCTCGACCTCGTCCTTGCACGGGCGCTCCTGATCTCGGAGACAGAGTTGAGCGCGGACTCACAGGACGGAAAATAGATGCGCGTCGGTCTCGGCACGGATGTTCATCCCATCGAGGTCGGCCGACCTTGCTGGATGGCCGGGTTGCTGTTCGAGGAAGCAGACGGGTGCTCGGGGCATTCGGACGGCGACGTCGCCGTCCACGCGCTCTGTGACGCGTTGCTCTCCGCCGCAGGTCTTGGCGACCTCGGTTCGGTTTTCGGCACCGGCAGGCCCGAATGGGACGGCGTGAGCGGCGCTCGAATGCTTGCCGAGGTTCGTCGACTGCTCGAAGAGAACCAGTTCACCGTCGGCAACGCCGCGGTGCAGGTCATCGGCAACCGACCGAAGATCGGGCCGCGACGCGGCGAGGCACAGAAGGTGCTCTCGGACATTCTCGGCGCGCCTGTTTCGGTGTCCGCGACCACCACGGACGGCCTCGGCTTGACCGGCCGCGGCGAGGGGATCGCCGCCATGGCCACCGCGTTGGTCATGACAACCGAACACGACAGGTAAGATCGCTGGTCGTGACCCTGCGCCTATACGACACCGGTACGCGGGCCCTTCGGGATTTTGTTCCGTTGGCCCCCGGACATGCATCGGTGTACCTGTGTGGGGCGACAGTTCAGGGCGATCCTCACATCGGACACGTTCGTAGCGGCGTCGCTTTCGACGTGCTGCGACGCTGGCTGTTGGCGCACGGCAACGACGTTGCCTTCGTGCGCAACGTGACGGACATCGACGACAAGATTCTCAACAAGGCCGCCGGCGCCGGTCGACCTTGGTGGGAGTGGGCGGCGACGTTCGAGCGGTCGTTCACGTGGGCCTACGACCAACTGGGTGTGCTGCCGCCGTCCATCGAGCCGCGGGCCACCGGTCACGTGACGCAGATGGTCGAGATGATGGAACGCCTGATCGAGAACGGCCACGCGTACGCGGCGGGCGGCGACGTCTACTTCGACGTGCAGAGCTACCCCGAGTACGGCGCACTGTCCGGCCACAAACTCGACGACGTTCATCAGGGCGAGAGTGCGGCCGAGGGCAAGCGCGATCCTCGCGACTTCACCCTCTGGAAGGCCGTCAAGCCCGGTGAGCCCTCGTGGCCGACACCGTGGGGACCTGGCCGTCCGGGCTGGCACCTCGAGTGCTCGGCCATGGCGGAGTTCTACCTCGGGGCCGCATTCGACATCCATTGTGGTGGACGCGATCTCGTCTTCCCACACCACGAGAACGAAATTGCGCAGGCCAAGTGCGCCGGCGACGATTTCGCTCAGTACTGGTTGCACAACGGCTGGGTCACGATGAGTGGCGAGAAGATGTCCAAATCGTTGGGCAACGTTCTCTCTGTGCCGAACGTGCTCAAGAAGGTTCGTCCGCAAGAACTTCGGTACTACCTCGGTAGTGCGCACTACCGTTCCAATCTCGAGTACTCGGACGAGGCGTTGGACGAAAGCGCGAAGTCCTACCAGGGGCTCGAGTCGTTCGTCCTGCGCACACACAAGCGTGCGGGTGGCGTCGAACTCGGTACGTGGACCGAAGGTTTCGCGGCGGCTCTCGACAACGACTTGTCGGTGCCGATCGCGTTGGCCGAGATTCACGGCAAGGCGAGCGAGGGTAATTCCGCGCTCGCTGCCGGTGATCTCGACGCGGCTCGGGTGGCTGCCGGTCAGGTGCGGGCCATGCTCGCGATCCTGGGCGTCGACCCACTCGACGAGCATTGGACGCAGTCCGGTGGCGACACCGAGACGGCAATGGAAGCTTTGGACGTGTTGGTGCGGGCCGATCTCGATCGTCGGCAGCAGGCACGTACGGAAAAGAACTGGGCGGTGGCGGACGAGGTCCGCGATCGCCTCATCAAGGCGGGTATCGAAGTAACCGATACTCCCGACGGACCCGAATGGTCCCTTAAGGCAGGGCAGTAACAATGGCTGGAAACTCGAGCAGGCGCGGCGCAGTCCGTAAGGGCGGCACCAAGAAGGGCCAGGTTGCCGGTTCCGGTGGCCAGCACAAGCGTGGTCTCGCCGGCCGCGGTGCTACGCCTCCCGCCGAGGCACGCACCAAGCACCCAGCGGCAAAGCGTGCAGCGCGCGCCGCCCGGGCCGACGAGAAGCAGAACCAGGGCCGCGGTGGCCGTCCGGGTCCGGGCCGCAAGGTTCTCGACGGTCCCGAGACCGTGCTCGGTCGCAACCCGGTGGTGGAGTGCCTGCGCGCGGGTGTTCCGGCGACGGCGCTGTGGGTGGCTGTCGGTACCGAGAGCGACGACCGGTTGAAGGAATCCGTTCAGCGGGCTGCCGACGCCGGTATCTCCATCCTCGAGGTGCCGCGCTCGGATCTGGATCGCCTCAGCGCCAACGGTCTTCACCAGGGCATCGCTCTGCAGGTTCCGCCGTACCGCTACGCGCACCCGGACGATCTTCTGTCCGAGGCACGTAAGCACGCCGAGCCCCCTCTGCTCGTCGCGCTGGACAACATCACCGATCCCCGCAACCTGGGTGCCGTTGTGCGCTCGGTCGCAGCTTTCGGTGGACACGGCGTCGTGATTCCGGAGCGTCGTAGCGCGAGCGTGAGTGCTGTCGCTTGGCGTACCAGCGCCGGTGCTGCCGCTCGTCTGCCGATTGCTCGGGCAACCAACCTCACTCGCACGCTCAAGGACTGGGCGTCGAAGGGTGTTCAGGTCGTCGGTCTCGACGCCGAAGGTGACACCACTCTCGACGATTTCGACGGCAGCGGTCCTGTGGTGATCGTGGTCGGTTCCGAGGGCAAGGGCCTTTCGCGCCTCGTCCGCGAGAACTGCGACGCGATCCTGTCGATTCCGATGGCAGGTCCGGTCGAGTCGCTCAACGCCTCGGTTGCCGCCGGAGTCGTCCTGGCGGACATCGCCCGCAGGCGTCGTAGCAGCTGAGTTGTAACGGCTTTCAGGTGAGCCTGGCGGGGTTCTAGCTCCGTACCGACCAGGCTTCCCACAGTGCAGCGTAGGAACCGTCCGCGCCGATCAGTTCGTCATGTGTCCCGCTCTCGACCACGCGGCCACCGCTCATGACGAGTATGCGATCGGCGCGGACTGCTTGGCTCAGGCGGTGTGCGATCACCACGGCAGTCCTGCCGGTGACTGCGAGCTCGGCTGCCTGATCGAGTAGACCTGCTGCAGTGGTTCCGGCTTCGGCAGTCGCCTCGTCGAGAATGACGACGGGCGGATCGAGCAGAGCCAGTCGGACGAGGGCTATGTGCTGTGCCTGTGCCGCCGTCAACTGGTACCCGCCGGCCCCGACCCTGGTCTCGAGCCCGTCCGGAAGCTCATGGATCCATTGAGCTTTCATCGTTTCGACGGCTTCGGCGATCTTCGCATCGTCCGAATCTGGTGCGCACAACCGGAGATCGTCGGCGATCGTCCCGACGAACACGTGAACTTCCTGGCTGACCAGGACGACTTTGTGCCGAAGTTCGGCATCACTCAGGTCGTCAATCGGTTTGCCGTCGACGGTGATTCGCCCGTCCCCGACGGGAATGATGCCGGCAATCAGTTTGGCGAGTGTGGTCTTTCCGGCACCACTGCTGCCGACGACGGCGATTCGTTCCCCCGGTGCGATCGAGATCGAGATCGAATCGATCACCGGGGTGGAGTTGTCGTACGAGTAAGAAACCCGCTCCACGTCGACTCCGATGGGTGCGGACCGAGCCGAGGCAGGAATGCTCGCGGGACGCCCGGGCATCGCGGTGACACCGATCAGGCGAGCCAGGCTGGCACCCGCATCCTGCAATTCGTCGATGTTCGAGAGAAATACCGCGATGGGGCTGAACAGACTGTGGAAGTAGAGCGCAGCGGCGGTAGCGGCCCCGATGGACACCGACCCCGTGGTCACGAGCCAGTAGCCGACGCTCAGGACCGCGGCCAGTCCGAGCAGTTCGGCGCCGTTGAGTTGAGCGAAGAAGTTGGTGCGCAGTCGAACTGCCTGCATGTCGAAGCTGATGGCATGCTCGGAGGTCTCGGCGATTCGGCCGATGTGCTCGTCGGTTCGACGCAGGGCAGTGACAGTACCTGCACCACCCAGGGTTTCGATGAGCTGCTGTCCCCGCCTGGCCTGCGCAGCGCGAGAGCGTCGGTAGACGGGTCCGGAGCGTCGGAGGAAATGACGAAGAGCGAAATAGTGAATCGGCGCAACGGCAACGATCGCCACGGTGAATCGCCAATCGATCACTCCCACACCGACAAGCGTCAGTGAAATCATGAACAGGGCGGACACCGTTGCGGGTAGCACCCGCGCGATGACGGTGTTTACCGCTTCGACGTCACCCGAGACCCGGGAAATCAGATCACCGGTTCCGGCATCCTCGACCAGCGACGAGGGCTGCGCGAGCGTGGCGGCGAACACGTCCTCACGAAGATCGGCCAGCACGTTCTGCGCGACATTCGCGAGAAGCTGTGTGCTCCACCAAGTCAGCGCAACTCCTGCTGCCGCTGCGCCGAGCATGAATGCGGTGATACGCAGAAGTGAGACAAACGGTTTGCCCTCCGTGACTGCATCGACCATGAGCCCGAGCAGCGCCGGGGTGGACAGGCCGCAGGCCGTAGCGGAGAGAAGTACGACGGTCGTGAGTGCGAGCGCTCGCCCCCGTGGCCGAAGCAGTGCGATCAATGCGCGGACCGTCTGTGTGGTCGACGCGATCGGCAAGGCAGATGTAGCCGGAACAGCAGATGCATCCGGAAGGGTGTCGGTCACAGTGAGTCTCCGTCCCGAGCGGCGTGGTCGATCGTGACGACACGGTCACACGAATGGAGCAAGGTCGGACTCGAGGTGATCACCACAATGGCCTTGTCGGGAAAGTTTCTCAGTGAGTGTGCAATTCGATGTTCGGTGACAGAGTCCACGGAAGTGGTGGGTTCGTGGAGGACCAGGATCGGCTGGGGTTGATGCAAAGCGCGGGCGAGGAGAAGGCGTTGGCGCTGACCTCCGGAGAGTTTCTTTCCTTGCTCACCTACCTCGGAGAGGTGGCCGTCGGGCAGATGCGTCAACACGTCGTCGAGCGCAGATGACGTCATTGCCGACGAGTCGACGTTCGGTGCAGCCAGATTGTCGAAGACGGTGCCGGTGAACACGGTTCCTTCATGAGCGGACACCAACACCTGATCGCGAACTCCGTCCGGACCGAGTTCGGTTGCATCGGTGCCGAATACGAAGTAGCAGTCGGGGTCCAGCGGAGTCTGAAAGGCGAGTTGGCGTGCCAGTCGGTGAGCGGAATCGTCCGCGCGCACGCCCACCACCTCGCCGCGGCGAGCTGAGACGACAGTTCCGTTGTCCGTCGAAATCAGCAGGGCGTCTTCACTTCTGACAGCGCTGATCGGGGCGGTGGAGGGCGGCGATTCGATCAGGTGCGGCTCGGCCAGGAGTTCGGACAGCCTGCGTGCGGAGCCTCGCTTGGCAGCGAGTTCTGCACCGAAGAACCCCAGAGTTTCCATCGGACCGGCAATGACCCTGCTCAAGCCGACAACGGTGACGAAGTTGCCCACGGTGATCGTGCCTTGATGCGCCATCCACGCGGCTCCAAGTGCGACCGACGCCAGCACCAACGCGGAGACCCCGGAATTGAGCGCGGTCAGACTGGACATTGCTCTGACCGTCCGGATCGCTGCTTTCATCGACGCCCGGCTCGCCTTGACGTATCGCGACAGGGCAGTGGGCTCGGCCCCGAAACCCTTCAGTACTCGTAACCCAAGCGTGAAATCAGTTGCAAGCATGCCTGCCTCGGCTGCCTTCTTCTGCTCTGCATACACACGCTCGTCCAGTGGACCGCTGATCTTGTGAATGAATACGAGCTGCGCAGCAGTGATGAGTACGACGATCAGTGCGAGCGGCCACGAGACGAAGGCAAGCGAAATCACTGCCGCGGCGAGCCCCGCAAAAGCTGAGCCCTGTTCGGCGACAACCCAGGAGAAGCCCGAGACGTGTGAGGCGTCCGAGGTGGAGATGGTGAGAACTTCACCCGTCGAGCGCTGAGCTTGCATGCCTCTGGCATCGAGTACCCGTCTGGCAGCGTTCAATCGTAGGTCGTGTTCGCCGTAGACGAAGACCTGCGTGTTCAGGCGAACCGCGATGCGCCACGACAGAGCAAGTCCCACGAACAGAGCACACAACACAGCAAGCCATACGAGAAGTGCTGTGCTGTCGGACTTTCCGATTGCACGGTCGACGACGGTACCGATCAGCACCGGAATGAGGGCTTGAGCTACCTGATACGACGCCTGGCCGGTGACGGCTGCAACCAGTCGCGGGCCGCGTCCGGAGGAGAACGATCCGACTCTGATCATCTCCATCGGACCGGAACGAGTTTCGGGCAGCGCTGACACTCGTGAAACTCCTCGCCCAGATCTGAACACTCGTTGTGCAGTTCTACGGTAGAGCCGGAGCGAGTGCGGAAAGTGCTCGCAGATGCCAAGGGCTACGCGGCAGCGGACAGATGGAGTATCGACACCCCATTACCGGGATCAGGTCTCGATATACCTGCCTGGTCGAAACAAGTACGTTTGCGAAGAGAGCTGACAGAAGATGAAAAGCACTACCCGAATAGTGGCTGCGTTGGCCGCGATTGCCCTGCTCGCAGGCTGCCAGAGCAGCACCGAGTCAACAGCGTCGGAGGACACGACGCAGTTGGCCGAGACCGGTGCGCTGCCGGTCACCGTAGATCACGCGTACGGCTCGACCACCATCGAGACCGAACCTCAGCGGATCGTGACCATCGGCTGGAACAGCCAGGATTCGGTCCTGGCACTGGGCAAGACGCCCGTCGCCATGGAGTCGTTCAGCGGGGCAGGCTTGGAGAACGGAATCCTGCCGTGGGACGAAGAATTGTTGGGCGACGTCGAACCCACGTTGCTCGACAGCACTTCCGGTGTGCCTTTCGAGCAGATCCTGGCGTTGGAGCCGGACGTGATCATCGCGGTGGTCTCGGGAATCACCGAAGACGACTATGCACGTCTTTCTCAGATCGCACCCACGATTCCGTTCAAGGAGACCGCATGGGCGACTACGTGGCAAGAGCAGATGTCGACCATCGGTTCAGTACTCGGACAACCGAAGCGGGCGGCTGAGCTGATCGAGGAAACTGACGATTCCATAGCCGACCTGGCTGCGGGGTCCCCGAATCTGAACGGGAAAACCTTGACCTTCCTCTCGGGAAACATCGACGGCCTCACCAATTACTGCGCCGACGACGGCAGAGTCATCCTGATGTCCCAGCTCGGACTGAAGCAGTCGGCCGGAAGCGCAGAGCTGTGCGGGGACACCCAGGGGTCGGTGACTGCATCGCGCGAACAGTACAACGAACTGGACGCGGACGTGATCGTGCTCAACGACGCGAGTGGTCAGGGGCTCCCCGGATTGATGGGGGACAAGTTGTTTGCCGACCTGCCTGCAGTCAAGGACGGCAGGCTGATTCAGCAGCTCGGTCTGGCACGAGTCATGGCACTGGCTTCGCCCACGTCGCTGAGCGTCAAATATGCCTTCGCCGAACTGGTCTCGAAGATGAACGGCTTCTGACCAGTTAGGCTGACAATTCGCACGCGTCCGAGTAATAGTTCTTCGGTGTTCGTCCGGTGACCTTGCGGAACACGCTGGTGAAGGCGCTGGGGGTTTCGTATCCGACGCGACGGCTAACCGTCGAAACAGGAACGCCCGCAGCGAGATAGGACATCGCGGCGCGGACGCGGACTTGAATCCTCCACTCGGTGAAGGACATCCCCGTTCCCTGAGAGAACACGCGGCTCAGGGTACGGGGGCTTCCACCGACCACATAGGCCCAATCGGCAAGCCCGCGTTGATCGGCGGGGTCGGCGATCAAGCGGCGTGCAACGGCGAGGGCCCGGGGATCGGCGGGCATCGGCACTGCGACATCAGCCGCCTCGATGGGCGCGAGCGTGTCGAAGACTACGGATTCCGCCCGCAAGCGAGCCTCGGTAGGCATGTTTCGCTGGTGCAGATGGATGAGCATCGTCTTGACCACGTCGTCGATGCCGATGATCGCGGGTTTTGTCCACGGGTGGGGGAACGACTCGGGCCGGAAATAGGTGAAGCGAGCCTCGGTGGATGCGCCGAGCGTGATGCGCCGTGGAGTTCCAGCCGGAATCCACATGCCGACCGTCGGTGGGATCTGCCAACGAACGTCGTCGATGTACGCGCTCATCTCGCCGGAAGCGCCCCACAGGAGTTCGTGCTCGGGATGGCGGATCTCACGCCACGCGCGCTTCTGATCGCGCCCGATGGTGGACGTCGTCATGGCGAAGGGGAGCGGAACGTACCGGCCTGCCGGCACAGCCCAGTACGGAAATCCTGTGGAACTCATCGGTGGATCATACCGCGAATGACTTAGGTAATGCTTTCCTATTTGGTTCTTTGACGCAGGGCACGAGGGAGTGCGGTCGCGACAAAAGACCGAGGGTGGCACCGAGTCCGAAAACTCGATGCCACCCTCGATCACATTCCCCGACGGAGTGTTTACAGGTGGAGCAGGTGAATCAGCTGCCGTTGGCCAGGACACCGCTGATGATGTCGGAGATGAAGCCGGCCGGGTTGTCGAGGATGGAGGAGCCGGCCGAACCGGTTCCGCCCTCGCCGTCAGAAGAGCCGAAGCCCAGATCTGCCGAGCCCGATGCGGCAGCCTCACCGGGGTTCTTGGCGCGGATCTTGGCGTAGACATCGCCGATGTTCTGATCACTGCCCCACAGCGAGATGCCGATGGAACTGGGGAGCTCGACGTAAGTTCCCGGTTGTGCGTTGTCCGGAACCAAGTAGCTCACTTCGAAAGTGACTGTCTTGCTGCCGGTGATCGAGACATTCCAACCCGCATCGGGAATTGTGACGGTGCGCGCCGCATTGTCGACGGTGGGGGAGACCTTCTCGGTTTTCTGAGTCAGTCCGAGAAAGTGCCATGAATCGATCGAGGCGCTGTCCTTGATGTAGGTGTATCCGGCCGGGAAACGGTCGACGAACTTGTTGACGAAGAAGTCCGGATGGCCGTTGGCCGAAACCGTGGTGCGGACGGTCAATTTTCCGCCGGGCGCCACTTCTCCGTCGCCTACGACGCTCTTGGTGATCGTGACTTGGTTCGAAGTCACGGTGTTGGTCTTCGGGTGCGCGGCATCTGCGTGCGCAGCTCCGGTGCCGATGAGAAGTCCGCTGGTTGCAAGCGCAGCGATTGCTACTCCGGTGAGTGTTTTGCGCATTGAGAAACGTGACATGAAATTCTCCGTTCGAGGGGTTCACGCTGACGGCGATGGGGATGACTCTTCAAAGGTTGCGCCGTGGTAACCATTGAAACCTATCGGACGCTTGCCTATGTGTCAGTTCGGCAGACTCTACGGAAAAGTCCGAATTGAGAGGACTTTTTCGACCTCGATTTCCTGTTGTTAACTGATTGGCGACCAAGTCGGCGAAAAGCTGGGCGAATGTCCAGGTCGACTGTATCGTACTTCGAGAGTCGGGTTGCAACAAGTTTCAGTAATCAACGAATTCGGTTGTCCTGGAACCTCACAGAGTGGAGATTGTTCATGGCAAAGTTTGGATCCAGGAATCGAAGACTGTCCACCGTTGGAGCTGGTTTGGGGGTGATCGCTCTCGCTGTGGGTGCAAGCGCGCTGGGTGCGGGAGTCGCGACTGCCGAGACGGCAACTTCTGGTGCCTACACATTTACTCGCACCGTGGACAATGCGTCCCCGAAGATCGGTGACACGATCACCTACACGACAGTGTCGAAGAAGAGCGGAATCGACGGATATATCAGCAGGTTCACCGAGACGCATGCCGCATGCTTGACCTTTGTCCCGGGCTCGGCGAAAGTCACGAAGTTTCACGTTGGCGGGACGATGACCGAAACCACTGAAACGCCGGAACTGACAGCCACGACGCTCGAGGTGACCAGTGCCGGCTGGATCAACAACGGCAGCAAACCGGTGACCATGAAGACCAGCTACACGGTCACTGCTTCGTGTGCGCCGGGAACCGTGTACGGAAGTGGATTGGCGGTAGGTGCCACGGTGATGGGCAACGGATTCCAGTCGAGTGCGAATTTCGCCAACTTGGGCCCGTCCATCACTGTCCGCGCCGCGGATGTGGTCGATCCCGTTGACCCGGTTGATCCCGTTGATCCGGTTGATCCCACTGGCCCCGGAACCGGTGGTGGAACCGGATCGCTCGGCTCGTTGAGTGGTGGCCTCGGTTCCCTCAGCGGCCTGTTCGGCTCCAGCTAGGCGAGAGTTGTGAAACGGCGGGCCGAGACTGTCGTAGTCTCGGCCCGCCGCGGTTGTTCGGTGATCAAGCGCTCAAATCATGAGGTGCTCAGCCGAATTCGATCGAGGTGTTGATTTCCTCCACCTGGTTGGAGGTCTGCATGTTCGTCGTGTCGGTGAACTGATTCGCAAAGCTGACCAGGTAGACCGGCGAGTTGTCGTCGGCTTGGTAAGCGACGACTGTCATGACGGCGTAGAGCGGAACGTCCAGGTTTGGGGCGCTCCAGGTTCCGGAGAGGCGGAACCCCTGCTGTCCGTCGACGTCGATCTCGGTGTACTTCACCTCGGTCCATCCGTCGAGGGTGGCGATCGTTTCACGCGCAGCGGCAAGAACCTCGTCTTTTGTTGCGGTGCCTTGGTTTTCGACCGTCACGGTGGTGTTCGGCATGAAACCGCTGGGTTCCTGGCTGTTGCTGGACAACGCATCCGTAACGCCGGCAGGGATGTTCTCGCCGTGAGTCCAGCTCGGCGGGAGGCTGACGCTGATGCTCGGCGCTTCGGGGTCGTCGCCGGTTTCGATCGTCGTCCGCTCACCGATGAACGGTGTTCCGTCCCTCAAGGTTGGCGTCGCGGCAGCGGCAGACGACGAGGATGCAGAACTTTCGGAAGCAGTGGTCTCACTGGTGCTGGTATCACTGGAGACAGCGTCGCCGCTTTCCGAACTGCTGCATCCGGACAGGACGAGTGCAGCAGTGATCATTGACGCTATTCCGAGAGCAAGTGTGCTGCTCTTAGGGCTCATAGTGTGAAAGTCCTTCAGGTTCTGGCGACGGCCGAGCGCCGCCGGCAGCATTGCTGGCGCGGCTGAGACTATCAGCGCTAGGACGGCCTGGTAGTGGCCTTCAAGGTAATGGTGCTGCCGGGCCGCAGCTGTGCCAGCGATGCAATCCCTGCGTCGGAAACGACGGCGATGACCGGGTATCCGCCGGTCACGGGATGGTCTGCCAGAAACACGACGGGCTGGCCGCCTGGCGGCACTTGGATGGATCCCATCACGACGCCTTCGCTCGACAATTCCTCGGTGCGTGAGCGATGTAAAGGCCCTTGGCCCTGTAACCGGACCCCGACTCGGTTGGTGTGTTCGGTGACTTTCCACGTGGTGTGAAGGAGCGCGTGAACGGATGCGGCGGTGAACCAGGAATTTCGGGGGCCGAGCGTGATCTCGATCGGAACCGCGCCGAGTGCAGGTGCGGGCGGTGGAATCAACTCTTCGGTGGGCCACGTCCCTTCCTCTGCCCCGAGGAGGAGTAGATCGCCGGCGGCGAGCGGCGGCGGCCCGAGCCCGGAGAGTGTGTCGGTGGATCTGCTGCCGAGTACCTGTGGGACGTCGACGCCACCGCGTGCAGAGATATACGTTCTCAACCCGGTTGTGCTGTAACCCAATTCGATAATGCTGCCACCGCCCAGGTGGATGCTCGCGTAGTCAGGTGCCGGCCGTCCGTCGACGGCCAGCGGCACCCGCGCGCCTGTCACTGCCACCGTCATCGAACCGACGGCCCGCATCGCAAAACCCCCAGTGGTGACTTCGATGGTTGCTGCTCGAAAAGTGTTGCCTACGAGTCTGTTCGCGCTGTCGTGCGAGATCATGTCGACGGCGCCGGATCTGCCGACCCCGAGAGCGCCGTAGCCTCTCCGCCCGCGGTCCTGAACTGTGGCGAGCGGGCCGGTACGCACTACCTCGAGCCAGGCCATGAATCCATTGTCCCGCAACAACGCGGTGAAGACACCAAAATCATGCTTGCACCGAAATCATGCACGGACAAAGGTGACTGTGGTGCCGGGTAGAAGCAGCGCCGGCGGGCGGCGCTCGGCATCCCACACCGACAGTTCCGTCGTTCCGATCAACTGCCAGCCGCCCGGGGAACTACGCGGGTAGACGCCCGAGAACGGTCCGGCCAACCCGACTGCACCGGCCGGGACCTGCCTGCGCGGGTCCGATCGACGAGGAACTTCGAGCTTTCTCTCGTTGCTGGTCAGATACGCGAAGCCGGGGGCGAAACCGATGAACGCGACGGTCCACGACGCAGACGTGTGAGCCTCGATGACACCGTCGACCCCGAGTCCGGTCAGCTTGCCCACTTCGACGAGATCGTCGCCGTCGTAGCGGACCGGAATCTCGACAGCAGGCCCGCTCTCATCTGCTGTGAGTTCGATCGGTACGGCCCCACGTACCCATTTCTCCACGAGTTTGTGCACGGTGATCGTGTTGTCGTACTCGATCAGGATGGTTCGCGCCGCGGGAGTCAGATCGATCACTCCGGGGATCCGACTGGCGTCGAGAGCCCTGAAGTTGCCCAGCACGCTCGGCAGTTCGTCGTATTCGACGAGGACTGCGGATTCACCGGCTGGCAGGATCGTGATCATGTGAACGGTGTGATCTCGACGTCGGAGGATTCGAGGAGAGCGCGGATCGCTGCGGCCATGTCGACGGCTGCCGGACTGTCACCGTGTACGCACACCGACTCCGCGGTGATTTTGAGGGTGCTCCCGTCGACCGCATCCAACTCGCCGTCGACGACCATTCGCCGAACCCGTTCTGCAACCAGTGCCGGGTCGTGCAGAACTGCGCCCGACTCGGTGCGGGGGACCAAGGTGCCTTCTGCCGTGTACGCGCGATCGGCAAAAGCCTCGGCGACCACGTCGAGACCGGCTTCGCGCGCCTCTTCCAGAAACACCGAACCAGGTAGTCCGAGAACAGGTAGCGAACTGTCGTAGGCAACGACGGCGGCGACCACGGCCCGCGCCTGCCGTCGGTGATGGACTATTGCGTTGTAAAGCGCGCCGTGGGGTTTGACGTACGTGACCCGCGATCCGGCGACACGAGCCAAACCGTCGAGTGCCCCTATTTGATAAATGACGTCGGCGGTGAGGTCTTTCGGGGACATGTCGATGAAGCGTCGGCCGAAACCGGCGAGGTCTCGGTAACCCACCTGCGCGCCGATCCGCACGCCGCGGGTGGCTGCGGATTCGCAAGTCGCCAACAGCGTTGTCGGGTCACCGGCATGGAATCCGCAGGCGATGTTCGCACTGGTGACAAGTTCGAGCATCGCGTCGTCGTCGCCCAGGGTCCAGGCTCCGAAGCCCTCGCCGAGGTCGCTGTTCAGATCAACGCTGTAGCCCATCCCTCGATTCTAGGTAGGTATGGGCTCTCGGTGTTCAGGCGTGCGCCGGAATCCGTCCCGCATTCTTGCGGCGTGCGGATCCGAAGAGTCGGCATATCAGGTAGATCACGAACGAGACCGAGGTGACGAAACTCGAGACGGGAACGCCGGGGGCCAGCGAGAGAAGGATGCCGCCGACGGCTGCGAGTTCGGCGAAGACGACGGAGAGAATTGTCGCCTTGAGTGGGCTTGCCGTGACGTACGCGGCGGCCGCTGCGGGAGTGATCAGCAGCGACATCACCAGCAGCGCGCCGACGATCTGCACGCCGAGTGCTGCGGTGATGCCGACCAACACGGCGAACACGATCGACAGTGCCCGAACCGGAACACCGCGAGCTGCAGCAACTTCGGGGTCGGTGCTTGCGAACAGCAAAGGGCGGTAGATGAATCCGAGTGTGCCGATCACGATGACCGCGCACAGCAGCAGAAGTTCGAGACCGCTGTTTCCCGGCGCCACGATCTGTCCGACCAACAGTGAGAAGCTGGTTCCCGTGCGACCGTCGTACGCCCAGAGGAACAACACCGACAAGCCGAGACCGAAAGCCATGATCACGCCGATCACCGAATCTCGGTCCCGCGCTTTGGCTCCGAGCAGCCCGAACAGCACTGCCGCGACCACGGATCCGACGATGGCACCGAAGCCGACGCCCACACCGACGAGAAGTGCGGCGGATGCACCCGTCAGTGACAGCTCACTCGTTCCGTGCACCGAGAACGACATCTGACGACTCACGATCAGCGGCCCGATGATGCCTGCCAACAATCCGAGGATGGCACCGGCAATCAACGCCTGTTGGACGAAGTCGTACTGCAGTAGGTCGACGGTGGCGGACACGTCGAACATCCGCGACATCGCGTCGGTGAACTTGTTACTCACTGGTGGTGATCCTCATCAGAATGGTGAACGCCTTCTCCCGGGCGTAGTCCGCCTGCGCTGCCGAGCGCGTCGATGGCGTCTCCGGTGCCGATCACGACGAGGCGGCCACGAACCTGCAACACTTCGACGTCGGTGTTGTACAGATCCGAGAGAACCTCGGACGTCATCACTTCGGCCGGCGTCCCGATCCGGAATTTGCCGTCCACCAGATAGAGCACTCGATCGACCAACGGCAGGATCGGATTGATCTCGTGCGTCACGAACAGCACTGCGGTGTCATGGCTGCGCCGACGCTTGTCGATCAGCGTCGAGACCAGGTGCTGGTTGGCGAGGTCGAGGCTGAGCAGCGGCTCGTCGCACAGCAGGATCCGCGGGTCGCCGACCAAAGCCTGCGCGATCCGCAGTCGCTGCTGCTCACCGCCGGACATGGAACCGATGGGAGCGTCGGCAAACGACTGGGCGCTGACCTGTGCGATGGCGTCGTCGACGATCTTGCGGCGACGACCCCGACGCAGTAGGCCCGTACCCCACTGGTGACCGTCGACGCCGAGGCCGACCAGGTCGCGGCCGCGGAGCGGGAGGCCGTCGTCGATGGATTTCTGCTGCGGGATGTACCCGACGTGTGAGTTCCCGGCCCGTGCCGGCGTGCCGACGATCTGTGCGCTACCGCCGCTGAGTTGTAGTTGGCCCAGCAGAATCTTCAGGAGCGAGGTCTTGCCCGACCCGTTCGGTCCGAGTACGGCGATGAACTCACCTGGCTGTACCTCGAGATCGAGCCCGTCCCACAATGTGCGGGCGCCGAAAGACAATCGAGCGTCCTTCAGCGTCACAGCGGGCACGGAGGCCTTCGAAGGCACGGTGTTACCAGGAGGCACGGTGTTACCAGGGGGCACAGGAGTATTCGCGGAAGTTTCTGTCACAAGCCGATCGGTTCTTCTCGGAAATCGTGGGGCAAATAATTACTGGGCAGAGAGGGCGTTTGCGAGCGACTCCGCGGTCTGCGTCTGCCACTGAATGTAGTCCAGGCCCTCGGGGAGAGTCTCCGTAACCTCGACGACGGGCACTCCGGCGGTTTCGGCTGTGGTGCGCATGTCCTGGGTCACTTTGTCCTGCGTCTGGATGTTGTAGACCAGTGCGCGGGCCTGCTTCTCCGAGAGGAGCTGGCGCGTTGCGGCGATTGCGGCCGGTGAAGGATCGTTGCCGTCTTCGATGGCACTGGTGAACTCTTCGGGAGTTGCGTCCTTCAGTTCAGCTGCGACCAGGAGGTAGTGCGCGATCGGCTCGGTCTGCGCCACCGGTGCGCCCGCGTGGGCAGCGGCGATGGAATCGGTGATCGCTGTGACGCCGGCGAGCTTCTGGCTGTATGCCTTCGCGTTGTCCTCGTAGGTCGCCGCGTTGTCCGGATCGAGAGCGCTCAGCTGATCGGCAACCGAATGTGCGACGGCGTCGACGGTCGGAATGTCGAACCAGACATGTTCGTTGACTGCGCCGTGGGTGTGACCGTCATGCGATTCGCCCGCGGTTTCGCCGGCGTGGATGCCACCGTCGAGCAGGTTGTAGGCGTTGACCGTCTTCTGCTCACCCTTGCCCGCGTCGAGGACGTCGGTGATGAACTGGTCGTAGCCGCCGCCGTTGTAGACGACAAGCGATGCGTCGGTGATCTTGGCGGCATCGGCGGGAGTCGCCTCGAACGAGTGCGGGTCCGCGGATGGCTCGTTGATGATCGACGTCACGGTCAGCTTGTCGCCGGCGACGGCCTGCGCGACGTCGCCCCACACGTTCGTCGATGCGACGACGGTGATGCCTTCGTCTTTCGACGAGCTGGAGCTGCACGCGGTGAGCGCGAATGCTGCGGCGACCGAGACGGCCGCGAGGGCGGTGGCGGTGCGGAATTTCGACGACGAACGCACGTGCTTTTCTCCTGAACAAAGGCTGGGCTAAATGCTATTGGAAACCGTTACCGTTACACATTAGCGCATAGTCGCTGGTAGTTCACCTTCGGTTCAGCCCCAACGCGCCGTCTGCGGGCACTACGGCTAACGTCCGTTTATGCCCCGGTCCCGTCAGCCACGCCGTCAAGCCACTTTGGCGTCGCTTGCCGCCGAGCTCAATGTGTCGAGAACTACAGTCTCGAACGCGTACAACCGACCCGATCAGCTCTCCGTCGAGCTGCGGGATCGAGTGCTCCAAGCGGCCAAGCGACGCGGATATCCCGGACCCGATCCGGTCGCCCGCTCCTTGCGAACTCGCAAAGCCGGTGCCGTCGGGCTCCTGCTCACCGAAGCACTCAGTTATTCGTTCCGCGACCCGGCCGCCATGAGCTTCCTTGCCGGTCTCTCGGAATCGTGTGAGGACGCCGGCCAGGGCTTGCTGCTCATCCCGGCCGGGCCCGGCCGCGACGAGGTGGATGCTGCAGCCGTGGTCCAGCAGGCGGGCGTCGACGGCTTTGTCGTCTACTCCGTGGCCGACGACGATCCGTATCTCGCTGCCGTGCTCGAGCGTCACATTCCGATCGTCGTGTGTGACCAGCCGCGCGAGATTCCCGGTGCATCCCTCGTGGGCATCGACGACCGCGCTGCCATGCGCAAGGTCGCCGATTACCTCATCGGGCTGGGCCACCGCGACATCGGCGTGCTCTGCATGAGGCTGGGGCGCGACCGGATGGACGGCGTGGTCAGCCAGGAACGACTCAAGTCCCCGCACTTCCACGTCCAGCGTGAGCGGATCGAAGGAGTGCGCGACGCGATGGTGGCGTCCGACATGGACCCACTCTCACTCACGGTGATCGAGCGGTACGTCCACACATCGCAGTCCGGGCACTCGGCGGCGGCGGAAGCTCTCGCGACCAACCCCGAGATCACCGCACTGGTCTGCACCACCGACGTGCTGGCTCTCGGCGCCTTGGACTGGGCGCGCTGGCAGGGCATCGATGTACCTGGCCAACTGTCGATCACCGGATTCGACGGCGTCGACGAGGCGCTGCGCGAATCACTGACAACGGTGCGCCAGCCCCAGGAAGAGAAGGGCCGGCGCGCCGGTGCGCTCCTGATGTCGCCGTCTGGATCCGGCGTTCCGATAGTCGAGATGCTCGACACCGAACTGCTGGCCGGGCGAACATCAGGTCGGATCAAGGGGTAGCGCTCACGCCAGGAGTTGGGCGCAGCGCAACAATCCCAGATGGCTGTACGCCTGGGGATGGTTGCCCAGCGAGCGTTCCGCGATGGGGTCGTACTCCTCCGCGAGTAGTCCGGTAGGACCCGCTGCCGCGACCAACTGATCGAACAGTGCCTCTGCTTGCAGGCGTTGTCCGATCAGCAGGTAGGCCTCGACGAGCCAGGCGGCGCAGAGGTGGAACCCGCCTTCGATGCCGGGCAGACCGTCGTCGTGATGGTATCGGTATACCGTTGAGCCGCTGCGTAGTTCAGCCTCGGTGGCTACGACGGTCGCTGCAAAGCGCGGATCCGTCGGATCGATCAGTCCCGACAGTCCGATGTGCAGAGTAGCGGCGTCGAGATCGGTACCGTCGTAGGCCGCGGTGTACGACTGGACGTCGTCCTTCCAGCCTTTGTGTCGTACTTCGTCGGCGATCTGGTCACGCAGTTCCGCCCACTCGGGCAGAGCCTCGCGAGAAAAGCGAGTAGCAAGATCGACGGCGCGGTCGACGGTGACCCAACCCATCACCTTGGAATAGACGTGGTGGCGCGGGTTGTCGCGAATTTCCCAGATGCCGTGGTCCGGTTCGAACCAGCGCCGCTGCACTGCTTCGACCATGGCGCACACCAGTTCCCAGTCGCGATCACTCAAAGGATCGGGAGCACCGGCCTTTTCGCGTGCATTCGCCAGTTCGACGATCAGCTCGACGATCGGGCCGAACACGTCCAGTTGAACCTGCTGATTCGCGGCGTTTCCGACGCGGACCGGCCTGGAGCCGGCGTATCCGGGAAGTGAATCGATGACGGCCTCTGGCGGTAGCGAAGTCCCGTAGAGCGTGTAGAGGGGGTGCAGGCGCTCGGGTCCCGGCAGCGTTTCGAGCACGCGGTGGACCCAGTCGAGGTAGTTCTCGGCTTCGTCGGTGGATCCGACGCTCACGAGAGCTGTTGCGGTGAGGGCGGCGTCGCGCAACCAGCAGTAGCGGTAGTCCCAGTTGCGGACTCCGCCGATCTCTTCCGGCAGGGATGTTGTGGCGGCGGCCATGATGGAACCGGAATCGGCATGAACCAGCCCGCGCAAGGTCAACGCAGAGCGTTTCATCAAGTCCGGCTTCAGCTTCGGCAGTTCGAGCGTCTTGGCCCAATCGGACCAGTATGCCTCCGAGGTCGCTCGACGCTCGAGTTCCGGAACTTCGGAAGGGCCGAGTTCTTCTGTTCCACAGCGCAATTCGAGTACGACGTCACCCTTGGACGGCTCGACGATGGCGTGGGCAGTCTGCTGGTTTCCGTCGGTTGCGATGTTCCAAAGCACACCAGGGGAGCGGAGCACGTACGGCTCGTTGGTGCCGAGGACCCGAATGCCCTCGTCGACGACCTCGAGCGTCACCTGACCCTGGCCGAACTCGGGACGGGGTGCAAACGAGACGATCGCGTCGGCCTGACCGGAAATAATGCGGGTCAGGTCGGTTCGTCCCTGCGGGACGTCGTGCGGGAGGTAGTCGGTGACGGACAGGCTCGCCCAGCGGGTCTGAACGGTCATCGTGCTGTCGATGTACTTCTGGCTCAGTGGCAACGCTGTGCGGCGAGGCCCGACCGAGAAGTGGCCGGCCCCGGTTCCGCCGAGAAGGTGCGCGAAGACCGCCGCGGAATCCGGTTCCGGGTGACACAACCAGGTCAGCGTCGCATCCGGGGTCACCAAAGCGACGGTGCGCGGACTGGCGAGCATCGAGAGTCGCTCGATGGGCGGAGCGTCGGCACCGGAAAGCCACGTACGACGCTCGTCGAGCAGGAACGCCAGAGCAGCAGCGACATCCTCGGTGCTGTCGACGCGATAGTCGGCGACGGTGTCCCCGCTGCCGACCTTGATTCCGATGTCCGGCCCCTGCAGCCTGCTGAACGCCTTTTCGTCGGTCACGTCGTCCCCGATGAAGACGGCAGCGGTAGCGCCGTCCTGATGGCGGATCAAGTCGAGTGCGTGGCCCTTGTCGGTGGCGATGACCGCCAACTCGACCACCGACTTACCCTCGGTGACCCGAACGCCCGGCCAGAGTGCCGATTCGGTGCGAACGGCGATGAGCGCCTTCTCGGCGTCGTCGGCACTGGTGTTGCGTACGTGCAAGGCGACGCTGGCGGGCTTCTTCTCCACAGTTGCGCCGGGGGTATCGGCGGCGATTCGGCCTAACTCGGTGACGATCTCGTCGAGCAGTTTCCTGGCGTCGGCGTCGATCGCGTGAACGAATCCGATGTCGAACTCGGAGCCGTGGCTGCCGACCAATTGCACTTCGGCGGGAAGCCGGGACAGCGCCGCCAGATCCTTGAGGGCGCGGCCCGAGATCACGGCAGCAGTCGTCGACGCCAGGCTGGCGAGGGAGCGGAGCGCACGCACCGTTTCCGCGCGGGGATACGCCTTGTCCGGGTTGGCGACTATGGGTGCCATCGTCCCGTCGTAGTCGGAGGCTACGAGCAGACGCGGCGTGCGTGCCACGCCCGACAGCGCTCGGCGGAGTTCGATGGACAGATCTTGTGCGCTCACCTCTTCAAATCTAGGTGATGCAGCGACTCCTGGCTCGATACGTTTCTGCCAGATCAGTGCAAAAATGACAGATGTGACAAAGGATGTCTATTCGGGTTTCCGTGTTCCATCACCGAGCAGCAGTTCAACCGTCAATTCCAGCCGATTGGCGACATCGGTAGCCGAAGAACGTCGCGTGAGCCAGGCCACCAAATTGGACAGCCACACATCGGAGATCACGCGCGCGATTGCCAACTGCTCTTCGGTCGGCTCCTCTTCGGTCATCGCTCGTGCGAAGAGGCGGTCCATCAACTGGCCCACCTGATCGACCTCTGCCGCTGCGGAGGCGTCGGCGAACATGAACGCGCGAGTCATGGCTTCGGTGAGGAGCGGATCGCGCTGCATCGCGCGGGTGATGAGGCTGAGGATCAGCTGCATCCGCTCGAGCGGGCTGGTTCCGGGTGGGATCTTGCCCTTGGAATCGATCTTCTCGAATTCGCGTGCCAGAGCGGACACCAACAGGTGAACCTTGGACGGGAAGTAGCGATAGAGCGTTCCGACTGCGACGTCGGCGCGCTCGGCCACGGCGCGCATCTGGACAGCCTCGTAGCCACCCTTGGACGCCAGGGCGAGGGTTGCGTCGAGAATCCGCTTGCGGCGTTCACGTTGCGCGTTGGAGCTGAGATCGTCGTCCCCGAGCGTTGCAGAAGCAACCGCGTTGGAGCGGGATCGGGATGTTGTGGTCATCGACAAATTCCTTCGCGCCTTGACTCTTGGCCAGGTGTCATATTAGAACACGTTCTAAACAATTGTGTCACTTATCGAGAGGCGGGAACCAGTTGTGACAATCGCCACGACCGATGAACAGCGGGCGGTCCAGGAATCGATAGAGGCCTGGGCTCGCTCGGCCACGCCGATGGACATGGTACGCCGTGGACCAGCAGTTTCGTGGCGGGAGAAATGGTCCGAGTTCGCGTCTCTCGGGATATTTTCGGTCGCCGTTCCTGAATCGGTAGGCGGAGCCGGAGCGGAAATCGTCGATCTCGCAGCAATGCTCGAGCAGGCGGCAATCGAACTCGTGCCGGGTCCTGTTCTCACGACTGCGCTTGCAGCTCTGGTGGTTGGGCGTAGTTCGTCGCCCGCTGCCAAACGCTGGTCCGAAATGCTCGCCGACGGTGCGTTGCCGTGTGCCGTCGTATTGGACGAAAGTCCAGTTGCGGCAACGGCGAATGCGTCCGGCGGCATCGAGCTTCATGGCGAAGGAGGTTACGCCTGGGGTGGAGACTCGGGCGTATCGGTCCTCGTGTCGGCGGGCGTGGTGTCGGAAGGTGAAGGCTCGCGTGTCGTCTGGGCTCTCGTCGACGGAGACAGCGAAGGTGTGACCTACGAAGCGGTCGACACGATCGACAAGTCGCGACCACTGGCGCGAGTCTCCTTCGACCGAGTGACGGTCGACGCCGACCGAATCCTCGATGACATTGCGCCAGGATCGGTTTCCGATCTAGCGGCGGTACTTGGGGCTGCCGAAGCTGCCGGAATTGCGGCGTGGAGTCTGCGTACTGCGGTGGAGTACGCGAAGATTCGCGAACAATTCGGAAAACCCATCGGTTCGTTCCAGGCGATCAAACATATCTGTGCCGAAATGCTGTGCCGAGTGGAAAATGCCGGAGCTGTCGCCTGGGATGGTGCGGTCGCTGCAGAGTCGGGCGACGAACTTCCGATCGCGGCGGCGGTGGCGGCCGCGGTGTCTCTGGACGCCGCTGTCGACACGGCAAAAGACTGCATTCAAGTGCTCGGCGGCATCGGATTCACCTGGGAGCACGAGGCGCACTTCTACCTTCGTCGAGCACTGTCGCTCCGGCAGATTCTGGGTGGATCGTCCCGCTGGCGCGCACGCGTCGTTGAATTGACGATCGGCGGTGCACGGCGTCACCTTCAGATCGACTTGAGTGAGCTGGAATCCGACCGGTCCGACATTCGCGAAGAGGTAGCGCAATTGGTGGCGCTGCCCGAATCCGAACAGCGCAACGCGTTGGCCGAATCGGGCTACCTTGCGCCGCACTGGCCTAAGCCGTACGGCCGGGGCGCCAAGGCCGCGCAACAGATTTTGATCGAAGAAGAGTTGGCGGCCGTCGGTATCGGCCGACCCGATCTCGTGATCGGGTGGTGGGCAGTTCCCACCATCCTCGAGCACGGCAGTGCGGAGCAGATCGAAAGATTTGCGACACCGACGCTCAAGGGTGAGATCACTTGGTGTCAGCTCTTCAGTGAACCTGGTGCAGGTTCCGATCTTGCCGCGCTGCGTACGACCGCGGAGAAGGTCGACGGCGGTTGGAAGCTGAACGGCCAGAAAGTCTGGACTTCGCTTGCGCGTGAAGCTGACTGGGCCATCTGCCTCGCCAGAACCGATCGCGAGGTTCCCAAGCACAAGGGCATCACGTACTTCCTTCTCGACATGAAGACGGCCGGGATTCGGATCTCGCCGCTGCGTGAGATCACCGGCGATGCTCTGTTCAACGAAGTCTTCCTCGACGACGTCTTCGTGCCGGACGACTGCGTCGTCGGCCAGCTCGGCGGAGGCTGGAAACTGGCCCGAACGACCCTCGCCAACGAGCGAGTCGCGATGAGCGGGGGCTCTTCGCTCGGCGGTGCGATGGAGGAATTGCTCGAGCTGGCGGGCGATCCCGATCCTGTGGTTGCAGACAAGCTCGGTGGGCTGATCGGAACCGCCATGGTGGGCTCGTTGCTGGAATTGCGCACGACACTGCGGCAATTGGATGGTCAGGATCCGGGCCCGGCGTCGAGCGTCCGCAAGCTGGTGGGCGTGCGCCAGCGTCAGAATGTCGCAGAGTTCGCCATGGAATTGGGTGGCCCAGCCGGATGGGTGGAGGGTCCGCTCTCGCGTGAGTTCCTCAACACGCGATGCTTGTCGATTGCCGGCGGAACCACGCAGATTCTGTTGACCGTCGCCGCGGAGAGAATTCTGGGTCTGCCCCGTGATTAGACGGCGTGAGTAGAGGCCTTTAGAAATGTCCACGTTGGTGATACAACTAGAACACGTTCTACATCAGAGACAGGATTGCCAGCGTGGACTTCACTCCCGATGAAACCCAGGAAGCGGTAGCCGAGGTGGCTACCGCGCTCCTTGCCCGCGAACTGGAGCCGGACGCGCTCTGGGCGGCATTCGCCGAAGCCGACCTGCTCACGTTGGCACTGCCCGAGCGTCTGGGCGGCGAGGGCCTCTCGGTCACCGACGTCGGTTCTCTTCTCGTCGAGGTCGGCCGGGCCGCCGCTCCCATTCCGGCTCTCGCAACCCTCGGCTTCGGCGTACTTCCCATCGTTGCTCTGGGGACCGACGCTCAGCAGGACGAATTGCTCACCGGAGTCAGCGCCGGACGGGTGTTCACCGCGGCGCTCGGTGAGCCGGGTCAGCAGTTCCCGGCGCAGCCGTCGACCACCGCCCATCAGTCGGGCGACTGGTATCGCGTCAGCGGGACGGTGCTTGCCGTGCCTTTCGCGGCGAGCGCACACAGAATTCTTGTGCCCACCGACGCCGGAGTCGTGCTCGTCGATCCGACCGCCGCCGGCGTCGCATTGACGCCGACACCCAGTGCGTCCGGCAGTCCGGAGTTCGCAGTCACCATGGACGAGGCAGTCGGTGAACTTCTCGGTGCCGGCGAGGAAGCCGTCCAGACGCTGTACCGGATCGCCACGGCGAGTATCGGAGCCGTTGCAGACGGTTTGGTGTCCGGTGCCGTCGATCTCACTGCGGCACATGTCGGCTCACGCGAGCAATTCGGCAAGCCGCTCGCAACGTTCCAGGCGGTCTCACAGCAGATCGCCGACGCCTATGTCACCTCGCGGACTCTTCACGTCGCGGCGTTGTCGGCGTCCTGGCGCGTGTCGGAGGGCCTGGATGCTCAGTCGGACCTCGACGTCATGGCGTACTGGATCGCCCAGGAAGTACCCGCCACAATGCAGGTGCTTCACCACCTGCACGGCGGTCTGGGCGTCGACGTCACGTATCCGCTTCATCGTTACTACTCGACTGCAAAAGACTTGGCGCGCCTGCTCGGCGGCGCTTCGCAGCGACTCGACCTCGTGGGGGCCCGGTGTTCATCGATCTGACCGACAGTCAGCGCGCATTGCAAGCTGAACTTCGACGCTACTTCTCGACGCTGATCTCGCCCGAGGAGGCCAAGATCATGCGTGTGGAGCGGCATGGCCCTACCTATCGTGAGGTCATCCGTCGTATGGGCAAGGACGGTTGGCTCGGCGTCGGCTGGCCGGTGGAGTACGGCGGACGTGGGTTCGGTGAAGTCGAGCAGCAGATTTTTGTCAACGAAGCTGTGCGGGCGGATGTCCCACTGCCTTCGGTGACGTTGCAGACCGTCGGTCCGACTCTGCAGAAGTACGGCAGCGAGGAGCAGAAGCAGAAATTCCTGCCCGCCATCCTCGCCGGTGAAGTGCACTTCGCGATCGGCTACACCGAACCGGAAGCCGGCACCGACCTTGCAGCCCTGCGTACTTCGGCGACACGAAATGGTGACGAGTACGTCGTCAACGGCCAGAAGATTTTCACCACCGGCGGGCATGACGCCGATTACGTGTGGCTCGCCGTGCGGACCGGATCTGCCGATTCACGGCACCGCGGCATCTCAATCCTGATCATGGATACCAAAGATCCCGGCTACACCTGGACCCCGATCATCACTTGCGACGGTGCGCATCACGTCAATGCCACCTACTACGAGGACGTTCGCGTTCCGGCGAACATGCTTGTGGGTGAAGAGAATCAGGGTTGGCGCCTGATAACGACGCAGCTCAACCACGAACGCGTCATGCTCGGTCCGGCAGGTCGCGTCGCAGGGATTTACGACCACGTCTTCGATTGGGCCAAGCGTGAAAACCTGCTTGATCACGTTGACGTACGACGCGCACTCGGCGAGATTCACGCGACGTATCGCCTCAACGAACTGCTCAACTGGCAAGTGGCATCGAGTGATTCGGAGTCGGTGGACATTGCCGACGCTTCGGCAACCAAAGTATTTGCGACCGAACGCATCCAGCGAGTCGGTCGACTCGCGGAAGAGATCGTCGGACGGTACGGAAATCCGATCGATCCCGAAACGGCTGATCTCATGGAGTGGCTGGACATGCAGATCAAGCGCAACCTGGTGATCACCTTCGGCGGTGGAGTCAACGAGGTGATGCGCGAATTGATCGCTACCGCCGGCCTGAAGCTTCCCCGCGTTCCGAGATAGGAAACAAATCGTGTCAGATCCCATTCTCACTGCTGCCGAGCGGGTTCGAGAGGACGGGCCAAGCGCTCCTCGCGCCGGCCGGGACCCCGTGAACTTGCCGATGATCCGCAACTGGGTCGAGGCGATCGGTGACGAGAACCCGATCTACGTCGACGAATCGGCCGCCCGCGCCGCCGGACACGACGGAATAGTCGCGCCGCCGGCGATGGCGCAGGTATGGACGATGCGCGGTCTGGGGACAATTCGAGAAGCCGACGATCCGTTGGGCCGGATGACGGACATTCTCGACGAGGCCGGATTCACGTCCGTCGTCGCGACCAACTGCGATCAGATCTACCACCGCTATTTGAAGCCGGGTGAAGAAGTCACCATCTCTTCGGTGTTGGAAGACGTAGTGGGACCGAAGAATACAGGTCTTGGTGAAGGGTGGTTCTTCACTACCCGCAGCTTCTGGCGGGTAGGCGAAGAACTGGTCTCGGAGATGATGTTCCGGATCTTGAAGTTCGCGCCGCCGGTAAGTGAGCGTCCCTCCACTGACGTACCTGCGGACCTGGACGCATCTCGGATGCTGCGCCCGACGGCGTCTCTAGACACACAGTTCTTCTGGGACGGTGTCGCCGCACACGAGTTGCGTATTCAACTGCGTGCGGATGGTTCGGTGCAGCACCCACCCGTGCCCGCGATCTGGAAGGACAAGTCGGAGCAGACCGACTACGTGGTCGCGTCAGGGCGGGGAACGGTCTTCAGTTTCGTCGTTCACCACGCGCCCAAGGTTCCTGGTCGGTCGTTGCCGTTCGTCGTTGCCCTGGTCGAACTGCCTGAGGGTGTGCGGATGCTCGGCGAATTGCGCGGCGTCGATCCCTCGAGTGTGTCGATCGGAATGGAGGTGGAGGCGATCTACCTCGACTTCCCCGGAGACGACGAGACCGGGGGAACTCCCTGGACTTTGTACGCCTGGCAGCCGGTTGGGGCTTCTGCGGTTTCGGCGGTTCCTGCGGTTTCAGCGGGGAAGGAGTGACGATGACTTTGACGACGGATATCACTGTGGGAGAGGTTCTTCCGCAGCTCTCGATTTACGGCGACCCGACGTTTGTGGTCTCGGCAGCGCTCGCTACCCGCGACTTTCAAGATGTTCACCACGACCGTGATCTCGCACAGAAACGCGGCTCGAAAGACATTTTTGTCAACATCCTCACCGACACCGGCCTGGTGCAGCGATTCGTGACCGACTGGGCAGGACCGCGGGCAGTACTCACGTCGATCAAGCTGCGCCTCGGGGTCCCGTGGTACGCCTACGACACTTTGACGCTCTCCGGCACGGTGACCTCCTACGACGAGGATCTCGTTTCGCTCGCGGTGGTCGGCAAGAACAGTCTGGGAGATCACATCACTGCGCAGGTCACACTGGCATTTCCGGCGTCGGGCTCGAATGGAGACATTGAAAACGGAGACATTGAATGAGCGCATTGTCCGGCAAGGCTGCGATCGTCGGAATCGGAGCCACGGATTTCTCGAAGGACTCCGGTCGCAGTGAACTGCGACTGGCCGCCGAAGCTGTTCAAGCCGCGTTGGACGACGCCGGTCTGACACCCGCCGACGTCGACGGTCTTACCTCGTTCACCATGGACACCAACACCGAAGTGGCAGTAGCTCGTTCGGTGGGTATCCCGAACCTCAAGTTCTTCAGTCGTATTCACTACGGTGGCGGTGCCGCTGCGGCGACGATTCAGCAAGCGGCCATGGCGGTTGCCACTGGCGTCGCAGACGTCGTCGTTGCTTATCGCGCATTCAACGAGCGATCGGGTGCGCGTTTCGGGCAGGTGAACTCCGGTCTTGTGGCGCAGGTCAATTCGTCGGGAACGGACAACGCCTTTTCCTATCCTCACGGATTGGGTACTCCCGCATCCTTTGTCGCGATGGTCGCGCAGCGATACATGCACGTATACGGAGCGTCCAGCGAGGACTTCGGTCGAATCGCCGTCGCGGACCGTAAGCATGCAGCCACCAACCCGAAGGCGTTCTTCTACGGAAAGCCGATCACCCTCGAGGACCATCAGAACTCGCGATTCATCGCTGAACCTTTGCATCTCCTCGATTGCTGCCAGGAATCCGACGGCGGCATCGCCATCGTCGTCACCTCGCCAGAACGAGCCAAAGATCTGAAGAACACCCCTGCCGTTATCGCTGCCGCCGCACAGGGCAGCGGGGCAGATCAATACATCATGACCAGCTATTACCGCGACGGTTTGACCGGCCTACCGGAGATGGGCCTTGTCGGCGATCAACTCTGGTCACAAAGTGGGCTGCGCCCGTCGGACATGCAGACGGCGATCTTCTACGACCACTTCACGCCCTATGTTCTGATGCAGCTCGAGGAACTCGGTTTCTGCGGTAGGGGAGAGGCCAAAGACTTCATCGCCGGTGGCGCAATCGAACTCGGAGGCAAGCTTCCGATCAACACCCATGGTGGACAGCTCGGCGAGGCATACATCCACGGGATGAACGGTATCGCCGAGGGAGTTCGGCAGATCCGCGGTACTTCGGTCAACCAGGTCGACTCCGTCGAGAGTGTACTGGTGACTGCGGGAACGGGCGTTCCGACATCGGGGCTTGTGCTGACTCGCTGATTATCGTGGGCACAGCTTCCTCAGGCGTCACGGCCTGTTGGCACCGCATCGAGGTCCCCTTCGATGCGGTGCTGGCCCGTGTTCTGTTGTGCCCGAGGAGTACTACCTCAGGTTTTGAAGGTGGTGTTCGCCGGCCGCGGACGCCGCTGCGGGTCGATCGAGGGTGGTGGGATGAACCAGGGTTTGTTGTCGACCCCGATCCGGATCATCCACTTCCCGACGAACCCGGATTTGCGGTGCATCAGCCGGTGATGTGAACGGCACAGCAGGACAAGGTTGCTCATCACCGTCGGGCCACCGTTCGCCCAGTGCCGAATATGGTGCGCATCCGTCCAGGCCGGTACACACGTGCAGCCGGGGAACGCGCAGCCTTTGTCTCGGGCGATCAACGCCACTCGCTGTTCGGCGGACACCAACCGTTTCCCGGGTTTCGCATCGAGCGGCGCCCCGCGGTCGTCGAGCAGTACGGTGGACAGGAAACAGTCGCAGCCGAGGAGTCTGGTCTGCGAGACGGACAGTGGCCCCAGCCAGGGCATGTGCCCGACATCAAGATCCGACACAGCCACTCCACTACCAGAAGTAGCGGGTGCGGCTGCGCAGTCCCGATGCTCAGCGAGGTCGCGGGCGTTGATGTGCACGTTCACGTGCGGACGCTGACCACCATCCGTACCGGTCTTCGCGCAGTCCAGATACCGGCGGATCAGTTCGGTGAACCCATCCGCGGTCCGCTTCGCCGCCGACCGAGAATCCGGGGTTCCATCGGGTGCCGGGGTGGGCATCGTCAGATTCGACAACGCCGACAACAACATTTCGCCGGTGAGAGCGTCGAAATCCCCGCGCACCACCACCCGACCATTCAACGTCGACGCGATCCGCAACTCGTTCCGATCCACATCCTCGGCGGGCGGAATCTCATCGGACTCGAACACTCGCTCCAAGGTCGCGATAACACTCCGCACCTTCGTGGTCGTCGCCTCCACGCCCGAAGCAGCAGCCAACAACAAATCGATGCACTTCGGTAGCGCTTCGTCAGGCATGCCCTTTGGTGGTGACTCGCCGAACGCCACGATCAACACGGCATGATCGAAGGAGCAGTCCCCGTCATCGAATCGGGCCGCCACTGCCGGAAACGGGCGTAGCGCTGCACCGAGGGCGGCGATCTTCTTCCCGTCCCGGATTTGCAGCATCGTGTTTGCCGCCAACCAGCAACCCACCCCGCGGCTGGCAATCACCTGATCATCCCGGCGCATCGACAACTCGTCCACCACCGCCACCCGAACAGCTTCGAGCCGCAGAATCTCCGCACTCGCCTCGATAGCAGCGGTACGCAACTCAGAAGCAGACAGCTGCCACAGGCGTCCGCGCAACCCCACCGCAGAACCCGACACCACGTCCGACAACAGAACACTCATTGAATCCCCCGATCCCCACCCAAAACAATACTCGAACACGCGTTCGAGTCAACAGGTGCTTTTGGGCTCGCTCTAGGATCGCTGGATGTTCACGTTGACTACGGAACGCCTTGTTCTTCGAGATTTCACTGCCGCGGATGAAGATGCCGTCCATCAGTACGCGTCCGACCCTGCCGTCTGTAGATATGTTGATTGGGGGCCGAACACCCCCGCGGTGACCAGGGCATTCCTGGCTGACGCGGCACTCGAAGCTGAGCTCGTCGAACGTCGCACGTTCACCCTGGCCATCACGTCGAAGGCTGATGGAACGGTCATCGGTTCGGTAGCTGTGTGGGAAGTGTCCGCCGCGCACCGGCGGGCGGAACTCGGTTTTGTCGTGAACCCGAAGTCCCAAGGACGAGGTTATGCATCCGAGGCAGGGAGCGCGGTCCTGGGACTCGCCTTCGCTCGCCTTGGAGCACAGCGCGTGCAGGCAACGTGTCGTCCGGAGAACTCGGCGTCGGCGTCGGTGCTCACCAAAATCGGAATGGTGGAGGAGGGGCGGATGAGGGCTCACATGGTGATCCGAGGGACCGCGGTGGATTCGCTGCTTTTTGCTGCAACACGACCTGCCGCCGTACAGCCATAGACCGCGTCGGCTCACTTTCGTGACCTTCCCGGGCCCTGGTGCGATACTCGAACCATGTTCGAGGATGCCTTGCTCATCGACGCGGCCGGCCGGCCCACTATGCAGCATCACCAGGCCTTTTCTCGGGACTGGGACCGCATCAAGGAATGGTCCGACAACATCTACATGCCGTATACGGTCACGCCGATAGGAAGTCGGTTGAAGCCGGCTTCGGACATGTACTCGGCGGCGGTGGGCAAGATCGACGTCACCCGATTCTGCTACGGCATTCCGGTCTCTGTCGGTGAATGTTCTCCTGAGGCCGGAAACATTCTGGTTCTGACGACGATCAGAGGCAACGGCCGACATGCCCTTGGCCGGGGAGCTGCGGCAAATACTGCCGTGGGGGAGACTTTTGTCGCCGACTGTAGTCGGACCGACTATTTCGTCGAATTCGACGCGGATCATCTGCAGCTGAATCTCACTGTGCCGCATCAGCTTGTCGCCGACCACGCCCAGCAGTGGTACGGGGCGGTTCCCGACGATCGTCTGTGGCGGCACAAGTGCACCATCGGCGGGCGTGGCTCGAGTTGGCTCGCATTGATGGACTACGTCGTTCGCGCGATTGCAGAGTCGCCTGACGCGATGTCGAGTGAAAGGCTGGGCGCCAGGGTTCAAGAACTCATCACGGCTCAGCTTCTCGACGAGTGGGCGACGCAGGCCGGGTTGCAACTCGGCGCCGACGTCGCCTCCGCCGAACCGGCGTACGTGCGATCGGCGGAGGAGTACATCGATACCTTCGCGCGCTCGGTGCCGACGGCGTCCGAGATCGCGGCTGCGGTGGGCGTCAGTGTCCGGGCGCTCACTGCGGGATTTCGACGGTACCGAGACACCACGCCGGGGCAACGATTGCGCGCGCGTCGACTGGAGGGGGTACGCAGCGAACTGTTGCGTTCCGATGGGAGAACCGTTTCGGAGATCGCCAACGCCTGGGGCTACGTCAATCTGGGCATGTTTGCGGCCGCCTACCGGAAACGGTTCGGAGAGTTGCCTTCCGAGACTCGGAACCCACTCTCAGGACAGTTGTTTGAACGGTCATGACGATCGGTTTACGCACTCGATGAACTGCGATGATCCGTTGTTTCGTGTCGGAGCGTTCTGCAAGGATTGAAATCGAACGTGACAGCAATCCCACGAGCTAGGAGTACGTCATGGCAACTCGACTCAATCCGTACATCAGTTTCAACGGTAACGCGCGTGAAGCGTTGGAGTTCTACAAGGGCATTTTCGGTGGCACGCTGGCGCTGAGCACGTTCGGTGAATTCGGCAATCCCGGCGAAGGCGGGGACAAGATCATGCACGGAATGCTCGAGACCGATCAGGGATACACCCTGATGGGTGCTGACACTCCGCCCGGCATGCCGTACAACCCCGGCGACAACATCACGGTCAGCCTCAGCGGCGACGACGGCGATGTGCTGCGCGGGTACTGGGAGCAACTGTCGGGAACAGGTACGGTCAGCGTTCCGCTCGAGAAGCAGATGTGGGGCGACGAATTCGGCGCCTGTACAGACAAATTCGGTATTTCCTGGCTGGTGAATATCGGAGCGCCCCAGAGCTGACTCCAGACTCTGCCCGGTTCTGCCGAAACGAGACAGTTTTCCTGCCGTTTCGAGGCAGAGCCGGGTGTGTGATCGCCGTTACATTTTGTTCGACAAGACAAGTTGCAAGTCGGATGGAGAAATGCAGTGACGATCGAAGATATTGCGCGGAAGCCCCTTTCGAAGCAGCGCCTCGACGACGTGCTGGCGCGAGCAACTCAGGGGGCTGATCGCGTCCCGGGTGTGGTCGCGATGATCACGGATCGAGAAGGCAACATCTACGAGGGTGCTGCGGGCGAGCGGACTCTCGGTTCCGGCGTTCCGATGACCCTCGATACAACCTTTGCGCTCTTCTCCACCACCAAGGCGATCACCGGTACCGCTGTCCTGCAATGTGTGGAGGAGGGATTGCTCGATCTCGATGCACCTGCAGCGACCTATGTTCCCGACATCGGTGAGCTGAAGGTCCTGGACGGTTTCGACGCCGGCGGAAACCCCGTTCTTCGGGAACCCAAGCGTGACATCACCACTCGCATGCTGCTCCTTCACACTGCAGGGTTCGGCTACGACTTCTTCAACGAGTCGTACAACCGGCTCTCGCAGGAACATGGGCAGCCCAGCGTGATCACGTGTAGCAAAGCGGCGCTCACGACACCGCTGCTCTTCGACCCGGGTGAGAAATGGGAGTACGGCACCAACATCGACTGGGCCGGACAGGTCGTCGAGTCGATTCGAGGTCAGCGACTCGGCGATGTCATGCGTCAGCGCATCTTCGAACCTCTCGAGATGGCCGATACGGCATTCACGATGAGCCCGTCGATGAAGGATCGACTTGCGCCGATCCATCAGCGCGAGGGCGACGGAAGCCTCACTCCGCTCATCGGATTCGAGCTTCCGGCCGAACCCGAGGTGCACATGGGTGGTCACGGTTTGCACGGCACTGTCGGCGACTACATGAAGTTCATTCGTATGTGGCTCAACGACGGCGCGGGCACATCCGGTCGCGTGTTGTCGCCGGAGGCGGTAGCTGCAGCCGTTCAGAACGGGCTCGAAGGCCAGCACGTGGGGTTGTTGCCCGGAGTTCTCCCGACGCTGTCCAACGATGCGGAATTCTTCCCCGGTGTACCCAAAGGATGGGCATACTCCTTCATGACAAATGAAGAGGTGGCACCCACCGGTAGGCCGGCCGGATCGCTGGCTTGGGCGGGTCTTGCCAACCTCTATTACTGGATCGACCGGCAGACCGGCGTCGGCGGGTTCTGGGCAACGCAGATTCTGCCGTTCGCGGACGCTGGATCCATCAACGGATACCTGGAATTCGAGACCGCCGTTTACCAGTGATCGGCTGGATTCCCGCTGTCCGGGATCGACTGTTTCTTTCGGGCGGGTTCGGAGTACGCATGCAGTACAGCGCACGCTTGCATACGACGAACTAGGAGACGGCATGAACAGCCTCGAAGGCAGCTTCGAAGGAAAAGTTGCACTGATCACCGGCGCCGCGCGCGGTCAGGGGCGCGCCCACGCTGTCGCATTCGCGGAGCGTGGCGCGGACATCGTGATCTGCGACCGGTGCGAGAACAGTGATGTCGTCGCCTACCCCCTCGCAAACGAGGAGGATCTGAAGGAAACCGTTCGTTTGGTGGAAGCCACCGGTCGTCGGTGCATTGCCGTCAAGGCGGACACTGCTGATCGCGAAGCAATGGACGCGCTCGTTGCCCGCGCTGAAGCCGAGTTCGGCCGTGTCGACATCGCCGTCGCGAATGCCGGTGTGTCCGTGCCCGCTCCGATCACGTCGATGACGTCGGCACAGTGGAACGAAGTCATCTCGTCGAACCTGACCGGTGTGTTCAACACCGTTGCGGCCGTGTCAGGTGGAATGGCGGAACGTGGTTACGGTCGCATCATCACGATTTCCTCGATGATGGGTCGATCAGGTGGCACCCAGATGGCGGCGTACGGCGCCTCCAAATGGGGCGTCATCGGTTTGACGAAGAGTGTGTCGCTCGAACTGGCCAACTCGGGTGTGACCGTGAATGCTATTGCACCGGGAAACATCTCGACGCCGATGATTCACAACGACATGATGTACGCAATGATGCGGCCTGACCTCGAATCGCCGACGGCAGACGACGTCGAACCCGTGTACGCGACTCTGCATGCGCAGCCGGTCGGTTGGCTGGATCCCTTCGAGATCACGCGAGTAGTCCTGTTCCTCGCCGCCGACGCGAGTGCCCACATGAGTGGCATCGTGGTTCCTGTCGACGCCGGAGTAGCCGCTCGCTCGAACGCTTGACGGACAAGACTGTTCGCGCGAAAGCGCGGACCGGGTGGGTCGTCGGCGTCCTGAGTCTGAGCGGTGTGGTGGTCGCGCTGCAACAGACCTTGGTGGTGCCGGTCCTGCCTGCGTTCGCGACGGCATCGGGAGTATCGTCGTCCACCGCTTCCTGGCTGGTGACCTCGACGTTGCTGACCGGTGCCGTCGCAACCCCTCTCATCGGCAGACTCGCCGACATGTTCGGCAAGCGCGCGATGATGCTCGTCTGTCTTGCCGTGATGATCGTCGGCTGCATGGTTGCTGCGCTCAGCCAGAGTTTCTGGTTACTGATCCTCGGGCGCTCGTTGCAGGGGTTCGCGACGGCACTTCTGCCCGTCGGAATCAGCATCATGCGCGATGTCCTTCCTCCGGAAAAGCTCAGTGGTGCAGTAGCTCTCATGAGTGCGACGTTGGGGATCGGTGGCATGTTCGGTATGCCGATGGCTGGGGTGATCTCGGCGCACTGGGGACTACCCGCGCTTTTCTGGGTCACCGGTGGATTCGGGGTCGTACTGATAGTCGTCTTGCCGCTGGTGGTGCCGGAATCGGCGGTGAAGAGTCGCGGGCGCTTCGACTTTCTGGGGGCCACGGTCCTCACACTCGCTATGACTGCACTGCTGCTGGCCGTTTCGAAAGGAACCGAATGGGGCTGGGCAAGCCCCGAGGTTCTGGTTCTGATCGCGTCCGGCGTGGTCTTGCTCTGTGGATGGATTCCGTGGGAACTGCACACGCCGGCACCGCTGGTCGATCTGCGGACTTCCCTTCGCGCTCCGATTCTGGTTTCGAACGTCTGCGCAGTATTACTCGGTTTTGCCATGTTCATCAGCGCGTTGGCGGCAACGCAGGAACTTCAGTTGCCCCTGGCGTCGGCGGACGGTCTCGGACTCTCGGCTGCCGAAGCCGGACTGGCGATGATGCCGGGCGGAGTCCTGATGATCGGATTGGCGCCGGTGTCGTCGAAAGTGACGAGGCGATGGGGAGCGAAGGCTACGTTGGCGTCGGGTGCGATCGTCATTGCAATCGGATATGTCTTGCGTGTGCTGTTGGCGCCGACGTTGGTCAATATCGTGATCGGCGCTGCCGTGGTATCGGCCGGTGTGGCATTTTCCCTGGCAGCCATGCCGACTCTGATCACCGAATCTGCACCGATCCATCAGACTGCCTCGGCCAACGGATTCAACAGCCTGCTCCGTTCGGTCGGTACCTCCACCGGAAGCGCCGTTGCGGCAGCGGTATTGGCCAGTTCAACGGTGGTGATCGGTGCGAGCGCTGTGCCGACCCTGCATTCGTTCGCGGTTTTGTACTGGATCGGAGCGGGCGTATCAGCACTGGCCGCCGCGGTGACGTTGGCAGTGAAGGTGGAGCGGACGGGGGCGGTATCGCTGCCCGAGTTACCAATTGCAGCCGAAACCGATGGCGCAACGAAGATCGGGTGAGTCGACGGACTGACCCGATCTTCGTCGTCACCGTTATCTTCGACTGGAATCAACCAGGTACCCGAGACCGGGAGATCCTAGGTGATCCTGGGAGGTGATGTTTCTGGCAATCCGGGGGGTGGTGGTCTGTTCTGTGGTGCAGCGTTTCGGACTGTTGCGTGAAAAATCCTGGAATGTGTCGGCCTCCTGGGTCACACTGGGGAACGGACTACCGACGGATTACCGATGCGGGAGGGCTCATGACCGAAGCGATTGTGGCCGAGGGGCTGGTCAAGAAGTACGGCGACGTCACGGCATTGGACGGCATCGACCTGGAAGTGCGCGAGGGTTCGGTGATGGCTCTATTGGGTCCCAACGGCGCCGGAAAAACCACTGCGGTAAGGATATTCACGACGCTGCTCATTCCGGACGGTGGACGCGCCAAGGTTGCCGGGCTGGACGTGATCGAGGATGCGCGGGCGTTGCGGTCCAAGATCGGTGCTTCGGGTCAGTATGCCGCGGTCGACGAGTACCTGACGGGCTACGAGAATCTGGACATGGTCGGGAGGCTGTATCACCTCGGCGCCCGAAGCAGTAAGGCTAGGGCACGAGAATTGCTCGAGCAGTTCGATCTCGTCGAGGCTGGAGATCGGCCGGTCAAGGGCTATTCCGGTGGCATGCGCCGCCGACTCGATCTGGCCGGCGCATTGGTTGCTCGGCCGCAGGTGTTGTTTCTGGACGAGCCGACCACCGGCCTCGATCCTCGGGCGCGACTCGGCCTCTGGGATGTCATCGAAGGGTTGGTGGCGCAGGGGACAACACTGTTGCTCACGACGCAATACATGGAGGAAGCCGAGAGGTTGGCCGACCAGATCGCCGTCATCGACCGCGGCTCGGTCATCGCGCGCGGTACTGCAGATCAGCTGAAGGCTCGGGTCGGGGGTGAGCGCATCGAACTGAGTGTGCACGAGGTCGAGCATCTCGACATCGTCCGCGAGGAATTGCGCTCGCTTGCCGTGGGGGACATTCAGGTTCAAGAGAATGTCCGTCGCGTCACCGTTCCTGTCGACGACGGCACCGATGCGTTGGTCGCAGCGCTGAATCTCCTGTCGACACGAGGCATTCGGGTGTTCGACGTCGGTCTGCGCCGGCCCACTCTCGACGATGTCTTTCTCACACTGACCGGGCACCAGGCTGAACTGGAGGATCAGAAATGACCGTGCAGATGGCGCTCGAAGACGGTTTGACCATCGCCAGGCGAAACTTGATCAAGATCAAACGCGTTCCGGATCTGCTGGTGTTCACCACTTTGTCGCCGATCATGTTCGTGCTCTTGTTTGCATACGTGTTCGGCAGCGCGATCTCCGTCCCGGGCACGTCGTATCGAGAGTTCCTGATCGCCGGAATCTTCACGCAGACGGTCATATTCGGTGCTACCTGGACTGGTTTGGGGATGGTCGAAGACATTCAGAAAGGAATCATCGACAGATTTCGATCGCTGCCCATGGCTCCGTCTGCCGTGCTGACCGGCCGAACATCGAGTGACGTGTTGATCAACGTCATCAGCTTGGTGGTCATGTCGTTGACCGGTCTTCTGGTGGGGTGGCGCATCCATTCCAGCTTCCTCGAGGCGGTGGCCGGGTATGCGCTGCTTCTGTTCTTCGCGTACGCATTGTCATGGGTCATGGCTGTCGTCGGGCTTTGGATCCGCACGCCGGAGGTGTTCAACAACGCGAGTTTCATCGTCATCTTTCCGCTGTCGTTCATCGCGAACACTTTTGTCGAGACCACCAATCTTCCCGGCCCGCTCAAAGTGATCGCCGAATGGAATCCGGTGTCGGCGGTGACTCAGGCGGTGCGTGAACTGTTCGGCAATACCAATCCTGCGATGACGGTTCCGGATGCGTGGCCACTGCAGAATCCGGTCATCGCGTCGCTGTTGTGGACTTTCGGTTTGCTGATCGTCTTCGTGCCGTTCGCTATTCGTCGGTATCAGAAGGCAGTCAGCCGCTGACCTGGTGATTCCGGCCGGTAGGGTGGGTATGTGCCGGAGCCCGAACGCATCGACAAACGCAGCCTGAGATACGCCGGGCGACGTGAGGAGTTGCTCGACGCGCTGACCCGCTACGTCATCGACAACGGTGTCGGGGAACTGACGGTGAGGCAGCTCGCCAAGGCCGTAGGTGTGTCGCATGCGTCGTTGCTCAACCATTTCGAGAGCAAGGAGAACCTGCTCTCCGAGGTCATCGAGAACATGCGTGGTGAGTCCATTCCGATTGCGGTTCCGATGAAACCGGGGGTCGATCCGGTGACAGTGCTGACCGCGTGGTGGACCGAACGTACGACGCCGGAGGTCCTGCCGCGGTTCCGAGTGATGGTCGAGATTTACGCCCTCGCGCTCGGAGACCGCGACCGCTACGGACGGTTCCTGGACCGTTTTGTAGGCGATTGGATCGAGGCACTGGAAGCCGGTCTACGACAAGCGGGTTGCCCCGAGGACGATGTTGCCTCTGTCGCTACTCTGTTGCTCTCGCAAATGCGGGGTCTGTCGATGGATCTTCTGGCCACTGGGGACCGGGCCCGCGTCGATCGTGCGTTCGGGCTTTTTGTCGACGGCTTTGCCGCCCGCGCTCGGGAGTGGTCCACGCCAGGATCCGATCGCCTTCAACACTGACCGATCACCACGGTCGACGCGGTCTCACTGTAGGTTGCCACTCGAGTGAGAAACCCTCCCCGAGTGAATGTTTCAACAGTCATTTCGACCTGCTCAGTACTCGTCTCGACGAGAAGGCAGCCACCCGGTCGTAGCCACGGCGCAGCGTCCGCGATGATGCGTCGCTGCAGGTCCAGTCCGTCGGTGCCGCCGTCCAACGAGACCAGCGGTTCGTGAAGACGGGCTTCGGGCGGCATCAGCCTGATCGAATCGGTGGGGACGTAAGGTGCATTGGCAACGACGACATCCACGCGACCGAGTAATTCCGTTGGCAGTGGTTCGAACAGATCGCCTTCGAGTACGCGCTCGGGCAGTGTGATGTTTCGGCGAGCGCACCGCACCGCGGCTGGTTCCACATCTACCGCGTACAAATCGACGGCATCGAGCGTCGACTGCAGGACGGTGCCGACAGCTCCTGAGCCACAACACATGTCGACGACGACGCTTCCCGAGACGACGAGTGAGCAGGCCTGCCGGGCGAGGAACTCGGTGCGCCGGCGTGGGACGAAGACTCCAGAGTCGATGTGAATGCGCAAGCCGCAGAACTCGACCCATCCGAGGACAGGTTCGAGTGGTTCGCCGGCAACTCGTCGGTCGACCATCGCGTCGAGTTCATCGAGAGAGCGTGCGGTGTGAAGAAGTAGGCGAGCCTCGTCTTCGGCGAATACGCAACCTGCTGCTCGGAGAATCGCGGCCACCGACTTCTGCTGCGAAGCAGGGAAGGTCGGGAGATCAGGTGCTGACATGAGAGAGCCTTTCGGCCTCCTGATCTCGCTGGGACCTGCACGTATCGAACACCGCCACCCTACCCGAGCAGGCGTGTCACGACGGTAGATGCGGAGTAGGAATCTAGGTTGACCAATTGGTAAGGCTGTTCTATGGTCTGAACTCGATCGGCTGATGTGGGGCCGATCACCACATATGCACCGTCACCGCAATCGTAGGAGAAGTACGTGAGTAAGCGACTGGGTAGGACGCTCGTCGGGCTGAGTGCGAGTGCTTTGGTGGCGTTGACAGTTGCGGCGCCGGCCGCAGCGGAACCGAACGATGCTCCGGGTGCTGTCGTGAGTCGGGAGTTACTCGGTCCCGATCGGGTGATCCCGGGCGCCGTGAGCGCAACAAAGGTGACGTACTGGTCGACGGGCCCGAAGGACGCGCCGATGACGAGTACCGGTGTGGTGTATCGCCCAGAGGGAGTTCCTCCCGAGGGTGGTTGGCCGGTCATCTCCTATGCGCACGGAACGGTGGGTGTCGCGGATCAGTGTGCGCCGAGCAGCAGTGTTCCACTCGAACGGACCGCGACGCATCTGGGTCACTGGCTGGAGCAGGGATACGCGGTGGTGACGACCGACTACGTGGGGCTCGGAACACCTGGTGTTCACCCGTATCTCGACGGTCGTTCCGCTGCGCACAGCGTTGTGGACATGGTGCGTGCCGCTCGTGCGGTCGACGACGACCTGTCGAGCGAATGGGTTGCGATGGGACAGTCGCAGGGTGGGCAGGCGACTATGTTCACCGCTTCGCTTGCCACTGATTACGCGCCGGAGTTGGACTACCGCGGCGCTGTCGCCACTGGTGTCCCCTCGAACATCGAAAATCTTCTACCGCTCGGTGGGCCGGCTTTCCCGGCGCTTCCGCTCAAGGGTACGACGGTCTACATTGCGAACGTTCTTGGCGGACTGCGTGCTTCGCGGCCGGACATCGACATCGACTCGTATCTGACCCCGCTCGGCAAGACCATCCTCGACGACGTCGAGAACAACATGTGCTACACCGAGGCGCGCACGAAGTACGGAACCGTCACACTCGGGCAGGTGCTGACGAAGTCTCTGGACAATCCAGTATTCACGGAGGCTGCGCGTGAACTGCTCACTGTGCCGACCGCAGGATACGACCGCCCGTTCTTCATTGGTCAGGGGTTGTCGGACATCGATGTTCCGGCTCCGCTGACACTGAAGTTCGCGGCTGACCTCGCTGCCAACGGTGTGGATTTTGCATTCCATACCTATCCCACTGATCATCTGGGAACCGTCCCGGCTTCGGTTCCAGACAGCACTCCCTTTGTTGCGGCGCTGTTCTCTGGTCGACAACCCTGTACCGGAAGCCTCTGCTGACCGAAGTCTTTCAGATGACCCCCACTCCGCGAAGGTAGATGTCGATCGGGATCCGAAGTTGCCGAACGGTTTCGCTGGAGTGAGGGTCCCGGCTACGTGATCCCAGGCAATAGTCGAAGATCAAGCCCTCCAGCAGGCTCAGGAAATTTGCGGCAGAGACATCAGGGTCGCCAACACCAGCGGTTTCGAAGACGGGTCTTGCCTTCTCCGGCGAAAACAGACTGCCTTCGAGGAGTTGGTGCAATGCCGAATCTCGGGGAGATTCCACGAGTAGTGCATAGCGCGCGATCAATTCGTGTCTGCGGTGCGAGAGAAGATCGTCGAGATACTCGGCCGTCAGGGCAGCAGGATCGCTGGGCCTCTCGCGGAGTTCGCCGAAAGTCGAACGTGACCGGTGCACGATGTGCAATGCGGTTGCTTCGAGAAGTGCCTCGCGAGTGCGGAAATAGTACGACGTCGAACCGGCAGGAAGTTCCAGGGACTGATCAATCGCCCGATGGGTGAGTGCACGCGGGCCCTGCTCGGCGATGATCGTGACGGCGGATGCCGCAATGAGGGCTCTGCGATCGGGCTTCATGTCGTTCCTTGCTGTCGATGTTGCATGCTGCCGGAGTTGCATGCTGCAGATGGTGCGTCGTGAGGGTCACATTGACTCGATTTGCCTTCGGTCACTAGCCTCGACTCTACAGATGTAGAGGAGCCTCATGTTACTGGACGAAGAGCAGTTGGCGGCACGTGAAGCTCTCGATGCCCTGCGAGCCCGGATATCCGGCGGTGAGGTCGGCGGAGGGATCTACCTCTGGGGTAGCGTCGGCCGCGGCAAGACGATGCTCATGGACGAGTTCTACGAGAGCATCCGAGTCGGCAAGCGGCGCATTCACTTTCATCGGTTCTTTGCAGATCTGCACTCTCGGGCGCACGAACTCGGGTCGATGGGCGCGGCACTGGACCACGTCGTCGACGGAATCCGCGTGCTCTGTTTCGACGAGTTCCACATCGACGACGTCGCCGACGCCATGTTCATGGCAAGGGTTCTCGACACAATCGTCGCGAAAGGCGTGACTGTTGTTGTCACGTCGAATGTCCCGCCGACCGATCTTCTTCCGAATCCGCTTTTTCACGAGCAGTTCGTTCCGTCGATCGAGTTGATCGAGCGGACTCTCGAGGTGATCGAATTGGGTGGCTCCGTCGACTATCGGACGGCGGGTCAGCCAGGTGCCGGGGACTACCGTTTTGCGACAGGGGAATTCCTCGTCGTCCAGGGAATCACGTGGCCTTCGGGCGAAAGTGTCGAATTGACGATAGGCACACGCACATTGGAGTGCTCGGCGATTCGAGACGGTGTTGTCTGGTTCGACTTCGAGGTGCTGTGCGCTGGCTCGACCTCGGCTGCCGACTATCTCGAGCTCGCCTCCCGCTTCGACGACTGGGTGATCTTCGGAGTACCGGTGCTCGCCGAAGCTTCGGAATTTGCCCTTCGCCGTTTCGGAAATGTCGTCGATGTTCTCTACGACGTCGATGCGCGACTGACGGTGTATGCCGCTGCCGGTGTGGAGGACGTTGCGGGCAGTCTTCGGAACATTCCCGGATTGGCGCGCCTCTACAGTCGTCTGTCGTTGCTCGCGAGGACGGAGATGGACAGCGTCAGCTGAGGGGCAGCGTCAATTCCAGGTGAGGCCGCCGGTCGCGGCGCTGGGCGTGAGCCCGAACATGCTGTGGCAGATACGGTTGAGATGGGCGCTGTCGGTGAAACCGGCCTCGTGTGCACTGGTTGTCAGGGTTGCGCCACTGCTCATCACTTCCATGGCACGTCGTAACCGTAACCAGCGGATGTAGGTCGAAAAGCTCATCTGCAGTTGATCGTTGAAGATTCTTCCCAGCCGTCCGGGCGAGATGGAGACCAGGGCGGCGATGTCCGTCAGTGTGACCTGCCCCGAGATTCTCTCGGGAAGTAGCGTCAGGGCATGCTCGAGGGCCGGGTGAAGAGCGCGTAGGCTCGACGCCTTTTCGCGTTCGGATAGTGAATCGATCAGCCTCGCTGCGTATTCCAGATCCGAATCAGCGCCGCGGTCCGTCATCGCTACTGCGGTCTGCCCACGGTCCGACCAGTCGGCCACACCACCGCGGCCCGGCTCCGGTGGCCTGATGCGCAGACCCATCCCGGTGGTGGAGTCAACGTAGATCGCCCGTCCCCACGCACCCTCGGAGGCTGACAACGCGTGGACCGCCCCGGATGGAATGACCACGGACCGCACGACTTCACTGTGGCCGTCCCCGTCCGTGACCGTGACGTCCCCGTCGTCGATGATCATGATCTGAACAGCGGCGTGCGAATGCATGTGCGCGGATCCCACTGCGCCGGTGAACATGAGAATTCCGGGCTGCATGTGGACGGCGCCGGACCAGGTCATGTCGGAAATCATAGTGACGACCCTGACAGAGCTCGGGGTCCGGTCATCCTCCGGTAGGACCGAGCTCAGTCCGAAGATCGTGCGCTGGGCCGATGTGTTCGCGAAGGGTTCACGAGAAGGTGGAATCATGAACAACGCACAAGCACCCGCAGTCCTGTCGGTCCACGCGCTGGGCAAGTCGTACGGCGACGTTCCGGTGCTCCGAGGTGTATCGCTGGAAGTGCGCGCCGGTACTGCCACGGCCATCATGGGTCCTTCAGGATCGGGGAAGTCGACACTGCTGCATTGCATGTCAGGAATCGTCAAGCCCGACGCGGGAGCAATCTTGCTGAGCGGCCGGCATATCGAGAACCTCGGTGAGAACGACCGCAGCCGGCTCCGACGGGAGTCGTACGGTTTCGTTTTTCAATCGGGCCAACTGTTGCCGGAGCTTCCGGCGATCGAGAACGTCGCTTTGCCCTTGGTGCTCAACGGGTTGTCCGTCGCAGAAGCCAAGCGGACGGCGCACGGCTTCTTCGCGCCGTTGGGGCTGGATGGGTTGCAGGATCGTCGCCCGGGTCAGATGTCGGGTGGGCAGTCGCAACGTGTGGCGATTGCGCGAGCGTTGGTAACCAAACCCGCCGTTCTCTTCGCAGACGAGCCGACCGGTGCCCTCGACGCGCAGACGAGTTGGGAAGTGATGAGGGTGTTGCGTGATTCGGCTCAACAGATCGGTTCTGCGTTGGTCGTCGTCACTCACGATGCCGAAGTCGCTCGGTGGTGTGATCGCACGATGATGATGCAGGCCGGTTCGCTCGTCGGGACACAGGTGGCGGCATGAAGGCCACAGCGCGCGTTGCATTGATGACGGTGCGCGGTGAAGGGCGAAAGGCCTTGAGTACCTTCGCGCTCCCAGTGTCCGCATTTGCCGCCTCGACGACGTTGTTGCTGACGGTGCTCGGCGGCTACGGTGCATTCGCGGGCAGATCGAGCGAACCCGAAGCCGAGGCGTACCTAGCACTCGCAGGGGTTGCTTCGGTGTTGATGATCGTTCCAGCCATCACTCTCGGTCTGGCGGCGGCCCGCTTGGGCGCCCGTCGTCGCGACGAACGACTTGCCTCGCTGCGACTCATCGGATCCACCCCTCGCCAGATCGTTGCGCTGTGCGCTGCGGAATCGGGTATCCAGGGCTTGGCCGGTGCGTTGATCGGTGTGGTGGGATACCTCCTCGCGTTGCCGCTCGTAGCTCTCTTGAGATTTCAAGGTCGGACATTCGAGTGGAGTGAGCTTTGGGTAGGCGCACTTCCGCTGGTGGGCATCGTATTCGGAATGACCATCCTGGCTGCTTTGACGTCGATGCTCGGGATGCGCCAGGTGTTCGTGAGCCCGTTGGGCGTCACGGCGGGCAATCCTAGCGCCGCACCGAAGATGATCTTCGCTGTGGCTGGGGTGGGGGTTCTTGTGGGATGGAGTGCATTCGGGGGCTCCGCGGCAAGCATCGCGGCAATCCTGGTGGGCCTTGGTCTCTGCTTCGGCGTTGTTGCGTTGGTCGGTCCGTTCGTCATTTCGCTGCTTGGACGGATCATGCTCAAATGCGCCAAAGACGGTGCTTCGCTGATTGCGGCGCGTCGGGTCCTGGACAATCCGAAGGCTGTGTGGCGCACGGTCAGCGGTGTGACGATGGCCAGCTTTGTTGCCGCAGGCACATCTCTCCTCGCCGCGATAGGCAACGGGGAAGGGCAGGATTTGCAGCCAGGGCAGGAGTTCCTGTTCGCGGACATGAGAACCGGGGTGTTGTTCACTCTCGGAGCAACATTCACGTTGGCGGCCATCTCGTCTGCGCTCACCCAGGTATCCGGGATCCTCGACAACCGTGAGCTGTATCGGAGTCTGACTTTGGCCGGCACACCTGTCGAGGTGATGGACAGCGCCCGCATGAGGCACGTTCGCACTCCCGTCGTGGTGATGGCACTGGCCGGCGCCGGCGCTGCACTGCTGTTCCTCTTCCCGCTGGCAGGGGCAGCCGTATTGACCACTCCGATGGCGCTGGTTCAGTTGGGCGTCACCCTGGCTGTGGGGATCGCGTTGGTGTTGGCCAGTGCGTTTGCAGCCAAGCCCGTCATGCGACGGGTACTCGCGGGCTGAATCTCCACCGATCGTCCGTCAGTTCTGTTTCCGGAACGGTTCGGCCAACTGGCCGAGGTAGTCGTCCGGGTAGTCGGGTTTGGCCGCCATTCCGAGATCGTCACTGCTGAAGCGCTTTTCCGGATCGAAAGAATAAGTGCGGAAAAGGTGATCCCAGATCAGAGTGAACAAACCGAAATTGACGTCACCGATTCCCGCCCACTTCAGGTGATGGAATCGGTGGCCGGCGTTGAGGGCGAGTATCGGACGCAGGGGGCCGATGCGGTAATCGGCATTCGAATGCTGAAGCAGGAGTTGGACAGCGACACAAACCGCGAGCGCCGAGGCAACCGGGACGGGCATCCCGAGGAGGATCAGTGGCAGGACGCCACCGGCGGTTTCGAAAGTCTGATGCACGGGGTGCTTCATCAGTCCGTTCATACCGTAGAACCGTTCGAGGCTGTGATGAACCGCGTGGAAACGCCACAACCATCCAACCTTGTGGCTGATCAAATGCACCACGGTGATGCCGAAATCGGCAACCAACACTGCGAAGACGACCTGAAGGACAAACGGAAGACCGCTCGGCCACAGCCCGTCGAACGGAATCACCGCGGCCATCAACGGGATGACCGCGACGCTGACCAAGATGAGGGATTCGTTGACAAACGCATGGACAGCGTCGCGAAACCTGTCCGGTCCCGGGGCATTCCACGAAGATTCGTAGGGAAGCGCCCGTTCGGCCGCGAAAGAGCAGGCCACTGCGAAGAGAATGAATGCCACCAGTGACCATTTCGGCGCGCCGGATGCCGCCAGCGCGATTGCGGCTCCGTTGATTCCCAAGAGCATGAACGGGACGTACCCGTATCTGACGATGAAGGTGAGCATGTGATCGATGGTGCTTGATAGCGGTTGCTCTCGACTTGTACGAATCGGTCGACTTTCAGTCAGTCGAAACTGCCAGACGTACGTTTGACATGCACATCTGCCGCAGTGCGTTCTTCGCGGTGAGCGCACACGCACCGTGGTTCCGGTCGATCCGTACGAACGGCGTGCACTGACCGGGCTAGCAGGCGGAGTCGATCTTTGCCTGTTGCAAAGTGTTCGTTGGTGCAGCTGGTCGTCCAGAATTAGAAGCTTGTTGAGGGGAAGCGGTTCTGAGGCTGCCCCTCAACAGCAGTTAGTGGGCGAAAGCAGTCCTTTGGGGTCGATCGGCGTTGCTCTTACGAAGTTGCTCGACGACTTCGTTGAGGGCGGTGGCGAGTTTGTACGCGAGATCTTGGCTGAAACCTTCTCGTAGCACGATCCGCAGGACGGCGACATCTTCGGCGTCGGCGGGCATGGTGTACGCGGGCACTTGGAATCCGCGTGCCCGGAGTTCGTGGGAGATGTCGAAGACAGTGAAGCCTGGGTCGTCGACGACTTCGAAGGACAAGACCGGTATAGCGGTGCCGTCGGTGATGATCGCCATGTTGTCGATCTTGGAGATTGCGGCGGAAAGCATAAGCGCGGTGTCGCGCAGCGATTCCATGATCTGGGTGTATCCGGCGACGCCGAGGCGGATGAAGTTGTAGTACTGCCCGACGACCTGGTTGCCAGATCGAGAGAAGTTGAGGGTGAAGGTCGGCATGTCGCCGCCGAGATAGTTGACCCGGAACACCAAGTCTTCCGGTAGGTGTTCTTTCGAGCGCCAGACGACGAAACCGATGCCAGGATATGTCATGCCGTACTTGTGGCCACTGACGTTGATCGAGACCACACGCGGAACCTTGAAGTCCCACATCAGCTCGGGGTGCAGGAACGGGACGACGAAACCTCCACTGGCAGCGTCGACGTGGAGGGGGACGTCGGGACCACCGTTTGAGGCGATCTCGTCGAGGGCTTCGGCGATCTCGGCGACGGGTTCGAGCTCGCCGGTGAATGTAGTGCCCAGGATGGCGACCACGCCGATGGTGTTCTCGTCGACGGCGTCACGGACCTGTTCGGGAGTGATGACGTAGCGGCCCCTTTCCATGGGGAGGTATTTTGGTTCGACGTCGAAGTAGCGGCAGAACTTTTCCCAGACGACCTGGACGTTGCTGCCGAGGATGAGATTGGGCTTCGTGGTGTCTTTACCTTCTTGTTCGCGGCGCTGGCGCCAGCGCCATTTGAGTGCGAGGCCGCCGAGCATCACAGCTTCGGAGGACCCTACCGTTGAGACCCCCGTTGCGGACGCAGGGTCGGAGGTCAGCCCTTCTGCGTGGAAGAGGTCGGCAACCATGTTGACGCAACGAGTTTCGATCTCCGCTGTCGCGGGATACTCGTCTTTGTCGATCATGTTCTTGTCGAATGTCTCGGCCATCAGCTTGTCTGCCTGAGGATCCATCCAGGTGGTGACGAAGGTTGCCAGGTTCAGTCGGGAACTGCCGTCGAGCATCAGTTCGTCGTGGATGAATCGGTACGCCGCTTCGGGATCCGACTCGGCCTTGGGCATTTTCAGAGCTGGAATCGGATCGGTGCCGAGCCGTCCTGTGTACGCCGGTGCGAGGGTTTCGGTGGGAGCTGCGAAGCTGTCTGACATTTTTTTCTCCTCCAGTATGCGAGCGTGCGGGGTACGACTTGGACGGTGATTCAAATGTGGTCGACTGTGAAGATGTTGCTGTGCAGTGCTTTACACCTCGATGGACGGGTACAGGCGTTCCATGGTGTAACGCCGGTTGCGGCGCACGGAGAGTGCGCTGATAGTCATCGAGACGAGCAGAATGCCGGTCAGGACGGCGATTGCTGTCCAGAGTCGAGAGTCGACGTGTTCGGCGGTGATGAGTTGCCGGAGGCCATTGACGGTGTATGTCATCGGGTCGAACGGATGAATGTATTGGAAGGGCGTCGCTGTCGTGGGCACTGGGTAGATGCCGCCGGCGGAGACCAGTTGCAGCATCAGGAAGGCCAATGTCACCACTCGGCCGACTGCGACGCCGAAGAGAGCATTGAACATCTGGATCATCGCCAAATACGTCGCCGAGACCAGCATCAGGAACAGGATAGTTCCGGGAACGTGTTTGACGTCCAGGCCGACCCCGATGTGGACCACGGCGTACATCGTGATCACTTGGAGGATGCCGATGAGCAGTGCCGGCCAGTAGGAAGCCAGAACTGTGCGATAGAGGCCGAGGTTACTGACAGTTGCGCGGGATTGTAGCGGGGTCAGCAGCATCCAGGTGATGATGCAGCCGACGAACAGGGCCAAGGAGAGGAAGAACGGCGCGAATCCGGTACCGAATGTGGGTGCCTCGTTGGTGTAGTCCTGCTTGAGTGCGACTGGGGTGGACAGGGTGTCCGCGGTAGCGTTGCGTTGCGCGTCGGTCCAGCTGGGTACTTGCCCAGCGCCCTGTGCGAGTGCGTCTGCCAGTTCGCTTGAGCCTGATTGCAGCTCGACCATCCCCGAAGCTAACTGATCGGCTCCGCTCGCGAGCTGGGTGCTGCCGTCGGTCAACTGGATCAGTCCGGAGTTCAAAGTCGTGGCTCCGGAACTGAGCTGGTCGGCGCCGTCGCGTAGTTGCCGGACGTCGGAGGCGAGCCCGCCGTTTTGCAGCAGCGCGAGTCCGGATTGCAGGGGACTGGATGGATCCGTCAACTGGTATTCGAGCGCGCGCGCATCACCGCTGAGGCGCGCTATCTCCGCTTGTAGTGCGGCAGTGTCACTTTGGGGTTGTGCTGCCACGAGAGGTGTGAGAGCTGCAACGGCCTGTTGTGCGAGCGGATCGGTGCTGGGTCCGAGAAGGTCGAGCACCCGCTGGATTGCCGGGGAGACGGTAACCTGTGGCGGCTTGGGGAGGCGATCCCCGAGGGTGGTGAGGGATTGCCGCAGTTGCGCAGCTTGCGCACCGACGTCGGAGACGGCAGTGGAGTCGAGGGCGTTGAGCAGTGGGTCGGCGACGCCGTCGATGGCTGTGGCGAGTTGCCCGGCGCCGGCTGCGAGCTGCGCGGAACCATCGCGTGCGGTGACCATGTTGGTGGCGAGTTCGCCTGCACCGGAGCTCAGTTGATCGGCCCCACCTTTGGCGGTGTCGATCCCGGCCGCGAGGGTCTTCGCTCCGTCGGCAGCCTGGCCCAGGCCCGAACCGGCGGTCTGTAGGCCCGTCAGGACTTGGCCGACGCCTTGGGCGCCGATGGTCGAGTTGACCTGATTGATGACCTGTTCGGACGCGTCCTGCCCGATGATGGTGGCTAGATAATTATTGGCGTCGTTGAAGGTGAAGGTGAGATCGGCCTTCTCGGGGTTGTCACCGTTGGGTGACTCGACAGCGTCGCTGAAGTTCTCCGGCAAGGTGATGGTGAAATAGTACTTGCCGCTCGAGAGTCCGGCTTGGGCTTCTTGATCCGAGACCTCCGCCAAATCAAGTTGCCCGGAGGCGATGAGCGACTTGACGACCTGATCGCCGGCATCGACTTGTTGGCCTGTCGATGTTCGCCCCGAGTCGTTATTGACAATCGCTGCGGGGATCTTGTTCACCTCGCCGAACGGGTTCCAGAAAGCCCACAAGTACATGGCGCCGTAGAGCAACGGCAACAAGATGATGGTGACGATCGCGATTCGTGGCAGGGTGCCGCGGGAGTAGCGTTTGATATCACTGCCCAGAGATATACCTGCGAGCATCGCTCACCGTCCTTCGGTCATGACGCCGATGTCACCGGCGCCCAGCAGGCCGTGCATGTTCACCACGGCATGGACGCCGCTGTCCGGCGGAAGGTCGTTGACATCGGCGGTGATCACCGACTGGTGCTCTCCCAATGCGACCAGTCGGCGTAACAACATTGTCCGCTCGTCGTCGTCGGCGATCTTGTCGACTCGACCCACCACCAGTAGCGGTGGTCTTTTGGTGTTCGCGACGGCGATCCGCAGCAACAGTTGTTGGATCTCCGGGAGATCGTCGACGAAGGCATTGAGCGGGGGGAGGTCTACGCCGCCAAATGTGTACGCACACATATCTGCTACTTGATCTTCGCTCACCCGGGGCACGAACTTGTACCACGGTGAATTCCATCGCAACTGTTCGGTCACCATGTCCCGCACCGTCACCGATGGGCGAACTTCGTCGAGTTCGTTCAGACATGCGATCGCCGAGACAGCCAGAATTCTCGAGGGTTTCTCGTAGCCCAGCACAGTCAATGACCCGGACGACAATCGCATCCGTCCGCATAGTGCCATCAGCAGGGCTGTGCGCGCGGCACCCGATTGCGCGGCCAGGACGGTCACACCGCCAGCCTCGATGTCGATGTCGAGTGGACCGAACACATGCCCCCACGGCCCGTGGAGTTCGATACCGCGGGCGGACACCAACGACCCTTCGACTCGATCCTCAGGTAATTCCCAACGCTCGAAACGTGTTTCAACCAACTTGGACTCCCGACTCGGTGGAGCACGAGGACACATCGACCCGCTCAGGTGTTCAGCTTGAATTGGCTGCACGTCAGACGGATCAACGCGATGAAGACGTTGTCACAGTATGTTTTTGACGACCTGACCATTTTTGACAATGACGGAGAGATGTTTGGCCGGATCGGCGAGCAGGCTCAGATCCTCGAGTGGATTGCCGTCGACGAGAAGAACATCTGCCCACGCATCCTTGGCGATCATTCCGAGTGGTGCTTGCCGGTACGGATCGCGTTCGCCGGCAAGACGGAAGAGTTCGGCATTTCCCGACGTGAGCATCCGAAGTGCTTCGGCATTGCTGTAGTGATCACCGAGTCGCGCCGCCATTTCACTCTGCCGCGGCGCAAGCTGCGGCTCGAGCAAAAGATCCGTACCCCACGCTGTTTTGACACCGTGCTTGCGTGCCCAGCTGTACACATCGTCAGTGCCGGTGCAGATTTCGCGATCCTTTTCTGCGCGGCCCGGATCCGGATAGTGGTGATCGCCCAGCGCGAAGGGCTGCATCGAAAGCCAGATGTCCTTCTCAGCCATCAGAGCGATCGTCGCCTCGTCAGCGAGATGACCGTGCTCGATTGATTTCACGCCAGCTTCGATGGCGCGGCGAATGCCGGTGACGTTGTAAACGTGGGTGGCGACGTAGGTGCCGTAGTCGGTGGCCGCGTGCACTGCTGCACGAAGCTCGGGATCGGTGAACTGGACCGTGTAGAGCGGGTCGTACATCGACGCAGCGCCGCCGCCGACCATCATCTTGATCTGAGATGCGCCCTTCTTCAGCTGTTCGCGAACAGCTGCCAGTACCCGGTCAGGGCCATCTGCGACGCGCATGAAACCAATTTCTTCGGCGCGAGACTGCTTGCCTCCCAACGCGGTCGGGCATTCGTAGACAAACCCGAAGTCGCCGTGTCCGCTGGTTTGGGAGATGGCAGCCTGGGAAGGGTAGATGCGCGGCCCCTCGAACAGGCCTCGATCGATCACGGACTTGATGCTGCTTGTGTCACCCGCCATGTCCCGGACCGTGGTGAACCCGCGGTGCAGCATGTTCTTTGCTTCAGCGAGGCCGTTGAGTGCGATGTGCGCTTCACTGCCGGTCACCATGTCGACGTATGAATTCGCGTTACCGACCAGGTGAACGTGGGCATCGCTCATGCCGGGCATGAGTACTCGATTACCGCCGTCCACGACAGTGGTCTCGCGGCTCGGATCATCCCCGACAGGCGACTCCGACACCGCGGCGATCGTGGTGCCGTCGATCAGAACGTCCCCGGCAACAAGGGTCGAGGAGGTGCCGTCGAAAACACGGACATTGCGAAACAGCAAACGATTTCCAGCTGGAGGAGTGGCTGTCATAAATCGGACATTAGCACCCAAAGTGGAGTCATGCTTCGGTAAAGTAAAAAACAAGCAGATGGTTTTAGTTTGTTTCCGCGTACCCGCGGCGGGCGGATCGAAATCAGTGCCTGATGACCAAGGTCCCGAATGGAGGACTTTTCATATCGAGTCCAAGTACACTGCAGCGCATGCTGATTCACCCGACCATTCGAATGCAGTCGTGGGGATTCGTGATCGGATCCGCACTCTTCGCGCTCGGGTCGGCACCCTTCCTGTCGGTCTTCTTCGGTGCCGCACTCGCCAACAGCTTCTTCTTCGCGGGCTCCTGGTTCTTTACCTGCGCGGCTTTCGTTCAGTTGGTGCTGGCCGGGCCAGCAACCACAACCGACTCGGGGCGTCCCGCGATCCGGGCCGTCTGGCTGTCTGCTGCCGTGCAGTTACTCGGGACGATCTTGTTCAACGTCAGCACCGGGGCTGCGCTGCACGCGCTTACGCTACGAGGCGAGATGCACTTGGTCTGGAATCCGAACGCGGAGGGCTCGATAGCCTTCCTCGTCTCGAGCGGACTGGCTGTCCTCATCCTGCTGAGGGAAGGCGCTTACTGGGCACCGCAATCGAAGGAATGGCAAAGCGTGTGGCTGAATACCTTGGGATCCATCGCATTCGGAGTCTCCGCGATCGGATCGTTCGTCTTGCGAGACGGGAACACGTTGGACCCGAACATGGCCAATATCGGAACCTTTGTCGGCGCAATATTCTTCCTGCTGGCATCCGCAGTATTCCTCGGAAGGAGCAGCCGTCCGGCTACTTCTATGGCCGAAGCAGTCTGAACGCGCCACGTCGCGCCCGCAATATCGAGGAATTCGCTGAGGTGGGGGAGATCGCCGACCTGCGCTGCTACGCCCACTCGATCAAGTTCTCAAACTATTGCGGGATGGTTTCGTAAAAGTTCGGCAACGGTATGGGATGTGTTCACTCTGGGATCGATGTTTTGCTTCCATCCTTCTGTGAAGCGCGCGTAGCCGTCGTGAACAGTTCGTTTTCGAGAGGGAAGCAGACCCGTATTTCAGGACAAGAGCCGAACCGTTCGATGATAGTTTCCCGGCGAGATTATCCTCTGATGAAAGGGTCAACGATCGGATACTAAATTGCTATTTTCACTTGCTTTATCGTATTTGACGAGGTGACAAGCGGTCATTCGCCGCTCTGGGGAGTCCGTGTTTCGAACATGCTGTCGATGCGTCAGGAATCTATTTCGGGCAAGCGTTCGCCGGGAGTCGATTTCACCGGTCGTACGCCGCTTCAACAGCGCGCGAACTGCACCTCATTGACACCACGATCCGAGAGTCAGGAGCAGGGCAACGATGAGCGCGGTAGCCGCCGGCAACTACCAGTCGATCCGCTTTCCATCGCTGACCAGCGCACGGATCTCCCGACCTTCCGTATGGCTCAGGCGATGAGAACGTCGAGTCCATATCCGGTGACGAGGCAGATGCCGGTGTCTACTCTAGGCAGGTTCCGCACGCACAGTAACGCATCTGGACTGAATAGAAAGCCTCAGGTTCAAGCGAAATGCCAGAGAGACAGTGTGTGAAGGCGAATTGCTTACGCAATCTAAAGCCGACATTTCGGCGCCACTCGTGTTATGTTTCGATTAGCCACGTAATCCCAGTTGGTTCCGCTCCAGATTTCAGCCATTACCGGGATCGCGGGTAGGAAACCTCGGCACGCCGAGACACAAAATCTCAGATCCTCGCCGCCAGACGTGAACAGAACTGGATCGGTACGGGAGAGTCCGGTATCTCCTTCGAAAAAGCATTCGATCGATATCACTCGACATAGAATGGGGTACCTCCCATGAGTTCGGAAACCCGGCAGGCATCCGCCCGATCAGTACTCGCATCACGTAACACCCTCACCTTTGCTGTTGGTGGTGCAGGCGGTGACCTTTATCCTCCAGAACCGGGCCGCGACCACGATCCAACTGTTTTGGGTCTCAGTGCAGTCCCCACTCTGGCTCACCCTCGTCGTGATACTCGTCCTCGGATGGATCGCCGGCTTGCTGACCAACCGCCGTGCGAAAACTGCCGACTGAACCTCGAGGACGAAATAATGATCGCAATCCGGAAAACCAAAGTCCTCGGTACATGCGTTCGGGGATCACCGATCGCGTTCGAGACGGCCTTCAAGGGGTTCGACGTCACGGCGTACGGCATCAGCGAGACGCCATTCGCCGCATGTAGACGGGATTTCGAGTCATCGGAGACGTCCAAACGCGACGTCTCCGAGCGGCTGACAGCTCGGTCGCCGTCGTATCCGAAAGATTCTAGTTTACAGCAGATCTCGCTGTCGCTGTCGCGACGTTCTCCTGTCGTCGAGGCGGCCGCTGTATTCCCTACAACATCTTGGCTCCCGGTGTCGCTGTAATGCAAATACTTTCGGCGTGGCCGAAGGAAAACTACATCACCAAGAGAAAACTCGGCATCCATTCCGTGAAGGGTCCTGTCGCCAAACCTCTAAATGAGATGGGGAACAATGTATTACAGCAGTGGAAACTACGAAGCGTTCGCGCGGCCACGCAAGCCTGACGGGGTGGACGGCAAGACTGCATGGTTCGTCGGTTCGGGGCTTGCATCGCTTGCCGGTGCGGCATTCATGATCCGCGACGGCCAGATGGCAGGAAACAACATCACCGTCCTGGAGCGGTTGAAATTGCCCGGCGGTGCACTCGACGGAATCAAGGAACCGGAGAAGGGCTTCGTCATTCGCGGTGGCCGCGAGATGGAAGATCACTTCGAATGTCTCTGGGACCTGTTCCGCTCTGTCCCCTCGATCGAGGTCGAAGACGCCAGCGTGCTCGACGAATTCTACTGGCTCAACAAAGACGACCCGAACTATTCGCTGCAGCGCGTCACCGAACGTCAGGGTGAGGACGCGCACACAGACTTCAAGTTCAATCTGAACTCGAAGGCGCAGAAGGACATCATGAAGGTCTTTCTCACTCCGCGTAGCGAACTCGAGAACAAGCGCATCAACGAGGTGTTCGGCAAGGAATTCCTCGCAAGCAATTTCTGGCTGTACTGGCGCACAATGTTCGCGTTCGAGGAATGGCACAGTGCTCTCGAAATCAAGCTGTACCTGCATCGATTCATCCATCACATCAAAGGCCTGCCGGACCTGAGTACCCTCAAGTTCACCAAATACAACCAGTACGAGTCTCTCGTGCTGCCGCTGTACACGTGGCTGCTCGATCAGGGAGTGAATTTTCGGTTCGATACCGAAGTCACCGACATTGACTTCGATATCACGGGTGAAGTCAAGCGGGCCAAACGCATTCACTGGAAATCCGAGGGTGTTTTGGGTGGGGTCGACCTCGATGACGGCGACCTGGTGTTGACTACCATCGGCTCGCTCACCGAGAACTCGAACAACGGAGACCATCACACGCCGGCGAAACTCGACGAGGGCCCCGCTCCAGCGTGGGATTTGTGGCGTCGTATAGCAACAAAAGACCCCGCATTCGGACGACCAGACGTCTTCGGTGGGCACGTCGCAGAAACCAAGTGGGAATCAGCGACAGTGACCACGTTGGATGCCCGAATCCCAGAATACATCGAAAAGATATGCAAGCGTGACCCATTCAGTGGACGAGTAGTCACCGGCGGCATCGTGACAGCACGAGATTCGAAGTGGTTGATGAGCTGGACCGTAAACCGGCAACCGCACTTCAAACAACAACCCAAGGATCAGATCGTCGTCTGGGTCTACTCACTATTCGTCGACGTCCCCGGTGACTACGTCGACAAGCCGATGCAGGAATGCACCGGCGAGGAAATCACCCAAGAGTGGCTCTATCACATGGGCGTTCCAGTCGAGGACATCCCGGAACTCGCGGCCAATGCGGCGAAGACCGTTCCAGTGATGATGCCCTATGTCACTTCCTTTTTCATGCCCCGTCAGGCCGGTGACCGGCCTGCGGTTGTACCGGATGGTGCCGTCAACTTCGCCTTCCTCGGCCAGTTCGCGGAAACAACACGCGACTGCATCTTCACGACGGAGTACTCGGTCCGCACCGGGATGGAGGCCGCGTACAGCCTGCTCGGGATCGAACGCGGAGTGCCGGAAGTTTTCGGCTCCACCTACGACATCCGCAAACTTCTCCAAGCAACCTACTTCCTCAATGACAAGAAGGAGGAGAGCGTGCCGTTGCCGAAGCTACTTCGCCGCAGACTGGACAAGAAGCTCGACGAGAACGAGATCGGACAGCTGCTGCACGAATACCACATTCTCCCCCGAGAATGACGCTGGTTTCTGAATGTCTTTGTCAATGAGGGCTTCTGAGAGAAAGTGCCCGTTCGGCTGTGGTCGAAGGGGCGTCTCGGAGCTGAATCTCGGTCTGGACCTCGGGCAACTATGAAGTTCTCGAAGAACTACGGAAGGCAAAATCAATGTGTACCAGGGTGATGTGGCCTGATGCGGCCGGATCTGTTCTTGTCGGACGAAATATGGATTACCATCGGGACACCGGTACGAACCTGTGGTCGCTTCCGCGTGGGATCAAACGCGACGACGGCGTAGGCGGTTCTCTGAGTTGGACTGCCGAATACGGCAGTGTCGTGGCCGGCGCTTTCGACATGATGTCGGTCGACGGTATGAACGAAGCGGGATTAGCAGGTCATGTTCTGTGGCTAGCGGAATCGGATTACGGTACTCACGACACGTCGAGACCGGCTCTGAGCATGGCGGTCTGGCTGCAGTACTTCCTGGACAACTTCTCCACCGTTGCCGATGCCGCCGCGTGGATCCGCGACGTCGACGTTCAGGTTGTCCCACTGGGCGATCCGGCGACCGGCGAAGTGCCTGCAGTTCATCTCGCGTTGGACGATGCGACCGGTGATTCGGCGATCATCGAATACCTGGATGGCAAGGCCACCGTCTGGCACAGCCGCGAACACCTAGTGATGACCAATTCCCCGGCCTACGACAAGCAGATCGAACTTCTCAAAGAGGTCGACGGCTTCGGGGGCGCCAATCCTCTGCCCGGCACCACACTCGCAGCCGACCGGTTCGCCCGCGCCGCATACTACGTAGGCCGACTGCCTCAACCTAAGAGTGAAGTCGAGGCTGTCGCGGGAATGTTCAGTGTGATCCGCAATGCGGCGCAACCTTTCCGCATCCCCGACCCGGACAAACCCTATGCATCGCAGACGATCTGGCAGACGGTGGCAGACTTGACCAACAAGCGGTACGTCTTCGACTCGACCACGCGACCTAATGTCGTCTGGGTGGATCTGGACAAGTTGAACTTCAATGAAGGTGCGCCTGCGGGCAAACTCGATCTGATGGGCGATACATCCCTCGAAGGAGGGCTTGCCGGCAACGTCTCTCGCCGATTCGAGAAGACAGCCGCGATGAAATTCCTGACCCTGCCGACCTGATCGAAGCCAGCAGTTCGCAGGGAGGGGGGCCACCCAGTCAGGTGGCCGCCCTCGGCGTCGCTGCTCGTGACCGATATGCCACCGTCGAGACAACTCAGATCCTCCTAGGGGCGCATCATGGATACCGCGGACCCGTTGCCTTCCTCTCCCGTTACAAAAGCGCTTACGAGTGACGCCCACCCGAGGGTGAGTTGGCTACCGCTGGTACTAGTGTGTTTCACAGGGTTGGTATCTGTGTTCAACGTGACGGCGCTGCCGATGGCGATCAGCGGCATCGTCGACGGCCTGGACACCACCATCTCGAACGTGCAATTGGCGATCGTCGCTTACGGGGTATTCGTCGCAGCCTTCACGATCACGGGCGGCAAGATCAGCGGCGTGCTCGGTGCCAAGAATGCTCAGCTGCTCGGGCTGGGCATCTATGCGTTCGGTATGCTGTGTTGCTTTCTGGCACAGAATATTTCAATGCTGATTGCCGGCGAGGCGATCGCTGGACTCGGGGGCGCGCTTCTCGTGCCCAACGCGTTGGCGATTCTGGGGCAGGCGTATTCCGGTCCACAACGAACCGTTGCGGTATCGGTCCTGGCGGGTACGACCGGTATCGGTGCCGCGTTTGCTTTGTTGGTTGGTGGTCTGCTCGTCCAAGCCTGGGGATGGAGGGCGCCCTTCGCGCTCTTGCTCGCCATCACGGCAGGAACAATCGTCATCGCATCACGTGTGGCCCTTATCCGGATTCCATTCCGTGGGTCCGTCGACAAGACGAGTATCGCGCTGTCTGCCGTCGGGGTGCTGTTGTTGGTCGCCGCCATCAATCAGATCGGATCATGGGGGCTCGTTCTCGCCGCCGAGTCCGCACCGGTGAGTGTGCTCGGACTCTCGCCTGTGCTCGCATTGCTGGTGATCGGCGGCCTCGTCCTGCACACGTTCGCCGCCCGCCAGCACTTGTTGCTCCGGGGAGAAAGAACACCGCTACTCGAACCTTCGGTGTTCGAGTCTGGTCTCAACCGAGCGTGTTTGAGTGGGTTGGTTGCGATAAACCTGTTGATGGCCGGTGTGAGCTACCTGCTACCGCTGTACACCCAGATGGTATTGGGCAAGAGCCCTCTGGGCACGGCAATGATACTGATACCTATCTCTTTGGCCGCACTCGTCTCCGCGGCTGCAACACCTGCACTGATGCGACTGCTTGCGTGCCGATGGCTCCTGACAGGGGCGCATGTACTGGCCGCCGCGTCGGCGATTCTGTTGGCACTGACCATCTCGAACCAATGGTCCGGTGCATGGACATTGATCAGCGAAGTGTGCTTGGGTCTCGGCATCGGAGTCGGATTGAGTGCGGGCAGTGCGCTTCTCATGGAGACTAACCCTCCTGCTATCGCGGGTGAGATCGGCAGCGCTCGAGGAATGGCGAACTTTCTCGGCCTGTGCACCGGCACCGCCGTTGCCGGGGCGGTCCTGATGTCCGTGCTCGCGCAGTCTGCCTCGGTCCGTATCACGAACAGCCCAGATCTACTGTCCAACGGCAGTATCGAGGTAACGGCCAGTTCGGTCAGTTTCGTCGCCAACGATGACCTCCGCGCCAGTCTCACTGGGCTGGAACTGACCTCGGCGCAACTCGATCAGGCGGTGGAGATCAACGTCGAATCCAGGCTGATTGCGCTGCGGGCGAGCCTCTCGGTGCTCGGGTTAGCGGCGCTCCTCCCGATCGTGACGTTCCGCCACCTGCCGACTCGCCGCCAGGAAGCGGACTGATGCGACTTCGGCCGCCTGCGGCGCCATGCCGGTGGAGAGCGACTGCGCGTCACGATCTTGAATAGTTTTGTAGAGCAATAGACGTAACGCGGAGTAGTGCATCCCGACCTGCGGCAGGATGCACTCAACTTCTCGACGTCTGCATCGTCGGCGTGTAGAGGGCGTTCCAGCCGGGTGGTTCCTGCGGAGGTGGTGGAGATGAAGCGATGGTGCCCTAGCCAGCCGTCCGGCTACTTCGTTAGTACGGTGGCGAGTGCAGCGCTCAGATACGGAGTGATGTTCTCGACGACCCGCGTCACGATCGCAGTGGCAACGTCAGCGGGTTGCAGTGGCACCGACGGCGTCTGCGGCAATGCCGGGGGAGCAGGCGGAGCGGGCTCGGACATCATCGGCGTATAGGTGTTGTGCTTCGTGAAGTAGCCGAAGACCGAATCCACGAACACCTCGGGCGCATCACGCGGCTTGGGCATGTTGCAGATGCCGTCACCCTCGATGCAGACTTCCTGCACTGCGATGTCTCCGAATCCGCCCCGTGCTCCGGACATCGTCGCTCCCGGAACGACATTGGGTACTACGGTTTCGATGCCCCCGGCCGAGTTGCGAGGGTCGGCGTAGAGGACGCCTTCGACTTGCGACTGCGGAATGGATCCGTCGCGTGCGATGTCACCGAGAACGTCGCCGGCAATACGCGCTCCCTGTGAGTATCCGGTGACGACGATCTCGCTGCCCGGGCACTGAGCGTGGAAAGCGTTGACTTCAGTGCGAAGCGTCTGGGCGCCGGCGGCAACGCTCTGGTCGTACGTCTGATCGCCGAGCGGCCAGAAGCTGGCGGGGTAGGTCACCGGCTTGGAGGCGTAACCCTGGGCCACGTAGCGGTCGGTGACGGGTTGCGTCGTTTGTCCCGTCGGATCCCACGTTCCGCCGACCGCGAATACCGCACCGGCAGGGCACGACCCACTGTCATTCGGGTCCGCTCCGGCAGGCACCGACATCACAAGAGTCACCCCCGCTGTGACTGCAACCGTGCATGCCACTGACATCGCGTATTTCCTCATCGGGCCTGTCCCCATCTATCTACGTTCTCGTTCACTGGCGAGACAACCCGCGGTCCGACGCGTTTCGTTCGGTACTGAAGAGAATGGTGATGGGGCGATAAGTCCTGGAGGTAATCCGCGCGTAAACAGGAAGTTGCCGACCGACGCTGTTTGCTACCAGCGTGTGTGGCGCGTCACGGCGTCGGGACCTGCGGTGGGTGATCCGGTTCGAGGAGGGTTCCGATGGCCTTGCCCATCGGCACGGCGTTGTTGAGGTCCGCGTTGGTTGTCGGCCCGAGCGTGGCGTAGACGACGATCGTCGTCTTCGAGTCGGGGTAATAGAGCGCAAGCCCGTTGTAGCCGCCGTACGACGGGTTCATCACCAGCCAACCGTCGAGGTGCCCGGTCCCGAAGGAAAAGAACTTGTCCGCCGTCATACTTCCCAAGCCCGCAGTCGTCGGCGCCATCTGCTGCTCGAAAGCCTTGTCGGAGAGCAACTCTCCCGTTCCGAGCGCGCGCACCCACTTTCCGACGTCGGCGACAGGCGCGTTCATGTTTCCGCTGTGCAGGAAAGCCGTCGGATTCCAGAAAGTGGAGTCTTCGAATACTCCGCGTTCATTGGTGTAGCCGTGCAGGATCGGCTCGTCCATCTGCGACGTGAGCACAACGCTGCTGTGATCCATCCCGAGCGGATCGAAGACGCGCTGCTGAAGTAGGTCGCCCAGCGGTTTTCCAGTCGCTTTCTCCATGACGTCGCCGAGCAGCGTCAGATCGCTGTGCGCGTACGCCCAACCGGTGCCGGGTTCGAACAGCGGTGGGCGGGAATTGGCAAGATTCAGGATCTCCTGAGAAGTCCAGCCCTTCATCGGGTTGTCCGTGAAGAGTTTGAGGAACTGTGGATCGGTCACGTAGTCGGAGATGCCCGACGTGCTGTTGGCCAGCATTCGTGGAGTGATGGTGTCTGCGCGTGGAAAGTTCGGTTCCCACTTCGCGATCGGTTGATCGAGGGGAAGCGTTCCCTCTTCGTCGAGTTGTAGCAGGACTGTCGAGAGCATCGGTTCCATCGGCTGACCGACGCGCAACTGCATGTCGGTTGTCGCCGGAACTCCGATAGGGGACTCTCCGACGGCACCGAGAGCAATCTCGTCGTCGCCCCGCCACACTCCGAACACGGCGGCACTGAGGCCCAAGTCGGCCACTTGACGGCGGACGAGGTCCGCGATCTCGTTGGATTCCTGACTGCTCGCGGTGCTGGGAGATGCGCTGCTCGTGTTTGTTGCCGAGTCCTCGTCGGAACTGCACGCAGCGGTTGCAATGGCAACGGTCAAGGCGATCGACAGAGCAGCTAGCCGCACCCGAGTGCGGTGGTGGGAGGAATTCATGCCTGCGATCCCTTCGATGTGGAAATCGAGCAACCGACGCCTAGCAATGTCCCAATTGACTGAATTTAGCGCAGTTCGAAGGGGGAGGGAACAGATTGACGGTTAGGGGTGACTGCTACTCCCAGTGCCTGGTCACGTCAGTCCTCAGTCCGGCGTTGCGTCCGATTCCGCTCGTCGGTCCTGCGCTTGCTGGAGCTCGGCGTTGATGCGACGAGCCTCGGTGAGTTGGTCTTCGAGGATGATGATGCGGCAAGCCGCGTCGAGCGCCGTGCCGTTGGCTACGAGTTCGTGCGCGCGGGCCGCGATGCGCAGCTGGTACCGGGAGTAGCGGCGATGTCCGCCCTCAGAGCGTTGTGGGGTAAGCAGTTTCGCGGCATCGAGGCTACGAAGGAAAGCTTGCCTGACACCGAGGATCTCGGCCGCATGTCCCATGCTGTACGCAGGATAGTTCTCGTCGTCGAATCTGCCGGAGGGGTCCCCCGGTGGTGTATCTGCCGGAATGGCTCGCTTCTTTCGCTGAACGGACGGGGCCCCCGGCGCGAGGTGCGCCGGGGGCCGGATGGGGTTGAACTTACTTACATAACTGCATTCTTTCGAACTTCCGGACTCGCACAAAACATCCGGTAGCCGCTTTGAAGGGGGGTGCCGGGTCCGACTACACACTCACACACGAATTCGGCCCCGGCACGTCCCTGCCCTGCGGTACTGCTTGCGGGTAGTTCATCTCTCCCGCATCTCTTGACTCGTTCCTTGCTACGAGAAAAAAGATACAACAGCCTTGCAAGAATGTCTACCCTGACTGCTGTAGATATTTTGTTGCGAACTTTCTAGGTATCGATGTTCAGGAACGGCCTGGTCACCGGGGGTGAGAGCGCTCCATGTGAGTCATGGGAGATGAATCTGGGACAATGCTCCGATGCGAAATACCCCGAAGTCCGAGTCGTTGTTGCGCGCCCGCGCGGAGAGGGAAGAGCGCACCGGCTCCTCCGAGCATCCCGCTGGTGGCGCGTCGAACCCCGGAGAGGACTCGTCGTCGTCCGAGCCGGGGGCGCGCAGCGACAGCGCCACGATTCGGTCGGCTCGGTCCGAGCTCTCAACTCATGCCAGGGCCGTGGAAAGTATGCACGAGGCGATCCATCCTGATCGCGATTGATTCAGTTACCTGGTTGGGATGCGGGGGACTCCTTCATCCCGCTCACTGCAACGCACGACGGCCGCCGCACTCCCGAAAGTAGGGGAGTGGCGACGACCGTCGAGTTGTCAGAGTGCGTGCCTGGTGCTTGGACCTCAGGGCAGCAACTGGTCCAGGAAGGTGTTGCTGAAGACCTTGTGCGGATCCAACGCGTTGTATGCGGCGTTGGCGGTGTCCCAGTTGTCGCTCGATGGGACGCCGTCGCGGTAGGTCTGGGGGAGGCCCTGGGTGATGATCGGGGCGTCGGTGTACGGCTTGTCGGGGCCGAACGCCCAGCCTTTGGACCACTCGGGGCGGAAGGTGGCGTCGTTGTTGTTGTAGTGATTACGCATCCACTGTTCCATTTCGCGGTAGAACGCGAACATGCCGGGGGTTCCGGGGACGCCGAGGACGTTGAGCCAGATGGCGGTGTCCCATTCCGGATGGTCGGGGCGCGGGCGCATGGCCGAGATGGTGGGGGCGCCTGCCGAGTCGACCTCGACGTCCGAGGGTTGATCGAGGCCGCAGCAACGGATTTCGACGGGGCCGTTGAGGGGGAACTGTCCGATAGAGCGGTAGTACTCCATGCGGCCGTTGAACCACTGGGTGAAGTCGTGGATGACCTGGCCGATGTTGGCGCGGGAGGTGATGACGGCTCCGCCGCCCTCGGTCAGACGAAGGGTGGTGGCCCGGATGTAGAACTGGACGTCCTTGGACCATCCCCACAGGTCGTTGGAGAAGGTCGCGGCGAGTCCGGCAACGGTGGTGGCGTACATGATCTGCCCGAATGCCGGTGCGATGCCCGGGTTTCCGGAGTTGATCTGGCCGATCATGTCGGTGACCGGCTCCGGGAGGTTGTCGGAGAAGATGTAGTTGTACGGCCCGGTCACCTCACGCGAGAACGGCGGCTTGGTGGGGGCAAGTGACCACACCTTCATCCACGGGCGTTCGGTGAAGGGGTACCAGATTGCTTCTGCGCGACCGTTTTCGCGGACGAACTTCTCGAAGGTGCGTCCGGACGCTCCGCGGGCACCGAAGAGTTCCTGCCAACCGATGTCGGTGTGGCTGACGCAGCGCATGCGGTAGTTGGGAGCGGCCTGCAAGGTCACGGAGGTGAGGAAGGTGCGTCCGAGGTGAGTCAGCAGCGGCTTGATCGCTGCATCGCTACGCGCGTACGTCTCGAGCGCGTACTCACTGCCGTTCCAGACCACTGCGGTCAGGGAGGTGACGAGGTTGGAGAGTGAGCCGAAAGTCTGTCCGGGAACGTGTGCTTCGCCTTCGGCGGGGAGCGCTGCACCGTGAGCGTCGACGGCGAGGCAGCCGGCGATGGTCAACACACCGGGCGCCGGCAGGTTCGCGAACCCGAGGCCCTGTGCCTGCAGTGCGGTGGTGATGGCGTCGAGGGTCGCGCCGGGTCCTGCGGTGACGGTGGCTGGGCTGCCACCGGCGTTGACGGAGACTCCGGTGAGGTGGACCGTGGTGTCGGCGAGGATGACCTTGTCGACCGGCGCACCGTTGACGATGGTCAGCGGCGTCCAGCCGTGCATGGCACCGCGGGGACGAATGGTGTAGCCGTTGGCATGACCCCAGTTCGCGAGGCGGACTACGTCTTCGGGCGTCTTGGGTGAACAGGTCCAGATCGCGTCGAGCATGATCTCTTTGGACCAGTTCTGATATGCCTGCTGGTACAGCGCGATGCCTTCGGGGAAGGCAGGCGGCGGTGTGAGGGTGGACACGGGACCACCCGCGGAGCCGGAGGAGCCGGCGGGGACGGCGTAGGCCGGCGTCCAGCCGGCGAATGCGGTCGCTGCCACGGCGCCGGCTCCAGCGGCCATGAAACCTCGTCGGGACAGTCGGAACTTTTCGTCTTGTGCCGTCATCTTCGGGCTACTCCATCGGGTTCGAGAACTACGGTGAGTTCTAACAGGTGGGTATCAGACAAGAGTGAGAACTACGTCAGCCAGGGCAGGAGCTTCGCGCTCCAGTACGGAAGCTGAGATCAGGAGTCGCCCATTGTCTTTCCAGATCTGGATACTCAAGTTCTCGCCGGGAAATACGACCCCGGCAAAGCGGGCCCGAAATCCGGCTACCCGACTGCTGTCGCCGTCGAGCATGGTATCCACTGCGGTCTTGCAGACCATTCCGTAAGTACACAGTCCATGCAGGATAGGCGCTGGAAAGCCTGCCGCGGAGGCGAATTGCGGATCCGAGTGCAACGGATTCCGATCACCACACATCCGGTACAGCAAAGCCTGCTGTGGAAGCACAGGCGTCACCACTGTCTCATCTGCTTCGCGATCCGGAAGCGTAATCGACTCCGACGGACCACGTTCACCCCCGAAACCACCCTCGCCGCGGGCGAAAATGGACGAGCGAGCTGTCCACAGCGGGATGCCTTCGGCGTCGACCGTGACGGATTCCTGCACGATCACCGCGGCCTTGCCCTTGTCCCAGACCTCGGCGATTCGAGTTGTGGTGCGGCCACTTCCACTTGCCGGGATCGGCTGATGGACAGTGACTTCCTGGCTCCCGTGGACTACCTTCGCCAGATCGATTTCGACGCCGGGGAACGAGACCTTCGGCGCTTCGGTGGCGTGGAAGTTGGCGGCGACGGTGGCAAAGGTGGGTAGTACCTGAGGTTTTTCGTCGTCGAGGTATCGAAGCTCGTTCGGATCGAGCGGCCGAGCACCTGCCCCTAGCGCCAGGTGGTAGTGCTGCACGTCCGACGGGGTCCATGAGAACTCTTGTGGCGCAAGCTCGGCGCCGAGTGCGATCTTCGGATCAATTGGCATGGTCGACCGCCGTCTTTTCAGCTGCCGGTACCTCGGTGGTCTCGGCCTTCTTCGCACGCTCGACGATGTCGAGTACTGCCAGGTAACCGAAAGTCATTGCGGGGCCGATGGTCGCGCCTGGTCCGGCGTAGGTGTGGCCCATGACCGGAGCGCTCGCGTTGCCAGCGGCGTAGAGGCCGTCGATGACGCTTCCGTCTTCGCGTAGTGCTCGGCCGTTGACGTCGGTGCAGATACCACCCTTGGTGCCGAGGTCACCCGGAACCATCTTGATGGCGTAGAACGGAGCCTTGCTGATTTCGGCGAGGCTGGGGTTCTTCAGTCGGGGATCGCCGTAGTACGCGTCGTAACCACTGTCACCGCGTCCGAAGTCCTCGTCCTTGCCGTTGCGCGCGAAGCCGTTGAACCGGTCGACGGTTTCGGTCAGCGATGCGACGGGAAGCCCTGTCTTCTCGGCCAATTCGGCGATTGTTCCCGCCTTGACCACGATGCCGGCCTTGAGCCAGCGGCCGGGGAAGGGGGAGCGGGGAGTGATACCGGCAAACGTGTAGCGGTTGCGGTAGCGCTGATCGAGGATCATCCACGTCGGGATGTTCTCGCCGGCGCCTTCGCCCTGACCGTACTCACCGCCGTACATCGCATGGGTTGCCTCGACGTACGGAGCAGCCTCGTTGCCGAAGCGCTTGCCCGACATGTTGACCATCATGCAGCCCGGGAGGGTGCGCTCGGAGAGAGCGAACCATGGTCCGCCGGTCAGCGGAATGGACGGGCCCCACCAGGCGTCGTCCATGAAATCGACTGCAGCGCCGACTTCTTGGCCTGCGCGGATGCCGTCGCCGGTGTTTGCCTTCGCACCGACGGTCCATTCGGTGCCGATGGGTGCGCGTTGGTACTTCTCACGCATTTCCTTGTTGTGCTCGAATCCGCCGGATCCCAACACAACTCCGTGGCGAGCGCGGATGACCTGCTCTTCGCCGTCGACGATGACGTTGACGCCGCGAACTGCGCCGTCTTCGGTGTACAGGGAGGTCAGCGGGGTGTTCAGCAGGATGGGTACTCCGGCGGACTGAAGTCCGAGTCGAATACCGGCGACCAGCGCCTGGCCGCGAACCAGCAGATCCTTCTTTGTGGCCTTGGCTGCGAGGAATCGCATGCCGACCTTCATGGCGCGCAGGGGTCCGCGAGGATTGCGCATCAGCAGGTTGAGCCACTTGTAGTCGGCCTGGGTGATGACGAAGTTCTTGGGGGCCTTGACGTAGTCGGGCTCGAGGTTCTTGCGGTCGGCGCCCAACTTGTTGCCGTCGAACGGGGTGGGCTCGACACTGCGGCCACCGAGGCGTCCGCCGGGAGCTTCCGGGTAGTAGTCGGAGTAGCCGGGCACCCACTGCAGTTCGAGAGGGCTGTTCTTCAGCACGAACGAGAGCATCTCGGGACCGCGCTCGAGATAGGTGTCGATGCGTTCGGGAGCGACGACGTCGCCGATGATGCTGTGCAGGTAGGAACGTGCGGCCTCCGGGGTATCGGTGACACCGTCCGCCTGAAGTGCCTCGTTGTTGGGGATCCAGACCCCACCACCGGAACGGGCGGTCGATCCGCCGTAGTGGGCGGCTTTCTCCACGATGACCACACTCAAGCCCTGGTGGGCTGCGGTCAAGGCCGCTGTCATACCTGCGGCACCACTGCCGACGACGACGATGTCGTATTCCTGCTTGCTCATGTAGAACACGTTATAGAATGATGGGGGTGTCAGTCCATGCTTTCTGCCAGGAAGTATTTCCGGACGTTGTCATTGATAACGAAACACGTTGCAGTGGGATTGAGGATGGTGCGGTGTGACCTGGGATACTTCGGTTGACGTCCTTGTGGTCGGGTTCGGTGTGGCGGGCGCCAGTGCGGCGCTCGAAGCGGTAGCGGCCGGTTCGTCGGTTTTGGCGATCGACCGAGCACTCGGTGGTGGGGCCAGCACGATTTCCGGAGGAATCTACTACGCCGGCGGCGGCACCGTGATTCAAAAGGAAGCCGGTGTCGAGGACAGTCCCGAAGCCATGCTCGCCTACCTGAACCGCGAGGTCGGTGACGCGGTGACGCCGCAGACCCTGCGCCGGTTCGTCGACGAGAGCCCGGCGTCGATCGACTGGCTGCGCAGTCACGGCGTGCCGTTCGAAGCCTCACTCTGTCCGTACAAGACGTCGTACCCGAGCAACAAGCACTACCTCTACTACTCGGGTAGCGAATCTGCCGGCGGGTTCCGTGACATCGCAAAACCTGCTCCTCGCGGCCATCGCGCCAAGGGGCGTGGCACGTCGGGAAAGATGCTCTACGGCCCGCTCGCGAAGTCCGCGGAGGCCAAGGGCGTCCAGTTGCTCGGCCAGACGAGAGCGGACCGGCTGATCATCGAGGACGGCCGGGTGATCGGCGTCGAAGTACTGACTCTTCGTGACGCACCTGCCGGAGTTCGTCGCCGTCACGCGACGCTCGGATCTCTGTCCTCCAAGCCCGGCGTCTACGCGCCGCAGTTGCGCACGATTCTCGACGCACTCATCGCGAAGATCGAGAAGAAGCACGCTAAGCGGATTCGCGTCCAGGCACGCGGCGGCGTGATCCTCAGCGCCGGCGGCTTCGTGTCCAATCGCGAGATGATGCGCACCCATGCCCCCGCCTACAAGGGCGGTATCCCGCTCGGCACCTCCGGGGACGACGGCAAAGGCATCAACCTCGGTATCGAAGCCGGGGGAGCCACCGACAAGCTCGGCAATGTTTCCGCCTGGCGATTCATCGTCCCGCCGAGTGCTTTTCTCGGTTCCATCCTGGTGGGTGAATCCGGTGCGCGAATCGTCGACGAGTCACGTTACGGTGCCGCTCTCGGTCAGGCGATGGCAGAGAAGAGCAACGGAATCGGTTGGCTGCTGGCAGATTCCGAACTCGTTCGCGAAGCGAAATCGCAGATCAGTGACCAGTCGATGTGGTTCCAGCGGGTACAGACCACTGGCATGATGCGTACCGCAGTGCGTGGCAACACCATTGCCGAGGTCGCCCGTAAAGCGGGGATAGACGTCGCCGGCCTTCAAGCCACCGTCGACGCGCACAACTCCGCTGCCGCTGCCGGACAACCTGATCCGATGGGCAAACCGTCGGACTTCGTCAGGCCGATACTGTCTGCGCCGTTCACGATGTACGACGTCTCGATCAAGCCCAACATGATGAATCCGTGCCCGATGCTCACGCTCGGTGGATTGGTGGTCGACGAGTCGTCCGGCATGGTGAAAAACGAGGCCGGGGAGGGTATCCCTGGCCTGTATGCCGCCGGCCGTACCGCCGTCGGTATCTGTTCCAACTCGTATGTGAGCGGCTTGTCGCTCGCCGACTGCGTGTTCTCCGGACGACGAGCCGGTCAGCATGCAGCCGCATTCTCCACAGTCGGAAAGGCCTGAACGATGCTCTCGACGCAGATCCGCGGCGAACTTGCCGACCATCTTGATTCGGCGGAACGGGATCGCGCTCCGATCAGCCCGTTGATCGCCACGTATCCGGACATCGACGTCGTCGACGCCTACGAGATCCAGCTCATCAACATCAGGCGTCGTGTTGCCGGTGGCGCAAAGGTGGTCGGACACAAGGTCGGGCTCTCGTCACTGGCGATGCAGCAGATGATGGGCGTCGACGAGCCAGATTACGGTCACCTGCTCGCCGAGATGGAAGAGTTCGAGGACCGTCCGGTCGACACGTCGCGCTTCTGCTTCCCACGCGTCGAGGTGGAGGTCGCCTTCATTCTGGGAGCAGATCTGCCGGGCGCTGGGTGCACCGAACAAGACGTCATCGACGCCACTGTCGCCTATGCGCCGTCCATCGAGTTGATCGACAGCCGGATCAAGGACTGGAAGATCGGCCTCTCGGACACTATCGCGGACAACGCGTCCTCCGCCGGGTTCATTCTCGGCAAGGAACGAGTTCGCCCGTCGGACATCGACATCAAGGCGATTGATGCGGTGCTGACCTGCAACGGCGAGCGGATTGCGGAGGGGCGCAGCGATGCGGTTCTCGGTAACCCGGTCACCGCCGTCGCGTGGTTGGCGCAGAAGGTCGACACGTTCGGAGTTCGGCTCAAGGCCGGCGACATCGTTCTGCCGGGTTCGTGCACGCGAGCGATCGACGCTCATCCAGGCGACAACTTCCGAGCCGAGTTCAGCGGCCTCGGTTCCGTCTCTCTTCAGTTCACGTAGGAGTAGTCATGACCAAGGCAAGTGTGGCGATCGTCGGATCGGGAAACATCAGTACCGATCTGTTGTACAAACTGCAGCGTTCCGAGTGGCTCGAACCGCGATGGATGATCGGAATCGATCCCGAGAGTGAAGGATTGGCGCGTGCCCGCAAGATGGGACTCGAGACCTCCGCCGAGGGCGTCGACTGGTTGCTGAACCAGGCGGAGAAACCGGACCTGGTCTTCGAGGCGACGTCGGCATACGTGCACCGCGAGGCAGCACCACGCTACGAGGCCGCCGGTATCCGTGCCATCGACCTGACTCCGGCCGCGGTCGGCCCGGCTGTGGTTCCGCCCGCGAACCTGCGTGAGCACCTGGACGCACCCAACGTCAACATGATCACCTGCGGTGGGCAGGCAACCATTCCGATCGTCTACGCGGTATCGCGAGTCGTCGACGTGGCGTACGCCGAGATCGTCGCCTCCGTTGCATCGTTGTCCGCCGGCCCGGGAACTCGCGCGAACATCGACGAGTTCACCAAGACCACCAGCCGCGGTATCGAGACCATCGGTGGCGCACAGCGCGGCAAGGCGATCATCATCCTCAACCCCGCAGACCCGCCGATGATCATGCGCGACACCATCTTTTGCGCTATCCCCGAAGACGCCGATCAGGTTGCGATCACCGACTCCATTCACCGCGTCGTCAAGGACATCCAGCAGTACGTGCCTGGCTACCGGTTGCTCAACGAACCGCAGTTCGACAAACCGAGCGTCGTTTCCGGTGGCTATGCAACGGTCACCACGTTCGTCGAGGTCGAAGGCGCAGGCGATTTCCTGCCGCCGTACGCGGGCAACCTCGACATCATGACGGCAGCAGCCACCAAGGTGGGCGAGGAAATCGCCCAGAAGCTTCTGAGTGTGAAGGCATGAGCGACATGATTCATTTCGATTCGAGCTGGGACATCCGCGTCACCGACACATCGCTGCGCGACGGCTCCCACCACAAGCGTCATCAGTTCACCGTCGAAGAAGTACGAGCCATCGTCGGTGCCCTCGACGGAGCCGGAGTGCCGGTCATCGAGGTCACTCACGGCGACGGCCTCGGCGGGTCCTCCTTCAACTACGGCTTCTCGAAGACTCCCGAGCAGGAACTGATCAAAGCTGCAGTCGAGACGGCGACCAACGCGAAGATCGCCTTCCTGATGCTGCCCGGGTTGGGCATCAAGGACGACATCGTCATCGCGCAGGACAACGGTGCGTCCATCTGCCGCATCGCAACTCACTGCACCGAGGCCGACGTATCCATCCAGCATTTCGGCCTCGCGCGTGAGCGCGGACTCGAAACAGTCGGATTCCTCATGATGGCTCACTCGATTCCGCCGGAGAAGCTGGCCAAGCAGGCTCGCATCATGGCCGACGCGGGTTGCCAGTGTGTGTACGTGGTCGACTCGGCCGGCGCGCTGGTACTCGAGCAGGTATCCGATCGCGTCGAGGCGCTGGTTCAGGAACTCGGCAACGACGCTCAGGTCGGCTTCCACGGCCACGAGAACCTGGGCCTGGGCGTCGCCAATTCCATTGCGGCAGTTCGTGCGGGAGCCAAGCAGATCGACGGTAGTACCCGTCGGTTCGGTGCCGGCGCCGGCAACGCCCCGGTCGAGGCCTTCGTCGGTGTTTGCGACAAGATCGGCGTCAAGACCGGTATCGACTTCTTCGCCATCGCCGATGCAGCCGAAGATGTTGTGCGCCCGGCAATGCCGCAGGAATGCCTGCTCGATCGTCAAGCACTGATGATGGGCTACGCCGGCGTGTACTCGAGCTTCCTCAAGCATGCCGAGCGTCAGGCCGAGCGGTACGGAGTGTCGTCCGCGGAGCTGTTGGTGCGCGCAGGCAAGCGCAAGTTGGTCGGCGGCCAGGAAGATCAGTTGATCGACATCGCGCTGGAACTCCAGCGCGAAGCAGCGGCTTCCTAGGCCATGGCAGACGTACTGGCCGGAAAAGCGGCCTTGGTGACCGGCGCGTCCTCAGGGTTGGGGCGCGCCGTCACCGAGCTCCTCCACCGCAGGGGCGCACAGGTTTTCGGTATCGCCCGTGACAAGGAAAAGCTGCGGCAGTCGATGGTCGAGGTGGTCGGCACGGACGGTGAGCGTCGTTACGCAGCGACGGACGTCTCGGATTCTGCTCAGTGTGATGCGGCCGTGCAAGCGTGTGTCGACGCGCTCGGTGGTATCGACATCCTCGTCAACGTGGCGGGATCGCACTCGCTTCGTCATACGGCAGACATTGCGGATTCCGAATGGGCACATGACCTTGCGGTCAATCTGAACGGACCGTTCTTCCTTTCCCGCGCAGCACTGCCGCACTTGCTGGAACGGGGCGGCAACATCGTCAACGTCTCCTCGATCGCGGGGCTGGAAGGGCAGGCGTACTCGGCTGGATACTGCGCTGCCAAGCACGGACTCATCGGACTGACCCGAGCGATGGCGATGGAGTTCACCGGAAAGTCTCTGCGTGTCAACGCAATCTGCCCCGGCGGCATGATGACTCCTCAAGTCACCGGATTCACCTTCCCCGACGGAGTCGACTTCGATCTCGTCATGAAGGTTGCGTCGCCGCGTGGCTTGATGGAAGCCGAGGACGTTGCGAAGATGGTGGCTTTCGTGGCCTCCGACGACGCCTCGGCGATACACGGGGCCGTCTACTCGGTCGACAACGGAAAAATGGCATGAACCCGTTGGTCTCGGGACCGATCTTCCAGATCTGCTGGGTGGTCGAGGACATCGAGGCTGCCGAACAGGAGTTCACTCGGCAGTGGGGAGTGGAGCGGTGGCTGCGTATGCCAGGCATCGTCTTTGGCCCCGAGACCACAACGTATCGCGGGGAGCCCGCGGACTATGTCGTGCACGTGTCGATCGGATATGCGGGCAGCCAACAGCTCGAGCTGATCCAACCAGTATCCGGACGCAACCTGTACACGGAATTCCTGGAGACTCACGGCGTCGGAGTTCATCACATGGCTTGGGTTCCAGACGATTACGAGGCGACGTTGCTCGAGGCCGAGCGTCGCGGAATGTCGGTGGTGCAACAAGGTCGGGTAGAGGGCGCCGGCATGGAGTTCTCCTACCTCGATGCCGGGCCATTGGGTGGATACGTCGAGTTGATGAAGCTCTCACCCGAGATCCGGTTGATGTTCGCTTCGCTCATTCCTGATTGACGGCAAACACTTTCGCGAAGTAGTCGGAAACGTTCTCCGGGTGACCACGGAATCCGAGGTAGCCGTCGGGGCGAATGACCAGCGCCGCCGTACCTTCGACCCCATACGCGGCGCAGACCTGCGAGTCGTTGTCCTCGATGATCGGCACCAACGAATCGACGGTCACGGTTCCCGGTGGCACTATCGCGTAGACGTCCAACATGCGGTGCGCTGATCGAATGGCGGCGTCGGCGACCTTCTCGAGGCTGTTGATGCTCTCTGCGGATCCGTCCGAAGTCAGCAGTAACGTGTGGTCGACTCCGGACAGCAAGTCGAACAACCGAATTGGATACTGCACACCGTCTCGGCGCATCCCGCGGGCATCGGGTGCACGCTCGCCCGGTTGAACGTGTGGACTCGAAGAATCACGCCCGGTGTTCAGCGGACTCTCCGAGTAGTCGATCAACAATTGAGCCTGGCGCCGCATTGCCGTGTCGATGGAGGACTCTCCCGAACCGATTCCTTCTCGAGCATTTCGGACGGTCATCCCGACGACTTCTTCACCGACCGGCCGTCTTTCGGCGTCGTAGGTCTCGAGAAGATCTGCTGTTGCAACGCCTTTGACGGCGAGCGCTACCTTCCATGCGAGATTGTGGGCGTCCTGGATCCCGGTGTTCATGCCCTGCGCGCCAGTCGGGGGATGGATGTGCGCGGCGTCGCCGGCGACAAAAACCCGTCCGCGACCGTAAGCGTCGACGATGCGGTGGCTGATGCGGAAGACCGAGGACCATCGCAGCATCGAGGCGGTTGTCGGTTCTGGGGACAGTCTGTCGAGCACGGCCTGGATGTGATGGAGTTCAGGTGTCTTGCCGGTTGAAAAGCCGTGTTGTACAGAGGCTTTGTTCGACGATTCGTCCGGCATCAAATCGTCCGGAACGAGCATCGACATGCGGTACCGCTTGTGTCCGGGAAGCGGGATGCAGACGAGTAGGTCGTCGGTGGTTCCGTCGTCGGTGGTGTGGTTGGCGCGGACGGAGTAGCCGCTGGGTATCGACCAGTCGACCTCGACGTCGCCGAGCATGTAGCTTTCGGCAAACGCGCCGCCCTCGAAGCTCAGTCCCAACCCTTTGCGGACCACGCTGTGAGCGCCGTCGGAACCCACCAGATACTGGACATTCACGGTGCTGCCGTCGCTGAGTGTGCAGTTGACGGCGCCGTCGGATTGTTCGAATGCGGTGAGACCGACTCCGCGTTCAACGGTTGTCCCCAGCTCGGCGAGGCGCTCGGTGAGGATGCGCTCCGTCGAGTATTGGGGGAGGCAGAGAAACCAGTAAGGAACATCCTCGGGGAGCGTGAGGTCGACGCGGGCGACCTCGACGCCGTTCGTGTACATGATCTGACCGCGCATAAGTGTCGAGGCGTCGAGTGCCTGGCGGAGCACCCCCATGTTCTCGAAGAGTTCGAGAGTGCGTGGCTGAATCCCGACGGCTTTCGCGTATTGCCGCGGTTCGTCGAGGGGGTCGACTATTCGACAGGAGATGCCGCGTCTGCGCAGCTCGATCGCGGTGGTCAAACCGATCGGGCCGGCGCCCGCTACCAATACGTCGGTATCCATGAGGACCCACTCACGTCGGGGACAGTCGGTCATTTCAGTATGGGTAAGCGAACTTTCGTTTTGGGGAAATTCGCGCGAATCGGACGTCTTGAGAGTCTTCTGCACGAATCGAAGCCATTGAGTTCGTGAGAAGATCGCGAAGTGAGGGCAGACGAGTTGCATCATGCGCCGCCGGAGTACCGCTGCCCGTTCTGTCGCTTCGCGCTGGGCGAGTTCGACGAGCACAACGCGTCGACCGACCTGGTTGCTCGAACCGACCACGCAATCGCTCGGATTTCCCCGAAGTGGTGGCCGGGCAACCCCGGCCACGTACTTGTGTCACCGATCGAACACTTCGAGAATCTCTACACTTTGCCCACGAGCGTCGGGCACTCGGTGTTCGACCTGGTTCAGGCTGTGGCTGTTGCAATTCGTGAAGAATACGGCTGTGACGGTGTCTCGACCAGGCAGCACAACGAACCGGCGGGCAACCAGGACGTCTGGCACCACCACGTCCACGTGTTTCCGCGGTACGAAGCCGATCGCCTGTATTCCCGGCACGGCGAAGCGTCGTACGTTTCGCCTGAGGCGCGGGCGCCTTTCGGTGCACTTTTGCGCCCTCGGTTCCTCGAATTCTGATCTGCTTCCACACCTGCTTCATGTACAAATCAGCATGTTTGTAAAAGTTTTACTTGAAAATCGTTGACAAAACACCATCATTTGTCCACTCTCTATACATAGATGTTGTTCGTGTCGCGGATTACCGCGCAGGACGCACTCACTGATCCGAACGAGAACTGGAGAATTCGATGGCGGCGTTGGTGTACACCGAGCCAGATGGTCGGCTCGTAACTTGGAGAGACCGGAAACGCTACTTGTGGCTGCTGGCGCTGATTCCGTCATCGGCAACTTTCATCGCCGTGGGGCTTGTTACCGCCACCGGATGGAATGTCTTCTGGTGGACCGGCCCACTGATTGCGTTTGCTCTCATTCCCGTCATCGACATCCTTGCGGGTGAGGACGGGAAGAATCCGCCCGACGAGGTGATCGACGAACTCGAGAACGACCGCTTCTACCGGTGGTGCACCTACGCCTATCTGCCGCTGCAGTACACGGCCTTCTTCCTGTCCTGCTACATCTGGGCGCGTTGGGATTTGAGCGTTCTCTCCAATATCGGACTCGCAGTGACGATCGGTGTGACGGCCGGAATCGGCATCAACACCGCCCACGAACTCGGGCACAAGAAGGAGAGCGTCGAGCGCTGGTTGTCCAAAATCGTTCTCGCGCAGAGCGCTTACGGCCACTTCTACCTCGAGCACAACCGTGGCCACCATGTGCGAGTGTCGACTCCGGAAGATCCGGCGACCTCGCGCTTCGGTGAGACCCTCTACGGTTTCTGGCCGCGCAGCGTCGGCGGGGGATTGAAGTCGGCGTGGCATCTCGAGAAGACCCGCTTCGAGCGTTTGGGCACCACGCACTGGAGCATCAAGAACGACGTGCTCAACGCCTGGCTCATGTCGGTTGTTCTGTTCGGTGTCGCGCTTGCAGTATTCGGGATCGGCATCGCGCCGTACCTCGTGATCCAGGCGTTCATCGGGTTTTCGCTGCTCGAAGCGATCAACTACCTCGAGCACTACGGACTCCTGCGTCAGAAAACCGCAAGCGGACGGTACGAGCGATGCACGCCGGCGCACAGCTGGAACAGTGATCGCATCTGCACCAACGTCTTCCTTTATCACTTGCAGCGGCACAGCGATCATCATGCGAATCCGACACGGCGCTACCAAGCGCTTCGCAGTATGGAAGAGGCCCCTCAGCTCCCGAGCGGCTACGCCAGCATGATTATGCTCGCAACAGTCCCGCCCCTGTGGCGCAAGGTGATGGACCACCGCGTTCTCGAGCACTACCGAGGTGACATCACCCAGGTCAACATCGCGCCGAAGAAGCGGGCCAAGATCCTCGCAGCCTACGGGGTGAACGCATGAACGCCTACATCTGCCCGATCTGCGACTACACGTACACCGAATCGACAGGTGCTGCGCGAGAGGGCTTTCCACCCGGCACACCGTGGTCGAGCATTCCGGACGACTGGTGCTGCCCCGACTGCGGCGTCCGCGAGAAGGTCGACTTCACCCTCGTCACGCAATCCTGATCGAAATACCCACCGGTGAAAGGAAAACCGATGTCCGAGACTGCCACTGCTTACAAATTGTTCCGCTGCCTCCAGTGCGGGTTCGAGTACGACGAAGCGATCGGCTGGCCCGACGACGGTATCGAGCCGGGTACTCGCTGGGACGAGATTCCCGAAGACTGGTCCTGCCCTGATTGTGGTGCTGCCAAAGTCGATTTCGAAATGGTGGAGGTGGACCGCTGATGACAGCGGTCAGCGAGCCCGACACACGCACCGTCGTGATCGTGGGCACGGGCATCGCCGGTTCTGGTGCTGCGCAGGCCCTACGCAAGGAAGGGTTCGGCGGCAGCATCATCCTGATCGGCTCCGAAACGGAGGAGCCGTACCGACGTCCGGCACTGTCGAAGGAACTACTGTCCGGGAAAGCGTCGATCGATCGGGTTCGGTTGCGGCCGTCGACTTTCTGGAACGAGCAGGGTATCGACCTTCGGATCGGCGTGACTGTCACGAGAATCGACACAGATTCCCGCACCATACATTTAGCCGACGGTGACGGCGTCGACTACGACGTTCTGATTCTTGCCACGGGTGGACGGTCCCGACGGTTGACCGCGGAAGATTCTGAGCGCGTTCACTATCTTCGGGATATCGCAGACATGCGACGCTTGCAATCCCGGCTGATCGAAGGATCCTCGCTACTGGTGGTCGGCGGTGGCTTGATCGGATCGGAGGTGGCATCAACGGCACGTGACTTGGGTTGCAGTGTGCAGGTTCTCGAAGCGCAACCGCTGCCCCTGTCCAGACTGCTTCCACCGTCGATAGCGGAGAAGATCGCCGCGCTGCACAACTTGGGCGGCGTCACCTTGCAGACGGGAGTCGACCTCGAGACGCTCACGACGGGTGCCGACGGCGTCACCGCACGTGCGCGTGACGGACGCGAGTGGACAGCGAACTTGGCCGTGGTCGCAATCGGATCCTTGCCCGATACCGATGTGGCTGCTGCTGCGGGTATTGCGGTGGACAACGGGATTACGGTAGACCGATACCTCAGAACGTCTGTCGATGGTGTGTACGCGATCGGCGATGTGGCCAACGTGCCCAACGGTTTTCTCGGCGGCATGCACCGCGGCGAGCACTGGAACACTGCGCAGGACCACGCCGTCGCAGTTGCCAAGACCATTGTGGGGAAGGCGGAACCTTTCGAATCCGTCCCATGGAGTTGGTCGAACCAATTCGGCCGCAACATTCAAGTAGCTGGTTGGCCAGGCGCGGACGACACCGTGATTGTTCGAGGAGACTTGGACTCCTATGACTTCACTGCGATCTGCATGCGCGATGGAAATATCGTCGGTGCTGTGAGCGTGGGCCGGCCGAAGGACATTCGCGCCGTCCGAACCCTTATCGAACGCTCCCCGGACATCAGCGCCGACGTACTCGCCGATTCGAACAGGGATCTGACCGAACTTGCGGCGGGTCTTGTCGCCTTACCGGTGCTCTGAGTTCGTGACTTCTGTTGCTTGCGTGTCCACCGTTTTGACACCGAGCACGGGCGATGGAAATCTTCCCGATATGTCCACCGCTCGTGCCCGTGTCCCGTACCACGAGGCAGCTCGTCAACTCCTCCGTGCGTCAGCGCTCGACGCCACACGCGAACTCTTGACCGAGAAATCGTGGAACGACATCACGATGGCGCATATCGCGGAAGCTGCGGGTATGAGCCGGCAGACGTTGTACAAGGAGTTCACGTCCCGGCAGGGATTGGCGTCCGGATACCTCATCCGTTTCGTCGACGAGTTCCTCGAAGAGGTGGAACGCGAAGTAGCGCTGCACCATTCGGACCCCCGGGGTGCGGTCTCGGCGGCCTTCCGTGCATTCTTCGACGCCGGTGCCCGGGATCCGATGGTGGTCAGTATTGTCGGTCCTCGTCCGCAACATGACCTGCTGAGCCTGGTCACCACCGACGGGACTCCGCTGCTCGAACATGCGAGCGCGAGGTTGGCCGAGATCTTCATGACCAGTTGGGCGAACGTCGACCGCGTCCATGCCGAGATGTTCGGCAGCACGATAGTGCGTCTGGCGATCAGTCACGTGACGTTGTCCTTCGGTACTCCAGATCAGATCGCCGAGAACCTGGGGGAGATGTTCGGGCCGTTCCTCGATCAGGTCATCGGTTCGGGCACAGTCGAACCGAACTGAGCCGACAGGATCGATACGGTTTCCGAGCCAGGACGGAAGTTCGATCGAGACTGATCGCCGTAGTTCTTTGGTGGGAAGTTTCGCCGATATGTGTGAATCCAAGTCCCGCTTCTCGGTAGCGTGCCGGACGTGCGTCGAGGTGCAGCCCGTGGGCGGCTCTCGTCAGATTCCGTCAACGGTGGAGGGTTTCGAAGATGAAGAGCCGCAATAAGTTTCGAGTTATGTCAACAGTCGCGCTAGTTGCAACATTTGTCATGGCCGGTGCAGGTGTGGCAATTGCCGACGAATCATCGTCAGGGTCTTCCGGCAGCGGATCGCTCGGTTCCTCCGGTGCGGCAGAGGTTGATCCGTTGACCTTCGACGGTTGGGGCACGTGCCCGATCGAGGATCTCGAGGTGACAACGTGCGCCAGCGTCGTAGTTCGCGGAGGGACCATGAAATTGGGCGCACTTTCGGTGCCGATCCCGGACGGAAGTCTCAAGGTTGCGGGCGGCGTGAAATACGCGACCCAGCCGGACAACAGTTTCATCGAGACGTTCGTCGCCAAGCAGGACGGGTCCAACGGGGTCTATTCCAATCCGATTTCGGTACCCGGAGGTGCTCTCGGGATCGATACTCCGCTGGGACTGACTCAGATCAGCGCGACGGTGGAATCGGTGGGAGTCCCGGATCTGAAGGTTCTCGAGCAGGAACTCACCATGCCTGTTCGATTGAAACTGTCTAATCCGTTGCTCGGTGACGATTGCTACATCGGTTCGGTTTCGAATCCGATCAACCTTCACCTGACCACAACCGGAAACCCTCCGTCGGAACCTATCGGTGAGTTCCCCGGTGCAGTGTTCCCGGCAGTCCCACATTCGGATGCTGTGTTTGCGGCGCCGGGAGCTAGCGGATGTGGACCGCTCGGTGCGCTCAACTGGGCGGTGAATCTACGCGGGGGAGTGCCGGCGGCCAGCGGAAAGAACTCTCTCACCACGTCGAGCGACGTCTACGCGGTGGCCGCACGAAAGGTGCGACCGCCTGCCTGACGGACGCGCAGGCGCTGGAACGTAGAACGAGGGCCGACCCGTGGTGGGTCTGCCCTCGTTCTACACAATCAGGTCAGCTGACCTCGGGATCACGCACTGTGATGGTGCCGTCCCTGACCGCGTCGGCGATGCTGTCGTGCAGTTTCGGGCAACCGTCTTTCAATGCCGTCGACTGTCCGGAAGCAATGGCCTCTTTGAAGGTGTGGCAACGCAGCGCCGGGTCGGAAGTCCACTGAACACTGGTGTGCTTGTACGTGTTCTTGCGAACAAGTACGCAGGCACCGCATGCCTTGCAGTCGACTTCCTGCAGACCCGAGTCGAGGTATTCGTGCTTGTCCTCGATCGTCTGGGCCGCGATCGCCTCGAGCCGTTCCGTTTGCCCGGCAAAGTCCGGTGCCTTGGCCCAGCGAGCCCACCGTGCGTCGGTTCCGATCGAGGCGCTCACGATTAGACCTCTGCTTCCTTCTTTGCTGCTTCTGCTGCGGCTTCCTTCTCAGCCTTCTGGCGTGCGAGGTTTTCCTCGACCTCGGCGTGCCAGGCTTCGTTTGCCTTGGTGGTGTCCACCTCGAACTCGAAGCGCTGCGTCATCTTCTCGGTGACGTCGGCCTTGTCCACGTAGAACTGCTCGTACCAGCGTCGTAGCTGGTAGACGGGGCCGTCTTCTTCGCAGAGGAGGGGATTTTCGATCTTGGTCTTGTTCTTCCAGATCGCGACGTCCTGCAGGAAGCCCTCGCTGATGCCCTCGGTGAACTTGCCGGCCAACTTGTCGGCCATCTCGTCGGAGACACCCGTCGGCTTCTTGACCGTCACGCCCCACTGCAGCACGAACGAGTCCGGGCTGATCGGGTAGTGGCAGTTGATCAGAACACTCTCGACCTCGTATCCGCTGTAGCTGTTCCACAGGGGATTGACCATGTACGACGGTCCGTAATACGCAGCTTCGGAGCGAAGAAGCGTGTCGCCGCCGTACTGGGAGGCCATTCCGATGTCGGGACGGCCGGTGGTGTTGAGGTACTGAGTGGCGATCTCACCTTCGAAGACGTTCTTGAAGTACGTCGGGAAGGCGTAGTGGATGTAGTAGAAGTGCGCCATGTCGACCACGTTGTCGATGATCTCGCGGCAGTTGGATCCCTCGATGACCATGGAGTTCCAGGTCCAGTCGGTCCATTCGTCGCTGTACGCACCCTCGATACGAGGAATCACGATCTCTTCGGGCGGCGGATTGCCCTCGGGGTCGTTCCAGACGAAGAGCTGACCGTTCTGCTCGAGGGTCGTCCACGCGCGGGTGCGAGCGAGCGGAGGCACGCGGCGGGCGTAAGGAATGCCGGTGCACTTTCCGTTGCCGCCCCAGCGCCAGTCGTGGAAGGGGCAGGCGATGGAATCACCCTTGACCTCGCCTTGTGTGAGGTCACCACCCATGTGACGGCAGTATCCGTCGAGAACTTTGATGTCGCCCTTGCTGTCGGCGAACACCACGAGCTTCGTACCGAAAGCCTCGATCGCGTGCGGTTTGCCGTCCTTGAAGGTCTTCAGTAGACCCAGGCAGTGCCAACCGCGGGCGAAACGCGTTTGCACCGTTCCGACGTCGATCTCGCGAATCTGCGCCATTGTGACCTCACATCCCTTCTAGCTGTTAGTAGAACACGTTATAGAACTCGATCCGGTTCCGCCAGATTTTGGGGGCACTTGTTACAGCATTGCGGCCACAAACGGGACCTTTGTCAGCGTCTCGACAGAAAAGAGAACGTGTTCTAGTCTCAAGTGTAAGTGAACCAACCGATCGAGGAAGACGGGAGCGTCGAAGTGGGTAACCATGACAGCCACGAGGTGATGCAGAGGCTCGACGCACTACTGCCGGCACTGCGCGAGCGCGCACAGGAGACCGAGGATCTGCGTCGTATCCCCGACGAGTCCATCAAGGGACTCCAGGAAACAGGCTTCTTCCGCTTGCTGCAGCCGAAGCAGTGGGGCGGATACGAAGCCGATCCGGTGCTGTTCTACTCCGCGGTCAAGAAGATCGCCAGCGCGTGCGGTTCCACAGGGTGGGTCTCCTCGATCATCGGGGTACACAACTGGCACCTCGCCCTCTTCTCTCAGCAGGCGCAGGAAGACGTGTGGGGCAACGACACTGACGTGCGCATCTCGTCCTCTTACGCTCCGATGGGTATGGGTGAAGTAGTCGAGGGCGGATACAAGGTCAACGGTGCGTGGGCGTGGTCCTCGGGTTGTGACCATGCCAGCTGGGCCGTTCTCGGTGGTCCGGTGTTCAAGGACGGCCGCGCAGTCGATTTCGTGAGCTACCTGATTCCTCGCGAGGACTACCAGATCGACGACGTGTGGAATGTGGTCGGCCTGCGTGGAACCGGCTCCAATACCGTTGTGGTCAAGGATGTTTTTGTTCCCAAGCATCGCGTTCTGAGCTTCCGGGCGATGAGCGAATTGACCGCCCCGGGCCTCGAGAAGAACACCGCGCCGGTCTACAAGATGCCGTGGGGAACCATTCACCCCACCACGATCTCGGCGCCGATCGTCGGAATGGCTTACGGCGCCTACGAAGCGCACGTCGAGCATCAAGGCAAGCGTGTTCGTGCTGCGTTCGCCGGCGAGAAGTCGAAGGACGATCCGTTCGCCAAGGTGCGTATCGCCGAGGCGTCCAGTGACATCGACGCCGCGTGGCGTCAGCTCTCCGGCAACGTCGCCGACGAGTACGCGTTGATCCTTGCGGGCGAAGAGGTTCCGATGGAACTGCGGCTGCGCGCTCGACGCGACCAGGTGCGCGCCACTGGCCGTGCGATCGCCTCGATCGACAAGCTTTTCGAGAACTCCGGTGCCACGGCGCTGCAGAACGGCACTCCGATTCAGCGTTTCTGGCGTGACGCCCACGCTGGTCGCGTCCACGCCGCGAACGATCCCGAACGCGCATACGTCATGTTCGGAACCGGCGAATTCGGTCTTCCGATCACCGACACGATGGTCTAGAGGAGGCTCAGTGACAACTACCGAAGAAGCTCTCACCTACGAGTCCACTTCGCGGTTCGCGCAAGTGCGCCCCGATCTGAAACTGCACTTCCACGAGGCAGGCGTCGGAAACGACAAGACCATCGTGCTGCTGCACGGCGGTGGCCCAGGCGCGTCGTCGTGGTCGAACTTCGCCCGCAACATTCCGGTGTTGGCGAAGAACTTTCACGTCATCGCCGTCGATCAGCCCGGTTACGGGCAGTCCGACAAGCCGACGGAGCATCCGCAGTACTTCGTGCACAGTGCGTCGGCGCTCAATGATCTTCTGGATACGCTCGAGATTACCGGTCGCGTTGACCTGCTGGGTAATTCGCTCGGTGGTGGCGCTGCTGTTCGCTTTGCGCTCGACTACCCGGACCGTGCGGGTCGCCTCGTTCTGATGGGCCCCGGCGGTCTGAGTGTCAACCTGTTTGCGCCGGACCCCACCGAGGGCGTCAAGAACCTCGGGAAGTTCAGCTACCAGCCCACGCGGGAGAACCTCGAAGCGTTCTTGCGGATCATGGTCTTCGATCAGAAGCTGATCACGCCGGAACTCGTCGACGAACGCTTTGCTGCCGCCAACACTCCCGAGTCGCTGGCTGCGGCCAAGGCGATGGGTAAGTCCTTCTCCAGCGGTGACTTCGAGCTCGGCATGCTCTGGCGCGAGGCGTACAAGCTCCGTCAGCGTGTGTTGCTGATCTGGGGCCGTGAGGATCGGGTCAACCCCCTCGACGGCGCACTGGTTGCGCTCAAGATGATCCCGCGCGCGCAACTCCACGTCTTCGGCGGTTGCGGTCACTGGGCGCAGCTCGAGAAGTTCGACGAATTCAACCGGCTCGCAACCGACTTCCTGCTCGACGGAGGTAAATGATGGGTATTCGATCTCTGGCGTACATGCGCATCGGGGCCACCGACATGGCTGCGTGGCGCGAATACGGACTCAAGATCCTCGGAATGATCGAGGGTAAGGGCGTCGACGCGGAATCGCTGTATCTGCGTATGGACGACTTCCCGGCGCGTCTTGTCATCGTTCCGAACGACACGGACCGTCTGCTCGTCTCGGGTTGGGAAACCGCGAATGCCGCTGAGCTGCAGGATATCCGTGACAGGTTGTCGGCAGCCGGTGTTCCGTTCAAGGAAGGCACGGCGGAGCAGCTCAAGGACCGTCGCGTCGTCGAGATGATCGCGTTCGAGGACACCTCGGGCAACTCCCTCGAGGTGTTCCACGGAGCTGCTCTCGAACACCGCCGGATCGTGAGCCCGTACGGGCACAGGTTCGTGACGGGCGAGCAGGGCCTCGGCCACGTTGTGCTCACCACCGATGACGACGACGCTTCGCTGCGGTTCTACCGCGACGTACTCGGATTCAAGCTTCGCGACTCGATGCGTCTGCCTCCGCAGATGGTCGGCCGGCCCGCGGACGGCGACCCGGCGTGGCTGAGGTTCCTCGGCTGCAACCCGCGTCACCACAGCTTGGCGTTCCTGCCGTTGCCCAACCCGACGGGCATCGTGCATTTGATGCTCGAGGTGGAGAACTCCGACGACGTCGGACTATGCCTCGACCGGGCACTGCGCAAGAAGGTCAAGATGTCGGCGACTCTCGGTCGCCACGTCAACGACGAGATGCTCTCGTTCTACATGAAGACTCCGGGCGGGTTCGACATCGAATTCGGTTGTGAGGGGCTAGAGGTCGAGGACGAAAACTGGATCGCGAGGGAAAGCACGGCCGTGAGCCTGTGGGGTCACGACTTCACGGTGGGAATGAAGCCGTGAGTTCGCCCGACGCGTCGGTGAGTGCGGAGCAGGCGATCGATCCACGCCAGTTCCGCACGGTTCTCGGGCAATTCTGCACGGGTATCACCATCATCACGACAGTCGACGACGGTGAGCCGGTCGGGTTCGCGTGTCAGTCTTTCGCTGCCCTGTCACTCGACCCACCTTTGGTGTTGTTCTGCCCCACCAAGGGTTCTCGGTCGTGGGCGGCAATCGAGCGGACCGGGAAGTTCGCCGTCAACGTGTTGGCGGAGGAACAGCAGGCGGTGTGTGCTCGTTTCGGGTCGCGTGAGCCGGACAAGTTCGCGGGTATCGATTGGACGCCATCACCGTTGGGGTCACCGATCATCGACAAGTCGCTTGCCCACATCGACTGCACGGTGGAAACCGTCCACGACGGCGGTGATCACTACGTCGTCTTCGGACGTGTGTCGTCGATGAGTGAGATCAAGACCGAACGCCCGCTGCTGTTCTATCGCGGGCAGTACACGGGCATCGAGCCAGACAAGACTGTTCCGGCTACCTGGCGTGACGATCTGGAAGCGTTCCTGACGACCACGACAGAAGATACCTGGCTGTAGGGGCACCCCCGTGAGTGGTTAAGGAGTCCAGGGGCTCCTTAACCACTCACGGGGCCGGAGGCCCTACAGAGAAAAACAGGTATGACAGAAGTCGTCACCGAACGGCGTCAGCAGGATGCTACGACGCACTATCTTGTTGGATCGTCCGGCTCGCTTGACCGCCTCGATCACCGACGGCTGTACCTCGACCACCTGGTACCGGTCGGCCTCGACGGGCTCGCGTGAGAACGCCACCAAACCGAGCCGATGCAGGTTGTTCAGGTACGCGCTGATGCGGTCCAGATGGCGACATCCCGCCAGTTCTCCGATCATCGACAGCCCCTCGTCGATCATCTCCGAGCCGACGCCGAACGGCCGCGCCGTACGTACGTCCACGCTCGGTTGCGCACCTGAAGTGGCCAGCAACCGAAGAATTCGAGCTTCGTCCGGCGCGATCTCGTCAAGGATCCGGTCGTAGGCCGGGTGCAGATCGTCGCGATCGGTCACGTCCGCGGAACGGTCCAGCAACCTGTCGCCGCGTGCCCGCAGCGCCGCGAGAGTGGCTTCGACACTCTGTTTGCGATTGGTTCGAGTTGCCATTGCTGCCCGTAGGTTGTCGGTCCGCGAGCCGTCTCCGTTGGAGTTCTCGGCTCGACGTTCGGATTGAACATTGGCCGATTCAGCGGCCTCTGCCGCGGCTTCGGCGGCAGCCTGAACGATCTGCCGCGTCGCCTCCTTCGCCGTCCCGAAAGCCCAACCCGTCAGCTTGATCGACGTGAGCGTCGTCGTGGCAGTCAGCCCGACAAGGCTGCGGATCAGACGCTTTTCCACGGATTCGACCGGCGCGATGTCCGCAGCCCAGTCGTACGATTCCGCTTCGACGATCAGGCGATGGTCGTGCTCACTCATACTCATACTCCGACTCATACTCCGAATATTGCGAGGTGCAGGAAACCGGCAAACGAGCCCAGCACGGCCCCGTGTACGAACAACAGCCACTCGTCCTGTTTGACGGCTGAGCGTAGTAGTTCACTGAAATCTTCCGGTGAAAGGATGCTCATGCGTTCGGTGACGAAGACACGAATCTTCTCCGACTGGCTCTCGGCGAACTCCGCGTCCTCGAAGACCCTTGGGTACAGATCGAGCACTTCGGTGGTGGCCAGGCCGGGCAGACGCTTGTAGCTCTGCGAACCGACGGTCATCTTGACCACCGACTTTGCCCAGCCGGCGGCGTCGTCGACGGATTCGCGCAGTACCTGATCGAGCATCCGCCGCGTTCGGTCCGAGCGGGGACCTTCGAGGAGTTCGGTGCCGATGTTCTCGAGCGTCACGACGTGATCGGCCAGGGTTTTTGCGTACCCGGCGATGATCTCGGTGCGGCGTTTGAGGAAAAGTCCCTGCCGCCACGGCACCCAACGGCTGGGGGTGATCGGTTCGAAGATCATCGTGATTCCCAGGTAGTTCACGATGTACCCGATGATCACGCCACCGATGGGAAGCACCCACCACTGCGGAACCAGATGGAGGATTCCGACGAGCACGAAGCCCATCGGGAACCCGAAGTAGAAGCCGAAGTTCTGCATGAACCTGAGCTCTTTGTTGCCCATCGTGCGGAAGATGTCGTTGAGCAGTTTGGGATGCGAGGAGAGGTAGCGGATCACCATCAGCTTCGCGTCGATGAACTCGTCGATGTCCTCTTCGATGCGGTCGGTGATCATGCGCACGCTGGCCGGCAGATCGTCCTCCACCTTGCGGAAGACGGCTTCCTTCACCGACGTCGGAAGGTTGTGCCACAGCTGAGGATTCTCGGCCGTCATGATTCTGGTGACCACGCCGCGCACTTCACTGCGGGAGATGTTCACCAAGTGCTCGGCGATGCTGTCCGGGTCCAGGACGCGATAGAAATCGGCGATGCTTCCGACTTTCGCGAGGGATTTGTCGACGGCGATCGACGCCATCTTCTCCGCCCGCGAGGGGACGATGCCTTGCCAACCGAATCTGCCGTCGCTGGTGATCGCGGGGATCACCTGGACGCGCCGGGGGAGGAACGGGAAGAGCAGTTTGAGGCCGGGCACTTTGATCCCGTGGAAGTTGATCGGCGCAAACAGCATCAGGACGCCCGACCAATTGGTGATGTACCCGATGATTCCGGTGAACAAAGGAATGGTGATCAACTGTTCGAGCAAGTGGTCCGGCACCGTCGCACATCCTCCTCATATCCGAGAACCTCACGTTCGGACATGATTGCCGAAACTTCGCTCTTCGTGGGTGTTTCGTTGGCTACTGCTGCGCCTTCCCAGTTGCGTCAGCATAGAGGCCCGACAATTCGGGCTGTAGGTGGGTAGGAAGTTGATGTAACCTCACGTACATGGTCAGTATTGCGCACAACACGACGACGCCGGTTCTCTTCCGGCGCATCGTTTAGCAACTGCTGACCGAACCCTTTCAGCCCCGGGAGTTATCGCCCCGGGGCTTTCCTGTTTCGTCGCTCCGCGTGCGTCTCCCCTTGAACGATTTGGAGAGCTCTCATGAGCGTTGACCACCGCGAACTCGGGCGCGACCTGGAGTTTTTCGCCACCACCCCCATAGTCGGAGCCGGCCTTCCGCTCTGGTTACCGGACGGCGCCGTCATCAGGAACGAACTCGAAAAGTTCGCCGCCGAACAAGCAGCGCGCTCCGGTTGTCAGGGTGTCTATACCCCGGTTATGGCGAAGAAAGAGTTGTACGAGAGATCTGGTCATTGGTCCAAGTTCTCGGAAGACATGTTCCCCGAAATGAAGATAGGCGGAGAGTCATTTCTCCTTCGTCCGGCTAACTGTCCTCATCACGCTCAGGTATTCGCCGCTCGCGGTCGTAGTTATCGCGAGCTACCTTTCCGCGTTCGTGAACTCGGCTCGATGTTCCGTAGCGAACTCTCCGGAGTTCTCAGCGGATTGAGTCGAGTCCGACAGATCAATCTCGACGACGCACATGTCTTCTGTAGTCGTGAACAAGTGCAAGCGGAAGTGATCGTCGCGCTCGTCGCGATCGAGCGCTGCTACTCGACTCTGGGGATTGCCGAACGGGAGTACCGCCTCTCGATCAGAGGGGGAGAGGGGCAGTACCTCGGCACCGACGAGCAGTGGGCGGACGCCGAGGATCACCTTCGCGAGGCGCTGAATGCACGCTCGATCGAGTACGTGGAAGCGAAGGGGGAGGCAGCGTTCTACGGTCCCAAGATCGACGTCCAGGTGCGAGACGCGCACGGCCGCGAGGAAACACTCTCGACCGTGCAACTCGACTTCAATCAACCGGAGCGGTTCGACCTCGAGTACACCGCTGAGGACGGATCCAAGGCTCGCCCCGTCATGATCCATCGGGGCTTGCTCGGGTCGATGGAACGCATGACTGCGCTTTTGATCGAAAGGTTCGAAGGGCGGATGCCGCCGTGGCTGGCACCCAACCAAGTCTCGATTCTGCCCGTCGGCGACCGGCACCAGGTTGAGGCCGAGCGTTTGCGGGCCGATCTCGAGGCTCGCGATGTTCGAGTGGCGATCGCGCCTGACGGATCGTTGGGACGTCGCATCCGCGAGGCACGCACTCACCGTGACCCGTACATCGCGGTGATCGGGGACAACGAGGTGCACGGCGGCACCGTCGACGTTCTGGTCCCTGCGCGTGGTGGGCGGGCGGTCGTCGATGCGAGTGTGTTTGTCGCTCAGGTGGTCTCGGGCATCGAGGAGCGTGCCCTGCTTCCGGCAGACTTCTAGCCGACGGGTAGTTCGTGGAGCGCGCGCACCAGTGGCGCGAGTTCGGGCGTTTTGCACGCCTCGTCGAGTGCGGCCTCGAGGGTGGCGTCGTGCGTCGGCCGTGCGCTTTCGAGAAGCTCGCGGCCGGCCGGCGTCAGTTCGGTGTAGATGCCTCGACGGTCGTCGGCGCACAGGATGCGCGTCAGTAGTCCTCGATCTTCGAGTCGATTGACCAAGCGCGTCGTGGCGCTGCTGCTCAGTGCGGCAGCGCGAGCCAGCTGGGCCATCCGCATGTGCCAGCCGTCCTGGCGGCTCAGTGCGTCGAGCACGGTGTATTCGACGACGGACAGTTTGTGCTCACGCTGGAGCGCGCGTTCCAGTTCGGTGTCGAGGGCGCCGTGCAGTGCTGCGAGCGTGCGCCACCCTTGCGAACGGATTTCGACGGCGTCGTCGGCGATCCCCATGTGATTCTCCTTGTCCGTTTCCTGCGACTCCAGGTTACCAGCTTGCGCATGTAGCGCGCGCGTGCAACTATTTATAGCGCGCCTGCAACTACTGCACACGCCCGCTAACGGCTTACGCGTAAATCTGTGAAAGGAACATCGAGATGCCATTGGGTCTCATTGCCCTCGCTATGGGCGGGTTCGGGATCGGCCTCACCGAATTTGTCATCATGGGCCTCCTGCCCGAGGTCTCGGCTGATTTCGAGGTCACCGAGTCCGTCGCGGGCTACCTGATCTCGGGCTACGCACTGTCGGTGGCGATCGGCGCGATCCTCCTGACCGCTGCCGTCACCCGCTTCGAGCGCAAGAAGGTCCTTCTCTCGCTCATGGTGCTGTTCATCATCGGCAACCTGATGTCCGCGCTCGCGCCCTCCTACGAGGTCATGATGGGCGGACGCATCGTTGCGGCACTGTGCCACGGTGCGTTCTTCGGGATCGGTTCGGTGGTTGCCGCCGACATGGTGGCGCCCAACAAGCGCGCCGGCGCCATCGCGATGATGTTCGCGGGCCTGACCATCGCCAACGTTCTCGGCGTTCCGTTCGGCACTCTGCTGGGCCAGCAACTCGGATGGCGCTCGACCTTCTGGGCCATCACCGTCATCGGCGTCATCGCCCTGATCGGAATTGCAGCACTCGTCCCGACGACGCCCGCCAGCACGACCGGTGGCGGATTGCGCGGAGAGTTGGGGGCATTCCGCAACAAGCAGGTATGGCTCTCGATCGCCATCACCATCCTCGGCTACGGCGGAATGTTCGGAGCCTTCACCTACATCGCCTTCACCCTCACCGAGGTCACCGGCTTCGCGACGTCCAGCGTTCCGTGGCTGCTCATCCTCTTCGGCTCGGGCCTGTTCGTCGGTAACTTCCTGGGCGCCAAGGCGGCCGACCGCTCGCTGACGAAGGCGCTGGTCTGGATTCTCGCGATCCTGACCGTCGTTCTGATCGTGTTCGCCGCCACCGCCGAGAGCAAGGTCATGACCGTGATCTCGCTGTTCTTCATGGGCGCCTTCGGTTTTTCGACGGTTCCAGGTCTGCAGATGCGGATCATGAACTACGCGTCGGCCGCACCGACCATGGCGTCGGGGGCAAATATTGCCGCCTTCAACGTCGGCAACGCGCTCGGTGCATGGCTGGGCGGAATCACCATCGCCGCGGGACTCGGCTTCACCTCCCCGATCTGGATGGGGGCGGCGGTCACCGTCGCAGGTCTGCTGGTCCTGATCGTCGCGGCGAAGATCGACCGCCCGGCAGCGTCAGAGCAGTCGACGTCGAGCACCTCGCTGCACCCGACCGCCGCCTGAACCTGGCAACTGCGCTCTGACCCCATCGCGTGAACGTATCGCTCCCCTTGTCCAACAAGGGGAGCGATACGTTCACGCGGGTCAGGTGAGGCGGAATTCGGCGGTCACCCCGGAGAACGGCGAAATCGCGCCGCTACCCCGAGCCTTCGACGCACCGAAGTGTTGGACTCGATACGTACCCGCCGGAGTATCGGCCGGAACATCCCACGTGATGCGAACGACGGAACCGTTGCTCCCGACCCGGCGCCAGTGCAGTTTGGTGGACCAGTCGTTGTCGTCGGCGACCCGTGTCCAGGATCCGCCGGTATTTCGCTGGATCTCGTAGAAGGTCCCGTTTCGGTGAGTGTCGTTCTTGGGGTGGCCGGTGACGAACTCGACGGCAACCTGCGCACCCGGTGAGCCGTCGCCGGGCTGGACGGTCGCATCGCCGAATTGTGTTCCCGGCAAGGGCTCGTCGAAGTCGACGCCAGGTCCGAAGCTGGGTTGGAACCCGGACAGGTCGGCCGGCGCGGGGCCGCGAGGAGGTTCGGTGCCGTCGCGCATCGCGGCTGCGAGAGCGGCGTACCCCTGTTGATAGGCCGGCAGTGTGTAACGGCCGAACATCGTCGAGCCGCCCTCGTACTGCTGCGAATCGTATTCCTGTGGCGTGGTGCAGTAGCTCGAGTACGAGTTCGCGTAGCCCTGGAAGATGACGTTCTCGAGGGGAACTCCAAGCTCCTCGGCGACGGTTCGACGCACTCGTAATCCGGAGACGATGGTGAATTCCGCAGGGCCACCGACGATGTAGAACTGGCCGATCCGCAGGATCTGGATCTTCAGTACGTTCGGCACCCATCCGCCCGGTGGCAACAGGCCGACCGGAACGACTACGAGCTTGGGGGCCTGTGCATCCTGAAGCCATTGAGGCACAGGAGCATCCATGCCGCCCAAGGCGTCGATCATGGGGTTTCGGGTGCCCTCGGGGAAGATCGGAATTGCAGGCCCGTCCTCGACGCTTCCGGCGCTCATTGCCGCACCGATCGCTGCCGGTGCAGTGCGGTGCTCGCGCCCGTCCGGGGTGAATCTTCCGCTCACCACCTGATTTGCCATGTCCAGGTACATGATCCGACTGTCGACACCACCAGTGACGGTTTCGGAGGCCGAGCCGAAGGCAGTTTGAGCCGCCGCAACCTGGCGCAGCCCGATGATGCGTGCATTCTCGAATTCGTCCTCGGTCGGTCCGCGTCCGGGCTCGAGGAAGAGGTTCGGTGACATGTCGCCGCTGTTGGTCTGCGGAAAAGCGGCAATGAAGCTGGTGTCGCCGTCGAGGTAACGCACACCCCGGTCGTCGTGCTCCCAGAAGTACGCCGCGGCGCCCTTGTTGTCCCCGGAGATGAGATGGTTCTCGTTCGTGAGCGAGGCGCAGTGGGTAGCGAACCAGTTGATCGCCCCGATGTCCTTGCTGCCCCGACTGATCCGCATGACACGCATGTGGTGATCGTTGCCACCGGGGTAGTAGGCCTTGTCCTCTTCGGGATTGAGGTCGAACGCCACTCGCGATCGGTTGACGCTGGCATCGGTGAGGTCGGACCGCCCGAAACGGACGGAGCCCGGCGCCAGGTTCTCGTGGGCAGCGCTGATCGCCTCGACCATGCCGTTGACCTCGGCTTCGAACACCGGCAGTTCGAAGCCGAGAACTGCGAGGTTGTACGCGTAGTTGTGCGAGGCCCCACCACATGCCGCGTGTGAATGGATGGCCGTCAACATGACGTTGCGTTCGGTGTAGATGTCGCCGAATTTCCCAGCCAGCCGGCGTAGGACCTCGTCGTGAACGGACTGGAAGATCATGCAGTTGTCGACGCACACGTAGGCGACCCGTGACCCGCCGGACTCGAAGATGAAGGCGCGTGCGCGCATTCGCTGGTGCAGGCCTTCGGCGCGTTGGTCGAAGCTCGAGTAGCCCATCATGCCGACCTCGGCGACCGGTCCGGTCACATCGGAGATCCCGACGCCCACCTGCAACGACGACGACTTGTCGGTACGTGCGGGTGAAACGGTGCGTGCCGGCGAAGCTGCGACGGCCTGGTTCGTCGACAGAGCGGCGAGCGCAGGTGCGGCGGCAGCGCCTGCCAGTACGGTGCGTCGGGTGATCTGCACGAGTGTCCTTTCGGGCGGTCTGACGCGAGTTGGTCAACCGTCCAGGAGTGTAGCCCGAGTCACACGTGACCGAAAGGGGTGCCGTCGGCTGACACTCAGATCGTTGTCGCCTCCCCGAACGTCATCGCCAGGTTTTTGATGGTCGTGGTCATCAGGGCCCGGCGGGGGAGTCCCAGTTTCCGAAGCTCCGCCGCCATCGGGTGACTACCCAGCTGAACCTCTGCTCCACCAGGGCGCGATTTGACGCCGGTCGGCGCCATGTCCCACGACGTGCACCTGGTTGCGCCGTCGAGATGCGAGTACGCGGCCAACGACATGTTGGCTCCGCCGCCAGGCACGCTGACGCCGGACTTCACACTCAACTGTGTGATGAGTTTGCCGTCGCGCGAGACGGATCCGCGCTTGACCGAGCCGACGTGCTCGGTGTCGAACTCGGCGAGCACCTTCGGGAATCCCCAGATTTCCCGGCCGGCGGCCTTGGTGAACTCTCCGTCCACCGGCAACTCGTGAATGAGTGCCCCTGCAGTTCCGGCAGCGAGCGAACGTAGATCTCCCAGCACCGAGGTTTCGGGAGGCGCAGTGTGGCTACGCACCATGTACGTCACCCCGAATTCGTTGTACGGCCCCAGATCCCCATCGATGTAGTCGACAAAAACCAGGCCGCACAGCGCCCGGCCGGGACGGTACTGGAGCGCGGTCAAGCCGGTGTAATCGATGATCGACTGCGCCGTTGCGCTGGGTACCGAGTACAACGCCATGAAGGCCGACGCGGTGCGAACTTCGACGGGCATCTCGACCTTCTTGCCCAGAATCGTGTAGCTCATGGCGCGACCACCCCGCGGAGTCCGTCGGATCCGTAGACGGGTTCGAGCATCGAGCGGAAATCCGGTCCGCGGCGCAGCATTTGGCCTCCGTCGACGTTGATGATCTGCCCGGTGATCCAGGTGGATTGCGGTCCGAGTAGGAAGGAAGCGAGTCCGGCGACGTCCTCGACCTCGCCGACGCGTTCGAGCGGAGTGTTGGCCAGGTAGTCGTCCAGGATCGGGCCACCGTCGGTGATGAGCGCGACCAGATCCGTTCGGGTCAGACCCGGCCGGATCGCATTGACACGAATGTTGCTGGCGCCCAGTTCGTCTGCCGCCAATTGCACCAGGTGGTCGACGCCGGACTTCGAGACGCCGTACGCGCCGAACCAGCGATGTGTGTTGCTGCTGGCGATCGACGAGATCGCGACGATGGATCCACCGCCTCCTGCCACCAGCGCCCGGGCGCCGTGCTTGATCGTCAGCATGGTCCCCGTGACGTTGAGGTCGACGGTGCGGCGCCACGCGTCGACGTCGAGTTGCGTGACCGGTGCGATGGTTTCGTTCCCGCCGGCGCAGGCCACGACTCCGTCGAGCTTTTCGGTGACGGAGACCGCCGCGGCAACAGCGGCGACGACGTCTGCCTCGATCGTGACGTCGGTAGGGGAGACGCTGACCGATCCTTCCGGACTCGACTGCCGGATCGATTCGGCGGCAGCTTCGAGTTTCTCCTTGTTGCGTCCGCAGATCGTGACGTGAGCGCCAGACGCAACCAGCGAACGAGCGATGCCCAGACCGATGCCACTACCGCCGCCGGTCACCAGTATCGATGTGCCGGTGAAAGTGGGTATGCCCGCTGAGGCGGTGTCGTCGTCCATGTGTGTCTCCTGGTCGTTGCTCCGGCGGGCTCGCGTGCTGATTCTGGAGGTTTTCCGGTTCGGCTTCGGTGAAAACGCCCCACGCTATATAGGAACAGGTTCTACTTATTGTGGCAAGGGTTGTGCGAGAGGTGGAGTGATGGCTACCAGACCGACCTTCGATTTGATCGACGGACGCTTCTACAGCGGAGACCTCGGGAATGTGCGCGACGCATACGCCTGGATGCGTGATCACGAGCCCGTGTACCGAGACGACGCCAACGGAATCACCGCGGCCGCGAGCTACGACGCCGTCGTCGCAGCCGAGCGGGATCCCGAACTGTTCTCCAACGCCGGCGGCATCCGCCCCGAAACGGGTCCGTTGCCGCAGATGATCGACATGGACGACCCGCAGCACCTCACGCGTCGACGCTTGGTCAACGCGGGTTTCACACGTAAGAAGGTCGAAGCCAAGGCCGGCCGTATCCGGGAGATCTGCGATCAACTGATCGACGCCGTCTGTGAGAAAGGAGAAGCCGACTTCGTCGCAGACCTGGCCGCACCACTTCCCATGGCCGTCATCGGCGACATGTTGGGTGTCCGTCCCGAGGAACGCGCGTTGTTTCTGCGGTGGTCGGATGATCTGGTGAAGGCATTGGGAAGCAACGCTTCCCAGGAGCAACTGCAGGCCATGATGGCTGCGTATGTCGACTTCACCGCGTACATGATGCGAACCATTGCCGAGCGGAGGAGCGAGCCGGCCGACGATTTGGTGAGCACATTGATTCACAGTGTGGTCGACGGCGAGGCCCTCTCCGATCAGGAAATCGTCAACGAGTCCCTACTGATACTCATCGGCGGTGACGAGACCACACGGCACGTCCTGAGCGGCGGCATGGAGCAGCTGCTGCGCCATCCGGACCAGCATCGAGCGCTGGCCGACGATCCCGATGCCATTCCCTTGGCAATGGAGGAGATGTTGCGGTGGTCCTCGCCGATCAAGAACATGGCTCGAACTCTGACCCGTGATACCGATTTCTTCGGTGCGCAACTGAAGGCGGGTGAGAAGATGCTGCTGCTCTTCGAATCGGCAAATTTCGACGAGTCCGTGTTCCTGAACGCCGAACGGTTCGATATCGGCCGCACACCGAATCCACACGTGGCCTTCGGCTTCGGAACGCATTTCTGTCTGGGTAATCAGCTGGCCAGGCTCGAGGGACGGATCATGTTCGAGCAACTCTTCGCCAGGCTGCCGGGAATGGCACTTGCCACCGACGCGCCGTTGCAGCGGCGTGCCGCCAACTTCGTGTCCGGTCTCGAATCGATGCCGGTGCGGTTTACCGCTTCGGCGCCGTCAGCCGGGTAGTTGGCAGTTGGGAGGCGCAGCATCTTCGGAGAGGGCGCTGCCCGCCGGATTGACGTAGACGACCTCGAGTACCAATGGTGTTGTCTGCGAGTTGTTTCCGATGTGCACATGATCTGAACCGCTCGGTTCGATCAAAGTATTTCCGGCGCTGTAGATCCCGTCGACGGAGCAATCGGATCGGTAGTGGCTCAACGTGCCCTGCGCGATCAGTGCGTAGAGCGTCCCGTCGTGGAAGTGCCAACCGGTGGAACCGCCGGGGTCGATGGTGATCTGACGCAGGATGTAGTCCTTGCCGTCGAAAGTCACCTGCCCGAGGATTTCACCGTGTACTCCCGTGCTCGGTGTTGCCGACGCATTGATCGGCGTCAGAGACAGCCCGATCGCTGCGGACACTGCAAGCAGAACCTGATGGCGTTTACGCATGAGCGGCCCTCCCAGACGGATGTGCTCCTGAGTGTCCTCCGACAGTGTCCGATTTATCCCGGTTTTCGTGGATCTTGCAGGGTGAAGGCAGAGGTATGCCCTTGAGAGGCGGTTACGCTCGTGTCATGCAGCAAGTCGCGACGAGGCGCCGGAGCCAGCCGCCGCCTGCGCGCTTCATGTTCGAGGCATTGATCGATCCGTACCGCCAGCCCGCCCGGCACTGGCTGGAACTTCTCGAGAGCGAGATCGCACCGGAGATCGTCAGGGCTGAAGAACCGGGGCTGGTGATCTGGTCGTCGATCTGGCCGGACCGCCCCGACGCCGTCATCCGATTCGACATCGAGGCGGTCGGAAACGGCACGATGCTGCGTTGGACGCTCTTCCTCGAAGATCCGATACCGTCCGAGTCGGACGTTGTCAGGATGCGAAAGCGGCTCAATACATTGATCAATGCGAATCTCAGGTTCAACTTCGGCCAATAAGTTGGATCACTGCCGCATTACTTGGTGCCGACTCGGCCGATCGGGTCGGCGTTGTCGCTGAATGCGGCCTGGGCCGCTGGCCAGCTGGTCTCATCGATGCGCAACGCGGTCCGAAGGTAGGCAGTACTCATCCGTTGGATGGCGGCGACCCGCTCTGGGTTTTCGTCAGTGGTCTCGGCGACTTCGTATCCGACGATTCCGCCGAGTGCGTGCTCGGCACCGTAGAAGGTCAGGAGGTCGGTGGCTCCTGGGCTGTGCGTGTAGGCGTCGGTGAACCAGTCAGGTCCGCGGCTGGACATCTTGGACTGGTCGTGGTCGCCCGCGACGACGAGTGTCGGCGTTGTCAGTTCCTGGAACGAGGGGCGCATGAACGGGAAGTTCGCCTGCGCGAACGGATGTAGGTTCTCGCCGCCGAGACCGGTTGCTGCGAAAAGGATTCCCGCGGTGACGCGACTGTCGGACATGTCCTGGCCGACGACCTGGCCGGCTTCGTCGAAGATCCGTGCTCCGAGGAGTGACTGAGCGGTTTGCCCACCCCAGGAGTGGCCCGTGGCGGCAACTCGACTGCGGTCGATGCGGCCGGCAAGTCCGGGCACGGCAAATTCGATGGTGTCGAGCTGATCGAGGATGCGTGTGAGATCCGCGATCCTCTCGGTCCAGATCGTCGGGAACACCGGGTGATCGAACCCGAAACCGTTCCGGCGCGAGTCCAGGTGTGTCGGCTGGATCACCACGAATCCGTGGGATGCCCAGAATGCCGTGAGTGGCGAGTATCCATCGAGGTTCCACCCGTTGCCGTGGGAGAACACCACAACGGGGAGGTTCGTGCCTGCCGCCGGAGCAGACACACGTACTTCCAGCGGGACTGGTCGATCGAGGGCGAACAACTCGACGGGGGCAACGGAGACGACCGGGGTGCCGGCGCCGATGATGCCGTTCAGCGTGTCGATCATTGATGAGGTCATGGCAAGTTCCTTGCTGAGGCTGCACCCTGCGATACTGATTATCGGAGCGTCGCTCCGCAACATTACGGAACGTTGTTCCGTAATGCAAACATATGTCGTGAGTCAGCGAGGAGTGCACATGGCTGATGCCCAGGACGAGCAGTCGCGCGTCGCCTCTCCCAAGCAAGTCGGTCGCCCACGTCGAAGCGAGCAGGCGCTGCTCGACGCGGCGGCAGCAGTGTTCGTAGAGTCCGGAGTCGACGCTCCGGTGCGGGAGATTGCGGCGAAGGCCGGCGTCGGCATGGGGACGATCTACCGCCACTTCCCGACGCGCCCCGAGTTGGTGGTCGCCGTATACCGACACCAAGTCGAGGCGTGTGCGGACGCGGGCCCACAGATGCTCGCGGAGAGTGCAACGCCGGAGGCGGCTTTGCGGGCATGGGTGGCTTTGTTCGTGGAGCTCCTGGTCACCAAGCACGGGCTCGCCGGCGCACTGCAAGGAGACAGCGCCGGGTCCGACGCTCTGCACGCCTACTTCGTCGACCGCCTCGTCCCGGTATGTGGCTCCCTCCTGGAGGCAGCGCTCGAGTCTGTTGGCACTGCTTCGCGGGTCGATGCGTACAACGTGCTCAAAGGCATCGGGAACCTTTGTATCGGTGCTGGGTCCGATGCCCGGTACAAGGCCGAGGTCCTTGTACAACTATTCATCTCGGGCGTACTCGCGCGAGAGGTTCGTTGACGCTCGGCTCAGTCAGATCAACTCCGGATTCTCGGCGTACACCTCTTCGAGGATCGACATGTCGAACAGTTGGTCCGCCGTAATCTCCAGCCCCGCTTTCGACAGTGCCGCGATGTTCTGTTCGATCAGTTGGGGTGTCATCGTGAACAACCCGTTTGCTTTGGTATCTGCCGACACCACAAGATCGTTCTGTGCGGTGGCTTCCTTGATCTGCTCTTCGAGTTCCAGGTTCTGGTCCTTGCCGTAGACCTCGACGGCAAGCCGCGCCGACTCTGCCGGATCAGCGACCGCATCCTTCCATCCCTGGATCTCGGCCTTCAGGAATGCCTTGAGCTTGTCCCTCTCGTTGTCGATGGTGGACTGGAGAACCGTGAACGATTCGGCGACCAACGGCAAGTTGTAGTCCGCGAAGAGGAAGTGGGCGTTGGGGAAACCTTTGGCGGCCAGTGTGATCGGCTCGTTGGTCACGTAGGAGACCCAGCCGTCCACCTCGCCGTTTGCCAGGGGGCTCGGATCGAACTGCGCGGGCACGATCGTCATCTGGCTTTCGGTCAGGCCGTTTGCTGCCAGGAGAGCTCCGAAGACGAGCTGATTGGAATCCTGGACGCCGATCTTCTTGCCGATCATGTCCTGCGGTGAGTTGATCGGTGCCGCAGCGGAACTGACAATCGCAAACGGATTCTTCTGGAACGTCGCCCCGACGATCTTTGCCTCCAGTCCGTCGAGTACGGCGGGTGCTGTGAGCTGCGGTGCGGACATTCCGATCCACACCTTGCCGGTGTCCAAGCCGGCTTCGACGCCGGTACCGGCTGCGCCACCTGCCACCAGGTCTACATTCCCGAACCCGGCATCCTTGTAGTACCCCTTGTCGAGAGCGAAGTACTCGCCGGCGAACTCGATGTTCTTGATCCAGGACAACTGCACTGCAACTGTTCCGAATTCGGAACCGTCGTCCGTGGTTCCGCCACTCGAACTGCTGGAGTCACTGCTACACGCGAGCAATGACGCACTACCGGCGACTGCGATGCCGGTCAGCGCGGAGTAGCGGAAGAAGGCCCTGCGGTCCAGCTGGCGGACGGGCTTGAATGGCGTCATGAATCGGAACACTAGGGCCAGTCGGTTTCGTTCAGTTTGCTTGGGAGAGAGAGTTTGTTGAGGTCGTGTTAACAGATGTCACGACTTGCCCGCCGAAGGACCGAAGCGAGACAGAGCGATGCTTTCGAAGATCCCGACCACGGCGTAGAGGACGATCGACACCACGGTGATCACCACGATAGATGCCCACAATTCGTTGTACTGGTAGCGCGGAATGGCTTTGATCATGCTCGAACCCAAGCCTTGACCGCTACCGAGCCATTCGCCGATCAGTGCTCCGATCAAAGCGCCGGGCACTGACACCCTAGCGGCGGCGAACACCGCCGGAAGTGCGGACGGTACGGACACCATTCGCAATGCGGTCCAACGACTCCCACCGTACGCAGCTATGAGGTCTTGTGCCTGAGCCGGAGCGGCACGTAGACCGACCATGATCATGACGAGGGCTGGGAAGAACACCACTATCGCAACCATGACCGTCACACCCACGATTCCGCGGCCGAATATCAGGACGATGATCGGGGTCATCGCAACGAGAGGAACAGATCGTAGAAGCATTGCAACGGGCATGAAAGTCTGTTCGACAGTGCGGGAAACGACGAAGATCGATGCCACCACGAGCGCGGCAGTCATTCCGACGGCAAAGCCGACACCGGCGTCGCGCAGAGTGATGAACAGGTTGTCGATGATGCCCGAACGAGCGTCGGCGGACTTAGGACCGGAGAACAGGTACTCCCAGACGTCGGCCGGCGTCTTTCCCACACGCGGGCCGACCTGGGGGAAGGTGTTGAGGAAGACCACCCAGATGACAAGCAACAGCGCCGAGGCGATGGCAATCGGAGCGAGGAATCTCAATGTTCCTCGTACCGCGGTCATTTCTGTGCTCCCGGAGCGTTCGTCCACGGGGTGACGAGCCGGGCGATCGCTGCGACGACGGCGTATCCCAGGCCGGCCAGCAAGGCGGCGGCGATGGCCATTCCCCACGTTCGCGGGACGTTGTACGACGTCTGAGCGGCCGTGAGTGCGACGCCGATCCCGCTGTCCACCCCGCCGAGATACTCACCGAGAATTGCACCCAGTACGGCCGAGGGTGCAGCAATCTTGAGGGCGGCAAAGGTGCTCGGAAGTGCGCTCACCAATTGAACTTTGGTGAACTTCTGCCAACGCCCACCACCGTAGGCGGCAACGAGATCGAGGCTCGTCTTGTCTGCCGATCTCAGGCCTGCGAGTGTGCCGACCATCGTGGTGAAGAAGCAGTACATCGCGGCGAGAAAGATCGTGGGGGTCCGGCCGCCGAAGACGACCAGGATGATTGGGCCAAGCGCCAACAGCGGTGTGCAGTAGCTCAGGATCGCCAATTGTGTGGCCAATCCCTCGATGGGCGGAATGAGGACGACAAGCACGGCAAGCGTGATCGCCAGCAGATTTCCCCAGAGAAAGCCCTGCAGCGCACCGGAAGCCGTGACGGTGAAATTGGGTCCGTAGAGCGACCAACCGTCGTCGAACATCGTCGAGACAACCACCCACGGCGTCGGAATCGTACCTCCCGCAACACCGGCCGCCGCCAGAATCCACCAGAGAGCGATCAGTCCGCAGATGCCGACTGCACCGCCGAACCACGTTGGACGCTTCAATCGGATCCGGCGCGGTACAGATGGCTGCGCCGCCGCGGTCGCGACGTTCTCGATATCGGTAATTGTCATGCGACGCCTGCTTTTCCGAAGAGCAGTCCGGAGAGGTAGTCGTGGATCTCGTGGAACTCGGGTGTACGCGTCATCTCGGGAGTACGCGGGCGCGGCAGGTCGATCGGCACGACTTCGAGGACGCGTCCGGGCCTCGGCGTCATGACGGCAACGACGTCGGAGAGGAACACGGCTTCGGCGATTCCGTGAGTCACCATCAACGTGGTCGCCGGTTTCTCGGTCCAGATCCTGAGCAATTCGATGTTGAGCCGTTGGCGGGTCATGTCGTCCAGTGCGCCGAAGGGTTCGTCGAGTAGCAGGACACTCGGCTTGACCACGAGCGATCGTGCGATCGACACGCGCTGACGCATACCGCCGGACAATTGAGCGGGCTTGGCCTTCTCGAATCCTTCGAGGCCGACGAGAGCGATCAGGTCGGCGATCTGGTCGGGGTCGGGATCGATGCCGGCAACCTGAAGCGGCAGTTTGATGTTGGAGGTCACCGTCCGCCACGGCAGCAAAGCCGAATCCTGGAAGGCGATTCCGAGTTCGCGGCGCTTGCGTAACTCGGCGGGCGACTGTCCGTTGACAAGTGCTGTTCCCGACGTCGGAGTGTCGAGGCCCGCAAGGATGCGGAGAACGGTGGACTTCCCGCATCCGGACGGCCCGAGCAGAGACAGAAAGGAGCCTTCGCTGGTTTGAAGGGACACGTCGGTCAGCGCGGTCACCGACCGACGACCCATCTCGAAGGTCTTGCCGAGGCCGGAGATGTCGAGACCGGTTCCAGCGGGGCGAGGTGTGGTGACGGGACTGGTCATTCCCGCACAGTACGAACGTCCGGTTGCGGTCATGTTGCCTGCGCGTCACCGCTGCGTGAGGCTGGTTCGGCGTCTCCTGTCACAGCGCCGTGGTGAGATGGACGTCTGGACGGAGTGAGGGGAGCGAAGATTGCTGAAGTTGTACCGGGCCGAGCGTTCGGACACCTTGGTCTCGGCGTTGGCCACGCTCCTCCGTACACCGCTGTCGGATCCATTCGCCCGGGAAACTGTTGCGGTGCCGGCCAAGGGCGTCGAGCGTTGGCTCAATCAGCGGCTGTCCTCCCAGCTAGGCACGTCCGGACCGTCAGCAGTGGACGGAATTTCTGCGAACATCGCGTTTCCTTCACCCGCGCGCCTGGTCGCGGAGTCCGTGGCCGCGGTCAGTGGAATCACGGCTGACGACGACCCATGGTCGCCGACGCGATTGGTGTGGACGGTTCTCGACGTGATCGACGAGTCCCTCGGCGAGCCCTGGTGCGGAGTACTGGCGAAACATCTCGAAGGCCATCGTGAAGGTCGACGGTTTGCCTCCGCCACACATGTCACCGAACTCTTCCGCAGTTATGCCGCGCAACGCCCGCAGATGCTGATCGACTGGGCCGCCGGGCGGTTGACCGACGGACACGGATTGGCGCTGTCGGAGGATTTCGAATGGCAGGCACGTCTGTGGTGCATCGTCGCGGACAAGATCGACGTTCCGGGGCCCGTAGAGCGACTGGGGCAAGTGAGCCGCGCGCTGGTCGAGGACCCGGCTTTGGTCGACCTACCGGAACGTCTGTCGGTCTTCGGGCCGACCCGGCTGCCGGTCGATCAGCGAATGATCTTGAGCGCACTCAGTGCGAATCGGGACGTGCACATCTGGCTCCCGCATCCCAGCCCCGCGCTGTGGAGCAAGATGAGCTCGCGCATACCGCCTCGAAGTGAGAGCACGATTCGACGTTCGGAAGACGGGTCAGCGCTGATATCTGCCAATCCGTTGCTGTCGAGTCTTGCTCGCGACGTTCGTGAACTTCAGATCAGCCTCGGTGCCGCCGAGTTCGAGTCGGTGCATCTTCCCGAACCAGCCGGCCCGAAATCCCTCCTGGCGACGGTCAAGGCCGATGTCATCGCAGATCGTGCTCCCAGCGTTGCAGCGGAACCGGATGGGACAGTTCAGGTCCACGCTTGCCACGGGCCGGCACGGCAGGTCGAGGTGCTCCGCGAATGTCTGCTCCGATTGTTCGAGGACGACCCGACATTGCAGCCGCGCGACGTACTCGTGATGTGCCCGGACGTCGAAACGTACGCACCCTTGGTTCGTGCTGCATTCGGGCAAGGCGTCCATGGCCATCCGGGGCACCTTCTTCGAGTAAGGCTGGCAGACCGCGGATTACGTCAGACCAATCCTGTCCTGGCCGTTCTCGGCTCTCTCCTCGAATTGGCCGACGGCCGGGCCACAGCCAGTGAGGTTCTCGACCTGGCAGCGGCTGATCCTGTCCGCACACGTTTTTCGTGGGGCGAAGACGAGTTGGAAAGACTGCGGGAATGGACGACGGAAGCGGGTGCTCGCTGGGGAATCGGTAGTCGGCAGCGTGCCACGTTCGGTCTCGATGCATTTCCGCAGAACACCTTCAACACCGCCATGGACCGAATCTTGTTGGGGGTCAGCGCGGACGAATCGGAAAATGCCTGGCTGGATCTCGCGCTACCACTCGATGACGTGGACGGCACAGACATCGACCTGAGTGGACGTTTCGCAGAGTTCGTCGATCGCCTGGCCGTCTCGCTTCGCGATCTTGCCGGCCCACATTCACCGGCCGAATGGCTTCGTGTGCTGATGCGGGCCCTGGATCTGCTGACCGACACAGCGCCCGCAGATTCCTGGCAGAGCGCGGGGGCCCACCGCGAACTTGTAGCTGCTGTCGAATTCGGCGGAGAGACGATGTTACGTCTGGCCGATGTTCGCGCGATGCTCTCGCGCAGCCTCGCGGGCAGACCTACGCGTGCCAACTTCCGAACCGGCGAACTGACGGTGTGCACGATGGTTCCGATGCGTTCGGTGCCGCATCGCGTGGTCGTTCTGATCGGACTCGACGACGAGGTGTTCCCTCGAACCGGTGGAGTCGACGGCGACGACATCTTGTCCCGTGATCCCGTTGTGGGGGAGCGTGATCTGCGCAGTGAAGACCGGCAACTGCTTCTCGATGCCGTGATGTCTGCGGGTGAGCATCTGATTCTGTTGTATACCGGTGCCGATCCGGTCACCGGTGTCGTCAGACCGCCGGCGATCCCCCTCAGTGGCCTCCTCGACGTACTCAGTGCGACGGTGGGCCCGGAAGCGATCAACGGGGTGCTGACTCGACACCCGTTGCAGTCGTTCGACAATCGAAACTTCTCGCCGGATCAGCCGTTCAGCTTCGACACGGCAGCGCTGGCCGGTGCCAGGGCTGCTGCCGGAACACCGATCGAATTGCCGACAGTCTTGTCGGCCAAGCTACTCGAGGTGCATCCGAAGGAAGTGAACCTTGCCGACCTGGTGAACTTCCTCGTACACCCCGCCCGTGGTTTTCTGCGCCAACGCCTCGGCGTCCGGGTACCGGAACTCGACGACGACATCGCGGATTCGCTGGCAACCGAGCTCGATCCACTGTCCACCTGGGCTCTGGGTGACCGAATGCTTCTCTCGCGCTTGGCTGGACGCAGCTCGGCGGATTTCCGTGCAGCCGAGTGGCGCCGCGGTACTTTGCCGCCCTACAACCTGGGCGCCTCGGTTCTGGGCAACGTCGAGTGGGTGGTAGACCAACTTGCCGGTCTTGCATTGCCACACCTCGAGGGCGACTCCGAGGCTGTCGACGTCGACATCGACCTCGGTGACGGGCGTCGTCTCACCGGAACGGTAACCGGTGTGCACGGCAATTCAGTGGTGCGGGCGTCGTATTCCTCACTGGCGCCGAAACATCGGATGACGGCCTGGATAAACCTGCTCGCCTTGAAAGCACACGGACGACCCGGTGCGCTCGATGCAGTCTCCATCGGACGGGGCAGGGGAAAGATAGCAGCGGCACGGTCGGTGCTCGATGCGCCAGGCAATGCGGTCGAGATCCTGCAGCAACTGGTGGACCTACGCGAGCGGGGGCTGCAGCGTCCGTTGCCGATGTGGGCCGCTACTTCAGCCGAATATGCGCGCCGACGCTTTGGTGGCGAGTCGGTCGACGATGCGACAAACGGTGCGGACACCCAGTGGACGGGGCAGTACGGCGAGATGATCGATCCGAGCAACGCTTACGTTTTCGGAGAAGCTCGAACACTGGCGGAGTTGGCCGCGGATCCGCCGTCGGACGACGAATTCGTCTGGGCCGAGGAACCGACTCGATTCGGAGTTCTCGCCCGACGACTGTGGGATCCGTTGCTGACCAACGAAAGAGCGGAGTAACCCGTGGACTTCGACCTTTTGGGGCCGCTACCGACCGGCACCACGGTGTTGGAAGCGAGCGCCGGAACTGGCAAGACCTACGCGATCGTCGGACTCGCAACCCGTTGTGTTGCCGAAGGTCTCGCTGACATTTCGCAAGTTCTGCTGGTGACATTCAGCCGGGCCGCCACTCAGGAACTTCGTGAGCGTGCCAGGGAGAGGTTCGCCGGAGTGTCCGCCGCTCTGGTCGACCCGGAGGCGGCGAGGCGGTCGGATGATGATCTGGTGTCGTACCTCGCCACAGCTGACGACGAGGAGATCGGCGTGCGGCGTCGTCGACTCCTGCGCGCTCTCGCGGAGTTCGACGCCGGCACCATCACGACCACCCACAGTTTCTGTCAGAGGATGCTCGACGGACTCGGCATCGCCGGGGAACGCGAACCCGACACAACTTTTGTGGAGTCGGTCGACGACCTGATCAGTGAGGTCGTCTCGGATTTGTACCTCAGCCGCTACAGCCGGACGGACTCGTCTCCACCGTTTTCCACGAAGGACGCGCTGGCCATTGCCCGAAGCGCAGTCGGCGATGGCCAGGCAATTCTCGAACCCGACGGCGAGGAGGAGACCGCTCCCGGTCAGCGAGTCCTGTTCGCGGCGGCTGCTCGTCTCGAGGTTGAACGACGTAAGCGGACCAAAGGAATTCGCGACTTCAACGATCTCCTGACGCTGCTGCACGGCGTGTTGACGGATCCGGAATACGGCCCCGTCGCGTGCCGTCGGGTGCGCGAGAAGTTCAAGGTCGTGCTGATCGACGAGTTCCAGGACACCGATCCGTTGCAGTGGGACATTCTGCGGTTGGCCTTCCACGGTCACACCACCCTGGTCCTGGTCGGTGATCCCAAACAAGCCATCTATGCGTTCCGCGGGGCAGAAGTCCTGAGTTATCTCGATGCGGTCAATCAGGCGGATGCGCACCAGGAGTTGACCACCAATTGGCGCAGCGATCCAGGGTTGTTGGCGGCACTCGAACACCTCTACGGCGGCGCCGCACTGGGTAACGAGGGCATCGTCGCGCATCCAGTAGAGGCTTCGCACAAGAAGTCTCGGTTGTCCGGCCCGGTGCCGATGCGTGTACGCCATCTGCCGCGTACCGGAGCCGGACCGCTCAATCGTTCGGGATTTCCGGCCGTCGGCAGACTTCGCAGTCGCGTCGCCGACGACGTCGCAGCAGACGTGGTCGGACTGCTGGGCAGCGATGCCCGCTTGGCAGTCGACGGTGATCCGCGCCCGGTCGAGCCGGGAGACGTCGCGGTATTGGTGCGCACCCACAAGCAGGTGGCGATGATTCGCGATGCCCTCGATGCCGTAGGTGTACCGTCCGTATTGACCGGCGGTTCCAGTGTTTTCGCGACACCCAGCGCAACACAGTGGCTGTGGCTGCTGCAGGCGATCGAGCAGCCACACCGGTCTGATCGCGTCCGGTTGACCGCCCTCTCTCCGATTTTCGGGCGCACCGCCGAAGAATTGGACGTCGATGGCGACAACGTCGTCGCGGAACTCGCGGGTCAACTGCGCTCGTACTCCGGGTTGTTCGCACGCGTCGGGTTCGCGGCCGTGTTCGAAAGGATCTCCGCCGAAACGAATCTGGAGAAGCGTGTACTCGCGGCCTCGTCCGGCGAACGAGATTTCACCGATCTGCGGCACGTCGCACAACTTCTCGGCCGCGTCGCCACCGAGGAAGCGTTCGGGTTGAGCGCACTGGTTCGCTGGCTTTCCGACCGGATCAAGGACCCGACGTCCGGGAGTGCCACCGACAGAAGCCGTCGCCTCGACAGCGATGCTGCCGCTGTACAAATCGCAACCGTGCACGCCACCAAAGGGCTCGAATTCCCGATCGTCTACGTCCCGTTCAGTTGGGAGAGCGTAGGCGGCTTCAACTCTCCGACGCAGTTGTTGCACGATCCGGATGGGCGCCGCATCCTCGACGTCGGTGGGCAGGAAGGCCCGGGGCACAACGCCAGAAAGACTGTTGCGGAGGCTGAAGAAGCGGGCGAAGAACTGCGGCTGCTGTACGTGGCGCTGACCCGGGCGCAGTGCCAACTAGTGCTCTGGTGGGCGCCAAGCTACGGGACCTCACGCTCGCCACTGCACCGGTTGATGCTCGGACGTACACCCGGCATCGCCGAACCTGCTCGGGTAGTGAAGGTGCTCGACGACGGTACAACCGCAGCACGACTCGCGACGTGGCCGGCAGCAGCTTCCGATGTGATCTCGGTGGAACCTGTTGGTCCACATCCACCGTCGCCCGTCCAGTGGTCCGGTGCAGCCGCGAACGTGACCGAACTGGCCGCGGCGCGTTTCGATCGAGACCTGGACACTCTCTGGCGTCGTACGTCGTACTCGGCACTGACCGCCGGAGCGCACCACGCGGTCACGAGCACCGACAGTGAGGTAGAGGATCCCGAAAAGGACGACGAGCCAGAGGATTCCGTAGACGTCGGGACCGTCACCCCCTCGCCGCTGGAGGCGTTGCCTTCACCGATGAACGGCCTTCCGGCGGGCGCCGCATTCGGCACGCTGGTGCATGAAGTGCTCGAGGTGGTGGACACGGCTGCTTCAGACCTGAGAGCGGAACTCCGTATACGCTGCGCCGAGGCGGTCTCGGTTCGGGCGGCCGAAGTCGACTCCGAAGCACTCGCGGATGCGTTGTTGCTGGTGATGCAGACTCCACTGGGATTCGGAACCTTGGCCACGATCGCGCCGAAAGATCGTCTTCCCGAACTCGATTTCGAACTCCCACTGGCCGGTGGCGACGATCCGGTGTCGATGAGTGTCACACTTCGCGGAGTGTCGGAACTGTTGAGGCGCCACCTTCCCCCGGACGACATTCTGGCGTCGTACGCCGACCATCTTGACCGTGTCGAGACGTCACCGATGCGCGGGTTCCTGACGGGCAGTATCGACGCCGTCTTGCGGATCCCGGGCCCGTCGTTCGTGATCGTCGACTACAAGACAAATCGGCTGGGCCGCGGCGATCTGACGGCTGCCAACTACACGCGCGAACTCATGGCGACGGAGATGATGCGCTCGCACTATCCCTTGCAGGCACTGCTGTATTCGGTTGCGCTGCATCGATATCTGCGGTGGCGACTGCCCGACTACGATCCGCATCACCATCTCGGAGGCGCGCAGTATCAATTCGTGCGGGGGATGCTCGGCCCGGACAGTCCGCCGGAATGTGGTGTATTCGAATGGAAACCGCCTGCTCAGCTGACGGTTGAACTATCGGATCTGCTGGCCGGTCTTGATGCGTCCCACACAGTAGGGGAGAAGATTCGATGACCGAGGCGCAATTGGCGCAGCGCGCCAAAGGGATCGTGCGAATCTTCAACGAAGCCGGGGTTCTGGTTGCCGCCGATGTTCATGTCGCGACGAGAGTGTGCAGCCTGGGCGGTGAAACTTCCGAAGAAGTGATGCTGGCCGCGGCGTTGGCAGTTCGGGCCGTGCGATCAGGTTCGGTGTGCCTCGATCTACGACGGATGCGCGACGTGAGCGTCGACAATGCGACGGAAGACGAACTCACGTCGTTGCCGTGGCCCGAACCGTCGGAGATCGTTGCCGCCCTTCGGCTGAGCCCTCTGGTGACCGGCGGCAACGCCGGACCGCTCAGGCCCCTCCGGTTGGTCGACACGGACGACGGTGAGCTTCTCTACCTCGATCGGTACTTTCTGCAGGAGCAGACGATTCGGCGAGTGCTCGACGAGCGTGCGTCCACGTGGCCGCCCGCCGACCTGAAAGCGGTCCGAACGCGCCTGGATTCGCTGTTCGTAGACGAGAAGGGGCCGACCACCAGCCCTGATCGTCAACGGATAGCCGCTGCTCTCGCCGCGACACAGTGGACGACGGTCATCGCCGGTGGGCCCGGAACCGGCAAAACCCATACGGTCGCACGTATTCTCGCTCTCCTGTCGGAGGAGCTGGGTTCGAATGCTCGCATCGGGCTGGCCGCACCGACGGGTAAAGCCGCAGCACGTCTGCAAGAGTCCGTACGTGAGCAGACCGCGAGCCTTGGCCTTCCCGAAGAACTCGCGGCCATGACCCTGCACCGGCTACTCGGTTGGCAGCGGGGGAGTTCGAGCCGCTTCAAATACAATGCGACCAACAGACTTCCCTACGATGTGGTCGTCGTCGACGAGACGTCGATGGTCTCCCTCACCTTGATGGCGCGCCTGCTCGAAGCCGTTCGCCCCGATGCCCGGCTACTGCTCGTCGGCGATCCCGATCAGTTGACCTCCGTCGACGCCGGCGCTGTTCTTGCTGACCTTGTCGCCCGCCCGGTAGAAGTCAGTGGAAATCCGGCGCTGACACAGTTGGTGGGTGACGATCTCACGGCCACCGGTTCCGAAGAGTCCCTGAGTGTGGACGAGCAGGATCGTCTGCGGGGCGGGATCATTCAACTCTCACGCGGGCGCCGCTTCGACGGAACCATCGCGTCGTTGGCCAGGGCAGTGCGAGCGGGAGATTCCGCTGAGGTTCTGCGTATCCTGCGTAGTGGCGATCCCGCCGTCTCCTTCCACTCTCCCGAGGATGTTGACGCATTGCGCACCGATATCGTTGTGAGTTCCGAGGTGGTGACGAGGTCGGCTGAGGAGGGTGATGCGATCGGCGCCCTGAAAGGACTGGAATCGCACCGTCTTTTGTGCGCGCACCGTGACGGACCGTACGGTGTCGGGCGGTGGGCGCAGCAGGCGATGGAGTGGGTCGGCACGGCATCAGGGCAATTCCTGGACCCGACGAGGTGGTATCCGGGTCAACCCCTGTTGGTGACGGCCAACGACTACGAGGCCAAGATCTACAACGGGGACGCCGGGGTGATCGTGCAGCGTGAGGATGGCGTTCCTATTGCCGCATTCCAGCGGGGGAGTGATGCGTTTCTGATTCACCCGAGTCAACTCTCGTCGGTGCAGACCGTTTACGCGATGACGATTCACCGGAGCCAGGGCAGCCAGTACGACACGGTATCGGTGATGCTGCCGGCCGAAGCGTCGTCACTACTGACCCGGGAGTTGTTGTACACGGCGATCACTCGCGCCAGAAACCATGTGAGGGTAATCGGCACGGAGGATTCCGTGAGGGCGGGAGTTCAGCGACAGGTGCTCAGGGCAAGTGGGCTGCGTCGGGAGATCCGTCCGTACGACGGGCCGTGAAAGTCGGATGGTGCGGATTCTCTTGGTCATTCGTTGTATACGACGAACACCTTGCGTACGGTCTCGGTGACCGTCCACGTACCCTTCCATCCGATTGGGAAGATTGCACTCGTACCGGCAACGAGATGTACGGGATCGCCGTCGTCCTCCTCGACGGTCATGGCGCCGGAGACGATGGTGATGATCTCGCCGCGGGTGAGGAACTCCCACCGCGACTTTCCCGGTTCGCTCTCCCAGACTCCGGATTGAATGCGGCCGTCGTCACTGGTGAACTCGACATCTGCACGAATGATGATGTCTCCGCCGAGTGGCTCTGCACTGGGTTGGCCGAGCAGTGCTTGCTGGAAGATCCCACTTGCGCTGTTCAACTCTGCGGCACGGAAGGTAATGGTCACAATTCAATCCTGACTTTCGAAACTCATGTGAATCATCGGACTTGTCGATGATGTCGTGTGTCTGCTGGGTCGGGATAGGTTCACTTGTCGCATCTTTCGGCACTTCGCTCGTACAGATGTCGAAAGTGCGATCACCCACCACTTGGCCGGGGTTGAGGGAGCCAGCTGACGCCGAAACGGGCCCGAGCCCATGACAAAACCGCCCCCGTCCGTGATTTCGAACGAGGGTGATCGGTTGTGCGGCCTTACGTGGTGGACGCTGTCAACGAGGTGATGAAGCACTCGGCTGCCGCGTCGACCTCGGCGTCGGGGGTGAGCAATTTCTGCAGCAACAGTCCTCGCAGACATGCGGTTGCGATGATGCTCTGCTGCTTTGCATCCACCACTGTGAATCCTTCGCGAAGGGCTGCCGCTTCAAGGAGATGAGCCAAGTCGTCGAGGTCGGCGGCGAAATCTTGAAATGCTTTGTGCTCGTACACCGCAAGTCCGGCCAGGTGAAAAAAGGTGCGGCTTCGATCTTCATGCTCGGCGTTCGAGTAGAAACTCCAGATCGCCCTGCACAGGGCCGCGAACCCGAGATCCTTGCCCATCGCGGCGATGACGAGGTTGTCACGGCGGCGCGCTTCCGACAGTACGGCGCTGAGGAGACCTGGTCGTGATCCGAAGTGATAGGTCAGAAGCGTGTGGTGCACGCCGAGTCGCTCCGCTACTTGGCGCATCGACAGCTTCGGACTTGGGCCGGTTTCACCGAACTCGTCGAACAGCGCCTGTAACAGTCGCTCTCGACCCTCCCCAACCGGCGATCTCACGCTACCTCCATTGACGGGTTCACCACTGTTGAGTACGGTACCGCATATCGAATTCACCAGTGTTTAGGAGAGTGGTTTCTAATGCTCGGGAGGTCCCTTTGACTGACGTATGGTTTGCCGGCGGCATGGTCGCGGATGGATCGGGTACCGACCCGGTCGAAGTCGACGTGTGCGTGAGTGGCGGCATTGTCACCGCGATCGGACAGGCGCCGTCGGGTTCGACGACAGTTGACTTGGACGGCATGCTTCTGACTCCGGGGCTGATCGATGCTCATGTCCACCTGGGTATTTCGAGTCCGATCCGAAGGCAATTCGGGTTTGAGCTCTCGGCAGCGGAACTGGCTGCGGGCATCTTCGCCACCGCGGGCGATGCCCTCGACGCGGGCTTCACCACGGTGCGAGACGTCGGTGGCATCGACGGCGGAGTCGTCGACGTTATTGCGAGCGGCAAGGTGCGTGGTCCGCGTGTCCTCTCGTGTGGTCCTGTGCAGTGCCAGACCGGTGGACACGGCTACTACGGGGCCGCATGGGAGCCGACCGAGCTGTGGAACATGCACCACATTCCAGGGCTCTGCGCCTTGTCCTTGATGTCGGGTAATGCCGACGAGCTACGACGCAACGTGCGCGAGTCGTTCCGCCGAGGGGCCACATTTCTGAAACTGTGCGTCACCGGCGGTGTCGTCGGAGGCCATGACCGCCTCACCGACACACAGTTCACCGTCGAGGAAATCTCCGTGGCAGTGGAAGAAGCAGCGTCGCGCGGCACCTACGTCACGGTCCATGCGCACAACAATGCGGGCATTCGCAACGCAGTGCGGGCGGGAGTGCGGTGCGTGGAACACGGCACCGACATCGACGCGGAGACTGCCCATTTGATGCGCGAGCACGACGTGGCTCTGGTCCCCACCTTCGCCGTGGTGGAGCAGTTGACGGACACCGAAAGCATGGACCTGGACCCGGCAATACGAGAGCGTGCAGCCGGAGTGCGTCAACGCATGGCCAGAGCGCTCGAGGCCTCTCGCGCAGCAGGCCTGAGGATCGGCCTGGGCTCGGACCTCATCGGGCCGCACCAAAAGCGCCGAGGTGAGGAGTTGCGCTTGCGCGCGGAGTTGGAGTCGCCGATGCATGCACTCGTTTCGGCCACCAGCGTCAATGCCGACATTCTCGGTATCGGGGAAACCGTCGGGACTATCCGCGTCGGTATGCAGGCGGACATGGTTGCCTGGCAGCAAGACCCACTCCGAGACGCAAAGGTGTTCGCCGATCCGGACATGGCTGCTCTCGTCGTGAAGTCCGGCAATATCGTCAAGGGAGACGTTCGATGAGCGCAATGCTGCACGGATGTTTTGCAGACACGGAGTACTTCGAAATAACGGCGAAGTCGGGGCACAGCTACGGCGTCTGGGTGACCACACCCCCCGGCTACGCGGACTCCACGGATCCCTTACCGCTGATCTACGTGATGGACGGCAACTGGGCTGTAGGTCTTACCGCCCCGCTCATCGTCACGCAGGCAGACCCGTACCTGACGGTCGCCCCGTACATTCAGGTCAGTGTCGGATATGCCGGTGAGGAGGCCGCCAACTGGGCACGGCTCCGCAACCGCGATCTCGTGCCGCCTGGGGAACCGGTAGGCGAAGAAATGATGGCTACTCTTGCCGCTGCTCGCGACTCGGGTGCAATGACCCAGGAGTACGTGGACGCCTACCTCGAGGAGCTGGCAGACACCCACGGGGACGTCTTCCTCGACTTCCTGACCAACGAACTCCACCCTCGCCTGTACTCGTCGGAGCTACGTGTCAGCGAGTCCGGGCACGGACTCTTCGGGTACTCGTACGGAGGCCTTTTCGCCCTCTACGCATGGCTGCGCGACGCGCCCCCATTCGCGACCTTCGGTGCGGGTAGTCCCGGAGTTGTGAACGCTGACAGCCAGATCCACACACTGGTCGAGGCGCTGCCCGAGCGTGGCGTGGGCTCAGTTGTGCCGCAGCTGCACGTTACGCTGAACGAAGCCGAACTGACTGGACCAATTCCGATCTATCGCGGACTGTCACGCAACGTTCTCGCCGTCGTGGAGCAGTTGCATGGCAAGGGACGGTCGCAGGATGTTTCGACCGCGTTGTTGCACGAGACGCACGTTACCGGGCTGCAGGCATCGTTCCTGAGCTACTTGAAGACCTGCCATGCACGTTAGAGCTCTCCGTCCCGGAGACGATGTGCCGCTGACACGTTCTAGGGCGATTTTCCGTAGACGCCGTTGAAGGAGAAGTCGGCTGTGGGTGTCCACCACGTGGTGGACACCCACAGCCGTGTCTCTTCAGTTGTCGCGGCTATCGATTCTCCAAGCCGGACAACACTTCTAACCCATGACCGTCCCGGTCGACTCGGCATTGGGTGCCCGAAGGCGGGAGAATGCGCCGAGGTCGATTTCGAGCCCGGTGTGCATCCCGACATAGGTCAGGGGATCAGCGTCGTGATCGTGTCCAGCTTCCACTTCGTCGATGATCCTGGACATGAGGCGCCCAGCGATGGGCGCATTTTTGAATTGGTTCCCGCTGGTGCCCATGGCGACGTAGAAACCTTGTCTGTCTGTCTTGTCGTAGATCGGGGTCCAGTCAGACGCTGCGTCGTACACGCCGGCAATACCTTTCGGTTGTGAAGGGACCTCCAGGGTGGGGAAACGCCTGGCGGCGCGGAAAACCTGCGCTTCGAATCGGGCAACAGTGCGATTCGGGTTTGCGGTATCAGGATCGTCGATCCACTCGAGCGGATCGCAATCCGGTTCGGTTCCGCCGACGAGGAAACCGTTTCCAGGTTCGGCTCGCATGTAGGTTCCGAGATCCAAATCGGCGATCATCGGGCCGAGGATCTCGTCGTCGTTGTACTCAGTGGGTGCGGTGATGTGATGGACTTCCTGACGCAAGGGCCGAACCGAAACCTTGAAGTCGGACCCGACATTCGACAGCTTGTTGAACGCTCCTGACCAGGGGCCGGCGGCGTTGACGACAATCTTGGATTTCACACTTTCCCCGTCGTCGAGCCCTAGCTGCCAGGTGCCGTCAGGCAACTGCTCGACTGCCACCACACGCGTGTTGTATGCGAAAACCGCACCGTGCGAACGTGCTGCCGCAGCAAGATTCGCGGCTGCCAGTTGCGGGTCGTCGACGAACCCCGCCTGCGGTGTGTACAGCGCGCCGAGCGTGGTTTCCGCATCTGCGAAGAAGGACTCCGAGTCGACTGGCTTCGGTGGATAGTATTTACCTGCGTCGATACCGGGAATCTTTTCGACGAGTGTCGTTGCGTCCCAAAGTTGGTAGTCGATTCCGATCTTCTCGAACAGTCCAATCGTGCGCGCGTGGGGTGCGACGTCGACATCGAGCAGTGCCATCCCGCATTGCCGAAACTTCGCAAGCGCGCCGTCGACTGTCGCGTTGAGATGCTCGTTCCAGTTTTGCCAGCAATGCAGCGACTCCCAAGCCGCAGCCATACCGTCGAATGTGGAGTAGTTGAACCGGATGACCGCACTGGATGCACTGGTCGAGCCGTAGCCCGGACCACCAGACTTGTCGATGACCAGGACTTCGTAGCCTCGAGCGGCCAGTTCGTAGGCGATGGAGCTGCCGATCACTCCAGCTCCGACCACAACTGCATCGGTCTTGTCGGTAGGCACTTTCGGCCCCTCTTTCTACTGATGGCTTCGCCGGATCGAAAGCACAGCTATTCGATCCGGCGAGCTTGGGTTCTGGTAATTCCGACGCCGTCGACTTCCTCTGGAGACCCGCATCCCGACTTCTCGGATTCGGCTCTGCCTTAATGGATTTGGTACCTGAAAGTCCAGAGGTGTCCGTCGTCCTCAACTCTCTCGTGGCGGCCATCGGAACGCTATCGACAGCTGCTCAAAAAATCACGGCCGTGGCGCGTCCGTTGTCAGAAATGTTTCGTCGAGCTGCCCCGCGTGGCAGACCAGTTTTTCGATTCCGGAATCCCTCGCCACAGAATGGGAAGTGCGATCAAAGCGATGGCGGTCGCGTAGAAGGCAGGCGACAGATCGCTTCCAGTGGCGTTGACCAGTGCTGCGCACACCAGCGGCGCAGTTCCTGCAAAGAGTGCATATGCGATGTTGTAGGGGATCGCCGTGCCGGTGAATCGAGCATGCGTCGGCATCATTTCGAGGATTACGAGCAAAGCGGACGCGAGTAGGGAAAGCGCGATGACCAGAGCAGCCAGTGCAATGGCAATCGCGAAAATGTTTCCGGTGCCAATGAGCATGTAGCTGGGCACCGAAACGAAAACTGACATCACCATGCCGATTCTGACGAGAGGTCTCCGGCCGATTCGGTCGACCGTAGCGCCGAAGAAGATGAACAGCGGGACTGCGAGAACCAAAGCGCCGGTTGTCATCAGCAGTGCCACCGTGCTCGAAACGTCGGCTGAAAGAATCAGAAATGTCGGCATGTAGCCGAGCAGCATATGAGTAACGACACCGAGCGAGGCGAAATACACGAATGACGTGAGCAGAGTCCGCCAGTGATTGCGGAACAGATCTGTGAGAGGGCGGGTTGGAAGGGAATCGTTTTCTTTCATTTCCTTGAAAGCCGGAGTTTCCTCGACCGCAAGCCTCATGAACAGTCCCACCATGGCGACAACGCCTCCGATGATGAACGGCCAACGCCATCCCCCGTCGGCAAAGGACTCAATGCCGACCAAGCTGAATGACAAGACTGTGACCGTGGCCAAGATACTGCCGACGAACGACGAAGAGCTGATAATCCCTGCGTACAAGCCTCGGCGGTGAGACGGCGCGTGCTCGACGACGAAGGTTGCCGCTCCGGTGTATTCGCCGCCGGCCGAGAATCCTTGAACCAAGCGACAGAGCAGCAGCAACAGCGGTGCTGCAACACCGATCGAAGCGTAGGTCGGTAGGAGGCCGATAGCCGCTGTCGAGCAGCCCATGAGCGTAATAGCCAGGGACAGTGACCTCCGTCGGCCGAGGCGGTCACCCAGTCTTCCGAAGAATATGCCGCCGGCAGGTCTGGCCAAGAATGCGACTCCGTAAAGAGCGAAGGTGGCAAGCAGTGCGCCACTGCCGAACTCTGGAGGGAAGAACACTGTCGCGAGAACTGCGGCAGTGAAACCGTAGATCGTGAAATCGAACCATTCGACGATGTTGCCTGTCGCGCCGGCAATCAGGGCCCTACGGCGCGCCGATCGACGTCCGGGTGACGTCTCGGTTTGATGCTCTACAGGAGCATTTGCTGTGCCGGTCATGATGATTCCTCTCGGGATATGCTGAATAGCAACGGTTTTGCGACGTCACGGTGGCCGATGTCGTTCGGAGGCATGCGAAATTGAAAGAGGCCGACCGGACCCACGTTGATCTGGCGAACGGAGGTTGCGATCGATTCCGGATCAGGGACGACGCTTTCTCACGCGAGAGCGTGTCGGCTGGCTTCGGCCCTCAACGCAAATCTCACGGCTGCAACGAATCTCGTCGCTGTCGTGCAACCTATCGTTGCTGGGTATGCCTGGTCGCGGGCCGAGCGAACACGTTCCGGGTCTCATGTGCTTCGGCATGAAGCGAGCTTATGGCGCGAAAGTTAGTTGCATCACTGTCATTCGTTCAAATTGTCGCGGACGAATTTAGTCATATGTTGCAAAACGGCGAGCGTGGCTCGTACAGTTCGACCATGGCCGGAGAACTACAGCATTTGGTGGATACTACCGGGCGACGACTGGACCGTTCCGTTGCGATCGACGATGCACAGATCCGTCTACTCGCGTACAACTCGCATGACAGTGCCGTCGATTCAGTCAGAATGAATTCCGTTCTACAGCGGAATGTTTCACGCGAGATTGTGGACTTCATCTATGCGAGTGGAGGCCGTGAAGCCCTCGATCTCTTCACTGTTCCCGTCAACGAAGAACTAGGGCTGACCCTTGGCCGGGTCGGGATGCCGATCCGGTACCGCAATGCGCTGCTGGGCTTCGTCTGGCTGTTGACTTCAGAGGGCGAAGTTGACGAGGATCAAGCCGAGGTCTTGAGGCGCACGGCTGATGCGGCGGCGATGATCCTTCATCGCGAACAGTTGCTGGACGAGTTGTCCCGAAGTCGGGAGCGGGAACTTACTCGAGACGTACTGTCTGGCGAGCGGTCGCTGCGCGAGGACGCGGCAAGCAGATTGGCTGATGAGGGCTTGATGGCTGCGGGTCCAGCAGTCGCGGTCACTATGTTGCTTCGTCCCGTGGACCGGTCGACATTGACCGAAAGAGATCGTCTGAGTGTTGCCGTCGGCGTCGATCAGCTTCGGCGGAGGCTCCCGCGGAACAGTGCAATCCAACTCGACCGCCCCGACCACAGTCTGTTGATCGTATCGGTGGCCGAACGCTCGACTCAAACCCATCTGGACTCGTTGATCGTGGCAGCCCGGGAGCGAGTCTTGTCTGAAAGTGGGCGCCAGAACATCGAATGTTGGGTTGGTATCGGTGAACCGCGAACCTCGGTTGCAGACGTGCGCGAATCCTACGAAGAGTCCAGACGCTCCGCAGATGTAGCCCAGGTCGTCAAGGTGCTCGGAAATGTTGTGCATTATCGGGATCTCGGCGTCTACGGACTTCTGGCCGAACTGTCGGAGGATCGACTCGAGAACAGTATTCACTCAGGTTTGCAGTCCTTGCTCAGCCATGAGGACTCAAAAAGTGAGGCTCTTCTCGCGACGCTGGAGAGCTTTTTGGACAATGCCGGTGACGTAAAGCGAACGTCCGAGGCGCTCTGTGTGCATCGAGGGAGCTTGTACTATCGTTTGCGGCGAATTCAGGAGATAACACGCGCAGACTTGGCAAACGGCGACGACCGGTTGGCATTGCATTTGAGTCTGAAAGTCGCGCGGTTGTTAGATCTCCGATGATCCCAACCGAGAAGAGGGGACTGCGGAAGAATCCAGCGGCTCAACGTAGTTTGGGGCTTTCGATCGTCAAGCATGATGGTTCTGGGGTGGGAAAGGAAGCGCGTCGTACATCGGCCGGGGTGGGTTGGCTTGACCTGCTGAGACGTTCATACGTTTGATCGGGCACCTTCTATCCTCCTGTCGGCAGATGCGGCGGAGTGCAACTTTTTCGGGCATTGAAAGTGCAGAATCGTCCAGATGGGTGTCGAGCTGCGTGAAGAACGCGCGTTTTTGCAAACCGAAATGACGACGAATTTGGTCTGAGTTCGGTCCCCCGGTACGCAGATGTTTGCGCGCAAACTGGACAATTTGTTGCCGACTGCACACAGGGGATTTCGCGTCCATCCCGTTGGCTCCCTTTACGGTTGGATTGGATCAGATACCTGAGCCGGTGCGATTTTTACGCACCCCTTGACTGCAGGTCTGGTCTGATCTTTCCGAAATTGGAGTCGCGGAGATATATGCAGTTGTTCGAGATCGTTCCCCCGAAATTGAACAAACGCGCCAGACTGGATTGTGGCCATTGATGCTGCACGTCTAGCCATTTGCTTGCTGCTGAACTGGCTGGTCAGTACGACACGGTATCGGTGATGTTGCCGGCCTAACGCCAAACGGTGAAATGGTTCTGCCAGGAGAACGACACGTTTTTGCCGGCATTCGAGACGACGACTCCGCGTGGATCAACTTCTGGGGGAAGGGGAACCGACCACATCATCTTTCCGTCGCGAGCCCGGATCGCGTGCATGCCGGTGTAGTCGCTGAAGACGAAGTGGTCGCCATCGGTTACCCCGCTGCGAACCCAGTACGCGTCTTGCCAGGGCGTTTGCCACAACTGTCGGCCACTCTCGATGTCGAGACCCGAGATTGTGCGAGTCTCGGGAGACGTGACCAGGATTGTTTTTCCTACCACCGCGGCGATGGCGCTTCCCGTCCCGGCCATCGCGGTGTTGACGATTTGTGAACTGCGCCAAAGTTCGTCACCGGAATTCGGGTCGTAGGCGCCGTCGCCGAGAAACATCGGCAGGCCCGTCGAGGACTTACTTGGGTAGGACGACGATGAGTACGAGGGAATCGGTATCGCACGAATCGTAGATCCATTTGAAGCCAAGAGGTTTTGGGTTCCCACATAGCCTGATCTGCCTCCGACACTGGTGAGGAACAATCCGTTCCCGGCCGGGGCAAGCGAATCACCCTCGAATCTGAATCGTTCTGTGCCGGAATCCAGATCGTAGATTCGATAGCGGTACTGTGGGTCCCCGCCATCGCCCTGTTCCATCGCAATGACAGTGTCGGTGTGAGGGACCGTGTAGACGGCCCCGAACTTCTCACTTGGTTCGAAGGTGCGAACGAAGTTGGCCGTTAAGTTGGTTGTGTTGCCGCTGGCGAGAATTCGTGTTCGAATCGTTCCGTCCATCCTTTCGCCGGACGTGTACACGGTGTCTCCGGTGATGACGGCGCCATTGAGATCGAAGTCGGTTCCGAGGTCGGACATAAGAGTTCCGGTCGCGGTATCTACAAAGATCATCCGTCGATCGCCCCAGCACGCGATGATCGTGGATTCGTTCTGCTGACTGCACTGGCCGATGACTCCGCCGATTCGCGTTTTCCACAGCGGACTTCCGTCGTCGGGATTCACACCGACCAGTGTGACGGCACCGACTCCCTGACTCGACGAAGACTCGTCGGTCTTGGGAAGGGGATAAGCAGTCGCAGCCACCAGCACGTCACCGACTTGGTACGTGTTGCCGTAGCCGTAGTAGCTATCGAGGCCGGAAGGCATCGACAGCAGTACGTCGCCGGAGTTGTCCGTGAGCGTTCGAACATCGAGTTCCCAAGCTTGTTGCGGAGGATCGGAGAGGTCCATGTCGACAACGCCCTGCTCGACGATCGGACCGCCTATCTTCTGCTTCGGCGAGGCCGCCTCACTGGAGTCGGAGAGTGCCGATACGACGATGAACGCGATCGCCACGATCAACGCCAGTCCGAGGGCGACCAGTTTCCAGTGTTCCTTCAACCGAAGCTGCATCGAAAGACCGTAACCGATCGAGCAAACTGATCGGTTCGTTTCGCGGACGGCCGGCTCGATGTCGATCGCGAAATCGATCCCACGGCTTACCGCGTCAGGGCCGGGTAGCGTTTGTCTCCGACCAAGAGGCTGAGAACCGTCGCTGCGTAGTGAAAAACTCGGGGGGAAATTGCGGATCGTCCCTCGTTATCGCCGCCCGCTCAGGCACTCCAGGGACGCTATGGGCCGCACCGACCAAGTATCACCGTGACATCTTCGAGCCCACCCGGTGATCGCGGCACACCGGACCCGGACCTGCACAGCCCGCGCGTGGCGGAGGTCTTCGCTCAACTCTTCGACGCCCATGCCGCCGATCTTCGTCGCTACGTGTGTGCCCGAGCCGGCGAACATCATGCCGACGACCTCGTCGCCGAGGCTTTTGCCGTCGCGATCGATCGTCGATCCACCTACGACCCTAGCCGGGCTCCCGTTCGCGCTTGGTTGTTCGGCATCACCCACACCCTGCTCAGGGCACACTTTCGCTCCCAGGATCGCGCCGAACGCGCACTCGCGCGGGTACATGGCGAACGTGCCGTGTCCGAGACTGCGCCGGAAGACCTTGTCACGGCTCGGGTGGACGCGTCCCGCCGCCTCGAGGTGATCGCGTCGGCACTCGCCGAGCTGACGGAGGACGAACGCGACGTGCTGCTCCTCTCGTCCTGGGCCCATCTCGAGCCGGCTGAGATCGCGGAGATCCTGTCCGTGCCGGCCAGCACCGTCCGGTCCAGGCTGCACCGCACACGCACTCGCCTGCGGACTTTGCTGCTCGACTCCGAAAACCTCCAACAAGCCTCGGGAGAGAACTGATGCCGAATCGTCGGACCGATCCCCTGGACGACACGTTGCTCGAACTCCGCGATGCGCTCGACAAGCCGGACGTCGACGCCTTGGCAGCGATCCGGAATCGGGTCCTCGCCGACGCGGAAGCGGCCGAAAGTTCTCCGCCGGTACCCAGTCGCAGGTTTGCTCTGCGGCGCGTGCCCGCTTCGGTCTACGCCGGTGCCGCGGTGCTCATGGCCGTCTGCTTGGCTGCGGTGCTGGTGCAGTTCGCACCTTCAGAGCAGACAGGCACTACGGGTGGTGTGTCGCTGCCGGTGCCTTCCATCGAACTCGCCTCCGCCGAACACGTCCTACAGCAAGCCGCGCGCTCTCTCGAATCGATCGAGATGATCTCCGTTCAACAGGGACCGTTTCGACTCGTCGAGGAGCACGCGTGGGTCCAACAGGGGATGGAGTACGGATCTCCCTACGAAGCAGGGCCCGACGCTCAACGCAACGGCTACACCTACCTGCTCGAAACCCGTTCGCAGCTATGGATTCCGGCAGACGAAACACAAGAATGGCTCGAGCGGCGGTCAACTGGCCAGTCGCGGTGGCTCGGCGGCACGACGCCGGAGAGTGAATCAGCTCTGTACGTCGACGAAACCCGAAACGGGGAATGGCGTGCCCGCTGCGGCAGATTCTTCGACGACAATCGCGACAACATCAACTGCGTTCCGGACGACTGGGACGATCCCAACTTCTATGGGTCGCTGCCCGCTGACCCCGAGGGGTTGCTTCGATGGCTTCGCGACTACACGGCGCCGCGCGGTTCGACGCCGGAAGCGATGTTCCACATCGCGATTGAAATACTGAGAGCCGGCATGATGCCGCCTGACGTCAAAGCGCAGTGGTATCGCGCGATCGCCGGAATCGATGGTGTGGAGACCGTGGAACAGACCACGCTCGACGGTCGATCCGGAATCGCACTCGGGCTCAGTGGTGTTCACGAGCGTCGCGACTTGATCATCGATCCGGGAACCGGTGAGTTCATCGGTGAACGACGGGTCGCGGGCGCAGCTCCGGAAGATCCTTGGATAGCCCCCGGCACCGTGTTGGGGACAAGTTCGATCACTGTCCGACCCGTCGACGAATTGGGATCCGAATAGGGAACGTGCTCGGTGTGACGAAGTGTGGTGGCCTCGCACACACGAGACCACCACACCGACGGCGTCAGACGTAAGGCGAGTACGCCGGGAGATCCAACTGACCGTTGCCCGACAGTCCGATCACAATCACCTCGGGTTCGGTGACGGCGCGAGCGTGAGCGATGGCGCCGGCAACCGCGTGGGTTGATTCCGGAGCCGGGATGATCCCTTCGGCGCGTGCGAAAATCAGACCGGCCTGGAGCGCGTCGTCCTGATCGACGGCAATCGCATCCATGAGTCCGAGGTTGACCGCATGCGAGACCATCGGCGACATACCGTGGTAGCGAAGGCCACCGGCATGGATCGCCGGGGGAACGAAGTCCTTACCCAGAGTGTGCATCTTGAGCAGCGGAGTCAGCCCGGCGACGTCACCGAAGTCATAACGGTACTCGCCCTGGGTGAGGGACGGGCATGCCGAAGGCTCGCAGGCGACCAGACGAGTCTTGGTGCCTTCGCGAAGGTTTCGTCCCAGGAACGGGAAGGTGAGTCCGGCGAGGTTGGAACCGCCACCGGCGCAACCGAACACGGTGTCGGGGACGGCGTCGCCGGCTTCTTCGAGCTGGACCATTGCTTCCTGACCGATCACGGTCTGGTGAAGCATGACGTGATTCAGCACGCTGCCGAGTGAGTAGTGCGTGTTCGGATCCTGCGCAGCGACCTCGACGGCCTCACTGATCGCCATACCGAGCGAGCCGGTGGTGTCGGGATGCGACTTCAACAGTGCGCGTCCGGCTTCCGTCAGGTCGGAAGGCGACGGGTGACAGATTCCGCCGTATGCCTCCATCTGGATGCGTCGGTACGGCTTCGAATCGAAGGAGGAGCGAACCTGCCACACTTCGACGTCGAGTCCGAGCAGTGCGCCCGCGAACGACAGCGACGCACCCCACTGGCCTGCGCCGGTTTCGGTGGTGAGCTTGGTGGTTCCTTCGATCGCGTTGTAGTACGCCTGCGCGACAGCAGTATTCGGCTTGTGCGAACCGACCGGGCTCACGCCTTCGTACTTGTAGTAGATGCGAGCAGGTGTGCCCAGAGCGCGCTCGAGTCGGTGCGCACGGAACAGGGGAGAGGGCCTCCACATGCCGTAGATCTCGCGAACCGTCTCCGGGATCTCGATGTAGCGCTCGGTTGCGACTTCCTGCGCGATGAGGTTCATCGGGAACAGCGGCGCCAAGTCCTCGGGGCCGAGCGGCTCACGAGTGCCCGGATGCAGGTGCGGGGGAACGGGCTCGGGGAGGTCAGCCGCCAGGTTGTACCAGTGCGTCGGCACTTTCGACGGGATGGAGACGCCCAAAGGCTCGAGCGAACGGTTGAGTGGGGTGGTGGTCAACTAACTCTCCTTCGTGGATTCGGTACCTGATCTTGGCGGTCGTAGCGACGACGCGTACGGCATTTGCCGGATCGGGGATCCTGGAGAGGAGCCTGCTGGACCACCCGATGTCGGTCCGGGCAGCACGCAGTTGCGGCTGACCGTCAGCGGTCGGGCCACCAGAGGTGCGCAGTGAGCAGGGTCACGAGCCGATCGTACATCGGTACTCGCACCGTGCTCACGTCGGGCGCGGCTACATTTTCGCCATCCTCCGTCGGCTCAGCGACATTTTCGCCATCCTCCGTCGGCTCAGCGGAAAATCATGCACGTCGTAGTTCCGTGCGCCACCAACTTGCCGTTCTTGTCGAGGACCTTGCCCTCTGCCGTCGCGGTACGCCCGCCCACGTGAATGACGCTGCCGTGGGCTGTCAGTTCGTCACCGTCGAGAGGCACCGTGCGGATGTAGTTGAGCTTGAGTTCGAGGGTCGTGTAGCCGACGCCGGCCGGAAGCATCGTGTGTACCGCGCAGCCCATGACCGAGTCGAGCAGCGTTGCGCAGATGCCGCCGTGCACAGTGCCGAGCGGGTTGCTGAAATCGGCACGCGGGGTCAGGGCGAAGCTCACCGATCCCTCGTTGACCTCGCGCATCTCCATGCCGAGGAGGCGTCCGATGCTGGGTCGGTCGTTGACCTGCGTTCCCATCCAGCGGAGAAGTTCGAGGCCTGTCATCTGCGCCGGATCGACGGTTGCGGATGTCTCGTCACTCATTGTTTCATCCCATCACTATGTAGGTCGTCATACATAACGTAGCGTATGAGTCGACAGGTGTACCGACGGCCGAAGGATCTGTGACATGGCAGAGCTGAGCTCACGTGATCGCATGATTCGTAGTGCGGTCGAACTGATCAGCCGCAACGGTGTCGATGCGACGTCCTTCAGCGACGTCATCAAGCACAGCGGCGCGCCCCGTGGGTCGATTTACCATCACTTCCCCGGCGGCAAGACAGAGCTGATGGTCGAAGCCGTGCGCGCGGCTGGTGCGATCATCACCAGACGAATCAGCTCGGCTGCGGCCACCGGTTCCACTGCCGACGTGATCGAAGCGGTCGGAGACATCTGGCGACTCAATCTCACGCGCTCGGACTTCGCGATCGGCTGCCCGGTGATTGCCGGCGGGTTGGCACGCGCCAGTGAGCCAGAAGTCGCGGAAGTATCGGCTGAGGTCATGCTGGGATGGCAGAAGTTGATCGAATCGCAACTCGAAACTGCGGGTTATCCTGCAGTGCAAGCAAAGTCGATGGCAAACTTGACGATCACGTCGGTCGAAGGTGCAGTGGCGGTGTGCCAGACGACTCGAAGTATCGAGCCGCTCGAACAGGTCATCGCTTCACTGCAGGGGCTCTCTCGTTCTGAGGCTTGGTCCCGCTGAGCCTTCGGGGGTTGACTTCGGTCGCCAAGTATCCGTAACTTCATGTAACGGCTAATTAGGCAGGAGTAGGCGATGACACATTGGTTCGACCTCGAACCGGTCGGTGTCGATTTCTTCGACACGGCACCGCATATCTTCACGTACTCGATCGACCTCGCCGCCGAACCTGATGCCGTCTGGGCCGGTCTGACCGCCGACGAGCCTTTGTCGTGGTGCCGACTGCTCACAAAAGTGCACTACACCTCGCCGCGCCCCTACGGCGTCGGCACGCGCCGAATCGCGGAGGTGGGCGGTGGCGCGATGCAGATGCGCGAAAAGTTCATCACCTGGGATGACGAAACGCGTCGGCACTCGTTTTACGTCGAACAGTCCAATGTTCCGCTGTTCCAATCCTTCGCGGAGGACTACCGCGTCGACGAGCTCGCAGTGGGTTCGAGATTGCAGTGGGATTTTGCATTCTCGCCGCGTCCGAAGCTGTCGCTCGCGGTGCGCGGCGGGCTACCGGTCAACTCACTGATCTTCTCGAGCTTCGTGCGCGATACCAAGCGGCACTTCGGTTCTGCGCCACGCCATTGACTTTCTTCCCTTCATGCGAGAGGTATCCATGACCACACTCGGAGAATCGTTGACTTTGCCCTGTGGGCAGATACTGCGGAATCGCACGATGAAAGCTGCGCTCAGTGAGGCTCTGGGGGACCGGACTCATGGACCGTCCACCCGCTTGGAAACGCTGTACGGTCGTTGGGGCAGTGGCGGGTTCGGTTTGCTGATCACCGGCAATGTCATGGTTGATCGATCGCAGATCGCCGAACCGGGCAACGTCGTCGTCGACGACGATCGTGATGCCGAAGCGCTGACTGCCTGGGCCAAGACTGCCAAGAACGGCGGCGCCGAGATCTGGATGCAGCTGAACCACCCAGGGCGGCAATCCAACCCGATCGCCAGCAGAGGTCGACCGGTCGCACCGAGCGCGATTGCGCTGAAGATTCCGGGAATGGCGACGCCGCGAGAACTCTCGACTGCTGAGATCGAAGAGATCATCGACAAGTTCGCGGAAACCGCTCGCGTCGCCGAGTCCTCCGGATTCGGAGGCGTGCAGATACATGCCGCGCACGGTTATCTTGTTGCGCAGTTCCTTTCGCCGTTGTCCAATCAGCGGACGGACGAGTGGGGTGGAGATCCCGAGCGTCGACGACGCTTTCTGATCGAAATCGTTCGGCGCATACGCTCGACCGTTGCTCCGGGATTTGCGGTGTCGGTCAAACTCAACTCGGCTGATTTCCAGCGCGGCGGATTCTCGGAAGACGAGTCGCGAGAAGTAGTACGCGCGCTGACCGAAGAGTCGGTCGACCTCATCGAGATCAGCGGTGGCAGTTACGAATCGCCGGCCATGATGGGTAAAGCGCAGAAGCAGAGCACTCGCGATCGAGAGGCATATTTCCTCGAGTATGCCGAGACGGTTCGAGCGATTGCCGGCGACATTCCCTTGGCGGTCACCGGCGGCTTCCGCTCGCGATCGGCGATGGTCGAGGCACTCGCTTCCGGCGCGTGCGACGTGATCGGTCTCGGCCGGCCGACGATCACGATTCCCGACGCGGCAACCGTTCTCCTGGAATCGAATCGGGAACGATTGATCGTCCCGACTGTGGAGTTCGGAGCGCGGAAGTTGTTGGGGAAGGTTGCCGACATCTCGATGCTCGACGGTGCACTCGACCTGCAGTGGCACACCGATCAGTTGCATCGAATGGGTGACGGCAGCGAGCCGGATCCGGCTCGGCCGTGGTGGAAAACCCTCGGGACCATGGTGAGGCGAAACGGAATCGATGCGCTTCGCCCCACCAAACGAGCGGCTTGATCAGTTCGGTGCACCGATGTTGAGTTCATCGGGATGCGCGCCGACGCGGGTACCGTCGTCGAGAGTGTCGATTTCGCTCAGATCGAGATCAGTGAGTTCGAAGTCGAATACGTCGATGTTCTGAGCGATCCGGGCGTCATGCACTGATTTCGGGATGACGATCAGGCCGTTCTGCAGGTGCCAACGGATCAGGACCTGCGCGGCAGTCTTGCTGTGGCGGTCACCGATTCGAGTGATGATCGGATCGGTGAGCAGCGTGTTGGGCTTCGATGCCTTACCCCAACCCGCGTTGCTGGTACCGCCGAGTGGGCTCCACGATTCGACCTTGATTCCGTGCTCGGCGGCCTTGTCGCGGATCGCGTGCTGCGTGAGGTGCGGATGCAGTTCCACTTGATCGACTGCCGGCAACAATCCGCCGCGATCGACGAGAAGCTGCAGATGATGCGGCTCGAAGTTGCACACCCCGATTGCCTTCGCGCGGCCCGATTCCGCGATCTTTTCGAGCGCGTCCCAAGTGCGGAGGAGTCGGTCGTTGTCCTGCAGTGGCCAGTGGATCAGATACAGATCGACGTAATCGACGCCCAGCTTGTCGATGCTGCTGTCGAAAGCCTTCAACGCCGGCTCGTAGCCCTGATCTGCATTCCACAGCTTCGTGGTGAGGAATATGTCCTCTCGCGCGACGGACGAGTTGGCGATACCTCGTCCGACGCCCTCTTCGTTCCCATATGCGGCAGCGGTGTCGATGTGCCGGTAGCCGGCGTCGTCGAGAGCGAACCGCACTGCATGCTCGGTTTCGTCGTTGGTGGCCTGCCAGACTCCGAGGCCGAGTTGCGGGATCGTGGTTCCGGAATTCAGCGTGATGTCAGGATTGCTCATGGATCAAGGCTAGCGATCTCGAGCTTTCCTTGCCGGGGTCAGAGCCGCCTGGGTCAGAGAGTCGTAGCCGAGTACCCGTGTGCCGCTGCAACACTGTCGGACAGGAGCAGGCCGTCGTGTGTGCTCAGTCCTGACCCCAGGCCGGGAACTGTCGCGACCGCGTCCTTCCACCCCTTGTCTGCCAATGCGACGACGTACGGAAGCGTCGCGTTGGTGAGCGCGTACGTCGACGTACGGGGGACGGCTCCGGGCATGTTCGCAACGCAGTAGAAGACGGAACCGTGAACCTGGTACGTCGGATCGGCGTGCGTGGTCGCGTGTGAATCCTCGAAGCAGCCGCCCTGGTCGATGGCGATGTCGACCAGGACAGAACCCGGCTTCATGCGCGCCACCAGGCTGTTGGAGACGAGAGTCGGCGCCTTCGCCCCGGGGACCAGCACTGCGCCGATGACGAGGTCGGCGTCGAGTACTGCCTGTTCCAGTTCGAGGCTGTTGGACGTGATGGTCTTGACCTGGCCGTGGTACAGCTCGTCGATTTCCCGCAGGCGCGCGATCGACAGATCGAGAACGGTGACGTCGGCCTGCATGCCGTAGGCCACGGCGATGGCGTTCTTGCCGGAGACTCCCGCACCGATCACCACGACCTTGGCGGGGCGCACTCCGGGGACGCCGCCCATCAGCACTCCGCGTCCGCCGCCGTGACGCATCAAGTGGTAGGCGCCGGCCTGCGGCGCAAGGCGTCCGGCTACTTCGCTCATCGGTGCGAGAAGGGGCAGTGAACCGTCGGAACCGACAACGGTTTCGTAGGCGATGGAAGTGGTCTTCGAAGCCAGGAGTGCGTCGGTGCATTCCTTCGACGCCGCCAGGTGCAGGTAGGTGAAGAGCACCTGATTCTTACGGAGTCGCGAATACTCTTCTGCAATAGGTTCTTTGACCTTCAGGAGCAGATCTGCGTCCGCCCAGACCTGATCGGCGGACCCGAGGATCTGCGCGCCCGCGGCCTTGAAATCCTCGTCACTGAACGAGGAGCCGACGCCTGCGCCCGTTTCGATGACGACCTCGTGCCCTCGGCCGACCAGTTCGTGGACGCCTGCTGGGCTGATGGCCACGCGGTACTCGTGGTTTTTGATTTCGCGGGGGATTCCGACCTTCATGACACGGCTCCGAACTGAGTCTGTTGTTTCTTCGAATGGCAGGTGCCAAGCATGAAGTTTCGTCGCCAGATAGTGAAGAGAAGTGAAGATAATTCTCTAGGCTGTATTCATGGTGCGCGAAAGTTCAAAAATCGGTATTCAGACGGCCGCCTCGCCGAAGCATGTTCGGGCTGCCGTGAAGTTGGACGAGGTCGACCGGGTTCTGCTCGAAGAGCTGGCGAAAGACGCGAGGATTCCGAACAATGCGCTGGCCGCGATCGCGGGAATTGCGCCGTCGACATGCCTCGGCCGTGTGCGCGCCTTGGTGGACAACGGCGTGATCAGGGGATTTCACGCGGACATCGACCCCGCCGCTCTCGGAATGGATCTGCAGGCGATGATCGCAGTACGCCTGCAGGCCAACGCACGGTCGCACCTCAACCGGCTCGGCGACGATTTCGCCAAGCTGGACTCGGTGCTCAACGTGTACTTCGTTGCCGGTGTCGACGACTACATGCTGCACGTCGCAACGACGGATTCGGCGCAGTTGCGTGACTTCGTCGTCAACAATCTCTCGGCACATCCAGCGGTTGCTGCGACCGAGACGATTCTGATCTTCGAACACGTCAGGCCTCGAGGCGGTACTGCCTGATTAGTTCTCACCTGATGGCGGGTCGACGCCCGGACCAGGCGTTCTCGAGGAGTTCGCTCAGGCCCGGCGGGGTGATCTCACGCGGGTTCGGATACGCGGCGGAGGTGGCGAGTTCGACTGCATTTTCGATTTGATCGTGACTCATTCCCAGTTCTCGCAGAGTGGTCGGTCCGCCGCACGCGGTGACGAGGTCGAAAACGCCGGTAGCGGCATCGGATGCGCCCAGAGCAGTCGCTATTCGCGACATCACATCCGGGACAGCAGGCGCGTTGAATGCCATCGCGTGGGGGAGGACAACGGTGTGGGTGGGAGCATGCGGCAAACCGAAGCTGCCACCGAGGGTGTGGCACAACTTGTGATGAAGCCCCATACCGACCGTGCCCAAGCAGGTTCCGGCCAACCAGGCTGCTTGCAGTAGTTCGGCCCTACCTTCCAGATTTTTCGGATCATCGACAATGATCGGCAGCGCACGGGCGATCCCGGAGATCGCCTCGATCGCCATCAAGTCCGTGATCGGGTTGGACTCGGTGGAGTACAACGCTTCAACCGCATGCGCCATCGCGTTGACGGCGCTGGTGACGGTGGTATCCAGCGGCAGATCGAGAGTGAGGTCGACGTCGTAGATGACGGTTTCCGGTCTGATGTGGGGAGAGGAGCGAGTTGTCTTGCGTCCGTTCTCTGTTTCACCCAACACCGGAGTGACTTCTGATCCCGCGTACGTTGTCGGAACGACGATCTGATCGAACCCCGCTCGTAGTGCCAGTGCCTTGGACAACCCGGTTGCCGAACCGCCGCCGATCGCGACGACCGTGTCGACGTGATGGTTCTCGGCAAGTCTCAGCGCGGCTGTCGTGACTTCGATCGGAGTATGCATCACAGCGCCGTCGAAGCGGACCACCGCCATGTCGCCGAGAGATTCGGTCACGGCGGCGGCAACCGCGTCGAGTCGACGACTTGCCAGCACCATCACTCGGCTACGGCCGAGCCGCCGCACTTCTTCGGCGATCGTATCGATCATCCCTTGGCCGAAGACAATTCGTGCCGGTGAAGCGTCGTACGAGAAGGGCTTCATGTCATCCCTGTGAAACGGTGGCGTGCATTTCCCAGACGATGACCTCTGCCCCGGTATCGGAGCTGAGCTGCTGACCTCCACCGCCGGATACTCGTACCGCGTCACCCTGTTCGAGCACTCCGACGCCTTCCATGGCGGCCTGACCGTCGGCGACAAAAACATGCAGGAACGGTGCGTCCGGCAGGGTCACAGGTTGTCCGGGTTGCAGACGCGCAACGTGCATCGCGGCGTACTTGTTCTTGATCCGGATTGCCGAGTGATCGGCGTACGCGTCCATGCCCGACGCGACGGGAACCAGTCCACCGGCAAGCAATTCGGCGTCGATCTCCAACTGCTCGTATCCGGGCGTGATTCCGGCCTCGTCGGGGACAACCCACATCTGGATGAAGTGAACCGGATCGCTGTGCTTGTCGGAATGCGCACCCGCCACGTCACCGAGTCGCCACGAATCGTTCTTCTCCGAATGCAGGATTCCCGTTCCAGCGCTCATCCGCTGGGCGAGACCGGGGTAGATGACGCCCGAATGCCCCATCGAATCCTGATGTACGAGAGAACCTCTCAGTACCCAAGTGACGATCTCCATGTCCTGGTGCGGGTGGGTGTCGAATCCCATTCCGGGCGTGACGATGTCGTCGTTGTTGACCAGGAGAAGACCGTGGTGAGTGTTCTTCGGGTCGTAGTGATTGCTGAACGAGAACGAGTGCTTCGAGTCCAGCCAGCCGGCATTGGACTTGAAGCGATCCCCGGATCGACGGATATCGAGGTTCGGCTGCGACAGAGTGGAGGTCATGGTGTGCCTTCCGAATGGTGTGAGGGAGAGCAAGTTTTCAGAGGACGTGATTGCCGTACATCTCGCCGAGCGGGTCGGCGATCAGCTCGAGTCGAGCGCCGTCGGGATCGCGGAAGTACAACGAAACCTCGCTGTGCTCGATCAGTTCGACGCCGGCCTCGGTCAGTTGGGTGCGCAGCTTCGCCCACTTGGCAGGTTCGACGCTGATCGCGATGTGGTGGAGACCGCCGAGCACCTCTTGATATGGGCCCACGTCGAGACCCGGGAAGTCGAAGAAGGCCAGAAGGTTGCCATTGCCGATGTCGAAGAAGAAGTGCGACGACCCGGGATAGTCACGGTTCTCGATCAACTCGGTGAGTGGGAATCCGAGGAGATCCTGATAGAACTTCACGGTTCGTTCGACGTCACTGCTGATCAGGGCCGTATGGTGCAGGCCGCGTGCGGTCGATGCGGGTCGTTTGTCGGCGGGGAGCAGATGTCGATCCCTGATCTCGGCCCGGCGTTCCTCGAACTGCACTGCATTGTCGAACTGCACTGCGTTGTTGTCGCTCATGGCGCCCGCCTCTCGGTTGAACCTTCTCTTCGAACAGGTAGTTGACTGATCAACTACATTGAGAATAGATCATTTGATTTCGTTGTCAACTACTTCGGATATGCTGGTGTCATGGAATCGACGCGGTGGTTGAGCGACTCGGAGCAAACGGCCTGGCGGGCTTACCTGGACTCGACCCGACTGCTCCAGCGTGTTCTCGATCAGCAGTTGGTGCGAGACTCCGACATTTCCTTCACCGATTTCGAACTGCTGGTCGCTCTCGCCGAAGCGCCCGGCCGGCAACTGCGCATGAGTGAGCTCGCCGACGCTGTGATGGCTACCCGAAGTGGTGTGACCAGGGCCGTAAATCGATTGGTCGGCGCAGGGTGGGTGCGCCGGGTTGAGTGTGTCGACGACAAGAGGGGCGCCAATGCGGAGCTGACCGACTCGGGTGCCGACAAACTGGCGTCGGCAAGCCCGGCGCACGTAGCCGCAGTGCGGGAGAGCATGTTCGATCTGCTGAGCCCGCGAGATGTCGAGCGGCTCGGTGTGGTCTTCGGCGAGATGCGTCGGCACCTTCTCGAGACCCAGTCAGGTAATTGACAGAGCAACGGTCCGTGTCACGTAGTTGGTGAGGGCTGCGAACGGACTGCCATCATTGTCTGGTGACCCGCATTCGTATGTTCGCAACCGACCTCGACGGCACCCTGCTGCGCTCCGACCGAACGATTTCGGCGCGCACCGCGCAGGCCATGGAGAACGCGCGGCTCGCCGGAATCGAAGTTGTGTGGGCGACGGCCCGCGCCCGGCATTCGGTACACACATTGGCGAACTCGTGCGGATTTCGCGGTAAAGCTGTGTGTGCCAACGGAGCTGTGATTCTCGACCTCGCCGACGGGACTCCGGAGATCGTCGACACCGTCTCGATCGAAATGTCCTTGGCTGCAACGGCTATGGAGCAAGTTCGGGCGCTGGTTCCGGGCGTCGTGTTCGCGAATGTCGGACCCACGCAGTTCTTTGCCGAGCCGGAGTATGCCGCTCTGTGCGAATTCGCGGACCATCACCGGCACCTGCACGAGATGGTGCTCGCCGATACCCTGCCGCTGGACGTGGAGCCGATGGTCAAGATCGTGGCTCGGCATGCGGAAGTTCCCAGCGCCGACCTGTACCGAACAGCGGTCGCTGCGGGCATCGAGGGCGTGGAGTTGACGCACTCCGGCGCCCCGTACATGGAAATGGCTGCAGCGGGCGTCTCGAAGGCCAGCGCTCTCGCGCAGTTGTGCGCGATCGACGGCGTCGACGCGTCGGAAGTGGCCGCAGCCGGTGACGCCTTCAACGATGTTGCCATGCTGACCTGGGCTGGAACGGCTCTGGTGCCGGCCAACGCCAGAACCGAGGTCATCGAGCTCGCCGACCGAATTTTGCCCACGAACGACGAGGACGGCGTGGCGAGCTACCTCGAAGAGTTGGTTGCGGGGCGCTAGTTCAGCTGCTGACGGCCTTGGGGCCGGTGCCGATACCGACTCCGCAGTCCGTCATGAATTCGGAGAAGACGCGGTCGAAGCGATCCGGGTAGTCAAGGTGCGGGAAATGTCCGGCGCGCTTGAAGATCTCCACCCGCCCCAGCGGTAGTTCGGCGCGAGCGTTCTCGGTGTGGGCGTTGGGGATGATGGTGTCTTCCTCACCCCACACCAGTAGTGCCTGCAGATTCTTGAAGTTGGCGAAATGCGGAGTGGCATTGACGGTTTGACCGTTGTAATTGATGACCGATCGTGCCGTCGCCAGAAATGCCTGACGTGTCGACGCGTCCGATACCGAAGCGAAGCTCTTACGGGCCTCGCTCGCGCTGGCACCGAGCTTGAACAGGCCGATCTTGTTGAAAAGTCCGAGCGCTTTGTCGGTCACGTCGGTCAGCGTCCTTGACGCGAGGACGGGAAGTACCAGTTCGCTGCCGGGCAGAGTCGCCGCGCGCAGGAGTGGACTCACCTCGGGGCCGAGTCCACCGCTGGCCACCAGGCACAGCCGCTCCACCCGGTCGGGGAACAGATACAGCGTCTGCATCGCGATCCCACCACCGAGGGAGTGTCCGACCAGGGTGGCCGACGGAATGTCGAGGGCTTCGAGGAGGTCACGCACAGTGGCGGCGTGAGCACTGAGTGAATAGTCGCCGGCAGGCTTGTCCGACGCACCGTGTCCGAAGAGATCAGGGGCGATCACGCGGTAATGACGCGAGAGCGTCTCGATCTGCGGTTCCCAGTTGGAGTGCGCGCCCAGCAGGCCGTGAATGAGCACCACGACGGGGCCACTGCCTTGGTCGACGTATTTGAGCTGGTCGCCGTGCAATACAACCGTCTGTAATTGGTCGGTTGCCATGATTGAACCTTTCGGAGCCGCCAGTGTCTGTGGCTGCTCGCGTGTTGTCGGACCGCACCCGCCCCGACGCGGATCCACGGGTATTTGTGACCGGGAGTAACCCCAGTTCCCTCAGTATGCCCATCGAGGGGGTCGATGTCGTGGCCATCGGGCGTGTTGTGACGAACCGTGAGCCGTCGGCTGAGAGGAGACGTACAACTCACCGCCGCGTGTCGGCGCCGTTGATCAGGCGAAATCGACCAGTTTGCCGAAGGTGAGGTTGATGTCCCACGGTGTGACGCCCCACGTCTCGATCGCTGAAACCGCGAAGATTCCGGCAGCCTCGATGGTGTCCTGTGAGGCTGGTGCCGACACCGAAACGCCGGTTTGGTCGCTCGGAACCTCCGGCCAGACGCCTGTGCCCACGGGTGCGGGGTTTGCCTCCATGACTGCGTTGGCCAGGCCCGATTCGTCGACGGTCGTGAAGAGGCAGTTCGGCTCGTGCGGAGAATCCCACCCGCCGAGTTCCGCGAGCCAGAATTCGCCGCGTCCAGCAGCGGAGATCGCGATGGACGCGAGTACCGATTCGAGATCTTCCCAAGCGTCGCCGGTCGGGGAGGACGCGTCGGTGAGCTTGAACGGTGCGGCGAGGGCAGTGCTGTCCGGGGAAGTGAAGCGCGGCTGCACAGTGAGGGCCTGGGTCTGGGTATCCAGGAACGCAACTTCTCGGAACTTGTTGTCCGGCAGAGCAGTACGAGCTACGAGGCCGCGTCCAAGCAGTGCGCCGAGCGCGGCGGGATCGTCGACGCTCCACAAACGGGTCTCGTCCTCGGACCAGGTGCGAATCATTCCGTCGACGACAGGACTGATCAGCACGGGCTCGAGGTTCGTACTGCCTGTTGATTCGCTCACCGCTGGCTCCCCACCGCACTTCGTACCGTCGGACGGGTTCCGGGCGGCCAGACAAGTATGCCGCCTCGCTGCTGTGCGCCTTTATTAACCGCCGGGGGTTAATAAAGGCGCACAGCAGGGGATCACATATGCGTGCCGCCGTCGATGCGGATTTCCGTTCCGGTGACAAACGAGCCGTCTTCGGAAGCGAGCATCGCGATCACGCCGGCGACCGCGGACGGGGGAGCGAAGCCCTCGCCGATTGCCGGCGCCAGCTTGCCGAGCAGCGTGAAGTCGATGTCGGCCGGGAAGCCGGGATCGGACGTCATGCCCGACGCGATGCTGCCGGGAGCGACGGCCACGGCGCGAAGACCCTGCTTGCTGTACTCGAGAGCAAGTGCGTGCGTGAAGGATTGGATTCCACCCTTCGACGCCGCATATGCCGTCATGTACGGGTGGGCGAAGGTCGCCGAGGTGGAACTGAAGTTGACCACGACGCCTGCTCCACTTTCGAGCAGTGCCGGCAGGGACTCCCTCGTCATGAGGAATGTTCCGGTCAGGTTGACCCCGATGACGGTGTTCCAGAAATCGAGTGTCATCTCGTGGGTGTGCGCGGAGCGGAGAATGCCCGCCGCATTGACCAGCACGTCGAGCCCGCCCAGAGCCTTGATCGCAGCGCCGACCTGTTCGCGAACAGACTCTTCGCTGGAGATGTCGACCTTCACCGTGGTGAGGCGATCGGAGTGGCCGGCGTCCTTCGCGGCGTTCAGCGTCTGTTCGAGGCCGGTCTCGGAAATGTCGGCGGCGGCGACGGTGCCTCCTTCTGCCAGGATGCGGGCAACGGTGGCCTGGCCGATTCCGGACCCTGCGCCGCTGATGAGGACGCGCTTGTCGTCGAATCGATTCACGAGAAAACTCCGGTCTGTGAGATGGACAGCTGTCTGGTGGCCGATTCTGCGTGATCCAGCCGCATAAATCTGCGGTTCATTCCACTGACTGGGCAGCATCGGTGCTTGTTCGCCCGGGATTGCGAGCGAACAAGCACTGATGCGTCCTACAGACCCGCTGCCTGCGCGAGGCTCGGCAGGTAGGTGCTCGGCTGTCCGAAGAGCTGAGCGCTGCCGTGTGCACGCTTGAAGTACAGCTGAGCGTCGTGCTCCCAGGTGATCGCGATTCCGCCGTGCAACTGAACCGCTTCGGAGGTGATCTGCTGCAACGCTTCCGAGCAGTACACCTTCGCTACCGCCGCGTCGTCCGCAGACTGCGTCGCCACGGCGGCGTACGTCATCGACCGCGCCGTCTCGACCAACGTGTACATGTCGGCCATCCGGTGCTTGAGGGCCTGGAAGGAACCGATCGCGCGGCCGAACTGCTTGCGCGACTTCGTGTATTCGACGGTCTGTTCGACGATCGCCGCGGCCGCTCCGACCTGTTCAGCGGACAACGCGATCAGACCGACGGTTCGGATGCGATCGACCAGATCTTCGGACCACTCCAGTGGCCGACCACGAACACCGGAGAACGTGACCTCCGCCAGCGTTCGCGTCGGATCCATGGTGGGGACGCGTCGGCGGGAGACACCCTCGGCCGCGGGATCCACTTCGTAGAAGCCATCGGCCGTGAGAACGAGCAGGGTGTCCGCAATGTGTCCGTCGAGGACGTACGACGCCGTGCCGGTCAACGCATCCTCGGTTGCCTCGACGCCGAAGGTGCTCCAACCCGCAGCCCCTGCCCAGCACAGGGCGAGCGTGCTCTCGCCGGACGCAACACCGGGCAGCAGTCGCGAGCATGCGTCGTTGTCACCGGAAAGCAGCAGTGCCTGTGCGGCAAGAATCGCCGAACCCAGCATCGGTGAGGGGGTCAGCGTGCGGCCCAGTTCCTCCTGGACCACATGTACCTCGCCCAAACCTGCTCCGACGCCGTCGAACTCCTCCGGAATCGCCAGCGCGGCGACGCCGATCTGCTCGCACAGCTTGCTCCACAACGCGGCGTCGTAGCCGATCTCGGTGGTGATGGCAGCGCGGACGGCAGCGGAGTCGGAATGCTTGCTCAGGAGATCGCGTACCGACGCACGTAGTGCTGCCTGGTCTTCGGTGTTGATGCTCATGATGCAACCAGCGCTTCGACGACGCGCGCACGATGCTCGGACGGTGTGCCCCAGGCGGTGAGCAATGCTCGTACCTTGGTGAGCCACAGTGAGAGATCGTGTTCCATCGTGTAGCCGATGGCGCCGTGAACCTGGAGTCCGACGCGGGCGGCCTTGTAAGCAGCATCCCCGCACGCGACCTTGGCGGCAGAAATGTCACGCGAGGCGTCGGCCGACTGATCGCGAACCGACAGAGCGGCACCGTGGAGCAGGGGGCGAGCCATTTCGAGCGAAACCGCAACTTCTGCCAGGTGGTGCTTCATTGCCTGGAACTGTCCGATGACCTTGCCGAACTGCTTGCGCTGCTTCGCGTATTCGGTGGTGACCTCGAGCAGTGTCTGGCCGAGACCTTGCAACTGCGCGGCAGTGGCAAGAGCGCCCATGTCGAAGGCTGCGGAGAAGTCGGCGGAGCCCAGCGATTCGCCGGCGGAAACTTCGTAGAGCTTGCGGGAGAGATCCACCGATGCCTTGGCTTCGCCAGGGACGCCGAGTGAGACGGTGCCGTCCTGCGCGAGTAGAACCAGATCGACCGCATTGGCGTCGAGCGCGAACGGTGTGCGCGGGGGAGCGGCGACGGTTGCCAGCGAACCCTCGGCGAGAGCAGAGAGACGTTCCGGTGCAACGGAAGCCAGGAGCGTCGGTGCTACTGCGATGGTCTCGACGACCGGTCCGGGTACTGCGTGCCGACCGAGCTGTTCGAGTGCAACGACCAGGTCCACGGCGTCGGCGCCGAGTCCGTCGTGTTCTTCGGAGATGACGAGGCCGTTGACGCCGGTCTCGGCAAGGCGCTGCCAGAGCTTCTTGCCCGGCTCGGTGTCACCGTCGTTCCACGAACGGATGACGGAGGGCATGTCGGACTTGGTCAGCAGTGCATCGATGCTTGCAGCGAAGTCCTGGTGGGAGGAGTCGAGCGCGAATCTCATCGGTCCGCCTTCGGTAGGCCGAGCAGACGCTCAGCGATGACGTTTTTCTGAATCTCGTTGGTGCCTGCGTAGATCGGGCCGGACAGGGAGAACAGGTATCCGTCCATCCAGTTGTCGGCCAGCTCGGCTTCAGGGCCCTGCAGTTCGAGAGCAGTCTCGTGGGTGGCGATATCCCACTCGGACCAGAAGACCTTGTTGATCGAGGACTCGGCGCCGAGTTGTCCACCGTCGGCGAGACGGGTGACGGTACCGAATGTGTTGAGCTGGTAGGCGCGAGCGCCGATCCAGGCGTCGGCAACCTGGTTACGCAGAGCGCTGTCGTCGGTTCGTCCGCTGGACTTGTACAGCTCGAGCAGTCGGTCGACGGTGGCGAGGAAGCGGCCGGGGCTGCGCAGCGAGAGGCCACGCTCGTTGCTCGCGGTGCTCATCGCGACGCGCCAACCTTCGTTGACGTTGCCGATCACACCCGACTCACCAGGGTTGGCCGGGTCGTCCGGCACGAAGACGTCTTCGAGGAAGATCTCGGCGAAGCCGGGCTCGCCGTCGAGTTGATCGATCGGGCGAACGGTGACGCCCTTCGAGCGCAGGTCGAACATGAAATACGTGATGCCCTTGTGGCGCTGCGCATCCGGATCGGAGCGGAACAAGCCGAAGCCCCAGTCGGCGTAGCTTGCGCGTGAGCTCCACGTCTTCTGACCGTTGAGCAGCCAGCCCCCGTCGACCTTCTTCGCACTCGAACGCAGGCTCGCGAGGTCGGAACCGGATTCGGGCTCGGACCAGGCCTGGGCCCAGATGTCGTCGGCACGAGCCATGCGCGGCATGATGCGAGCCAACTGCTCGGCATTTGCATGCTCGAACAGTGTGGGAGCCAACAAGAAGATGCCGTTCTGGCTTACGCGCCCGGGCGCGCCAGAGCGGTAATACTCCTCCTCGAAGATGACCCATTCGAGCAGGGACGCATCGCGTCCGCCGAGTTCCTTGGGCCAGGAGACGACGGCGTAGCCGGCGTCGGCGAGAGTGTGCTCCCACTGACGGTGCTCTTCGAAGCCTTCGGCGGTATCCATCGACTTCAGGGGAGTGGCGGGCACATTCGCCTCCAGGAACGAGCGGACCTCGTCACGGAATGCGGTTGTGGCGTCGTCGAATACGAGATCCACTAGTTTGTTCCTTCCTGCGGTGCGCGAGCACTGGCAGCCATGGCTTTGGCGTCGAGACCACCAAGCGAGTCTTTGCCGACCTCGGCGTTGTGAGCGTGAGCGAAGTGATGCAGACCGAAGACGGAGTCGATGCCGTTGCGCATCCCCATCTGATCCTCGCACTGGTTGACGGCCTTCTTGGTCAAAGCCAGTCCGAAACGCGGCATCTCGGCGATACGCCCGGCGAGCTCGAACGTCTCCTTCTCGAGATCCTTGCGGGCGACGACGCGATTGACCATGCCGATTTCGTAGGCGCGTTGCGCGGTGAATCGATCGCCGGTGAAGAGCATTTCCTTCGCGAAACGTGAACCGACCATCCACGGGTGCGCGAAGTATTCGACGCCGGGGATGCCCATGCGGACAACGGGATCGGAGAAGAAGGCGTCGTCGGCTGCGACGATCATGTCGCAGACCCAGGCGAGCATGAGCCCACCGGCAATGCAGGCGCCTTGCACCATCGCGATGGTGGGCTTGGGGATCTCCCGCCAACGGCGGCACATGCCCAGGTAGACCTCCATCTCGCGGGCGAAACGCTGGTCACCGCCTGGCTTGTCGACGTGATCCCACCACATGGTGGCCTTGTTCTCGTACTCGACGTGATGGTCGCGTCCCGGAGTTCCCAGGTCGTGTCCGGCGCTGAAGTGGGGTCCGTTGCCTGCCAGGACGATCACCTTCACGTCGTCGTCCTCGACGGCGCGCTGGAATGCCGCGTCGAGGGCGTACGTCACGACCGAGTTCTGGGCGTTGCGGTAGTCGGGTCGATTCAAGGTCACGACGGCGACCGAGTCACGAACCTCGTAGGTCACGACGTCGGCTTCGAAGGGAACGGTCATGATTGTTCCTCGCGCAGAACCGTTTTGAGGACCTTGCCCGAAGGGTTACGGGGCAGGTGATCTACGAAGCGCACCTCGCGGGGCACCTTGAAGCCTGCGATCTTCTCCTTGAGGAAAGCGATCACCGACTCTTCGGTGAGGCCGGCACCGTCGAGCTGGGCGATGTAGACGCGGCCCACCTCTCCCATCCGGTGATCGGGGATGCCGATGGCAGCAGACTCGTGGACGCCGGGCAGGCGAGCCAACATGCCCTCGATCTCGGCGGGGTAGACGTTGAATCCACCGCTGACGTACATGTCTTTCAGGCGGTCGGTGATGTCGAGATAGCCACGCTCGTCGAGGGTTCCGACGTCTCCGGTGTGCAACCAGCCGTCGGCGTCGATTGCCTTGGCGGTGGATTCGGGGTCGTCGAGGTATCCGAGCATGACGTTCGGTCCACGAAGCAGGATCTCACCCTGGTCGCCGATCTTGACCTCGAAATCGGCTGTCGCGCGGCCGGAACTGGTGGAGACGGTGACCGGGTCGTCGTCGGTGCGGCACATGGTCGCGACCACTGCCTCGGTCAGACCGTATGCCGTGAGGACGGCGTCGAAAAGCTCCGCCTGCATGCGCTCGACGAGAGCAACCGGCACGGGTGCTGCGCCGGTGATCGCGATGCGGAGCGAGGACAGGTCGTATTCGCTGCGGCGGGGGTGATCGAGAATGGTCTGGTAGATCGTCGGGGCGCCAGGCAGGATGCTGATCTTTTCGCTGTTGACCAGGGCAAGAGTGTCGTCGATGTTGAAGACGGACACCGGCACGATCGTCGCGCCGTTCAGCAGGCAGACCAGGATTCCGGCCTTGTACCCGAAAGTGTGGAAGAACGGGCTGATGATGAGGAAGTTGTCGTCGGCGGTGACCTCGGCGCATTCACCCCACGACTTGGCGACAGCAATGGACTGACGATGCGCGGTGATCGCACCCTTGCTGCGTCCCGTGGTGCCGGAGGTGAAGAGGATGTCGCTGACGTCGTCTGGCTGCACCTTCGCAGCACGCGCATCGGCTTCGGTGCGGGCGGCGTCGGTGGCGAGCGCGAGGAAGTCCTCGAACTCGATGACGCCGTCACGGTCGTCGTCCCCGTTGATCGGTACCTGGATGACGGTCGGGATCGACAGGTCCGGGTTGGCGTCGAGCAACTGCTGATACCGATCGGCCTTGAGGAACGTGCCGACGACCACCAAGGCCGCGGCGTCGACGCGCTCGATGATGTCGAGAGCTTCGGTGCCGGTGTATCGAGTGTTGATCGGGATGATGGACGCGCCGGCATATTGAGCGCCGAGCAGGGCGATCACCCAGTGGTACGTGTTGGGCGACCAGATGACGACGCGATCGCCTGCCTTCACCCCACGGTTGATCAGCGCGCCGGCGAAATCGCGGACACGTTGATGTAGCTGTGCGAAGGTCAGTCGGGTGTCGCCATCGGCGATAGCCGCGCGCTCACCGAACTCCTCGGCGGCCCGGATGAGGGCTGATGGGATGGTTCTCGGTTGTTCGGTCACTGGACTCCTACCTGACACGCTACCTAGCAAGTGCTTGGTAGGTTATCTTACATATGTGGACCAGAGCGAGAGCCCGGACGGGCAGATGACGGACGACGAGTTTGCGGCCACGGTCGCGCAGTGGTTGGCCGAGAACTTGACGGGCAAATTTGCCCAGCTCAAGGGTAAGGGCGGCCCCGGCAGTGAGCACGAGTTCTTCGAGCAACGACTCGAGTGGGACAAGCACCTCGCAGCCGCAGGGTGGACGTGCCTCGGGTGGCCGAAGGAGTTCGGCGGGCGGGGAGCAAGCATCTCTCAGCAGGTCATCTTCCATCAGGAGTACGCGAAGGCCGGTGCGCCCGCTCGCGTCAGCCACATCGGTGAAGAGTTGCTCGGCCCGACGCTGATCGCGTACGGAACCGACGAGCAGAAGCGCCGATTCCTTCCTGGAATCAACACGGTCAGCGAACTGTGGTCGCAGGGCTACTCCGAGCCTGGCGCCGGTTCAGACCTCGCGAACGTCTCCACCACCGCACGCCTCGAAGACGGCAAGTGGATCATCAACGGCCAGAAGGTGTGGACCTCACTGGCTCACGTCGCGCAGTGGTGCTTCGTGGTCTGCCGCACCGAGGTGGGCTCCAAGCGTCATCAGGGCTTGAGCTTCCTGCTGGTCCCGTTGGATCAGCCTGGTGTGACAGTTCGGCCCATCCAGCAGCTCACCGGTACGTCGGAGTTCAACGAGGTCTTCTTCGACGACGCCGTCACCGACGCCGATCTGGTGGTGGGGGAACCTGGCGAGGGCTGGAAGATCGCGATGGGGCTGCTCACCTTCGAGCGCGGGGTATCGACGCTCGGACAGCAGATCGGATTCGCTCGCGAGCTCCAGGGCGTCATCGACCTGGCGAAGGCCAATGGCAGTGACCAGGATCCGCACATTCGCGAGAAGATCGCTCGTGCCTGGGTCGGACTGCGTGTGATGCGCGCCCACGCGATGCGTACTCTCGACGCGGTCGACGCCGGAACCGGTGGCGGCGAAGCGTCCGTCGCAAAACTGTTGTGGGCCAACTGGCATCGTGACCTGGGACAGCTGGCGATGGACGTGCAGGGTGCGTCGTCGTTGGTTGCACCGTGGGCGGATTCCGAAGGCAATGCCTCGGACATCACCGATCCCGAGCATCTCGAACTCGACGAGTGGCAGCGCCTCTTCCTCTTCACCCGCGCCGACACGATTTACGGCGGCTCCAACGAAATTCAGCGCAACATCATTTCCGAGCGCGTGCTCGGTCTTCCCCGAGAGGCTCGTTAATGTCTGACACCAAAGCCGCGTCCCCGCTTTCCGTTGCGCCCGAGGAAACCCCGGGCCACGGACTGCTCGCGGGCAAGAAGGCGATCATCACCGCCGCAGCCGGAACCGGCATCGGCTTCTCTACCGCGCGCCGGGTGCTTCTCGAGGGCGGCGACGTTCTCGTCTCCGACTTCCACGAGCGTCGGCTCGGCGAGACGGTGGAGAAGCTGAAGGCCGAGTTTCCCGGCCAGCAGGTCGAGTCCATCATCTGCGACGTCTCCAGCACCGAGCAGGTCGACGCGTTGTTCGTCGGCGCGGCCGAGAAGTTGGGACGTATCGACATCGTCGTCAACAACGCAGGCCTGGGCGGCGAGACACCCGTCGTCGACATGACGGACGATCAGTGGGATCGCGTTCTCGACATCACCCTCAACAGCACCTTCCGTTCGACGCGTGCCGCGCTGCGGTACTTCAAGAGCGTTCCCCACGGCGGTGTTCTGGTGAACAACGCGTCCGTTCTCGGTTGGCGGGCGCAGCATTCCCAGGCTCACTACGCCGCAGCCAAGGCGGGCGTCATGGCACTGACCCGGTGCAGCGCTATCGAAGCCGCGGAGTACGGAGTCCGTATCAACGCGGTCTCGCCCTCCATCGCGCGTCACGCGTTTTTGGCGAAGGTCACCAGTGAGGAGCTGCTCGACCAGTTGGCTTCCGGTGAGGCCTACGGCCGCGCCGCGGAGGTCTGGGAGATCGCAACGGTCATCGCGATGCTCGCCAGCGATTACTCCACCTACATGACCGGCGAGATCGTCTCCGTTTCTTCGCAGAGGGCCTAGCGTCCCCGTGCGCGGTTAAAGAGTCCCCGGACTCGCTGACCGCGCACAGGGGAAGGCCCTGGATAGGATTGAATACATGACGCCACCTCGAAATTCCGACGAATCAAACGGCAAGTCCGGGCGCCGCGACGAGCTGCTCGAGATCGCGGCGGGGCTGTTCGCCGATCGCGGAGTGCGCGCGACGACCGTCCGCGACATCGCCGACGCCGCCGGGATCCTGTCCGGCAGCCTGTATCACCATTTCGATTCCAAAGAGTCGATGGTCGACGAGATCCTGCACCAGTTCCTCGACGAACTCTTCGGAAAATACCGCGAGATCGTCGCGGCGGGGTTGGACAGTCGCGCGACGCTCGAAGCGCTGGTGGTGACCTCCTACGAGGCCATCGACGCCTCACATTCGGCTGTGGCGATCTACCAGGACGAGGTCAAGCACCTCGTCGGGAACGAGCGCTTCGCTTACCTGGCCGAGCGCAACACCGAATTCCGGGACCTGTGGGTCGGCGTCCTCGAAGCCGGCGTCGCGGACGGGACCTTCCGTTCCGACATCGACGTCGAGTTGGTCTTCCGATTCATGCGAGACACCGTGTGGGTCGCGGTTCGCTGGTACCGCCCGGGTGGATCCCTCTCGGCTCACGCCGTCGCGGCTCAATATCTGGCGATCGTGCTCGACGGGCTCTCCGATCCGGCTACAACTTCAGAAGCTATTGCTGAATCAACTTCAAGAACTATTGCTGCACAACGAAACTAGGAGCTAACGCTATGTCCGAGGTTTACATCGTCGACGCCATTCGCACACCGATCGGCAAGAGGGGTGGCGCGCTGTCCGGCGTGCACCCCATCGATCTCGGTGCGCACGTCGTCAAGGCACTGGTCGAGCGCACCGGTATCGACCCCAGTGACGTCGACGACGTGATCTTCGGTTGCGTCGACGCCATCGGCGGCCAGGCCGGCAACATCGCCCGTATGTCCTGGCTCGCAGCGGGATTCCCGGAGCACGTTCCCGGGGTGACCGTTGACCGTCAGTGTGGTTCGAGCCAGCAGGCAGTGCACTTCGGCGCTCAGGCAATCCTGTCGGGCACCGCGGATCTGATCGTTGCCGGCGGCGTTCAGAACATGAGCCAGATTCCGATCTCGGCAGCGATGATCGTCGGTCAGCAGTACGGATTCGACACGCCGACTTCGGGTTCGGTCGGTTGGACCGAGCGTTACGGTGACCAGGAAGTCTCGCAGTTCAAGGGCGCCGAAATGATCGCCGAGAAGTGGGACATCAGCCGCGAAGAGCTCGAGAAGTGGGCCCTGCAGAGCCATGAGCGCGCCAAGGCTGCAATCGCCGCGGGTCGCTTCGACAACGAGATCGTCGCCATGGGTGACGCGACCGTCGACGAAGGACCCCGCGAGACCAGCCTCGAAAAGATGGCGACGCTCAAGGTTCTCGTCGAAGACGGCCGCATGACCGCAGCGGTGGCCAGCCAGATCTCCGACGGTGCGAGTGCGCTGCTGCTGGCGTCGGCGGAAGCGGTGGAGAAGTACAACCTCAAGCCCCGCGCCCGGATTCATCACCTCAGCGCTCGCGGCGACGACCCGATCTTCATGCTCAGTGCGCCGATCCCGGCCACGAAGCATGCTCTCGCGAAGGCCGGTCTGAGCATCGAGGACATCGACATCGTCGAGATCAACGAAGCTTTTGCCCCGGTCGTCCTGGCCTGGATCAAGGAGATCGGCGCAGATCCGGCCAAGGTCAACGTCAACGGCGGCGCGATCGCACTCGGCCACCCGCTCGGCGCGACTGGCACCAAGCTGATGGCGACCCTGCTCAACGAACTCGAGCGCACCGGCGGTCGTTACGGCCTGCTGACCATCTGTGAAGGTGGCGGCACCGCAAACGCGACGATTATCGAGCGGCTCTGACGCCTTGCTGTGCGCCTTTATTAACCGCCGGCGGTTAATAAAGGCGCACAGCAGTTAGTTGTTCGGCGCATCCGCAACCTTGATGTCGAAGTTCGCACTTTCACCGTCAACGCTGGTCACGGTAGCTGTGACGTCGTATTCGGTGCCCTGCTCGGTCAGGATGCACGTGATCGATGCGCCGACTTCTGCGTCGAGGTTCTCCGGACACGTCACGTCGTCAGGTGGCTCGCCGATCTTCTCGGCGAGTTGAGTGGAGATCTGACTTGCGACTTCGGACTTGTCCACTTGCGGCGTCCCGACGCTTGCCGAGCAAGCTCCCGTGGCCAATGCCGCCGAGAGCAAGACGATTCCAACTGCAGGCCTCTTTGTCATGTGAACTCCCAGGGTGCGCCGGTGCTCGCTGCTGCCACCTCAGGGATTACCGCATTCGGGACTGTTCAACCGACTTACTCGACGCCGTTTGCCGAGCTCAGCGTCGGCGGACCGTCAAGTTGAAGCCTTCGGGCATCAGGGTGAGCCGTTCGGCCACCTTCAACTCGTAGTCCGGATCGGCTTCGATCGCATATTTTTGCAAGATGGTGCCCAACACGAGGACCGCTTCGTGAATGGCGAATTGTCTTCCGATGCAGGCACGTTCACCTGTTCCGAACGGCTTGTACACGTGCGCCGGCCTGGCCTTGATGTTGGCAGGTAGGAAACGATCCGGATCGAAAGCCTCGGGATCGTTGCCCCACACGGGATCGCGATGAAGTGACGGGATGAGCACGAGCATCCAATCGCCCTTTTTCATCGGATACTTGCCGACGAGCGTGGTGTCTTCGAGCGCCGCACGGCCGTAGGCGGGAGCGGTCGGCCACAGACGCAATGATTCGTCGAGGACGCGTCGTACGTATCGAAGTTTCGCGATCTTCTCGAAGGCGGGCTCTTCGCCCTCCCAGACCTTGTCGACCTCGGCTTGCGCCTTGGCCAGCACGTCAGGGTTTCGTGACAGGTAGTACAGCGCGAACGACAACGCGCCGGAGGTGGTTTCGTGTCCCGCGACGAGGAAGGTCACGACCTGATGGCGGATGTTCAGTTCGTCGATACGGTTGGGATCGTTTTCGCGTGCCGCCCGTAGCATCAGTTCGAGAAGATCTTCGGGCCCCGGTTCGGTACTTGTCCGCCGGGCACGGATCACCTCGTCCACAACCTCGGCCATGTACGCCTTGCGGACCTCGTCACGTTGATCGGCCCGACGTGCGAGGACTCGCCCCAGGGCCGTCGACTTCAAGAACGTCGTGCGTTGTGAATGGGAGAGAGCGCCGACCATCGCCTTGACGAACGGGTGCTGCTCTTCACGTTCGAAAGAGTCGAACGAGTAGCTGAATCCAGTGCGTCCGATGGTCTCCAACGTCAGCTTGGTCATGTCTGCGGAGATGTCGACGGGGGAGTCGCTGTCACGACTGTCCCAATGGTCGACCAGCTCTCCGGCCACGTCGAGCATGGTGCGGTGGTACGAGCGCATCGCAGTCTGGCTGAACGCCGGGGCCAGGAGATTGTGCGCCTTGCCCCAGTTGGGTTCGTGGTTGTACGCAGTGAACAGTCCGTCGCCGCCGATTCCGCGGAGTGCTTTGACTCCAGGCGCAAGGTGCTTCGCGAACCGGGACTCGTCGGACAGTTCTGCCACCATGTCCGCGCCCGAGGCGAAGACGAAGCGATTTCCCAGGACATTTCTCTCGAAGATCGGGCCGAGTTCGCGCCCGATGCTCACGGAGTTCTGCAGCGGCGTCCGGATATTGATCCCGAGGACGTCCCCGAGGACTGGCAGGCGCCATGCCGGATGCGGAATCCGAGCATCGGTCGTCGCCTCTGGAGTGGTGTCGACGCTCATGGTGTGTCCCCCGGGTGATATCGCTTACTGAATTGGTGTCTAGTACGCAAAGTACGCCTTACTGAATCGGTGTCAAGTAGTAATCTGACTTGTCTATGGTCGCACCACGAAAACGCCTGGACCGAGAGCAGCGGCGCACGCAGTTGCTCGACATCGGCGCGCAACTTTTTGCCGATCGTTCGTACGAGGACGTCTGGATCGAAGAGGTCGCCGAGATTGCGGGCGTCTCGCGCGGGTTGATGTACCACTACTTCCCGACCAAGCGAGACTTCTTCGCCGCAATCGTCGAGCGCGAATCGCAGCACCTGCTCGAGGTGACCGCACCGGACGCGACGCTACCGGTGCGCGAACAGGTGGCAGCCGGGTTGGACGCCTACTTCGCGTACGTGAAGTCGCACAGCAGGGGAGTACGCGCCATCAACGTGGGGACGCTCTCCGCCGAGGCCGGTATCCGAGCGATCGTCGAACGGGAACTCGAACAGCAGCAGATTCGAATCCTCGACGCACTGGAATTCGAGGGTGAAAGAAGACAGATCGCTGCCGTCGCAGTTCGGGGATGGATCGCATTCGTCCGGGCTGTCTGCCTCGACTGGCTCGATCAACCTTCCATACCGCAGGAAGAGTTGAGAGTGATTTGTCTGCGGACCCTCTCCGGAGCGTTGGGCATCGACCTCGAAACGTGAAATGCCGACCGCGTGGGAGCGGCCGGCATTTCCACGGACAAGTCTGATCAGTCGAGCGTCGAATAGAGATCGTCCCAGCCCTTGGCTACGTACATGGTGGTGTAGATGGATCCGTAGTACGTACTGCCGCGCAGAACGGTGACGTTCCCGGCCTGCACAGCCGGAAGTCGTTGCCACAACTTGTTGTCCGAGAGCTGATCGAAGGTGGTGTCGCTGCTGTCGGTGACGGATACCATGAACGCGTCGCAATCGCGAAGGCGATCCATCTCCTCGATGCTCAGTCACCCCTGATTGTCGAAACCGGTTGTGTTCAATGTTCTTCCACCGATGTCAGCGAGCGTCATGTCGGTGGGTTGGCGATTCTTCTTACCGGTTTCCTCCGACACGGGCAGGCTGTCGATGTAGATCGTGGCCTTGTCCGGACTGTAGGACAAACTCGCGACGGTCTTTCCCGCGATCGCCGAAGCGTGTCGAGAGCGGATGTCGGTGATCAGAGCGTCATAGTCGGTGATCAGGCGATCCATGGTGGGGGTTCGGCCCAACCAATCGGAGAGTCGGGTGAGATTTTCTCGCCACGTCTGCTTTGATTCGGTTGTCAGGACAGGAGCGATGGCTTGGAGTTTTGCAGCGGGCCAGTACTCGTTGTCGGCGTTGACGCAGATGATGAGATCGGGTGCGAGTCCGAGGATCTGCTCCAGATTAGGCTTGTCGCTGAGGTATTCGGCCGAGCCGTCGACGGGAACCCACTCGGTGGCGGGCGAGATGTTGTATCCGAAGACCGGTAGTTCCAGGGCAATGGCGAGCTCGAGGTCGGTGCGGGCGTCGACGGCCAAGACCCGCTTGGGGTTGGTCGGTATGTCGTAAGTTCCCAACGGTGTGGTGACGGTGCGCATTTGAGTGTCGTCAGATGTACCCGAACCGTCACTGGAACTGCAGGACGACAGAATTGTTGCCGCTGCTGCCATCCCGGCTCCGATGCCGAATTGGCGACGGGTCAGTGCGTCGACTAGCTCTTGCCAGGCGCGTTCGTCCAGCACGGTAGGTGTGGTGGTCAGCATTTTTCGATACCCTTCGGTCTAAGTCCGTATCGATCGTAGGGTCGGCGATACCAGATCACCTATATCGAAAACCGCCTGATATTAGTCGATTTCGGCCATTGTCCGTGACTTGCGGGTGATCGTTGCGCCGAAGGCGGCGGCGAGCGGGAACATGAGAACGCCGTACACCGCAGCCGGCACTGCCAATTGCACGTTGCCGAGGAGACTGACGGCGATGGTGATCGCCAACGTGCTGTTGTGGATGCCGATTTCCATGGAACTGGCGATTGCCTGACGATCCTCGATGCCGAATATCCGGGGAACGATGTAACCGATCGACAGACTCAGCAGGCAGAACAAGGCAGCGACGACGCCGATGTCGACGAGATAGTCCGCGATGTTCTCGCGCTCGGAAACAACCGTTCCGACGATCACCAGTGCCAGAACCACCGCGGATCCGATGCGGACGGGCTTGTCCATCCGCTCGGCAAAAGCGCTCGAGCGCAACCGAACCCACATTCCGAGGGCGACAGGAATCAATACGACGGCAAAGACCTGAAGCACCTTCGTGAACTGAAGCCCGAGAGTGCCGTCCGCGTCCTCGGGTTCGAAGTAACCCAACGCGAAGTTGGTGATCAGGGGGAGAGTGACCACCGCTATCACCGAATTGACCGCAGTCAGTGTCACATTGAGAGCAACATCGCCGCGGAACAGATGGCTGAACAGGTTTGCCGTCGTGCCGCCCGGTGATGCGGCGAGGAGCATCATGCCGACCGCGAGCAGTGGGTCGAGGTCGAACAACGTGACCAATCCGAAGGCCGCGGCCGGGAGCAACAACAACTGACAGATCAGGGCGATCGAAACGGCCTTCGGCGCTTTTGCCACGCGGGCGAAATCTCCGACCGTCAGGGAAAGCCCGAGGCCGAACATGATGATGGCGAGTGCGGCGGGTAGGCCGACGGAGGTGAGTGCAGAGTCCATGAGTTAGTGGCTACTTCCAGTCACTGGGGGAATTTCACTGAAACTACCGTGATGCCCGGATCTGCGTGGCAGTTTGGATACATTGGTGTATCGAACCGTGACGGCGTCGGTGAGCAGGGTTATCGTCGAATTATGTGCCGAAACATCACTGAACTTCGTGGACTCGAGCCCGCTGCTACGCCCGAGGAGATCGAGGCCGCCTCTCGCCAATACGTACGTAAGGTGAGTGGAATAGCCAAGGTGTCCGACGCGAACCGAGACGCCTTCGAACAGGCGGTGCGTGAGGTGACCGAAACGACGACGCGCCTGCTCAGCGCATTGCCGCCTCGCAGACAGCCACCTCAGACCGTCCCGCCGTTGCGTCGTCCGGAAGTGCAGGCGCGGATCGCTGCTCGTTCGTCCTGACCCGAGTGGATCTCACAGATATCGACATATGGGACGTCGAACCGTTGGATCAGCTGTCAGCTGGGCTGGAGGGCGTTCTGGTCGCTCATCGTGTCCGCGACATCCGGCGACGGCTGGATACGCTGCGCAAAGAGGCCGTCGCCGACGACTTGCATATTCGTCAGGACGGAACCGTCTCTGCCGTTGCGCCCATCGCCGACGGTCACCCGCTCCACGTGCATGCCCAGTTGCTCGAGGTCGCGGTGCGAGAACTGATCGGTGAGGCACTGCTGGTCAGCGCGGATCTTCATCATGCGTTGTCTCTGCGGTCTCAGGTCGGCACCGACCTCCGTGACAAAGCTGTGCGTGTGGGGGCGGAGTGGCGAGCGTTCAGCCCTGATCGGCAGCGTCAGATGTTGCGTCATGCACCCGGCCTGATCGCCAACCTCGACGGAATTCCTTCTGCGGTTCGCAGTCCGGCCAATCTCGATCGAATTCAATCGGAACGAGCACGGCTGCAAGATGATTCAGTCCGAATCTCGCAAGAACTCCACCGTGAGTTCTTCGGCGGCAGGCTGAGTAACACAGGGGCGGGCCAGTGGTACGCCGAACGCAAACTCGAGGATCTGGACGCGCTCGACGAGTTGTTTCGCGCCGAACCTTGTCGACGGTTACTGCTCATGGACATGCGCTCGGGTGAACGCGGCTTCGCGGCAATCGCGATCGGTGATCCGGACACAGCCGATCACATCTCCGTGACAATTCCCGGACTGAACACCAACGTCAAGGACTCGATGCGCGGAATGGTCGGCGAGGCAACACGATTGCGAGCCGAGGCGATGCGCCAACTCGAACGGGCCGGCCGAAAGGAGAGCGTGGCCACCATCGCCTGGATCGGATACGACGCGCCACAGGTGATCGGGCCGGGAAAGTTCGACATCGGTCGGGCCAGCTTCGACGTAAGTCGATCGTCCAAGGCAGGCATAGCCGCCGACGCATTGGGAAGCTTCTTTCACGGTCTTCGTGCTGCGTCGGTCAACGACGGAGTCCATATCACCGCGTTGGGTCACTCCTACGGATCGCTCGCGACTTCTCTTGCGCTGCAACGCGGGGCAAGCGCAGCGGTCGACGACGTGGTGTTCTACGGTTCACCCGGCGTGCGGGCCAAGGTGGAGTCGGACCTCGGTATCGCCGACCGCCACGTCTACGTCATGAAAGCGGAAGGCGACAGTATCGCGGGGTTCGGCCGTTTCGGTGGCGATCCGACACGCACCGAGTTCCACCGATTGTCCACGGCCGAGGGGATCACCCCGGACGGTGTCAAGCACGAGCGGGCTTTCGGTCATGCGGAGTACGCGAGAACCGGGGACAACGGAGAACTGCGGATGTCGGGTTACAACCTCGCGGTTGTGGTTGCCGGACTGCCGGAGTTGGCCGTTGTGGCCTGACCTGCTGACTTGCTCTACCGATTCATCGCACCCGGGGGCGGGCTGATGGTCTGGTGTCCTCCGGGCGGAGGCTTGGAAGGAGACGAAACCCCGCCCGAGGCGCTCGCGCGCGAATTGGACGAGGAGATCGGCTTGCGTGACTGCGGCGACGCCACCCATGTGTGGCATGAGGAGATCCATGATCCGACGATATTGCCGGGTTGGGACGGTGCGATCAACGACTACTTCCTCGTGCCGGTAGCGGCCGCACAATGGTCGAGAAGTGTTCGGGCCACGCGATTTACCCGACCGGTTTGCACGCCTGGTCAAGGATGGATCACCGAGTTCGCTGGAACAGTTTGTTCGGGCACCATGAGGGCCGCGAGGCATCGCCGTATTCGAGCATTTCGGCATCGAAACACGGCTAAGCTGGGGTTATGGAGCACTACGTGCGCAAGGAGCCCATCCCGTACGCGTCTACGGCTGCGCCGGTCAGTTCTCACAACCGGTTGGCAAGGACGGCCCAAAAACTGTGGATGGCTCTCCGAGGGCTGATGCGTGATCGGAAGGCGAGTCAGTACACCTCGCTCGCACCGCGTCATCCCGACGGATCACGTACCGCCGTAATGTCTTTCAACAGCAGCGGCGGAGGGGCTGGATCGGGCGGGGCATGAAGGTCGCTAGTACGACGCTGCCCGGGGTCCGTCGAATTCTCGACGAACACCGGGCAGCGACGCACTACTTGGGATGGGCTCAGCGGAGGTACTGTCCGCAAACCGGCCACGCGCCGGCACCCTGACCGGCAAGGACGTTTTCCGCGACGCGGACCTGTTCTGCCTGGCTGGCGTTGGCGGCACTGCCGGCTCCGCCGTAGGCTTCCCACGTGCTCTGGCTGAACTGGAGCCCGCCGTAGTAGCCGTTTCCGGTGTTCGCGGCCCAGTTGCCCGAAGATTCGCATTCTGCGACACCCGACCAGTCGTGGGTGGCTGCGGATGCGGTGCCGGCGCTCAGTCCGAGGGCTCCGGCTGCGAGGGCTCCGGCTGCGGCGACAGAGGCAAGGGCACGGGTAACGGTGGTCTTGGTCATTTTTGGTAAATCCTCTCGAGTCCCGCCGACGGAGGACGGTGACCGTCTCAGCTCCGCTCCCACCACTAGGAATGTTGTCGAGTCCGAACCGCGGGGTGGGACGGGCGGTGGCGATTCGGTAATGCCCGGTTGATCGGGCTGTCACCAACCATAAGAGATGATTACGGATTGGTCACGGGTCGGCGTGTCGACGCATGTTTGTGCAACAGAAATGCATCAAAGAGTGTTTTCCCAGGTGGCGTGGCGATATGCCACCTCTCTCGGCGTTACATAATCGAGATAAAGTGTGATGCAAGTCACTGGAAATGCGTCTTGATGGCGTCGGTATGTGGCGCTCGATCGGCCGGTTTTGTCGATTTCCGGCCCCAGTTCTGGTCACACAGGAGGCTGTGTCGAACCGCGATCTATTGTCGACCGACCGCCCCGATTTACCTGTGGGGCAGCAGAATTGAAAACGAATTACGCGCTGCTGGCTCAGACGAGATTCTTGCTCGCCTTGATCCGACGACGAATGTCGCGCATCTGTATGGTGTTGCCGGCCTGACGAACGGAGCGTGGGATGAACCTGTTGACGAACGACACGAAAATGAAGAGGTGTTCGAACCGGCGGCGGTCGTCTTCGGTCCACTCGAGGTCGAGTTGGTCGCGGTAGATCGGTGGAAGGAATCCGACCGTCAGGAACCGCAACAAGTTTCGGAATACCAGGCGTATCGGCCAAGCGATCATCTGTAGATTGACCAGGTCGATCAGATACTGCTTGGTGCGTTCGTCGATCACGACGCGTTCGCAACCGAGGTTCCAGTAGCGCTCGAAGTCTGCGCGTGTGGCCGGCCACATCTCTTCGGTGACCTGCAGTGTCGTTCCCAAAGTTGATGCGGACTGATAGAACGACTCCGCCTGTTCTTCCGACATCTTGCCGTGCAACAACTGATGACTGTCTTCGAAACCGATGAACAGGCAAGCAGCAACCCATAATTGGAGTTCGCGATTGAAGGCGTTGTACTTGACCGGGCTGTTCGCATCCGACTTCACATGTCGGTGTACCGAATTCACAGCCTCGCGGTAGGCCTTTCGCTCTTCCTCGTTGCCCAGGATCGCGACCGTCAGGTACTGCGTTGTGGTTCGTGCGCGCTTCCACGGATGCGCTGTCAGAGCACCAGATTCGACCTTGCTCTCCATGACGCCGTACGCCACCTCGGGCCAACCGAGTTGCAGGATGACGTTGGCAGCGGCTCCGGCGAACGACCAGAAATCGAGTGCGTCGGTGATGTGTGCGGGTTTACGTGCCCACCGCCTACGCTCCGCCGTGATGGTGATGCGTGTCTGATCGGTCCGAAGAGACGACTCGGACTTTTCCGAATCCAGGTAGTGAGTGGGCATGGATCTTCCTCCGCGCGTGGTGAGTTACTTGGTCTCGACGTTGCTCACGAGCCACCGGTCGTCCGAGCGGACCAGGGACACGACCATGCGGTACTTCTGTGTGTTTCCCTCTGGCGCTGCGACATTCTTCGCTTGTTGGTCGACGAACACGAGCACCTTGGCCGACGAATTGTCCAGCGATTCGATGCCGACGTCTGTCGCCGTTGCGCTCGCCTGGCCTTGCCCCCCGGCGACGACTTCGCGCAGTGAATCGACCATCGTTCGGTAGGTGCCGGCAAACTCGTCGGTCGACATCGAGGCGATGCTGTCTTTGTTGGCATCGAGGTTCTGATAGTCGAAGGAGGACATGATGGTCGAGTAATCCCGCGCGGTGTCCAAAGCCTCCTGCCGCAGCGTGTCTTCCTGATTCGCCGAGTACATCTGGAATCCGAGCACCACCAATGCTGCGACCAGCGCTACCGCTATGAGTGAGATCAGTGCGTTGCGTGGCTCCTTGAGGCGGCGAAGTAGCGACGGAGAAGTCGGATGTTCGGCCACCTCGGCTTCAGCCTCGTCGAGTAGTGCGTTGTCACCGTGTGCCATTTCCCAGTCCTTCCAACATCAATCTCCAGTAGTTCAGGGCGTCGACTCCGGTGGGGACGAGAATCGGATCTGCGACGACGGGCGGTCCGATCGGCGTACCGGGGACCGTCGAGTTCTGCAATCCGAGGTCGTTCGGGCGGGGAGCATTCTGTGCTCCGCGTTGGACGAGGTCGTCGGCGGGGGGACAGTACATCGCCAGACTTGGACTGGTGGGAGACAGATCGCCGACCTCACGCCTAGGGGTGTCGTAGTTACAGACCGGCCCCTGTGTGGCAACCAAGGCAAAGTCGGCGCGATCGCCTTTGACGATGGATGCCAGTTTGGCGAGACCTTCAGGAATCGTGACAAGTCCGGTTTCGAGGGCGTCTGTGCGGTCGGAGATGATCGGTGCGACAGTGACGAGATTGGCCAGGACCGCTCCGAAAGTGATGTGGTACTTGTCGAACAACTGTTGAGCGCTGTTCAGGGCGGCGGGCGAATGATCGGTGAGGTAGATCAGCACCGGAGCGTTGGATTCGAGTTGTTCGGTGAAGTTCTTGGCAGCTGCCATTCCTCGGACGAACGAATCCGATTGTGTCGCCATGGAGTCCACCAACGTGGAGGTTCGCGACAGCAGCGCGGCGAGTTCGGCCGACTGGTCGTTCAACTGCGCGGACATGGTCCCACCGTTGTCGATCATCGTCGCCAAGCTCGGGCCGAGCCCGTTGAACGAATTTCCCAGTTCGGTCCCGATGTCGCTGATCGCTTGCGGATCAATCCCTTCCAGGACACCGGACGCCTGAAGCATCAACTGGCTCATCTGGACCGGTTGCTGATCCGCGGGCATGGCGATTTCGTCGCCGTCCCGAAGATACGGGCCGTGGTCTGTGTTGGGATAGATGTCGACATTCTGAATTCCGGCTGCGGTCCCCATCGTCACCTTGGCGACGCTGTCGGTAGGTATCTCGGTGTTGTCGTTGAGTGAGAGTTCCACCCGAGCCGAGCGGGTGCCTGCGTCGAGTTCGACTTCACTCACTTTCCCCACCTGTACGCCGCGATACGTGACGACCGTGCCCTTGGTCAGCCCGAAGGCGTCGGACATGTTGGCGTGCAGCCGGATTTGGCCACCGAAACCCTGAGGGCCGACCACGTAGACGATTCCGAAAGGGATTACCACAGCAGCGATCAGAGCGAACAGGACAAGTTGAACAAGCGCAAGGCGACTCAACGCAGACCTCCCTGAAGTAGATCGGTGAGAGTTCCCGCCGGTGCGATCGATTGACCGGCCATCCCGCCGCTCCAGAGCTTGTCGATCGTTCCCGGAATATCCAGGGCGCCGTCGAAAACGAGGTAGTCACCTTGGACTGCACTGGTGAAGTTCTCGAGCAATCCGTTCATATTCGCCAGTGTCTGACCGATCTCCGAGTTGAACGAATCCAGAGTCCCGACAACGGTCGACGCATCGTGCAGCATCGCGTCGAGGCCGTCGGGTGACGAGTCGAGGATGGTGTTTGCGTTGGTGGCGAGCTGAACGGTCGAGTTCAACAGGCTTGCAATCTGATCCTTCTGTCCCACGAGAATCGACACCACCTGTGGAACGGAATCGAGGTAGTTGTCGACGACGTCGCGTTGGCCGGCCAGTTGGGAGGAGACCCGGGCAGCGAGGTCGACGGCCTCGTCGAACTCGCTGCGGTGACTGCTTGCCTCTGCCATGAGTGAGGTCAGGGTGTCGGTCAGAGAACGAACTTCACCGGAGCGCCCGGAAAACGCGGTGTTCAGCTCGCGCACCACGGTGTCGAGTTGATCGATGCCGCTTCCGGTCAGAACCGTCCCGAGCGTGGCAAGCGCACTTTCGACCTGCGGACCGATCTCGGTGCGAGACTCCGGAATTGTGTCGCCGTCGCTGAGCATCGAGCCGGACGGAACCTCCGGCACCAATAGTCTGATGAACGGGTTGCCCAGTGCGGACGGGAGTTCGACGGATGCTTCGACGTTGTCCGGCAACGGCGTCGCGGCGTCCAGACTCAGCGTCACATCGGCTCCGACGACGTCGGCGGACAGCGCGGATACTCGGCCAATGACTTTCTGGCCGCTGCGGACGTCTGCCCCCAACACCAGGCCGTCGGCGCCGGCCAGCTGCAGCGCCACGTTGTACGCATCACCGTCGGCCGAACGACCCAGGGGTAGGTCTTGAATGCCTGCGCTACAGCCGCCGAAGGCGAACACGGCCACAGAACCCACACCGATGATCACGATACCGGCGACTATTCGAACCGATTGCCGCGTCAATTGCCACCTCCGGGGACGGCTCCGCCGGAAATCGCAGAGGCGATTCCGAGCGGATCAGAAGTGCTGAGGGGGAAGGAAATCGGATTCGTGAACCCGGCTCCGGTACAGATCGGCAACTTGTAGGTGTCGCACAGCGGTTTCGCAACCGCGAACTGAGTCAATGCAGTCGAGACGTTGAGCCGAATGCGCCCGCGCTGATCAGGACCGATTGTCTGGGAGAGGTTCTGCATCATCAACGGCACCAGGTCCATGAACTCGGCGAGGCCGGGTTCTTTGGCAGCCAGAGTGTCACCGAGAACTCGCACGTTGTCGGCTATGGCACCGACATCATCGCCGTGAGTTGTCATGAAACTGTTCAACTGGTCGAAGACCACCTGCAGATCCTGCAGAGGCTGTGAGATGTCCATGTTCTGGTTCGCCCACTGATCGCCCAATGTGCCGAGGTCACCGACAAGTTCGTCGAGGCTGACCTGCCGTGCGTCCAGAGCATTCATCAAGGTGTTGAGATTGTCGACAAGGGCACCGATGTCTTCCGACCGAGCGCCGACAACTCCGGTTGCCGTGCTGAGGTTGCGAATTGCGGTGTTGAATTGATCGCCCTGTCCCCGCCATCCGGCAGCGCCGCGGCTCACGAGATCGCCGAGATTGCCCCCATCCCCGGCAAATGCGTCGGCCAAAGTGCTGACGCTTCCCATCAAGCCGTCGAAATCTATGGGGGAGTGGGCACGTTCGATCGGAATCTGGTCGCCGTCTTTCAGCGTCTCTCCGCCGGTGTAAGCCGGGCCGAGTTCGATGTGGCGATCGCTGATCACCGATGGATTGAGGACATAGGCCGAGGCGTCGGCGGGCAGGTCCACGGAGTTGGGCATCGACATCGCTACTCGAACAGAAGTTCCGCGAGGTTCCACCGACGTGACCGTCCCGACGCCGACTCCGAGGACCGTGACCTTGCTTCCCTCGTAGATTCCGCCGACGTAGCTGAAATCGGCGTAGACGGTCTTGGACTGATCCGTTCGTCCGAAGATGTACCAACCGGGGAGTGCAATCGCCAGGGTCACGACCAGCATGGCCGTGACGGCTTTTCGTGTATTCACTTGCAGCCCTCCATGATGCCGAGCGCGCAGAGCAGATTGTCCGGGATCACGGCGGCCGGCGCGTTGACGTCGGTCCAATTGCCGGTGCCGGTGGAATCGGTGACCGAACGCAGCGCGGAAGGAAGACGAGTCAACAGCAGGTCGATCTGATCTGCGTTGTTCTTCAGCGTGGTGGTGACCTCGACGAGGTTGTCGGTCATGGCTCCGAACTCGTCCTGACGATCGACGAAAGTGGTGGAGAGCTTCGAGATGATGATTGTCAGGTTGTCGACCAGTTGAGTCAGTGCGTCCTTGCGCATCGCAAGAGTACGAACGATCGTCTGAGCATTGGCCGCAGTACCGACTATCGAATCGGTTTGTGCCGCAGCCATGTCCGACAGCTCGCGGGACATGATGAGAATCTGGTCGATCTGTTCACTGTTCTGCGCGAAAGCCGCCGAGGCGCCGCTGATTCCGGCCAGCGCCCGGCCCACCTGATCGGAATCAGTTGGAATCACCTCCGAAAGGGTGTTCATCATGGACTCCATCGCCTGTAGGTCGACGCCGGTGGCCGCAGTGGTGGCATCACTGCTGACGTCGTCGAGGCTGTACGGCACGGTAGTGCGGGAGAGCGGGATGACCCGCGCATCGGAGTCGTCGACCACTCCGGCCGGCACGATCTCCAGGTAGCGCTTGCCAAGGACCGTCTTGAGCCTGACAGTCGCCGTGCTCTGGTTTCCCAAAGGCTGGTCCTTGTCCAAGCGGAAGTTGACGACGACGTGGTCGCCGGCAAGGTCGATCGAATCCACTCGGCCCGCGGGAACGCCGGCCACGTAAACCGGATCGGTGTCGGAAAGCCCGCTGGCATTGGCCAACTCCGCTGTGTATGCCGACGTGCGTACGTTGTACCAGAGCTTCGGAATGCCCAAGGCGGCGCCGAGTCCCACCACCAGAACGAAGATTCCGAGACTACCCAGGGCGAGAGCGGTGCCGCTACCGCTGCGACGGCGATCCCCTTTGAACAGGAAGAGCATGATGCCGACGAACACGTCGATCAGGTTGACCAGGAACATCATGAGCACACCGGCGAATGTGTCGGACCGAAGATGTTGGCTTCCATGTCGCCTGCCTTCAGAGTGAAATTGCACAGATACAGGCTGATGAAACTTCCGTAACTTCCGATCCGGTTGGCGGCGTCGGCGAACTGGGGAAGGTTGGCGAGAAGTCTGTTGAACTCGTCGGTGCTCGCAATCCAACTCCCGGTGACACTTTCGAGTTGTTGCACGGTCTGGCCGAATGCGCCGTTCGACCCGGCCATGATCTGAGCCAACGACGAGACAGTTCGGTTTCCCTGATCCAAGAGCGAGACCAGTTGATCGTTCTGCCCGACGACGGAAGTACTCAGATCGTTCAAACCGTCCAGCAGACCGACCAATTCGGGTTGGCGTTCGTCGACGGAGGTGAGAAGAGTGTTCATGTTCGTGAGTAGTTGTGCGAAGACGTCCTGACGGTCGACAAGGCCGGAGCTCATGGTCGCGATCTGGTCGAGGAGGGTGGTCATCGCCTGGCCCTGGCCGTTGAAGGTTTCGACAAAACTTCGCGTGAGCGTGTTCACCTGCTCGGGCTGCAGCGCGGCGAACAACGGTTTGAACCCGTTCATCAGTGCCGTCAAGTTGATCGGCGGTGTTGTCTGCGCCAGCGGTATCGTGTCACCTGGTTCGAGCTGTCGTGCGGATACCGTTGTCGCGCTGTCGTCCTGCGTCAGTGCCAGATATCGAGCACCGAGCATGTCGCCGTAGCGCACGGCGGCACGGACATCCGACTCGAGGGAATATTGCGACTCGATTTCGACGTCGACGATCGCCTTGCTCGTGCCGCCGCCGTTGTCGGCAAACGCAACCGAGTCCACGCGGCCGATACGCACACCGGACATCGTGACCGGGTTACCCGGGTTGAGGCCTTCGACATCGGTGAACTCGAACGAATACGAATCGGTGCTTCCGCGAACCGGGACCGACAACGTGTTCGCCACGAACGACGCACAAGCGACGCCGGTGAGACAGAAGAGTGACAACCGAATTATCTGGCCAGGACGGACCTTCACGGGACGGTCACCTCATTGCCTCTGACCATCGGCCCCAACATCAGTGTTGTTGCCGGGTTGGGGGTGTCCGAGCGTTCCGGCGATCCGCCCAGTAGCTGATCTTCGAGGTAGCGCAGCGTGGCCGCTTCGGCTTCGCCGCCCACGACCGGGGCACTGACGGGTTGTGCAGGCGTCAGGTTGGAGCCTGAACACTGCGCGCCGCGCGAGTCCCCGTACTGCGGGCAATCATCGCCGGTGTATGGGAGCGGTTCGGCGAACGTGGCAACTGCTGTGATGTCGAACTTACCGGTGGCGAAGACCCGCGCGCCCGCGGCGCCGAACGTACTGGCATTGGCGAGGGTGGAACGCAGTCCTCCGGGATTGGCCGCGGTGGTTGCGAGTATCTTTCCGGCGGAATCGATCACAGTGATGATGTTTCGGTTGTTCTCCACGACAAAATCGTCGACGGTAGCGGCGAAGACTGCGGCCGCGCCGATCGAGGACTCGAGATTCGCTCTGTTGGCGACCATGTTGTTCGAGACGGTTGTGGCGGCTGCCAAGGTATCGAGAATGTCGGGGGTCGCGCGGTCCAACGCGTCGACGACCGACTTGAATTCGGGTGTCGATTCGAGGAATTGGTGTGCGGCGGGTGTCAGTACGCCGGACGCGGCACTGAGATTGTCTATCGTGGTACCGATCTCGGCTCCGTTTCCGTCGAGTGCCTGGCCCAGCGCAGTCAGGGCTGTCTGCAACTTCTCGGGCTGCATCGCCGTGAGGACTCCCACCAATTTGGTGTACACGTCGTAGAGCGCAACGGCTTCGGGACCGTCGTCCATGTGGATCTCGTCTCCGTCCGACAGAGTCGTCTGGCCCTGCCCATTCGGACTGTCCACGAGCTGCATGTAGATGTCGCCGAAGAACGTGCGCGGAACGACGCGGGCTACCACGTCGGCGGGAATCTTCGACGCGTCATCGGTCTGAATCTGCAACTGCACAACGGATTCGGCGGTGCCTGATTCGATTTCGCCGATTCGGCCGACGTTGACGCCGTGGTACCGAACCGGAGCTTCAGCGCTGATGAGACCGGCTGTGGCTGGAACAGAGACGAAGATGTCGGTGCTCTGCTCGAGGTTTCCCGAACCGCGTAGAACCATTGTCACAGCGGCGGCGACGGCTACCACTACGGCGATCGCGCCGCGAAGGGCGTACACGATCTTTGTGTGTGTAGTGAGTCTGTCCACGGCTCAGACCCCCATTCCCGGGATCTGGGGCACGAGGCCCCACAGCGCGAAAGTCATCAGTACGTCGAGGATTCCGATCGCGAGGATCGCAGTCCGAAGCGCGCGCCCGGCAGCCTGCCCGACGCCGGCCGGACCACCGGAGGCATAGTAGCCGTACGCGCAGTGAACCAGCGCGACAACAGCGGCGAACACCACGGCCTTGAGGCCCGAGTACAGGAGATCCTGCGGCGAGATCGCCAGATGGAAGAAGTAGTCGTAAGTACCTGCCGATGCACCGTTGAAGAACACGACGACCAGTCGGGTCGACAGGTAGCTGGCGAGCAGTCCGATCATGTAGATCGGGATGACGCAGATCATGGCAGCGATCACCCGCGTACCCGCGAGGAAGGGGATGGATCTGATCGCCATCGAGTCGAGGGCGTCGATCTCGTCCGAGATGCGCATAGCCCCGATCTGGGCAGTGAAACCCGTTCCGACCTTGGCAGCCAACGCGATAGCGACGACAACAGGGGCAAGCTCACGGGTGTTCGCGACCGCAGACAGCATGCCCGAGAGCGAGGTCATCCCGACGAGTTCGAGGCCCCGGTGAGTCTCGACGCCCAACATCATTGCCGCGGCGAGCGACATCGCGAAGACGATCCCGATGGTGCCGCCGCCGGACAGCAAGGAGTTCGTGCCGAAGCTGACCTCGCTGATCTGACCGAGTACGTGCTTGCGGTACTTGGTGAGCGCAAAAGGGATCGATGCGATGGTGCGGACGTAGAAAGTGACGTGCTGACCGAGGGAGACGAGGCCGTCGCCGGCGGTTCGCAGGGGTCTGCTCGCTTGACGGGCTCGAACACGGAGATCGACGAGCGACATCAGAATTCACCGACTGCCGGGACGATTACGGTGTACAACGCGGACAACACTGTGTTCACGATGAAGACGAGCGCGAACGCAATGACGACGGCCTCGTTGACTGCGTCGGCAACGCCGCGGGGGCCGCCTTTTGCATGGAGACCTTTGAAAGTGGCCACCAAAGTCGAAGCGAGGCCGAAGATCGCGGCTTTCACCAAAGCCATGACGAAGTCGGACGATCGACCGTATTGGCTGAACGTTGCCATGAACGTTCCGGCCGGAAGATGCTGCACGTAGATGTGGTACAGATAGCATGCGATCACTCCGCCGAAGGTCACCATCGAGCACAGTGCGAGGGAGACGATCACTGCCGCAACCAATCTCGGAGCTACCAGGCGTTCGATCACATCGATGCCCATCACTTCCATGGCATCGATCTCTTCGCGAATCTTTCGCGAACCAAGATCGGTGCAGATCGCCGACCCGGCAACACCGGCCATCATCAACGCGCACACCAGTGCTGCGGCCTGTCCGACGATGATGAATGCCACGACGGCGCCCGAGTAGCCACCGGCACCGATGCGGCCGGCCAGTTCGCCGACCGACACCGCGATGAAGACACCGATCGGAATCATGAGGAGCAGCGACGGACCAGTGCTGACGCGACCGATGAAGAGCGTCTGAGTGACCGTCTCGTGCAACGAGAGTCGCCTGCGGAGGATTGCCGTGAACAGGCCGAACAGTGCCTGCACCGAGAATCCGATCAGATAGCCCCCCTGCAACGCTACGTCTCGTACCGGGCCTTTCGGGGCTGGTAGCTCGTACGTCATCTAATTGAATTCCTTTGCAGATCAACATGGTTCAGCACGAAAGTCGAACTGTTCGGACGCTGGCGGTCGAGCGAACTGCTTGTGAAGCATCTCACACATATATGTGACGTGGCAAGCATTATGTGAACGAAAATTCTCGGGGGAGTTTTCGGTGTAACAGCGACGGTCAGCGTGTTGACGTGCCAATATGAGTTCTGTCGGGTGGTGTCCTCGGCTTAAGTTCATCGAAATTCCGGAAGCCGTCGTCCGATGTCCCGGTCGGGGAGAGGGGGCCGCTTCGAGCGGTGACCCTACCTCTGGTTTCGACCACAGGGCAAGGCTTTGTTAACGAGGATTCTCTCGAGTTTCAGTGTCGATGATCGGGGCGATGCAGTTGACGGCAACCTGGAGTTAGGGAAGCTAGCAGCGTATATAGAACGTGGCTACAGTGGAAATCTCGAAAGTCTCCGATGGCGGGAACCGATTATGATTATGCTCATTCGCAAAAGGATCGGTTTGGTGTTTGGTGGGGCTGAGAGAGGGGGTGCGCGAGTGAGCCCGAGACAGCAGTCTGTCGATGCGCAGACAGTTGACGAACAGACCTCGCGTGTAATCCTTCGAGCGGCGGGATCGGAGTCGGTCAAGCGACGTCCGAAGGACCGCAAGGCGAAGATCGCCGCTGCGGCTGCAATTGCGTTCAGCGAACGGGGATATCCTGCCGTAGGCGTCGAGGACATCGCGTCGTCCGTCGGTATTTCGGGTTCGGCACTCTATCGGCATTTTCCGAACAAGTATGCGATGTTCCGCCACGCGGCACTGGAATTGACCGACGCGCTCGAGAGTGCACTCGATGCGGTCTCCGTCGCCGCCGATGCAACTGACCGGGAGTGCCTACGCGAGGATTTGCTCGCTGTGATCCGAACGACGGTGCGTAATCGGCGCACAGCCGGGATCTACCGGTGGGAGAGTCGGTTTCTCGACGCTGCCGATCGGAAATCGGTCCGAGCTCAGGCAGCTGCTGTCAATCGCCGAGTTGCACTGCATCTTTCACGCTCCGAACCGCCGGCGAGTACTCGTGCCGAAACCATCCTCACCTCAGCGATGTTCAGCGTGATCGGCAGCATCACCGCTCACAATCTGATACTGCCCCAACGTCGGATGGAGCAAGTTCTTCTCGACGCTTGTCTGTCGATCGAACACGGTGGGAGTGCAATTACATCGCGGCGGTCGGAGCAAACTGTGTCGACGCGGTCGGTGACGACGAACAAGCGTGAACGTCTGCTGCAGGAAGCCGTGCGGCTCTTCGATTCTCGCGGTTACCACGACGTCAGTATCGAAGAGATCGCAGCCGCTGCGGGTTTGAACGCTTCCGGGATGTACCGCTACTTTCCGAGCAAAGCGGAACTTCTCGGGGCGGTGTTCTATCGAGCGGCAGACCGTCTGGACCTCGCGACGGCAGCAGTGTTCGAGTCTGCGACGTCGCCGGAGGAAGCGCTGCGCGCACTGTCGGCGATGTACGTGGAGTTGTCGTTTGCACAACATGAATTGATGTCGGTCTATTTTTCCGAGATGAACAACCTTCTGCCGGGACATCGAAGCGATCTGAAGAATCGGCAGAAGCTGTACGTTGTCGAGTGGGCGCGGATACTTCGCGAAATTCGCCCCGACCTTTCGGCGATAGAGGCGAAGTTCCTGGTTCACGCTGCTTTGAACCTGGTCCCCGACATCGGACGCTTGATGAAGTTCGATGTTGCAGCAGAAAACGCCTCCACACTTCAGACGTTCATGTCAGCAGTTCTCTTCGGCTGCCCGGCTTCGCCGCCCTGAACTTCTCGCCGCCCTGAACTTCTCGCCGCCCTGAAACTTGTCGGACGGCGTGCGTAGTGTGGTCGGCTATGAGCGAAGTCGTGTCTCTGGCAGCTGCCCGCCGAATAGCGCTCGCCGCTCAAGGGTTCGGCAAATCACACCCGGCAACGGTGACGCGGCGCAATCTGGTCAGCGTGATGGACCGGCTGCAGGTCTTGCAGATCGACTCGGTCAACGTTTTCGAACGCAGTCACTACCTGCCCGTTTATGCGCGACTGGGCGCCTACGACAAGTCCAGGCTTGATCAGCTGACCTTCTCCCCGGAGTCGGGGTACCTCGAATACTGGGGACACGAAGCGACGTTCCTGCCGGTGGACATGTGGCCACTCTTTCGTTGGCGCATGGACCAGTTTCGTGACAAAGCTTTGAGCGACAAGAACGGATGGGCGTCTGATCGGCGCGACTTCCTCGACTGGTTGCGCAACGAACTGCGTGAAAACGGTCCGATGGCGGCGAGCGAAGTCGAGCATGAAGCGAATACACGCCGCGGCCCGTGGTGGGGGTGGTCGGACGTGAAAGTCGGGCTGGAGACTCTGTTCCGGTGGGGCGAAGTGGTATCCGCGGGTCGCGCAGGATTCGAACGTCGATACGGCCTTGCCGAACACATGCTCGCGCCCGAGATCCTCGATGCGAGGATCGATCGATCGGACGCGATCCGTGAGCTGGTGCTGCGTGGTGTGAAGGCCCACGGACTCGGTACGCTCGACGATATCGCCGACTACTTTCGGCTGCCGAGCGCTGAGGCACGAATTGCCTTGCGTGAGATCGAAGACGCCGGCAATGTACGCAGTGTTTCCGTCGAGGGCTGGGAGCGTCGTGGCAAGCCTCGCGAGGTATGGATTGATCCACAGGCAAAGCGTCCAAGGTCGATCCGAACCGAGGCTCTGTTGTCGCCCTTCGATCCGGTAGTGTGGGCGCGCGATCGAGCGTTGCGGCTCTTCGACTTTCACTACCGGATCGAGATCTATACTCCCGCACACAAGCGGGTTCACGGCTACTATGTGCTCCCCGTGTTGATCGACGACAATATCTGCGCGCGAGTCGATCTCAAGAACGACCGACAGAACCGTCGGCTACTCGTGCGCGCTGCTTGGGCCGAGCCCACCGCCGATGCCGACACTGCACCGCGTCTGGCTGAGCTCCTTCGTAGAACCGCAATGTGGCAAGGCTGCGACACCGTAGTCGTGGAGAACAATGGAACATTGGCATCAGAGCTGGCCGCTGTGATGGCCGGCGACGAGGTGGATGCGGTGGGCGCGCGCTAGGTCAATCTGGAACGGTGAGTCTCCCGTCGACTGCAGCTCGGTTGATGGAATCTCTTAATGCCGAACAAGTTCCGGTGCGAATTTTCGGCGACGCCTTGTCTTCGCGATACTCCGAACACACGTTGTGCGGATCCGATCGCCATTGAGTCGAGGTATGTTGCCAGCTGTTCTTCTCGACGAGGACATATGTTCCACACCTCTCGCAGTCCACTGGTTCCATGGTCACTGCGCTGCTCCTGCACGGCGTGCGAGGTTGTCTGCAACCTCCTGTTTCCACACCTCGATGGGTTTGCTTGTATCCATCTCGAATTCGAAGCGATCGATCATCTCGGGCGTGACGTCGGCGACGTCGACGTAGAACTGTTCGTACCACCGCCTCAGTTGGTAGACCGGACCGTCCTCGGTGCAGAGTAGTGGGTTGTCGATGCGGGTCTTGTTCTTCCAGATCTCGATGTCCTGCTCGAATCCGACGCCGATGTAACCGATCATCGCGTCAACGGTTTGGTCCGCTATCCCGGCGGGAAGTTCCTCGGTCTTCTTGACGGTGATGCCGTACATCAGGACAAACTTGTTCGGGCTGACCGGATAGTGGCAGTTGATCAAAACCGAATCCACCTTGAACGTTTCGTACTGGTACACCAGATCATCGATCATGAACGACGGTCCGTGATAGGCGGCCACCGAGAAGTTCGAGACCAACTTCGGCACGTCGGGATCCGTCCAGGTCACGATGTCGTCGCGGTTGATACCGCTCTGCTCCTGGATGGCGACATGCCCCTCGAAGACGTTCTTGAAGTAAGTGGGAAACGAAAAGTGCACGTAGAAGAAGTGCGCCATGTCCACGACGTTGTCGACGATTTCTCGACAGTTGGTGTCGATGACGATTGACTTCCATACCCAATCGGTCCATTCGTGGTCCGGAGTCTTGATTATCGGTATGGCGACTTCGGCCGGAGGCGGATTGCCTTCGGGGTCATGCCAGACGAAGAGCAGTCCGTCTTGTTCGAGGGTGGTCCAGGCGCGGGTTTTGGCAAGCGGTGGAACGCGGCGTGCATAGGGGATCGCGGTGCATTTGCCGTTGCCGCCCCATCGCCAGTCGTGGAAGGGGCAGGCGACTGAATCGCCCTTGACCGTGCCCTGACTGAGGTCGCCGCCCATGTGACGGCAGTAGGCATCGAGGACCTTCAATTCGCCCTGGCTGTCGGCAAATACGACAAGCTTGGTGCCGAAGGCCTCGATCGGATGTGGGTTCCCGTCGTGGAAATCCGTTGCAAGTCCGAGGCAGTGCCATCCGCGGGCAAAACGTTCGGGAGCAGCGCCCTCGTCGATCATGCGGATCTCGTCGACTTCGCCGAGGTCCGTTGTGGTCGTCACGTCTGTGGTCAAAACGTCGTCCTTTGTTCAGTGATCTGTGTTGGCCACTGTGGTGAGGAGTTGGTCCAGGTTCAACGGGGGTAACCGGTGATCGGTATAGCTGCAGGTGGAGTGGCCAGGCAGGTTTGTCTCCCGCACGGTGGGAAATGCCCTGGCGGTTCGTCCGGTGAAGGCCCAGATTTGCAGTCAGCAGAGCACGCCCAGCGCTGTCCTCTCGACGGGCGGATCACCGAAACGGAGACGCCATGTCGGTCGGACCGATCACAGAAGAGCCCATCCCTATGTCAACCCTCGACAGGTTGGCGATGGTGGTGGATTGCTTTCGTGACACGCCGCGGTTGACGCTGGGCGAGGTGGCCCGTCGAACCGGGATTCCGCGATCATCCGTGCACAGGATGCTTCTGAAGCTAGTGAGGATGGATTGGCTTCGCAGAGAAGGCCTCGAGTACGAAATCGGCGACAAACTCGGCGATCTTGGGGCAATCTCGTTGTATCGAAACAAGTTCGAGAGGGTGGTGGTGCCGTTGTTGTACAACCTGCACCTCGTCACCAATCAGGCCGTACATCTCGGGGTCCTCGAGGGAAGCAACGTGCGATACCTTCAGAAGATCGGCAGCCAGGCGATACCTGACCTCCAGACAGGCGTCGGCTCTCGCATCCCGGCGCGATCCTCGGCAATCGGCAAGGCACTCTTGGCAGCGGGCCGCCGTTCGACGGTCGCGCAGCATTCCGCAATAGCCAACCATCGGTACGGTGTCGTATTCGGTACGTGTACTTCGGGTCTCGGCTGCATCGGTGTGCGGGTGGGTGCGCTGGGTGAAGCGGAAGTCGGTCTGTCGATCAGCGGCCCACTCGTTCGAGGCAAGATCGACGATCGACACGTTGCACCGGTACAGATGGCCGCGGTGGCAATCTCCCAGTATTTCGAGGTGCCGGGTGGTCGTCACCAGCAGACCGGTTAGCTCGGAAATGCGCAGAGTGCGCCTCCTCCGACTCCGCGTAAAGCGCAGTGGGGGAGACGCACTCGGATGAATCTGCGTCAGCGAAGAGCCGCGAGCGCGTCGATACGCTTGGCCGCGTCCTCCATGATGTTCTCGATCAGTTCCTTGCAGCTGGGCAGATCGTTGATCATTCCGACAACCTGACCCGAGGCAAGCACGCCGGCTTCCGTATTGCCCTCGACCAGACCGGCCTTGAGCAACATCGGGGTATTCGCCGCCATGATGATTTGCATCAGCGTGCGGTCACCCGAGCGCTTCATCGCGAGGCCGTCCTTGGCGAGCGTCGACCACTTCATACCTGTCATTGCCTTGAACTTGGTGGCGTTCTTGGCAGCAGCGATCAAACCGGTTGCATAGCTGGAACCTTCGAGGCTGTTGACCAGGTCGGTGTTGAGCACACGATGAGGCATGCCGTCGACCTTGCGTGAGACCGTCGTATCCGTCAGTCCTCGCTTGAGGTATTCCTGCTTGACGGAGTCCGGCACCGAAGAGTCACTGGTGAGCAAGAAACGCGTCCCCATGGCGACACCGGCAGCGCCGTACGCCAACGCTGCGGCCAGCCCGCGGCCGTCGAAGAATCCGCCACCGGCGATGACCGGAATATCGACCGCGTCGAGAACCGAGGGGAGAAGCAATGTCGTTGCCACACCGCCGGTGTGACCACCACCTTCGCCGCCCTGGACGATGACGGCGTCCGCGCCCCAAGATGCAACCTTGACCGCATGCTTCGCGGCACCGATCGACGGTACGACGACGATGCCGTGGTCCTTGAGCTTGGCGATCAGTTCCTTCTTGGGAGCCAAGGCAAACGACGCGACCTTGACGCCCTCACGGATCAGCAGGTCCGCGCGCTGCGGCGCGTCGGTGGCGTCGGCACGCATGTTGACACCGAACGGCTTGTCCGTGAGCTGCTTCGTCTTCTTGATCGCGTGCTCGAGCTCGTCGTAGGTCATCGTGGCCGAAGCCAGGATGCCGAGACCGCCCGCGTTGGCCGTCGCCGACGTCAGTGCTGGCCCGGAAACCCAGCCCATGCCTGTCTGCACGATCGGGTACTCGACACCGACCAGTTCGGTCAGTGCTGTCTTCAGAGTGGGGGTCATGCCGAGACCTCACGGTCCCGGAGGTTGCGCGGATCGAGGGTCTCGCGAATGAGGTGGAGTTCTTCGGCGGTGGGGTCACGGGTGATACCGGCCTCGGCGAGTCCGGCTACCTCGAACGAGGTGTTCTCGGCTACCTCTTCGGCGGTGACGCCGGGATGGAGGCTCAACGCGCGGAAGGTGTTTCCCGGTCCACCGAAGTCGAAGACACCGAGGTTGGTGACAACGCGGGGGATGTTCAGGTACTTGTATGCCGGGTTCTCGGGATCGATCTGGTCGTAGCCGACACCGCACACCACGTCGACCTTGTCGACGAACACTCGCTTGGAGTGCTTGGGGACGAAGTAGCTCGTCGCGTGGTTGATGGTGTTACCGGGGGCGCCGCGCACACCGAACATCTGACGCGTCGGCTGCTGAAGCGGGCCGAAGGCGGAGAGGTTCTGGTTGCCGTGGCGATCGAGCTGATTGGCGCCCATGACTACGTGGCGACGGCCCGAAGCGACGACGTCGAACACCTTACGGAAAGGCATCCATCCTTCGATGGGGCCCTTCGTTCCGACTGCCGGGGTGTCCTCGAGAATGAGGGCTTCACCATCGGTGATCAGCAGGTCGGGTTCGGTGGTGAGCCGAGCCAGGCGAGCGCCGATGGTGGACGACGTCGACATCGGGCTTGCCATGATTTCGCCTGCACCGGAGAAGATTTCAGCGCACGCGAGAACAACGTACTCTGCGCGGGTGACGGTGGATTCGCTCATTTTGCCTGCTCCCCTGCCTTTGATGAATCGGCAAACTTCTTTACTGCGGCTTGGTAATCCTCTTCGCTGCCGGAGAGGAAGGTGTCGACGAACGTCTGCCACGACTCGGGGGTCTTGGCGGCCTCGGCGTAGTGACGCTGGAACTTCTCGTCGCGGCCGTAGCTTTCGCCGGCCAACGTGAAGTGGGCACCGTTCGGGGCCTCGACGACGGCGTCGACCATCATGCGGTTGAGCAGAAGATTCTGCAGTGGAACGGATTTGACCAGTTCCTCGGTCTCGACGATGCGTTCGACGGAGACGTAACGCTTTTCGGCGGCCATGCAGTACAGGTCGTCGAAGTACGGGTCGACACCGTTGTACGCGGCATTGCCGTGCTTGTCACCGAGATTGAGGTGAACGAACGACGCATCGAGGTTGAGTGCAGGCATCGCGATCAAGGTCTCGGAGCGGCCGTCGGCCTCGGGGTACGGGGAGGTGACGGTCTTGAGTTCGTCGCCCCAGAAGTTGCGAACGTCCGAACCCAGGCCCGCGCGGATCGGGAGGAAGGGGAGGCGAGCGGCAGCGGCTTCGAGGCCGCACTTGACCATTCCCTCGTCCATCTCGCGGACTTCGATCTCACCGGCGGTGCGCGCCTTGGCGAACCACGGATCGTAGAACGGTGCGGAGTCCAGGGACACGAAACCGTAGTACGCCTTCTTGACCTTGCCGGCCGAGCACAGCAGCCCGAGATCCGGTCCGCCGTAAGTGACCACGGTCAGGTCCTTGATGTCCGAACGCAGAATCGCACGCACGAAGGCCATCGGCTTGCGGCGAGATCCCCAGCCGCCCAAGCCGATCGTCATTCCGCTGCGGAGCTCGCCGACTACCTCGTCGAGCGACTTCGTCTTGTCACGCTTGCTAGCCATGTTTGTCTCAGCCTTCCTTCTGGGTTGCGTTCTCGCGCGGCTTGCCGGTGGCGACGAATTCGTCGCGGTGTTCGTCGGACACACCGAGGAGGTTGAGTTCGAAGGTGTAGCCCTGCTCGAGTCGGTAGCTGCCCTTTACATCGACCGGGTCGATGCCGTTGATGGCTTCCTTGGCGCACCGGATGATGCGGGTGTCCTTCGCGGCGATCTTTGCGGCGATCTCGCGAGCGCACTCGTCGAGCTTCTCGCGCGGGACCACGTCGTAGACGCTGCCGAACTGTTTGAGTGTGTGGGCGTCGACGCTCTGTGCGGTGTAGTAGAGCGTGCGCATCATGTGCTGCGGCACCAGTCGTGAGAGGTGTGTGGCAGCGCCGAGTGCGCCGCGGTCGACCTCGGGGAGGGAGAAGATCGCGTCGTCGGAAGCGACGATCACGTCCGCGTTGCCGACCAGTCCGATGCCACCGCCGACACAGAATCCGTTGACGGCCACGACGACGGGTACAGCGCAGTCGTAGACGGCTGCGAAGGCCGCGGCGCAACCGCGGTTGGCGGCGACCAGCGCGTCGAATCCCTCGGTCGCCTGCATCTCCTTGATGTCGACGCCGGCGTTGAATCCGCGTCCCTCGGCTCGCAGGATCACCACGTGAGTGTTGAGATCCTTGCCCGCGTCGAGGATGGCGTCGGCAAGCTCGAACCATCCCTTGGACGGGATTGCATTGACCGGCGCGTAGTCGATGGTGACCGTGGTGATGCCGGTTCCGTCGGAGGAGGTGCTGATGCCCATATCGGGATTCCTTACGTCTGTGTACCAAACCAAGCGATTGCTTGGTAAGTTAGCACACAAGCGGAGCCGACAAGCCCGAGCAGAGTGCATTAGGAGACAAATATGAGTGGATTGGTCGACGGACGCGTAGTCATCATCACCGGGGCTGGTCGCGGGATCGGGCGTGCGCATGCATTGGCGTTTGCTGCCGAGGGCGCCAAGGTCGTCGTCAACGACATCGGTGCGGGTGCCGACGGTTCCGAGACCGGTGAGAGTCCGGCCGAGCAGGTTGTCGCGGAGATCATCGCCGCCGGTGGCCAAGCAGTGGTCAACGGAGACGACGTCGCCGACTGGGCGGGCGCCGAGAATCTGATCAAGACCGCGATCGACACCTTCGGTGGCCTGGACGTACTCGTGAACAACGCGGGCTTCCTGCGGGACCGCATGCTGGTCGGCATGAGCGAAGGCGAATGGGACGCAGTGATTCGCGTGCACCTCAAGGGGCACTTCGCGCCGCTGCGTCACGCTGCTGCCTACTGGCGCGCTGAGTCCAAGGCGGGCAAGACCGTCGACGCACGCATCATCAACACCAGTTCGGGTGCAGGACTGCAAGGTTCGATCGGCCAGGGTAACTACGCTGCGGCGAAGGCCGGTATCGCCGAGATGACCATCCAGGCCGCAGCCGAGCTCAAGAATTACGGCGTCAGTGTCAACGCGATCGCGCCTGCTGCGCGCACGCGCATGACCGTCGGCGCGGGTGGGGCGATGGCCGAGTCGATGGCAGCTCCCGAAGAGGGCTTCGATGCCATGGCGCCCGAGAACATCTCGCCGCTGGTCGTCTGGCTCGGTAGCGCCGAGTCCAAGGACGTCACGGGGCGGGTGTTCGAGGTCGAGGGCGGAAAGATCACCGTCGCGGAGGGCTGGCGTCACGGCCCGAGCGAGGACAAGGGTGACCGTTGGGACCCGAAGGAGATCGGGCCCGTCGTGGCAACGCTGTTGGAGAAGGCGGAGATTCCGACGCCGGTGTACGGGGCGTAGGGCCTCCGGCCCTGTGAGTGGTTAAGGAGTGCAGGGACTCCTTAACCACTCACAGGTGGTGTGCCGCTTAAGCGGGTGCCCGAACCACCAACACGGTGCCGGGGAACTCTGCGGCGAGCTCGCGCCGCGAATGCTTCACGCAGGCTGTGCCGTAGCCCTTCTTGCGAGATTCCGGCGCGATCCAGATCGCCACGTTGACCTCTTGGCCGTCGAGTTCGCCGAAGACCAGGCCGACGCTCTTCGAGCCGTCACCGGAGACGTCCTCGGCGACGAACCAGGCAGCGGTCTCGTCGTCGATCCGGCCGAGGCCACCGACGCGCTCAGCTTCGATCCGATCCTCGCTCCACGGCTTGCCGTCTTCGCCGAGCTGCTCGCCCGAACGAATCGTGAACAGCGCCTTGTCTTCTGCGCTGTCGCTGAACGGACGCAGGGTGAAGTTCTGCCCGCTGCTCGCGGGACGATCGAGCGTCGTCCATTCGAGAGTGGCGTCGAGATTCTCCAGCTCGCCCTGGATGCGATCGCGCGCAGCCTTGGTGAGCGCACTGAACTTGAGGCTCAGAACTGCTTCGGCATTTGCTTCCGACGTGCCGAGGAGTTCCGCGACGGTGGTCAGTGCCTCCTGGTGGTCCTTGCTGTCGACCACTGCGTCCAGCACCTCGTGGCGACGCTCCAGCGCACGCACGAGGGCTGAGGTGATCTCGCGTCGGTCCAGGATTTGATCTTGAATATGCGTCGTCATATATGCGACTCCTTGCTGTGTTCGAGGCTCTGTCGAAACGCCGTGCGGACCGTACGAGTCAATAGTGCTCCAACTCGCTCGTTATGGCACGTGTTCAGCCTCCGGTGCGGCGAACGAGCCGTTCGTAGCGCTGGCGGGCAGCTTGAGTGCTGCCGAGCCCGAGTCCGAAGGCAATATCTTGCCAGGTCATGCCCCGTTCGCGGGCAATTCCGAGGAACAGCGCTTCCAGCTGTTCCATTTCGGCTCGGGCCTTGGGAATCAGAGTCAACGCAGCCATGACATCGGCGTCGTCGACCTCGGGTTCGTTCGGCTGCGGTGTGTCGGTGCCGCCGGCAAGACGAGCCACGACGCGCACCGCGCCGTAGGGCTCGAGCATCTCCGGATGAGATTGCCGCGCGCGCTGGCTTTGGGTCGCGCCGTGGCGCTCGCTGATCCGAAAGAGTCCGGCGTACTCGCGATGTGCGCGTTCGCGGCCGGAATCGATCGGTCTGAACTGGTCATCGGTCATGAACCCAGGCTGGCACGAACCCGGGCCGATGTAAACGTTTTGTTGTAAACAGTTCGTTTATTTCTTCAGTGGCTCGCACACGATGACGGGAATGATCCGGTCGGTCCAGGCCTGATAGTTGTCGAAATCCGGATACATCGCCGTCAACATCGGCCACAGTCGAGCGCGTTCGTCCTCGGTGGAGACGCGGGCTTTCATCGATCGGATCCGAGACTTGATCTGCACCGTCACCACCGGGTCCGCCTTGATGTTGAGGTACCACATCGGGTTCTTCGGAAGACCACCTTGCGACGCCACCAGAATCACGTTCTCGCCGTCCTCGAGGAACAGCAACGGACTGATCCGCTCCTCGCCGGATTTGCGACCGGTGGTGGTGAGCAGGCAGATCGGCAGCCCGCGCGGGAACGCGCTGCCGACCCGCCACTTGCTACCCAGCCGCCCGTCGGTGGCGCGATACATGGCGACGTTTGCCTTCGACATCCACTTGATGATCTTGACCGTCGCCGGAGCGTCGAGTCCCTTGGGTTTAGCTGGGGGAGTAGTCATCTCAGATACGCTCGATGATGGTTCCGGTGGCCAGCGCGCCGCCGGCGCACATCGTGATCAGAGCCGTCGAGCCGTTGCGACGCTCCAATTCGTGCAGTGCGGTGGTGATCAGTCGAGAGCCCGTGCTGCCGACCGGATGGCCGAGAGCGAGCGCGCCGCCGTTGACATTGACGTTGTCGAAGTCAGGTTCGTGAACCTGAGCCCAGGACAGTGCGACGGATGCGAATGCTTCGTTGATCTCGAACAGATCGAGGTCGCCGATCTTCATTCCGCTCTTCTCCAGGACACGGCTGGTTGCCTGCACCGGTCCGTCGAGGTGGAATTCCGGTTCCGAGCCGACCAGGGCCTGGGCGATGATGCGGGCTCGCGGCTTCAAGCCGAGTGCGCGGGCCTTGTCCTCGTCCATGAGCAGGACTGCGGCCGCGCCGTCGGAGATCTGGGAAGACGTTCCGGCCGTGTGAATCCCGCCTTCGAGGACGGGCTTCAGTCGGGCTAGGGACTCGGCCGTCGTATCGCGCAGGCCCTGATCGCGATTGACGAGCTTCGTCTCGCCCGTGAGGTTTCCTTCCTTGTCGACCTGGGGTGCCGAAAGTTCGAGAACCTCGCGGTCGAAACGCCCTTCCTCCCAGGCCTGCTTGGCCAGCGCCTGCGAGCGGACGCCGAGGGCTTCGATGTCGTCGCGGGTCAGTCCGCGTCGACGCGCGATGCGTTCCGCTGCTTCGAACTGGTTGGGCATGTCGATGTCCCACGTCGCAGGCCGACGCGGTCCGGCCTGATCGCCGACGTTTGCGCCGAGGGGAACCTGGCTCATGGCTTCGATGCCGCAGGCGACGCCGGCGTCGATGGCGCCGGTGGCAATCAGTCCGGCGATCAGATGGTTCGCCTGCTGGGCCGAACCGCATTGGCAGTCCACGGTCGTTGCGCCGGTCTGCCACGGAAGTCCGGCGTGCAGCCAAGCCGTGCGCGTGATGTTGTTGGACTGAGCGCCGGCCTGGGTGACGCAGCCGCCGATCACCTGCTCGATCAGCAACGGGTCGATTCCCGACCGGTCGAGAACGCCCTTTTGTGCCGCTCCGAGGATCTCGGCGGCGTGCAGACCGGCGAGCCAACCTCCGCGCTTGCCGATCGGTGTACGGACAGCCTCGACGATTACTGGTGTGCCCACAGCGGGCTCCTTTCCTTGTAATGAAAAAGTAGAACAGGTTCTCTGCGGGAAGCAAGACCTGCCGACGTTTCCTTTCCTAGTAAGCAGGCTTGTGTTTCAATGAGAGTAGAACGTGTTACACATCACGGATCCCCATCACCCCTGTGATGAAAAGGCTTAGGGCAGGAGACATCAGTGGCACAGCCCGCATTCCCCGAGGGAATCGACTTCACGGACCCCGACATCTACGCGGAACGCATGCCGTTCGAGGAGTTCGCCGAACTCCGGAAGACGGCCCCCGTGTGGTGGAATCCGCAGCCCCCGGAAATCGGTGGATTCCAGGACGAGGGCTTCTGGGTGGTCACCCGTCATGAAGAGGTCAAGGAAGTCTCGCAGCGAAGCGACATCTTCTCGACCCACGAGAACACTGCGATTCCTCGCTTCGCCGACGACATCCCGCGCGAGAACGTCGAGATGCAGCGATTCATCCTCATCAACAAGGACGCTCCGGAGCACACCAAGCTTCGCAAGCTGGTTTCGCGTGGATTCACCCCGCGAGCCATCAACAGCCTGCGCGAAGAACTGACCGAGCGCGCCGAAAAGATCGTCAAGACTGCGGCTGCCGGTGGTGCCGGAGACTTCGTGGTTCAGGTCGCGTCCGAACTTCCGCTGCAGGCAATCGCCGAGCTTCTCGGTGTGCCGCAGGAAGATCGAATGAAGCTCTTCGACTGGTCCAACCAGATGACGTCCTACGACGATCCTGAGTTCGACATCGACCCGCAGGCAGCGTCGATGGAGATTCTGGGATACGCGTACCAGATGGCGGATCAGCGCAAGAAGTGTCCCGCCGATGACATCGTCACCAAGCTCATCGAAGCTGACATCGACGGAAATGAGCTCTCCCCAGAGGAATTCGGCTTCTTCGTGATTCTGCTTGCGGTCGCGGGTAACGAGACCACTCGCAATGCCATCACACACGGCATGGTTGCCTTCCTCGACAATCCCGACCAGTGGGAGCTGTACAAGAAGGAACGCCCGAAGACTGCGGCCGACGAGATCGTTCGTTGGGCCACCCCGGTGACCTCTTTCCAGCGCACCGCGCTCGAAGACACCGAACTCGGGGGACAGAAGATCAAGAAGGGCGATCGCGTCGTGATGATGTACGCGTCGGCCAACTTCGACGAAGACGTCTTCGAGAACCCCACGAAGTTCGACATCATGCGTGACCCCAATCCGCACCTCGGATTCGGCGGCACGGGTGCGCACTTCTGCATCGGCGCCAACTTGGCTCGTCTCGAAATCGATCTGATCTTCAATGCGATCGCCGATCACCTACCCGACATCACCAGGCTCGGCGATCCCCGTCGCCTGCGCTCGGGCTGGCTCAACGGCATCAAAGAGTTTCAGGTTGATTACAAGACATCGGGCTGCCCGGTCAAACACTGATCCGGACATATACTGACCTGGTAACCGGCGAGTAGGTTCTGTGTAGGTTTTCGGGAGTTGCCTCTGCACTCTCGAACACGCAGAACTACAGTAGACGTTCCGGGGGGCCACTAGTTGGCAACCTGGAACTGCGGCGGCGTCTGCGGGATCCCTCATCTCCCGTAGGCGCCGCCGTTTGTAGTTCAATCTCTAATTCAGCCGCCGTATGGCTTGGTGATCGCTTCCAGGAAATGTCCCGACGGGTCGAGGAAGTAGACCCCACGCCCACCGTCGTTGGTGTTGAAGCCGGTACTCGACTGGCGCGGATCGGCCCAGTGATCAAGTTTCAACGCCTGTATCCGCTGGTAGATGCCGTCGAAGTCATCTTCGGAGACGAGGAAAGCGTAGTGCTGAGACGCAACCTCGGCGCCCTCTTCCACCTGTGCGAAGTCCAGTGTCACCCCGTGCTCGAGTTCGACGCCGAGAAAGTAGCCGGCCTCGACCGGGCCTGGCAGACCGAACATGTGAGTGAAGAACCACGCAGACTCTTGTCGGTCTTTTGCGGCGATGATGGTGTGGTTGAACGAAATGGTCATGAGTGACCCCTTGCAGTACGACGCCTCCATGCCTGACGCAGTCCGTCATCGACACGCGACGTTGGCAACCAGGAAACCATTTCAGGGTTCTCGGTGCAAGTACGACAGGCTGATTCGAATACGACGAGAGCGGCCCCGGTCGATGACCGGGGCCGCTCTCATACTGTGGGTTCTCAGGCTTTGCGTGCCGTCTTCATCGCACGGTCCACTTCCCAGAATGCTCGAAGTGACGCGATCTTGCCTGCGTCGTTCACGCGATAGACGAACACGCCCTCGGCGTCGATGATCGAGCCGCCGATGGTGGTCCGGATCTTGCCGATGTTGACGTTCTCGTTGCCGCACACCAGTGAATCGTCGATCAGAAACTCGAGCTTGTCCGCGGTCGCGATCGTCATGTCGTAGAACTTGGAGATCGCTTCGCGTCCGTGATGGCCTTTGCCTTCGGGATCGAATCCCGACGGCCCGACCGGATCCTCCACCCAACCGTCCTCGGCGAAGAGGTCCAGCCAGGCTTCCTTGTTCTTGCCACTCGCTGCGGCGCGCGAAGCGTTACCCGCGACGCGGGCGGGGTGTTCGTCGGTCATCGCGACTCCTCAGTTGATGTACTGCTCGGCGAACTTACGCATCGAATCCTGCTTTGCCTCCAGCGGGGCATCGAAGCCGATTCCGTCGAAAACCCAAGGTACGGTGATGATGTCCGTGACGCCGGCATCTTCGAGTTCTGCGTAACCGTCCTTGCCGAAACGGTCGATGCACACCGTCTGGATTTCGAACGGCTCGTTCTCGCGGCCGTACTCGGCGCGCAGTTCGCGTAGTCGTGCGATCACACCCACCAGGTCGTCGAACTTGATCATCGCCGAGGTCCAACCGTCGCCGACTCGCGCAGCACGCTTGAGTGCCACCTCGGTGTGGCCGCCGACGTAGAACGGAACCGGCTTGGTGGGAGCCGGACTCATCTGCAGGCGATCGAAAGCGAAGAACTCGCCGTGATACTCGACCATCCCGCCGCCGAGAATAAGTTTGAGAACGTCGATCATCTCGTCCACTCGGGCGCCGCGACGCTTGTACGGAGCGCCGCACCACTCGAACTCTTCGGGAGCCCAACCGATTCCGACGCCGAAGCCGAAACGGTTGTTCGTCAATGCCGCTACAGATCCGACCTGCCGCGCGAGCAGGACCGGATTGCGGCTACCCAGCTTGAGCACCTGGGTGTAGAACTCGATCTTCTCGGTCACCGCGCCCATTGCAGCTGCGGCGATCAGCGGATCGACCCAGGGGGTCTCGGCATTCCACATCCGAGACCCGTCCGGGGTGTACGGGTAATCCGCCGCCTGCGTTTCCATGAAGAACAGTGAATCGGGGAGAGCGATCGACGAAAAGCCGCATTCCTCGGCCGTTTTGGCGATACCGGCTAACTGGTCCAAGGGGTTCATGGCAACCCCGACGGTGTACTTCATCTTCGGCCTCTTCCTGATCGGCGTGTGTGCTGCTGTTACGTGGTGGGACGTTCGGAGCCGACGACCCACATCGAGAAGTACTGCGAGCCACCGCCGTAGGCATGGCCGAGAGCCTTGCGCGCGTCGGCCACCTGGTGATCGCCGGCGCGGTGCATGACCTGCATCGCCGACTCGGCAAAACGGATCATGCCCGAGGCGCCGATCGGGTTGGAAGAGAGAACACCGCCCGAGGCATTGACCGGGAGCTTGCCGCCGATCGCGGTTTCGCCGGCCTCGGTCAGCTTCCAGCCCTGGCCTTCCTCCGCGAAACCGAGGTTCTCGAGCCACATCGGCTCGAACCACGAGAACGGGACATAGATTTCGGCGCAGTCGATTTCGTTGAGCGGATCGGTGATTCCCGCGGACTTCCACAGCGCGGCCGCGGCGTCACGGCCGGCCTGCGGATTGACCTGATCGCGTCCGGCATAGAAGGTCGGCTCGGTGCGCATCGCCGTCGCGTGGATCCACGCGACCGAACGACCCTCGGCCTCGACCTGTGCGGCCGCTTCCTCGTTGCCGATCACCAGAGCGCACGCGCCGTCCGAGGACGGGCAGGTCTCGTCGTAGCGGATCGGATCCCAGAGCATCTGAGATGCCTGCACCGATTCGAAGGTGATGTCCGGCTGCCGCAGGTGCGCATACGGATTGAGGCTGCCGTTGAGCCGATCTTTCACCGCGACGAGGTAGCCGATGTGCTCCGGTGCGCCCGATCGACGAATGTACGAACGGACGTGCGGGGCGAAGTATCCACCGGCGCCGGCGCCGACAGGCATGTTGAACGGTACCGGTGTGGACAGCGCCCACATGGCGTTCGACTCGGACTGCTTCTCCCAGGAAACCGTCAGAACCCGCTTGTGGACACCGGATTTGACCAGGCTGGAGGCGACGATAGCCGTCGAACCACCCACCGAGCCGGCAGTGTGAACACGCAGCAACGGCTTTCCGTTGGCGCCAAGGGCATCCGACATGGCGAGTTCGGGCATCATCGAACCCTCGAACAGGTCGGGGGCCTTTCCGATGACGACGGCGTCGATGTCGTCCCAGCCGACGTTGGCGTCGAGCATCGCGGCGTCGATGGCTTCACGAACCAAGCCCGCCATCGAGACATCATGACGCTTTGCGACGTAGTGAGTTTGGCCGGTGCCGAGCACGGCCGCGAGTTGAGGCGTTCCGGCCATCAGTTCCGTCCCTCCAAGACTGCTACCAGGTTCTGCTGCAGCACAGGGCCGCTTGTTGCATGGGCCAGAGCGCGATTCGCCTGGCCGTCGAAGATTGCCTTGGCGGCGTGGCCGATTCGTTCCAGACCACCGGCGAACAGTGGGTTGCCGCTGAGCGGACCGCCGGACGGATTGATCGTGGTGGCGTCGGTCAGGCCGATCGCTTCCTTCAAGATCAATTCCTGGTGAGTGAACGGCGCGTGCAGTTCGGCGACGTCGATGTTGGCGACCTCGCCGCCCGTTGCCGCCTTGGCTGCCGACGTTGTGGACGGCGAGGTGGTCAGGTCACGTGCACCCAGGTTGGGGGAGTCGATGCGATGCTCGAGTCCGGTGATCCACGCCGGCCGCTCGCAGAGATCGCGGGCGCGATTGCCCGAGGCCAGCACGATTGCTGCCGCACCATCGGTGATGGGCGCACAATCGTGTGCGCGCAACGGATCTGCGAGGAACGGGCTGGCGAGTAGTGCCTCGATGTCGACCTCGCCTGCGAGCTGAGCCTTCGGATTACTCAGCGCGTGACGACGGCTGCGAGCGGCAACCTCCGCCATGTCCTCTTGCGTCCACTTACCTGCGTCGAGTCCGAGTCGGGCTTGAAGTCCGGCGATCGAGACGGAGTCCGGCCACAGCGGAGTGACGAGGTACGGATCGAGTTGCATGGACAGGATCTTGCGCAGGTGCCCGGCGGAGGATTTGCCGAAGCCGTACACCAGCGCGGTCTCGACCTCGCCGGTCAAGATCTTGATCCACGCTTCGTAGAAGGCCCACGCAGCATCCATCTCGACGTGAGATTCGTTGATCGGCGGGACCGCTCCGATGGAGTCGATGGCCGAGATGAAGGAGAACGCTCGTCCGGCCAGGTAATCGGAAGATCCGGAGCACCAGAAGCCGATGTCGGACTTGGTGATTCCCAGATCGCTGTAGAGCTGCTGGAAGCACGGGACGAGCATCTCGACGCCGTTGGTGGTGCCGTTGGTTTCGCGGACGTGGGGTGCCTGAGCAAAGCCCACGACTGCGATGTCTGCAGAAGTCATTTCAGGAGCCTCACAGGTGGTGTTGGAAGGTGGAGTACTCGGCGTCGGGTTCACCTGTCGGCCGGAAGTATTCGATGTTCTCGAGGGTGTAACCCCACTCTTCGCGAGGCTTCCACTTGGCTTCGACGCGCATGCCCATGCGTACGTCCGCGGCATCACATTCGAGGATCAAGTGCAGGAACGGAATGTCGGCTCCGTCGAGAAGCACGTAGGCGGCCACGTAGGGCGGTTTGATTCGCTGCCCGAGGAACGGGACGTTGACGATGCAGAAGGTGGTGACAATTCCCTTGTCGGGCAGTTCGATCTGCTCGCTCGTCGGCTTCCCGTTGGTGGGATTCGCGCCGCGCGGTGGGATGTAGATCTTGTCTTCGGGGCCGCTGCGACCACCGATCAGTTTGCCTTCTGCGAGACCACGGAGGTAGAAGCTCTCCTCGGCCGAAGCGGAATGCATGAAGTGCAGGTCGACAGGCGTCGTGATCATGGTGACAGGATCGGCGGTGGAATCGACTGTCGCGATTCCATTTTCGCTCTCACCTGGTTCGAAGCACTCGATGTCCTTGATCTGCCCGATCCGCTCCGACGCCCAGCGAGCACGAACCCGCAGGCCGGTGCTGATGTCGTCGGGGGAGTCGACGTCGACCGCGTGGAGCATGGACGTGTCCGCGCCGTCGAGCTTGATCAGGGCCCACGCGAAAGGCTTCGTCAGGGGTTGACCCTCGATGGGTTCGGGCATCCACGTCCAACTCACGACCGTTCCGCCGTCGGAGACTCCGACGAAGTCGGTCAGTGGTTCGGCCGTATCCGGATCGAATTCCGGTGGCGGCACGAAGACACGACCGTTCGACCCACGTGCGCCGATCACCTTGCGATCACGCAGGGCAGTCACGAACGCGCCGATGGTCGGTCCCGTCGATCTGGTGTAGTCGAAATGAAGATTCAATGGTGCGCTCAGGGGCTTGTCGGCCACCCCGCTCTTTCCGATGGTCACAAGATCGAGTAGAACAGGTTCTAGAGATTGTGGCAAGAGTCACTTCTGATCACCGGCAATGTGGAGGCCTGCGATGAAGCTTGGGTTGCAACTCGGATACTGGGGCGCACAGCCGCCGGCAAACGCCCCGGAACTGATCGAGGCCGCGGAAGGCGCGGGATTCGACGCGGTCTTCGCCGCGGAGTCGTGGGGCTCGGACGCCTTCACCCCGCTCGCCTGGTGGGGATCTCGGACCGAGAACGTCCGTCTCGGCACCTCCGTCGTACAGATTTCGGCGCGAACACCGACCAGCTGTGCCATGCACGCGCTCACTCTCGATCACCTCAACGGTGGGCGAACGATCCTCGGGCTCGGCGTATCCGGACCGCAGGTCGTCGAAGGTTGGTACGGCCAGCCATTCGAGAAGCCGCTCGCGCGCACCCGCGAATACGTCTCGATCGTGCGCCAGGTCCTCGCCCGTGAAGCGCCCGTCACCAGCCCCGGCCCCCACTACCCTCTGCCGTATGCGGGACCGGGCAGTTCGGGACTTGGCAAGCCGCTCAAGCCCATTACGCACCCGCTGCGTGCGGACATCCCGATCTGGCTCGGCGCCGAAGGGCCGAAGAACGTCGCGCTCGCCGGTGAAATCGCCGACGGGTGGCTGGCGATCTACTACACCCCGCGCCTGGCGCCGATGTACAACAAGTGGCTCGACGAAGGCTTCGCTCGCGCCGTGGCCCGTCGTAGCCGCGAAGACTTCGAGGTGGCCGCCACGTGCCAGGTCATCGTGACCGACGATCGTGCCGCGGCCATCGCCGCTCTCAAGCCGATGACCGCCCTCTACGTCGGCGGAATGGGCGCCCCGGAGTTGAACTTTCACGCACAGGTCTACAAGCGGATGGGCTACGAGAAGGAGGTCGACGAGATCGGTCGCCTCTTCATGTCGGGCCGCAAGGACGAAGCTGCTGCCGTCGTCCCCGACGAGATGGTCACCGAGACCATGATCATCGGCAACGTCGACGAGGTGCGCGCGGACGTGAAGCGTTGGGAGGAAGCCGGAGTCACGATGTTGTTGGTGACCTGCCGCGACGCCGACCATGTGCGAGAGCTCGCGGCCGCGGTGGGTGGTTGAGCGGGGCACCCCCTTTTTTTTTCGAGCGGTACCCCCACTTTTTGTGAGCGAACGGCACGTTCAGCGCATCTGAGGCGCTCAACGCGCCTTTCGCTCGCCGAAAGTTATCCACAGGGCCGCCAAAACCCCAGTTCGACTCCGGGGCCCGCGCTGCTACTCGAGTCATGCTGCAACCATGCGGCGTGGGATGTGGGGCGATGATCTGGACGCGATCTACCGCGTCAGTCGAAGCGGAGTGATCCGAACGGCGGACTTGGCGCGATTGGGCGTCTCCAACTCCGCCGTGCACACCCGGTGTCGAGCGGGCGGACCCTGGCAGCGCATATTGCCAGGAGTGATCCTGCTCCGAAATGGTCAACCGACGCCACGTCAACGATCGATCGCTGCGCTCATGTTGAGCGGTGACGAGTCTCTGCTGACGGGGCGATCTGCCATGTCGGAGTACGGATATCGGACGCACGCCGGGGATGTGCAGGTGCTCATCCCCATCGACCGTCGAGTTCAATCGGTTGGATTCGTCACGGTGGAGCGCACTATTCGACTGCCTGAGCCGGAGATTCGCAACGGTCTGCGCTGTGCGCCGCTGCCGCGGGCACTACTCGACGCTGCGAGGCGGTGCAAGGCCCTCGATCCCACACGGGCACTCATTGCCGAGGTCGTTCAGCGTGGCGACGTCTCGGTGCGCGAACTTGCGAAGGAACTCGAGGCGGGTAGCAGTCGGGGTTCCGCGCTACCTCGGGTCGTGTTGCGCGAAGTGAACGCGAACGTCCACTCGGTTCCGGAGGTTCACGCGCGAAAACTGTGGCAGCGGAGCGGGCTGCCGGAAATGTTGTTCAACCATGAGATCCGGGATGCCGACGGAGACTTCATCGCAATTCCGGACGGATGGATCGATTCGGTTGCCTTCGCGTGGGACATCGACTCCTTGGAATGGCATGCCGCGCCGACGGACTACAAGCGCACGGTGGAACGCCGGACGCGTATGCAGAATGCGGGAATCATCGTGTTGCCGACGGTGCCCAGTGCACTGCGAACGGACCCTGATCGTGTGATCGAGGACCTGCGTGCGCACTACAGATTGGCGCAGTCACGTCCCCGGCCACAGGTGTTCGCGAGGTCGAGGTGGGTCAAATTGGACGAAACCGGCTGAGCGAAAGTGCCTTTCGGCGCACTGAAGGCGCCGAAAGGTACGTTCGCTCGAGAAGGGGGTGGGTGCACCGAGAGGGGACGGGAAAGGGGGGCTCAGGCGGGGGTCGGTCAGACAGGGGTGGGTCAGGCAGGGGTGGGGACAGGCAACCCTGACTCAGACACCCTTGAACTGGGGCGCCCGCTTCTCACCGAAGGCTCGCGGGCCCTCCTTGGCGTCCGCGCTCATGAACACCTTCATGCCCAGTTGCGCGTCGATCTGGAAGGCCTCTTCCTCGTGCATGCCCTCGGTGTCGCGGATGGTCTTGAGGATCGCCTGCACAGCGAGGGGGCCGTTGGCGCTGATCAGGTCGGCGAGCTCCAGTGCCTTGTCGAGGGCCTGGCCGTCCGGGACGACGTGGCCGATCAGCCCGATCTCCTTGGCTTCGGGCGCTTTGATGTGACGACCGGTGAGCAGGATGTCCGCCGCGATCGTGTACGGAATCTGGCGCACCAGACGCACTGCGGAACCGCCGAGTGGGAAGAGCCCCCACTTGGCTTCGGAGACGCCGAACTTTGCGCTCTCGCCTGCGACGCGGATGTCGGTGCCCTGCAGGATTTCGGTTCCACCGGCGATGGCTGCACCCTCGACCGCGGCGATCAGCGGCTTGGTCAACCGGCGACCCTTGAGGAGGCCTTCGATCTTGGACATGTCGACTCCGCCGCCCGCGAAGGAATCTCCCGGCGGCTTGGCGGACATGTTCTTGAGGTCGGCGCCGGCGCAGAAATCGCCACCTGCTCCGGTCAGGATCGCCACACGGATTTCGGGGTCGTTGTCGACCTGGTCCCAGGCGTCGACCATGATCGCCATCATCTCGCCGGTGATGGCGTTCTTACGCTCGGGGCGATTCATGGTCACGATGAGAACGTGGCCGCGCTTCTCCACGAGGCAATGCGGCGCGGTTTCCGAAATGTCTGATTTTTCGGTCGTCGAAGTGGACACTGATGGCTCCTGGCGGGTCTGTGAGCTGGCTCTCAAATTGGGTCTTGCCAGAAACGGTAACACGTTCTACTTTGAACTCGTGGCCCTTAACATCGCAGACTTCGTAGAGCACGCAATCGACCTCGTTCCGGACCGCGTTGCGCTGGTCTCGGACAATCGCGAGATGACTTATGCGCAGTTGGAGGACCGAGCAAACCGCCTCGGCCACTACCTGCGTGAACATGGCGTTCAGCCGGGTGACAAGGTCGGCATCTACTGCCGGAACGTCATCGAGGCGATCGAGGCCATGGTCGCCGTTTTCAAGATCCGGGCCGTGATGGTCAACATCAACTACCGGTACGTCGAGAACGAGTTGCAGTACATCTTCGACAACTCCGACATGGTGGCACTCATTCACGAGCGCCGCTACTCGGACAAGGTCGCGAACGTCCTGCCGAACACTCCCAAGGTCAAGTCCGTCATCGTGGTCGAGGACGGCACCGATCTGGATTTCAGTGCTTTCGGCATCGGCTACGAGGACGCACTCGCGCAGAGTTCGGGTGAGCGTGATTTCGAAGAGCGCAGCAACGACGACATCTTCATGCTCTACACCGGCGGCACCACCGGAAGTCCCAAGGGCGTCATGTGGCGTCACGAGGACTGGTGGCGTGTGCTCGGCGGCGGCATCAACTTCGTGACCGGCGTTCCGGTCGAGGACGAGTACGAGATGGCGAAGGTCGGCGCAGCCAACCCGAGCATGATCCGCTACCCGATTCCCCCGATGATTCACGGCGGTTCGCAGTCTGCGGTGTTCCACAGCCTCTTCGGCGGCGGAACCTGTTTGATGCACCCCGAATTCGACGCCCACGAGGTGTGGCAGAACATCGACAAGCACAAGGTCAACCTGATCTTCATCACGGGTGACGCGATGGGCCGCCCGATGCTCGACGCACTGATCGCCGGCAATCCGAAGACGGGTGAGCCGTACGATCTTTCGACGCTCTACGTGATGGCCAGCAGTGCTGCGCTCTTCTCGCCGAGCATCCAGGAGCAGTTCCTCGAACTGTTGCCCAACCGCCTGCTGACCGACTCCATCGGAGCATCCGAGACCGGCTTCGGCGGACTGGCCGTGCTGAGCAAGGGGCAGAAGCACACTGGCGGTCCGACGGTCAAGATCGACGCCTCCACAACGGTTCTCGACGACGACGGCAACGAGGTCGAACCCGGATCGGGCAAGCGCGGCATGCTCGCGCGCAAGGGCAACATCCCGCTCGGCTACTACAAGGACGAGGTCAAGACGGCCGAAACCTTCCGCACCATCAACGGCGTTCGCTACTCGATCCCCGGCGACTATGCGCAGGTCGAAGCCGACGGCACGGTCACGATGCTCGGCCGCGGTTCGGTGTCCATCAACAGCGGCGGTGAGAAGGTTTACCCGGAAGAGGTCGAGGGCGCGTTGAAGGCGCACCCGGACATCTTCGACGTGCTGGTGGTCGGTATCCCCGACGAGCGCTTCGGTCAGCGGGTTGCCGCAGTGGTTCAGGTACGCGAAGGCACGTCGCCGACGTTGCACGACATCGCCACCGCAGCGCGCAAAGAGATTGCCGGATACAAGGTTCCGCGCAGCGTGTGGTTCGTCGACCAGATCAAGCGCAATCCGGCCGGCAAGCCCGACTACCGCTGGGCGAAGGCCGAAACGGAATCGCGCGAGGCTGACGATCACAACGGAAATGGCGCTCCTGTGGCGTCCGCAAACGAAAGCGTGGAAGCCTGATGCGTTCGGATCTCGCCGACAAGTTCGGCATCGAATACCCGATCTTCGGATTCACTCCTTCCGAGCACGTCGCGGCCGCGATCAGCCGCGCGGGCGGTCTGGGCGTGCTCGGTTGCGTCCGGTTCAACGATCCGGAAGAGCTCGAAGCCGCACTGACGTGGATGGACGAGAACACCGACGGTAAGCCGTACGGCGTCGACATCGTCATGCCGGCAAAGGTGCCGACAGAAGGCGGCGCCGTCGATCTCGACAAGCTGATTCCGGAGGAGCACCGCGCCTTCGTCAACCGAACGCTCGACGAACTCGGTGTGCCGCCGCTTTCCGACGACGTCGAGCATGCGACCGGCGTACTGGGATGGCTTCACTCGGTAGCGCGGTCTCACGTCGATGTTGCTCTGGGACACCGGATCGCGTTGATTGCGAATGCACTGGGATCGCCGCCGAAGGACGTCATCGATCAGGCACACGAGAAAGGCGTTCCGGTAGCAGCACTGGCCGGCGCCGTCGAGCATGCACGTCGTCACGTCGAGAACGGTGTCGACATCGTGATCGCGCAGGGCTACGAGGCCGGCGGTCACACCGGCGAAATTGCGTCGATGGTTCTCGTTCCGGAAATCGTTGATGCACTGGGCGATTCGGCGGCCGTACTGGCTGCCGGCGGTATCGGCAGCGGCCGTCAGGTGGCTGCTGCACTTGCACTCGGTGCGTCCGGAGTGTGGATGGGCTCGTACTGGCTCACCACGTCCGAATACAAACTCGGCAGTGCGTCGGGCGAAGGCCCTTCCGCTATTCAGCGTGCACTGTTGGGCGCGACGTCGGCCGACACCGTACGTTCGCGCATCTACTCGGGTAAGCCCGCTCGGTTGCTCAAGACCAAGTGGACGGAAGCCTGGTCGAACCCGGGAGCACCGGCGCCCTTGCCGATGCCGCTGCAGAACCTACTGGTCAGCGACGCTCATCAGAGAATCGCTGCATCGGAGAACCCGGAAGTTGTGGCAATGCCCGTCGGTCAGATCGTGGGACGGATGAACGAGATCCGACCGGTCGCCGAGGTCATGGCAGAGCTGGTGTCGGGGTTCGAGGACGCGCGAACCCGACTGGATTCGATGAAGTAGTAGATGACACGTACGTATGCCCTCGGCCGAGTTTCGGCCGAGGGCATACGTCGTTTCAGCCGGCGAGGTCGTCCGGTCCGACGCTGTCCGACAACCATTCTCCGCGGCTGAGGGCGCCGTCGTCGCGGCGACGTGCGATCACGAAAATGACCAGGGCGGCAGCGAGGACAACTGCGAGAACGCGCGAAGGCGTCAGGTTCGGGTTCTTCATACCCGTAATTTTGCCGGAAGAACGGGCGCGATGGTGAGACAGCGGAGCAAAATCACGCGTTTCGAAACTACTGCGCTTCGGAAGCATGAAGGCCGGCGATCCGCTCGCGCAGGCCACCGAAGTGCACATCGAGAGTGTGCGCCGCCTCGACGGCATCACCCGTACGGATCGCGTCGAGAATCGCACGATGCTTCGACGCGATGTCGATCAGTGGTGTATCCGAATGCCCGATAGCCTGCTGGATCTCGCTGTACACCTGCCAGAAGACGTCCATCAACTGAGCGAGGACCTGGTTGTCGAGCGGGGAGTACAGGCGGGAATGGAAGGTCGCGTCGATGTCGGAGAAGTTCTTCCCGGCGGCGGCACGGACCTCCATGCCGGTGACGAGTTCGTCGAGGTCGGCGTGGTCGGCCGACGTCATCTCGGCCATCGCCGCACCGATCAGTCCGGTCTCGAGTGCCTGACGAATGTCGACCAGTTCCATCGCCTCGTGCCCGGTGCCCTGCAACGACAACCGGCCACGGAAGGTCAGGCCGTCGGCGAGAGCGTCGAAGTTGCTCGGGGCGACGAACATTCCGAAACCGTGACGGATCTCGACGACGCCCAAGGCCTGCAGAACCTTGAGTGCCTCGCGGAGCGTGTTCCGGCCGATTCCCAACTCTTCGGACAGTTCGGCCTCGGTGGGCATCGGGTCGCCTGGGGAGAGTCTGCGTTCGAGGATCAAGTTCATGATGTCCGTCTGAAGTGCGCGCATGCGGTTTTGCGCGCTGAAACGAGCGCCCTGTGTGCCACTCCGGACAGACATCGATTCCCCTTTTCTGATACGAACGTCCTTCATCCTATGTCCGGTCATCCGCTCCATTGGTCAACCCACGTCAACGGTGCGTTGCAGGAGACTGGGCGCCGCGCCCAGCAGTTTGGCCGTGTACGCATCCGACGGGTTGTCGAATACTTCCTGGGCTGTCCCCTGCTCGACGATCCGCCCGGCGTTCATGACGACGATCGTGTCGGAGACATACCGCACCGTCTGGATGTCGTGCGAGATGAACACCATGCCGAGCCCCAACCGAGCCTTGATGTCGCTGAGCAGGTTCAGGATCTGCGCTCGCACCGAGACATCGAGAGCCGACGTAGGTTCGTCGGCCACGATGACGTCGGGCTCGAGCGCGAGCGCACGCGCGATCGCGACACGTTGACGCTGACCGCCGGAGATCTGGCTCGGGATGACTTCGAGCGCAGATTGGGGGAGTCCGACCAAACCGACCAGCTCGCGAACTCGGGCTGTTCGGCTCGCGCGGTTGCCGATGCCGTGGACGTCGAGCGGATCGGTGAGGATGTCGGCCACCGTCATTCGCGGATTGAGCGCGGTAGCCGGGTCCTGGAAGACGATCGAGATCGCCCGCCCGAACTCCTTGCGCACGCCCGCCGACCGGGTCAGAGCGCTTCGGCCGCGAAATACCACGTCGCCCGACGTCGGTTTCTGCAATCCGACCATGACTTTGGCCAGAGTGGACTTGCCGCAACCCGACTCGCCCACGATGCCGATCGTCGCCCCTCGTCGTACGGCGATACTGACATCGTTGACCGCGTGAACCGTGCCGGGTTTGAACAGTGATCCCGAACGGGTCTTGTGGACGACGTGAATGTTCTTCAGTTCCAGGATGGGTGCTTCAGCTGTAGTCATCGCACGCTCTCCAATTCCGATTCTGCGTGTGCGGGAGTCGCGGACTGGTTCGCGAAGAAATGCTCGGTCTCGCCGATCCGAACCATCTCGGGCTTTCGGTTTGGATCGGAATCCGGACGCAGGGAACGTTCGGCAAAACGGTCACCGGCGGCGAAGCTGCCTGGCGACGGTACGGTTCCCTGGATCTGGTGGAGCCGCGGAGCCTCGTCCTCGATGGAGAGAACGGCGCCGAGGAGGCCCTGGGTGTATTCGTGACGCGGATCGACGAGTAGATCGCTGGTGGGCGCAGACTCGACGACCTGACCGGCGTACATCACCGTGATCTTGTGAGCGAGTGAAGCAACGAGTGCAAGATCGTGGCTCACGAAAACCATGGCAAAGCCGAGCTTTTCCCGAAGATCGTTGAGCAAGTCCACGACCTGGGCCTGGACGGTGACGTCGAGAGCGGTGGTGGGCTCGTCCGCGACGATCAACCGCGGACTGCGGGTGAGCGACATGGCGATCAGAACGCGCTGACGCTGACCACCGGAAAGCTCGTGTGGGTAGCTGGAGAGAGTGCGCACCGGATCGAGTCCGACGAGTTCGAGCAGTTCCTCGGCTGTGCGGGTACCGCCGCGCTTCGTGAGCTGCTTGAACTGCGCGCGGATCAGCATCGCCGGGTTCAGAGAACTCAGCGCATCCTGGTAGATCATGGCCATGTCGTGCCCGCGCAGCTTGTTTCGCTCCCGGTTGTTCAGTTCGAGGACGTTGACGCCGTCGAACAGGATCTCGCCGGTCACCACTGCTGTCTTGGGCAGTAGACCCATGATCGCCAGCGAAGTGAGCGACTTTCCGCAACCGGACTCGCCGACCAGTGCCATAGTCTCGTTCGGGCGGACGGTGAAGCTCACGTTGTCGACGATCGCCGTGTCTCCGTAGCGTTCGGGGAACCGGATCGTGAGATTGCGGACCTCGAGGAGGGGCGCTGCATCGCCCTCGTACACAAGACGATCGGACCGAGACCGCTCGGTTTCCGCCAGGATCTTCAGGTGAGTTTCGAGAGGGGTCGGTTCGGCGGCCGGCTTCAGAACATCTTTCACGACGCTCGGGTCGGCGAAGTCGTCGATCAACTCCGGAGTGTTGGCGACCGATGCGGCTTCGTCCTCCAGAATGAGCTCGTTGGAGGTCTCCTCCGCTGCGGCGGTCTGCGCTGCTTGGAGTGCGGAGGGCGTCTTCTTGGTCTTCTTCAGACTCGGATCGGCCATCGCGTCCGTCAGGCCCTCGGCGAGCACGTTGAGGGAGAGCACCGTCAGAAGAATCAGCAGACCGGGGAACACCGTTGCCCACCAACCACCGAGAAGGACCATGTTCTTGCCGTCGGCGATCACCGATCCCCACGACGGATCCGGGGGACGGACACCTGCTCCGATGAACGACAGGCTGGCCTCCAGCACGATGGCGTCCGCGACCATGACAGTGCAGAAGACGAGAACCGGCGCAGCACAGTTGGCTACGACGTGCTTGACGACGATGTGTGAAGTTCTTGCGCCGATGACCTTTTCGGCCGCGACGTAGTCCTCACCGTACTGAGCGAGAACGTTCGCGCGAACGACGCGGGCCACCATCGGTGTGTAGAGGAACGCGATGGTGACGATCAGAACCGGAATCGAACCACCGAAGGCTGCGACGAGTACGGCAGCGAGCGCGATGCCCGGGAACGCCATGACCACGTCGAGCACTCGCATGATGGTCTCGTCGACGCCTTTTCGGCTCGTTGCGGCGACCGACCCGATGAGAGCACCGGCGCACAATGCGAGGAAGGTGGACCCGAGACCGATGGTCAACGACCAACGTCCGCCGTAGAGCAAGCGGCTGAACAGATCTCGGCCGAGACTGTCCTGACCGAACCAGTGATCGGCGCTGGGGCCCGCGGTACCCACCGCCTGTTCGAGCGGGGTGTACTGCGTGATCAGCGGCGCGAAGAGGCAGGCGAGCACGATGATCGCGAGAACCGCCATCGACAGCCAGGCCGAGAGGGGGAAGCGAGAGAAGGTGATGCCGGGTCGCGAAAGCTTTTCGGTGAGTTTTCTTCTCATCATGCTGCGCTCCGAAGTCGTGGATTGACGAGCAGGTAGAGGATGTCGACGGCGAGGTTGACGACGACGAAGCCGACCGCGATGACGATGACAACACCCTGAACTACTGCGGGGTCACCGTTGGTGACGCCGTTGATCATGAGCTGACCCATTCCGGGAAGACCGAAGATCTGCTCGATGACCACAGCGCCACCGAGGAGGTATCCGACCCGTAGACCCAGGACGGTGAGCGGGTTGATCAGTGCGTTACGCAAGACATTTCGCCCGATCACCACGTGATAGGGCAGGCCGCTGCCGATCGCGGTACGGACGTAGTCCTTGTCCAACTCCTCGACCATCGACGTGCGGATGATGCGCGTGAGTTGTGCTGCGACGGGCAGTGACAGGGACAGCGCCGGGAGCGCCATGTACCAGAGCCAGTCGGTGACGGAGTCGCTCGGATTGACGTAGCCACCGGTGGGGAACCATCCGAGTTGGACGGCCAGATACTGAATCATCAGCAGTGCCAACCAGAATGACGGTGCTGCCACACCACCGAGGGAGATCACTCGGATGACCTGATCCGGCCAACGATCGCGGAACAGTGCGCTGGTGACACCGAAGATCAGCGAGAGCACGATGGCGATCACCAGTCCGAGAACCGTGAGCTGAATGGTCAGTGGCAGAGCGGTGGAGATCGAATCCAACACCGGGGTACCGGAAATCAGGCTGTCACCCATATTGCCGCTGACCAGATCGGTCACGAAGTGAACGTATTGCAGCGGAAGCGGATCGAGCAGTCCGTTCTCTTCCTTGAACTGCTGCAACTGTTCCGCAGTCGGGTTGCCGCCGTTGAACGCCGCCGTTGCGGGATCGGTGGGCGCGAACTGCATCACGATGAAGACGAACGCGATGATGCCGAGGATCAGGGGGATCAGTATCAGTAATCGCCTGATCAGCATGGGGAGGACTCTTGCCATCGGGGAATCTCTCAGTTGTGGGAAACGGCCGAGCGGGCGGGTATCAGGCCGGCTTCGCCTGAAGCAGGTTGACGCCGGGGTACGGCAGCGGAGTGACGTCGGCGATCTTCTTCGGATCCCACGCAGTCAGGAGTTCCTGATGGAGAACCGGATAGTAGACAGCGTTTTCGGCGATCTGGTTCAGGTACGACTGCACAAGGGTGCTGCGCTTTGCCGGGTCTGTCTCGCGGGTGGCCTCGTCCATGGTGGCGTAGATCTTCTGTGCCTCGGGGGTGTCGTCCCACTTGGCGTAGGTCTTCGTCCACAGGCCGCCCTTGCTGTACGTGTAGCGCACGAGGAGGTCGACGTCGCTGCCGAATGCCTGTGGGTTGGACGTACCCGCAGCGATCTGGAACTTCTGGCCGCTGTTGAGCTTGCTCACCATGGCGCTGGTGTCCTGCGGTTCGAGCGTCGTGTTGAATCCGACTGCGTCCCAAGACTCTTTGATGGTCGGCAAGCAGTCGGCCAACCAGCTGACGTTGGTGGAGAGCAGCGTCAGGTCGAGGCCACTGACACCGGCGGCAGTGAGGAGCGAGCGGGCCTTGTCCGGATCGTACGAGTAGACGGTGGACGCTCGCGCGTAGTCGGGGTTGCGCTCGTACAGGTAGCTCGTGGCCGGTGCTGCCTTGCCGCCGAGGGCGATCTCGATCATCTTCGGGGTGTTGATCGCATAGAACATCGCCTGGCGAACACGAACGTCGTCGAACGGTGCCTGAGTGGTGTCGAAGAGCAGGTACATGAGGTTCATGCCCGGGTTGCCCTCGACGGTGCGCCCACCGGAGGTGAGGGTGGGGACGTTGGCGACGGGGATGTTGTCGGCGAGTTGTGCACCGGCATTGTTGCCCGAGACGCGCGCGATGCGTGAGGAGGTGTCGACGATGGAGAGCCAGTTCATGGTCGCGAAGTTGGCCGGGCGCGGCCCGTTGTACGCCTCGAACGCCTCGAAAGCTGTGTTGCTCTTGGGGGTGTGGCTCTTGAGCTTGTACGGACCGGAACCGACGACCAGCGCTCCGGACTTGGCCTCGTCCCAGTGGCCGTCGAAGACGTGCTTGGGCATGATCTTGGCGATCGAGAGACGCTGTGCGGCAGCGCTGAACGGGTAGTTGAAGTTCAGGGTCACCGTTTGGTCGTCGACCTTGGTGACGGACTGCAACCAGGAGGAGAAGAAGGAGCGGATCAGTACGTTCTGCTGTGGATCGAGGATGCGATCGAAGGTGAAGACGACGTCGTCCGAGGTGACCGGAGTGCCGTCGTGCCAGGTTGCGCCCTCGCGGATTTTCATGGTCCAGCTCGAGGCGGTGGCGTCGGTCGGGACGGCCTGTGCGAGCGCCGCATACGTCTCACCGGTGCCTGGATCGTTTTCGAGCAGTCCCTCGTAGACGTGGTTGACCGCTGCCATGAGGAAACCGGATGCAGTCTGCATCGGGTCGAAGCTCTGGTCGTTGCCGTATCCGATGGCGGTGGTCAGATCGCCGGTGCTCGCGGAACCGCCGACAACCGAGGTCGACGACGGGCCGCCGCCGCAGGCCGCGAGAGTCGCGGTGATACCTGCTGCAGCTCCCAGTAGCCCGGTGTACCGAAACAGGTCTCGGCGTGTGAACGCGGAGCTCAGCGGTCGTTCGTTCTTCAAGGCGGCCTCCAAGGCGGGGAGCGGGACATCAAGGGAGTGGATAGGGGATGTCCTATGTTCGACGTCCGATGTTGCGTAACTTACATTGTGGATCAGAAAGCGTCTAGAGAATCTTTGGAACTGGCGGTGTTGAACTTCGACGTTTCGTCGGTTTCGAACCAAAAATAGTGCTCTCACCTGCATAGATGAAGACTGTGTTACCGACGTCGAATTGACGACCGATGACGCTGGCCGTATAACATAGGACATCCCTCATCCAATCTTTGGAGACTTCATGACCCGATACAAAGTCGGTGTGGTCGGTTGCGGATTCTTCGGTAGTTCCCTCGCTCGCGAGCTGGCTGCCCATCCACGTTTCGAACTGGCGATGCTGTGCGACCGTGACTTCGAGCGGGCCAAGGATGTCGCCGCAGAGTTCTCGGCAACCCCGACAGACGATCACGACGCGGTGGCCGCTGACCCGGAGTTGGCCCTCGTTGTCGTCGCGACGCCCAATCACGCGCACGCCGAACCTGCCATCGCGGCACTCGAACACGGCAAGGCAGTTTTTGTCGAGAAGCCACTTGCCGTCGAACTGGTCGATGCGCAGAACATGATCGCGAGCGCCGACGCGAGCGGTTCGCCGTTGATGGTCGGGCACATCATGCGGATGATGCCGGGTGTACGACGTCTGGCGGACCTGCTGACGTCGGGGGAGCTCGGCGAGGTCGCTGCGATCGAAACGTCTCGCTCACGCTGGATCGACACCGACGGCGCAGATCCACAGTGGTGGAAGCTCGACAAGAGCCGAACGGGTGGAGAACTGACTCACGAGATTCACGAACTGGACCTGATGTGCTGGCTCGGCGGCGAGGTGACTGCCGTGTCGAGCATCGCCACCGCGGACGACGGCTTCCGCAACACAGTGGTGTCGTTCGCCGGCGGCGCGATCGGCAGACACACCATCTCGACGCGTTCACACACTTCTTCGTGGGAGCTGACGGTCGATGCCGCCGAAGGCTCGGTCCACGCGGACTTCCACACCGGCCGGGTCAGCCGACTGCGCGGGGGACGGGGCGAAGAGTCGTGGCCGATCTTCGACGTCGACGCCGAGAACCAATCGTTGATCGACTCTGCGAGCAGGACGCAGAAGTACAACTCGGGTAGCGGAGGATCCTCGCTGTGGATGCAGGCTGCGATTCGCCACGAAATCGACGAGATGGCAGCAGTTCTCGACGGCAAGGCTGACTCCGGCTCACCGTTGACATACGCACGTGAACGCGCACTCGTCGTCGCCGAACAGGTGCGACTCGGTGGCGGGGAACCGGCGGCGCTGTCGGGAAGTGCGAAGTGACCGTGCGTGTAGCCGTCATCGGCAGCGGCGCAATCGCGCGGGACCACGTCAGCGCTTTGGCGCGCATCCCGTCGGTCGAAGTCGCCTACGTATTCGGCAGTGACTTGGACCGGGCCGCATCGGTTGCGGCATTGGCGCCGGGCGCGAAGGCCAGTATCGATCTGGCGAAGATTCTCGCAGACCCGAGCGTGCACGCGGTCAACGTCGTGGGGGCCACTCCGGACCACGCGCCCGTGACGATAGCCGCAGGCCGCGCGGGAAAGCATGTGCACGTGGAGAAGCCCGCAGCGCTGACAGTCGCGGACTTCGACGCGATGGTCGAGGCCACCGAAGGTGGCGGCACCTCACTGATGGTCGGACAGACCGTACGATTCCAGCCGTCGATCACCTCGATCGGAAACTCGGTTGCACAAGGCGCCATCGGCGACCCCCGGTTGATCCACCTCAGTTGGTACACCGGCCACGTCTGGCCAGGGGGCTGGCGAGGCTGGCAACACGACAAGGAACGCTCGGGTGGTCACCCCGTTCACAACGGAACCCACGCTCTCGATCTGGTGACGTGGCTGATCGGTCGTCGTCCGGTCCGTGTGTTCGCTCGTAGTTTCCCCACCTTCGCGGCGGGGATGCCCGTGCACGACAGCTTCCATCTGACCGTTCGCTTCGAGGACGGATCTCTGGCGCTCATCGAATTGGCTTACGCACTGCCGCAATCGGGAAAGATGGTGCGCCGGATCGTGGTGTCGGGGACGTCCGGCACGCTCGCGCACGACACCGGCGACGACCCAGGCCTGATGACGGATACGACAAACGCGCCGCCGTCGTCGATCGAAGATGCGATGGCGCATCAGATGCGCCACTGGATCGCCACTCTCGACGGTTCCGCGACCCCGATAGTCGAGAACTGGCAGGTACGTGCAGCTCTCGCGACTGCCATCGCTGCACAACAGTCACTCGACACCGGCCGCGCGATCTCGATCGGAGAACACCGATGACCGGCACCGGTTCGATCCGCGTCGGATTTGTCAGCGGCGTAAGGCATGCCGGCTCCTATGCGGACCTGTTGCGCTCCGATCCTCGAGTGAGCTTGATCGGGGCCTCCGACGAATCCTCGGTCCCCGATTGGATTCGTGAGGACGGAATCGCGATGGCAAAGGCCGCAGACATCGAGTGGATCGACGAACTCGGCGAGCTGCTCGACCCCGAACGGATAGACCTGGCGATCATCTGCAGTGAGCCGACCAGGCATGCACGGCTTGCGATTGCCGCACTGAACGCGGGACTCGACGTCCTGGTGGACAAGCCGGTGGGTATCGACGAGTCGGAGGCCGCGGCGGTCGAGGAAGCGGCACGGTCGAACGGGCGAATCTGTACGGTGGTGAACCGCACTCATTCACCTGCGCTCCGGCGACTGCGCCGCTGGATCGATGCCGGAAACCTCGGACTGCCGCGCCACGTGGACATCGAGTTCCTTGCAAGCGGAACACATTTCGCGACGTCCGTCGAGCGTCCCGAACTGGTGGTGGATCCCGCGCTTTCCGGCGGGGGAGAAGTAGTGAACTTCGCCGGTTACGCCGCCGACTACCTCAGATACCTCACCGGCCTGGACGTCACCGAGGTGTACGCCGAGACGAGCACACTCTACGGCGGGGCCCACCAGCAGTTCGGAGTCGAAGACACGGCGTTGATCTCGCTCGCCCTGGAAAACGGCGTCACCGCGACGGTGACCGTCGGAAGAATCCCCGCAGCACCGGGTTTCGGCGCGAATACCGCGACGGTTCGGGTCCTCGGCTCCCACGGATACGCGAGTTCCGACGACGACAAACCCGCGGTGACCCACTTCGCATCCTCGGGAGACGTGACCGCACTACCCATCGGCGGCTTCGGTTCGGACAACGCGGTGTCGAGCTTTCTCTCTCACGTGCTCGATCGACTTCCCCCACGGACCGAACCCGACTACACCGTGGCAGACGCCCGCGCGTCGATGCGCGTGATCGATGCTGCCTATCTGTCCGCCTCGAGCGGTCAGCCGGTCTCCGTCTCTCCCTGACAGCCGCACCCACAACTCAATCCGACAACCAACATATGGAGACCTCATGAGCACGGAAACCACCACCTTCAGCGGAATCGTCCCGCCGATCGTCACACCACTGACGCTCGAGGGCGAGGTCGACACCACGTCGCTCGAACGCCTGCTCTCACTGCAGATCGAAGCCGGAGTCGACGGCTTGTTCGTCCTCGGTTCCTCGGGTGAGGTCGGTTACCTCACCGACGCTCAGCGCGCCCAGGTGGTGCAGACGGCCATCGGTCACGTCGGCGGCCAGGTACCGGTCCTCGTCGGCGTGAACGACATGACCACCAACCGGGTCATCGCCGTCGCCGAGCAGGCGCGTGAAGCGGGTGCGGATGCCATCGTCGCGACGGCGCCGTTCTACGCGATCACCGACGCAGCCGAGACGGCAACGCATTTCCGCTCCATCCACGCCGCAGTGGATCTTCCGTTGTTCGCCTACGACGTCCCGGTTCGTGTCCACAGCAAGCTCAGCCCGGCAATGCTGGTCGAGCTCGGTCGCGAGGGAGTCATCGCCGGCGTGAAGGATTCGAGCGGCGACGACGTCAGTTTCCGTATGTTGCTCCGTCAGTCGGCCGGGCTCGAAAACTTCGCCGTCTTCACCGGGCACGAGGTAGTCGTCGACGGATGCCTGCTGATGGGTGCTTCGGGCGCTGTGCCCGGCCTGGCCAACGTGGACCCCCACGGTTACGTGCGACTGTGGCGCGCTGCGCAGGCAGGAGACTGGGCGGCGGCGAAGGCCGAGCAGGATCGACTCACCGATCTGTTCTCCATCGTCGAGGCACCGACACCGGGTCGCGTCAGTGCCGGTGCCGCGGGTCTGGGCGCATTCAAGACGGCTCTGGCCCTGCGCGGCGTCATCACCGGCAACACGATGTGCGCCCCGATGCTCTCGCTCGACGAGTCCGAGACCGCAACGATCAAGGTCGTTCTGGAACAGGCCGGGCTCCTCTGACATGACATCTGGGCAGAAGCGATGGATCGGCATCGACATCGGCGGCACCAAAGTGGCTGCCGCGGTGGTGACGTCCGACGGATACGTGATCGACACCGTTCGTGCGGCAACACCGACGGCCGGTAGGGAGGCTGTTCTCGAGACCGCCACCGCGTTGGTCGACCGTTTGAGGGCGGATCACCCGGTAGCCGGAATCGGAGTCGGTGCACCGGGAATCATCGATCGGGTGCGTGGCCGCGTCGTCTTCGCCTCCGACATTCTGTCCGGATGGAGTGGCGCCGAGGTTCGCGGGGAACTCGAGGCGCACTCGGGTCTACCGGTGACGGTGGACAACGACGTGCGCGCGATGGCCCACGGCGAGAACATGATCGGCGCCGGTCGCGGTCGAAGCTCTGCACTGTTCGTCTCGATCGGTACTGGAATCGGTGGCGCGTTGACCGTGGGCGGACAGCTGTATCACGGCGCCCACGGAACAGCCGGCGAGCTCGCGCATCTGCTGGTTCCGGTCTCCGGGGCGATAGGTTGCGGTTGCGGTAGAACCGATCACCTCGAGGCAGTCGCCTCTGGCCCGGCGATGGAGGCCGAGTACGCAGCGCGGGCGGGTGTGCCCACTCAACCGTTGCAGAAGGTGGTGGCACTCATGCGCTCCGGCGACCCGATCGCCCGTGCCGTGGTCACCGACGCCGGTACTCTGCTCGGCCGAGTCCTGGCCGGCGTCGCCACCGCATTCGATCCCGAGGTGATCGTCATCGGCGGCGGCGCAGCCCAGATCGGAGCCGACCTCTTGTCGCCGCTGACGTCCGCTTTCCGGGTGGAAGCGATGGGTCCCATTGCCGAAACCGCCATTCTTCCTGCCCGTTTGGGCACCGATGCGCCGCTCGTCGGAGCTGCGCTCCTGGCCGCCGCAACACGAATCGAGGTAACACCGTGACTGTCGAAGAACTGCTCACGATCATCAGCGGGAAGCTGATCGTGTCCTGTCAGGCCGGACACGGCCATGCCTTGCGCGACACCGGGACCATCGAGAGGATGGCCCGCGCCGCGGTCGACGGCGGTGCAGTGGCGATCCGCTGCGGCGGTGTGGGCGGAACCCCGGATGTCGCCGCAGTCGTGTCGGCAGTGAAGGTACCGGTGATCGGTTTGACGAAGATCGGCTCGGAGGGCGTGTTCATCACGCCGACAAGGGAATCAGCCCTCGAAGTCGTGGATTCGGGTGCGCAGATCGTGGCTGCCGATGCCACGCTGCGACCGCGTCCAGACGGGCTGACCTTTGCCGACACCGTCGACGCGGTCCATGATCGCGGCGGCCTCGTCATGGCTGATTGTGGAACACTCGAGGACGGCATCGCTGCCGCCGCGGCGGGCGCCGACATCATCTCCAGCACACTGGCGGGATATACCGAGAACAGCCGACGGCTGGCAGGCCCGGACCTGGAGCTGGTTTCGGAACTGCGGCAGGCACTTCCAGATGCGGTCCTCATCGCCGAGGGGCGGTACCACAGCCCGGAGGATGCGGCACGCGCCATCGCCCTGGGTGCAGACTCGGTGGTTGTCGGAACCGCAATCACGGATCCGGCGTTCATCACGTCGAAATTTGCAGCCGCAGTATCGGGCGCCGAAAGGCAGAGGGTGTGACCCCGACGTCGAAGGCTTTGAAGTCCAAGACTGCCGAACGGATTCGACTGGAGACTTTGCTCGGCGACTCCTCGACGCCGATCCGGTGGGTCTTCACCGGCGACAGCATCACTCAGGGATTGACACACACCGACGGTCATCGAAGTTACGTCGAACACTGCGCCGAGCGCGTCCGTGGTGAACTTTCCTTGTTCAACCACGTCCTTGTCAACACCGGGGTGAGCGGCAATCGATCCTCCGATGTGCGTTTGGGTTTCGCACACCGCATCGAAGTGTTCGAACCCTCGGTGGTGTTGATCATGCTCGGTACGAATGACGCATTGGATGGCGAAGAAGGACTGGAGCGGTTTCGAGACGACCTCTCGGACATGATTTTCCGGACGCGAGCGATCGGTGCGGTGCCGATCCTGCAGACGCCGCCACCGATCGACGTCGAGAATGCGCCCACCAGAGTTGGATTGCTTCAGTACGTCGAGGTCGTGCGGCAGGTTGCCGCCTCGACGCGCGTGGTGTTCGTCGACCACTACGCGCAGTGGACGGCCCATTCTCCCGAGGGCCCACCGCCGGCTCTCCTGGCTGACGCGTTCCATCCGAACGAACAAGGGCACTACGTGCTCGCGGACGCCGTGCTCCGTGAGTTGTCGATCGCGGATGCCGAAGTTCCCGTTGTACCGCAGGTGATGTCGTGACACTTCGTGGACAAATTCTGCGTGGACAATTGGTGACCGGTGGTCGATTGCTCTCGGACGGGGTTGTCGAGATCTCCGGTGATCGTGTGGTGTGGGCCGGACCCGCGTCGCAGCGAACCGACCCGTTACCCGAACGGGCAGCTGCGGGAACAACGATCATTCCGGGTTTGGTCGACGTTCATTGCCACGGCGCCGGCGGATTCGGTTTCCCCGAGGCAGACGAGTTCGGATCAACCGTGGCTGCCGATCACCATCGGACGAACGGCACGACCTCGGTGATCGGCTCGCTCGTCTCCGCGCCGCCGCAGATCCTGCGCAGTCGCATCGAGCTCCTGGCAGGACTGGTGGACGAGGGCACGCTGGCCGGAATTCACCTGGAAGGTCCATTCCTTTCGGTACTTCGTTGTGGCGCCCAGGATCCCGACAGCATTCTCGACGGCGACCCGGCTCTGCTCGAGTCGCTGCTCGAAGCCGGCCGTGGGCGCATTCGCTCGATGACGATCGCTCCGGAGACAGCACACTTCGACGAACTTGCCTCATTGCTGGAGCGTCACGGTGCCGTCGTGAGTATCGGACACACCGATGCGTCCAACCCGATTGCGACACGTTCGATCGCACACTCGGCGCATGCACCGCTCAGTGCCACTCACCTGTTCAACGGTATGGCTCCGATGCATCACCGTGCTCCCGGCGCAGTGGCGGCATGTCTTGCCGCGGCTGCGAAAGGACAGATGGTGGTCGAGTTGGTCGGGGACGGAGTACATCTGGCCGACGAGACGGTAGCGACGGTGTTCGATCTTGTCGGTCCGCATCAGATCGCGTTGGTTTCCGACGCGATGGCTGCCGCCGGAATGCCCGACGGCCGTTACCCACTCGGGCCTCTCGACGTCGACGTGGTCGGTGGCGTGGCGCGATTGGCCGGCCAGGGGGAAACGGCCATTGCCGGCGGGACGAGTCGGTTGATGGACATAGTCCGCCGGGCGGTCAATCACGCCGGCGTCGATCTGCTTTCGGCTGTTATCGCGGCGACGGCAACGCCTGCTTCGCTGATGGGGCTGGCCGGAATGGTCGGCGATCTCTTGCCGGGTTGCCGCGCCGATCTGATCGTCACCGGTCCAGAACTCGAAACCCGCGCCGTCATGGCCGCTGGGAACTGGCTCATGAACTACACCGAAAGCTGAGGAATCAACCGATGGAAATTGTCATTGTCGACAGTGCGGAGGCGGCCGGCACCGTTGTTGCCGACATCTTCGAACACGCGGTGCATTCAGGTGCACGGACTTTGGGCCTGGCGACAGGATCTTCACCGCTCTCTGTGTACCGCGAACTCGCGCGCCGTCACCGCGAGGACGGGTTGAGTTTTGCCGGCGTGCAGGCGTTCCTGTTGGACGAATACGTCGGCCTGCCGGAAGGCCACCCGGAGTCGTATGCCCAGGTGATCCGCACCGAACTGGTGAATCACCTGGACCTGGACGCGGCAAGGGTATTCAGCCCCGACGGCACCGCGCCGGATCCATTTGCCGCCGCGGCAGCCTACGACCGGGCGATTGCGTCGAATGGTCCGGTGGACGTACAACTTCTGGGCATCGGCGGCAACGGTCACATCGGTTTCAACGAACCGACGTCCTCGCTGAATTCGAGGACCCGGGTCAAGACGCTGACGGAACAGACTCGAACCGACAACGCCCGATTCTTCGAGAGTCCGGACGACGTACCACGGCACGTGATCACCCAGGGCCTCGGAACTATTTGCGAAGCAAAGCATCTGGTGATGATCGCGACCGGCGAGCACAAGGCCGCTGCGATTGCCGCTGCCGTCGAGGGGCCGCTGGCCGCGGTGTGCCCGGCATCGGTCCTCCAACTGCATCCACACGTGACGGTGGTGATCGACGATGCAGCGGCATCACAGCTTCGGCTCACCGAGTTCTACAAAACGGTGTCTGCGCACAAACCGCTTGCTCAGCACTACTGAGATATCGGACTAGACGGGCTCTCGCGTCTTCTCGAGGCCGAGTGCCATTTCGGGAGTGAGTAATTGGAAGTCGGATTCTCCGCGCCGGCGGATCCACACCGGATCGGATGTGTTCCATCGTTCGGCGCTCTGCGTTCGAGTGACCACCTTGAACGTCGCCGTTCTCGGGAACTCACTGCACACGCGGATCAAGGTCGGTTTCTGCTTCGGCCCGAGTTCCGGCCGGGAATCGATGTATTCGGCTACGGCTGCCGGGTCGAAGTTGTCGACGTCGCCGACCGGAATCACCGACGCCATGACGCGGTCGCCGACATCGCTGTCGGGGACTGCGTACACGGACACCTGCGCGAAGCCCGGGTAACCGACGAGCGAGCGTTCGATGGGTGCGGCGCCGATGTTCTCGCCGTCCACTCGTAGCCAACCGGAACTGCGTCCCGCGAAGTAGACGTAGCCGTCGAGGTCGGTGTACGCCAGATCGCCGCTCCAGTACTGGCCGTTGCGCATTCGCTCGGCGTCGGCTTCCGGGTTCTTGTAGTACCCGGCGAATGTGCCTGGGCCGGTGACGTTGACCAGTTCACCGGTTGCCTCGTCGGCATTGGTGATCCGGCCGTCAGCGTCGAAGACTGCAGGCGGGCATGGGGCTCCGGTCTCGGGATCGAGGATCTTGACCCCGTCCGGGAGAAGTCCGAGGGCGCCGGTCCGCGGCACCGGCGCCGCGGAAATCGAAATGCCGCCCTCGGTGGAACCGAACCCGTCGATGACGCGGGCATCGAAGCGCCGGACGAAGGTGGCGACGGCGGGCGCCGAACCCTCGTTGCCATACATGATCTTCAAGGTGTTGTCCCGTTCGTTCGGCACCTCGGGGGTGGAAGCGATGAAGGACAACGGCTTTCCGACGTAGTTGGAGTACGTGATTCCGTACTTGTGAACGTCGGGCAGAAAGCCCGAAGCGGAGAACTTGCGGCGCATGGCAATTCCCGCACGCGCGTGCAGCGCGACCGTCCACGCCGCCATCATGGCGTTGGAATGGAACATGGGCATCGCCATGTAGACGACGTCGTCGGCGCCGAGCCCGAAACGATCGGCAAGCATGACTCCGGGGGAGGCCAACTTGTGGTGCGTGCACCGAACCGCTTTGGGATCACCGCTTGTTCCGGAAGTGAAAATGAGCATCAACAGATCGTCGGGCTGCGCCGTCGACGCGTAGGCCGGCGTATCGGCGAAGGGCGCCAACAATTGCGTCCAGGCCGGAGAATCCACGTTGATCACCCGGACGTCACCGAGATCGACGTCGTCGAGTAGATGTGCCTGGTTGTTCTCGGTGAAGATGACCTGGCAGTCGGAGAGTTGGATGTCTCGCGCCAATGCCGGGCCGCGCCTGGTCGTGTTCAGTCCGGCAGCAATCGAACCCGAGAACGATGCTGCGCCGAGCAGTAGTGAGAATTCGGGGACGTTCTCCATCAGAAGACCGAAATGCCGGGGGCGCGTTCGATCGAGCAGCGTGTCCAGCAGCGCTGCTCGATCGAACGAGCCTTGAATGTGCTCGCGCCAGGTGATGACCTGGTCCTCGAAACGGATACCGCGGTCGTCGATCTCGCTGACTCCGAGGAGTAGATCGGAAACAGTGGGGCTCTGACTCATAGCTGCATCATCATCGATTCGTCTCGGACCAGGTCATGGATTTCCACTCGGTGGGACGCACTCAGGCAGGAACTGCGGCAAGTTCCTTGCCCAGTGCGCGAAGCTGATCTGTTGCGTTGCCGAGCAGGAACTCGTGATGCTTGGCCGCGAGGAAGTAGCGGTGAACCGGATGGTCCTCGTCCAGACCAACACCGCCGTGAACGTGAACAGCGGTGTGCCCGACGCGGTGTCCCGCATCTGCAGCCCAGAACTTGGCCGTCTGCACGGCCCCGTCGGACGGAAGTCCTTCGCTCAGACGCCACGCTGCGGCCCAGAGAGTCAGGCGAACGCCCTTGACATCGATGTATCCGTCGGCGAGGCGCTGGGCCACGGCCTGGAAACTACCGATCGGACGGCCGAACTGCACACGCTCGGTGGCGTATTCGGCGGTCAGCTTCAGCGCTTGATCGAGCACCCCGTACTGGTAGGCGCTGGAACCGAGCTGAATTCGTTCCACGATCCACGCCGCGATGTCGGATCCTTGGGCAACCGAGCCGAGAACACGATCGGCCGGGATCTGCACCGAATCGAACTCGACCAGGGCCGCACTCGAGAAATCCGTGGTCGATTGCCTGGTAATGCTCACGCCCGCGTCCGACGGTTCGACGAGGAAGACCGCGACACCGTCCTCGGTGATGGCGGGGACGAGGAACAGATCTGCGAGCGGAGCACTGTCGACGGTGATCTTTGCTCCGTCGATGCGCCAACCGTCGGCGGTCTTCTCGGCACGCGTGATCGGGTGCGCCGGGTCGTCGTTGTATTCCTCGGCGAGGGCCGCGGTGAGTATCTTCTCACCGGCAGCGGCAGCGCTTGCCCAGTCGTCGCGCTGCTTGTCCGAGCCGAATTCGGCTATCGCTGCGGCGGACCCGACGATGGACGTCAGGAACGGAACAGCTGCGACGCCGCGGCCGAGTTCGGCCAGGATGCTGCACTGCTCGAGGACACCGAATCCGTCGCCGCCCACCGATTCCGGAAGGGCCGCACCGAGAACGCCGGCCGAAGCCAGAGCGTTCCACAAGAGGGCGTCGAAACGGTCTTCGGCGGCGTCGAGTTCACGAAGGCGGTCGTTGGTGACCAGTTCGGTGACGACGGATCGTGTCAGTCCGGACAGGTCCTGCTGGGCCTCGGTAAGGGTGAATTCCATGATCGTTGGTCCTTATCGCTTCGATGCGGGAAGCCGCAGAGCTGTCATGCCGATGATGTCGCGTTGCACTTCGTTGGTACCGCCGCCGAACGTCAGGATCAGCGAAGAACGATGCATGCGTTCGATGCGTCCGCGTAGAAGAGCGCCGGGGGAGTTCTGCCTGATCGTGGCGGAGGATCCGAGAACCTCCATGAGCAAGCGGTAAGCCTCGGTGGCGAATTCGGTACCGAACACCTTGTTGGCCGACGCCGCTTCGGGACCTGGAGCGTGATCGGTTGCGGAGGCGATTTCCCAGTTCATCAACTTCAGGTACTCGGCCTTGGCATGCACGCGAGCCAGATTGATCTGCACCCATTCCTGGTCGATCATGCGTCGGCCGTCGGGCAGCTTGGTGTTCTGTGCCCACTCGCGGACCTCACGCTGCGCGGTCAGAATCGGTCCGGCCGAGGTGAGGGCAACACGCTCGTGGTTGAGCTGATTGGTGATCAGTGCCCAGCCGCCGTGTTCCTGGCCGACTATCGACGACGCCGGGACCCGTACGTCCTGGTAGTAAGTGGCGCTGGTGTCGGGGCCGGCCATGGTGTGAACCGGGGTGTAGGAGAAGCCTTCTGCGGTGGTCGGGACGATCAGCATGCTGATTCCCTTGTGCTTCTTGGCTTCCGGATCGGTGCGGCACGCCAACCACACGTAGTCGGCGTACTGGATCAGGCTCGTCCACATCTTCTGCCCGTTGATGACGTAATCGTCACCGTCACGGACGGCCGACGTGCGCAGAGACGCCAGGTCGGTGCCGGCCTCGGGCTCGGAGTAACCGATCGCGAAGTGGAGCTCACCGCGGGAGATCTTGGGCAGGAAGAAGGCCTTCTGCTCGTCCGTCCCGAAATGCATGATTGTCGGCGCTACGGAATTGATCGTCAGGAACGGCACGGGCGCACCGGCAATGGCAGCTTCGTCGGTGAAGATCAGCTGGTCCATCGCGGAGCGTTCCTGTCCGCCGTACTCTTTCGGCCAACCCAGCGTGAGCCAGCCGTCCTGGCCCATCTGCGCGACGACTTCGCGGTACACATTGCCTTCGCCGTATTCACCCGTCGTGGCAGCGAGTGCTTCACGCCGCTCGGGAGTCATCAGTTGTGCGAAGTAGGCACGCAACTCCTCCTGGAGCTGTTGCTGCTCAGGGGTGTAGGTGATGTGCATGGTTACCTCTCCATAGAGATACGAATCAAAGCGCCAATCATTCGATTGACACAGGTTCTATCGATGCGTACATCGGCGACAAGGGACGCTCTCGCCGTCTCCGGCGGATCGTTCGACGTCCGTTCTCGGTACTTTTTCGAATCATTGCACACGACTGAAACAGGTTCTAGTGTTATCGCCAGGAACGGTGTGCGGCACAGCCCTGCGGCACTCGTTTCGTATCCGTGTTCGCGCCAGTAGTAGTGAGTAGAGAAGAGGAATCGCCATGGAGGTCAGGGTTGATCTGGACCGTTGCGAGGCAAACGGTGTGTGCGTAGGGATCGCACCCGATATTTTCGACCTCGACGACAACGAGGAGCTCGTGATCAGTTCCGTGCGTCCGCCGGAGGATCGCTGGGAAGATGTCCGTTCCGCGATCGCTCAGTGCCCGCGTGCGGCGCTGACCGAACATCCGTGACGATGGTTGCCCAAAACAAGAACACGTTCTAAAGTTGCGAACTCGTGGGTCACGGCAATCGAGCCGGGTACCTCGACACACGACCGCAGAGAACCGGGAGAGCGCTTCGATGAATGCTGTGAACAGCCCAGAAACCAGTCTCGAAGGCAAGGTCGCCATCGTGACCGGTGCCGGATCGGGGCTCGGAAAGTTCGAGGCCATCGGTCTGGCGAAGGCCGGTGCGTCGTTGGTCGTCAACGATCTGGCCCCGAACGAGGCCGTCGAAGCAACGCTCGAGGAGATCCGCGGTCTCGGCGCCAAAGTCGAATTCGTGGCAGGCAACGTCGGTGAGCGTTCTACCGCCGACGCACTGATGGAAGCAGCGCAGGGACAGTTCGGCAGCGTCGACATCGTCGTCAACAATGCCGGCGTCGTACGCGACCGGATGCTGTTCAACATGTCCGACGAAGACTGGGATCTGGTCCTCGAAGTTCATCTTCGCGGCCATTTCCTCCTGTGCCGCAACGCCGCTGCCTACTGGCGAGCGAAATCCAAGGAAGCCGGGGCGCCGGTGTACGGGCGCATCGTCAACACTTCTTCGGAGGCGGGTCTCCTCGGACCGGAAGGGCAGCCCAACTACGGCGCTGCAAAAGCCGGAATCACGGCGCTGACGTTGTCGGCCGCACGTGGGCTCTCGCGCTACGGCGTTCGGGCCAACGCGATCTGCCCGCGGGCACGGACGTCGATGACCGAAGGTGTGTTCGGTGACGCGCCGGCCGACGGCATCGATCCGCTCTCGCCCGAGCATGTGGCATCGCTCGTCTCGTACCTGGCGTCACCGGCGGCCGACGCCGTCAACGGTCAGGTATTCGTGGTGTACGGACCGATGGTTGCGCTGATGGCGGCGCCCGTCGTCGAGCAGCGGTTCGACGCAGAGGGAGATTCCTGGTCGCCGGAAACGCTGTCCGCGGTGATGGGTGACTACTTCGCCGACCGTGACCCGGCAAAGATGTTCTCGGCATCGGCGGCCCTGCGCGCGTTGGGCTGATCGACGGGTCTGATTCTCAGGTGCGCGACACGTAGAACCGTTGTTCACACTTAGACGGTCTACGTGTCCACTTCCTGGTAGAAATAGCGTGTTCACGAGTCGGTGGGCGCGGCACTCTGCCTGCGTTCTACAACGAGACCAACGGTCTCGAAAAAACTAGACTGTGTTCCAATTTTGCATTCCTGTGAACGATGCGATATTCGATCGACGTGCCCGGTCAAGGCTGGCGCGGTAGCAGGGTCTCGATCCGGCGCCGATAAGCGCTGATCATTCAAAAGTATTAATTTCCAGGATATTTCGGCGAAATTCGTACCGAAAAGGGATGCTTCCCATGGCCCGAACCTTCGGGTTTCGGATCGTCGCCGTGAGGCTACTTCTTAGAGTTGGACACTTGTTTTTGACAGGTGAACACGTTCTAGTTAATATGACCTGAGTCACAAGCTGTCGGGGGCTGGACTATGAGAACAGACAGTACTGCGGCAACCAAGGACGAGGAGGGCGAATGGTAGACCTCGTCGAGGTGCCATTACGAGCGGTCGGTGGCTTCTTTCAGATGTCCGCCCAAACCTTGAGGGCAGTCTTCTCCCGCCCCTTCCAGCGTCAAGAGTTCATTGATCAGGCCTGGTTCGTGGCGCGAGTCTCGATGGTGCCGACGGTGCTGGTCGCAATCCCGTTCACGGTGCTGGTCAGTTTCACCATCAACATTCTCTTGCGCGAGATCGGTGCAGCCGACCTCAGTGGTGCCGGCGCTGCGCTCGGTACCGTCACACAGGTCGGCCCCATCGTCACCGTGCTGATCGTCGCCGGCGCCGGCGCAACCGCCATCTGCGCGGACCTCTCGGCCAGAACCATTCGCGAAGAGATCGACGCCATGAAGGTGCTCGGTATCAATCCGATCCACCGGTTGGTCGTTCCCCGGGTGCTCGCGTCGACGGGAGTGGCGCTGCTCCTCAACGGACTGGTCTGCACCATCGGCATCCTCGGCGGTTTCGTCTTCTCCGTGTTCATCCAGGACGTGAATCCCGGCGCCTTCGTCAACGGCATCACACTGCTCACCGGATTCGGTGAGCTCATGCTCTCCATGGTCAAAGCAGGACTGTTCGGCATGATCGCCGGCCTGGTTGCGGCCTACCTCGGACTCAACGTCAAGGGCGGCGCCAAGAGCGTCGGTGACGCGGTCAACCAGACCGTCGTGTTCGCGTTCATGGCGCTCTTCGTCGTCAACGTGCTCATCACGACCATCGGTATCAAGTTGACGGCCGGATGAGGCACACGGCAGTCGGAGAGATCGAAGTGGACAGAACGACGAACGACGGACGGGAGGAGATCTGATGGCGTTGGCCGCAGCGGGGCGCTTCCCGCGCACACGTCGACAGATCGGCTCGATCTCTCGCAGTATCGACAGCATCGGTGATCAAGCGCTGTTCTTCGCGAAGGCTCTCGGTCACGCTCCCAAGGCGCTGATGCGTTATCCGCGTGAAACTCTGCGACTGATCGCCGAGATCAGCATGGGCACCGGTGCGCTCGCCGTCATCGGTGGCACCGTCGTGATCGTCGGATTCCTGACGCTGTTCACCGGTGGCACCATCGCCGTTCAGGGCTACAGCTCGCTGGGCAACATCGGTGTGGAAGCACTGACGGGCTTCTTCGCCGCCTTCATCAACGTTCGCATCGCAGCGCCGGTCATCGCCGGAATCGGCCTCGCCGCGACCATCGGCGCCGGCTCCACCGCGCAGCTCGGTGCGATGCGCGTCTCCGAAGAGATCGACGCCCTGGAGACGATGGCGATCCCGTCGATTCCGTATCTGGTCAGCACCCGCGTCATGGCCGGCATGATCGCGATCATCCCGCTGTACTCCCTGGCGGTGATCGCGTCGTTCGTCGCCAGCCGCTTTGCGACGGTGTTCCTCTACAACCAGTCCGGCGGCGTGTACGACCACTACTTCACGACCTTCCTGATACCCACGGACATACTGTGGTCGTTCGCCCAGGCGATAGTCATGGCGCTGGCCGTCATGCTCATCCACACCTACTACGGCTTCAACGCAACCGGTGGCCCGGTCGGCGTCGGTGTCGCGGTGGGTAACGCAGTGCGCGCCTCGTTGATCGCGGTCGTCACGGTCACCCTGCTCATCTCACTCGCCATCTACGGCGGGTCCGGCAACTTCAACCTGTCGGGATAGGCGGGCAAGCGATGACCGTACCCAGATGGCACAAGAAGTTGGCCGCAGCCGGCCTGGTCCTCGGACTCGTGGCGATCGTCGCCGTTGCTCTCACCATGTTCTCGGGTGGGTTCACCAAGAGCACGCCCATCACCGTGACGTCCACGCGTGCCGGCCTGGTCATGGAACCGAATGCCAAGGTGAAGCTGCGCGGAGTGCAGGTCGGCCGCGTCGAATCGATCTCCCTCGTCGGCGACCAGGCAAACCTGAAGTTGGCGATGGATCCGGGCCAGATGTCGAAGATTCCGTCGAACGCCCGGGTGGAAATCAAGACCACCACGGTGTTCGGTGCGAAGTACGTCAACATCGTGATTCCCGACGATCCGTCGACCCAGCCGATCCAGGAGGGTGCTGTCATCGCCTCGGACAGCGTCACCGTCGAGTTCAACAGTGTCTTCGAACATCTTTCGGACGTACTCGCGAAGATCGAACCGGAAAAGCTCAACGCCACACTCGGCGCGATCTCCACTGCACTCAACGGGCGCGGCGAGTCGCTGGGTGAGGTTCTCGAGCTCGGTGACACCTATCTGAAGAAGATGAATCCGGTTCTGCCGCAGCTCCAGGAAGACTTGGTCGGCGCCGCCGATGTCACCAACCTGTACGCCGACGTGGCACCGGATCTGATGCGCATCCTCGACAACGCCACCGCGACAAGCGGATCGATCGTGGCGGAGCAGGCAAACCTCGACCTGCTGTTGCTGAACGTCACCGGCCTCGCGGACACCGGCAACGCGTTGTTGACCGACAACGAGCAGAACCTGACCACCGCCCTCGACACTCTGACCGCGACGACGACCCTGCTCGACAAGTACTCGTCGGGTCTGACGTGCTTCATCGTCGGGTTGAACGACGGCCGGATCAAGTTCGAGCCACTGGCAGGCACCGGGGACAAGGCTGCACTGATGCTGAGTGCGAGCTTCATGTACGGCGCCGAGGCGTACCAGAACCCGCAATCTCTCCCCAAGGTCGCGGCCTCCGGTGGACCCAATTGTTATGGTCTGCCCGAATTCGATCCGAAGGTCGACGGGCATGCCCCGTTCGCAGTCACCAACACCGGCAACGTGCCTTTCGTTCCCAACACCGAACTGCGCGTCACCGTGCCGACCATTTTCCAGTATCTCTTCGGTGACTCCTACGAGCAGGAAGACGGGAAGTGATGAGACCGACCACGGTCAAGCTGCTGATTTTCACCGTCGTCATGGCGGTCATCTTCGCCGGACTGGCGATCGTCTTCAGTCAGGTGCGCTTCAGCAGCAGCAACGGATTTCACGCCACGTTCTCGGACGTCTCGGGACTCAAGTCCGGCGACAAGGTACGTATCGCCGGTGTTCCGGTCGGGTCGGTCACCGGAGTGTCCATCGGTGACTCCAACCAGGCCGAGGTCGAGTTCGACGTCGATACCAAGTACTCACTGATGAAGAGCACCAAAGCGACTGTGCGCTACGAGAACCTGGTGGGCGACCGCTACATGGAACTGCTCGAGGGCGCTGGTTCCACCGAGACGCTTTCGTCAGGTGGATCGATTCCAGTCGACCAGACGTCGCCCGCGCTCGATCTGGATCTGCTGCTCGGCGGATTCAAGCCGCTGCTTCGCTCTCTCGACCCCCAGCAGGTCAACGACCTCTCCGGGGCCCTGCTCCAGGTACTCCAAGGTCAGGGTGGAACATTGGTTTCGCTTCTGGGAAACACCAGTTCGTTCACCAGCACGTTGGCGGACCGAGATCAGCTGATCGGGGACGTCATCACCAACCTCAACGACGTACTCGGCACGATCAACGACAAGGGTGATCAGTTCTCCACCACGATCGATCAGCTCCAGCAGTTGGTCAGTGGATTGGCGAAGGACAGTGGCCCGATCGGTAATTCGATCACCGAGATCGCCGGCGCGACCGGAGATCTCGCATCGCTGCTGCAGGCGACACGTCCGGACATCCAGACCCTGATCGGGGAGACCAACCGAACGATGACGCAGCTGGACCTGGGCAAGGACGACATCAATACCGCGCTCGGTCGTCTGCCGTCCGACTACCGGAAGCTGATCCGAGTGGGCACGTACGGAGCGTTCTTCCAGTTCTATCTGTGCGCCAACACTTTCAAGTTCTCCGGACCTGACGGAACGACGATCATCTTGCCCACGGCAGTCCAGGACACGGGAAGGTGCGCAAAAGTCTCATGACCCCTACCCGTGAACGCAATCCGGTACAGATCGGTGTCATCGGTCTCGTCCTGGCGGTGGCAACCGTGGGTGCCACGCTTCAATACGATCAACTCCAGTTCATCAACGGCGGCATTCGCTACTCGGCGTATTTCCAAGATGCCGGCGGCCTGGTCGCCGGCGACAATGTGACCATGGCCGGAGTGAATGTCGGCAAGGTCAGCGACGTCGAGCTCGACGACCAGAAGGTTCTGGTCACCTTCACCGTTCAGGACGGCGTCGCCCTGGGCGAGCAGACCGCGGCCGACATCAAGACCAACACGGTTCTCGGCCGAAAGTCGTTGGCGGTGCGGCCGGAAGGATCCGGACTGCTGCGCACGGACACGCCGATTCCTATCGAGCGCACCAACTCCCCGTACTCGCTCAACGACGCGCTCGGCGACCTCGGTACCACGGTGTCCGAACTCGACACGGACCAGATCAACGATTCGCTCAACGCTATCTCGGACACGCTGGCCGATACTCCGCCCGAACTGCGCACCGCGTTGGACGGAATGACGCGGCTTTCGCAGAGCATCAACTCACGCGACGAGAGCCTGCTCCAATTGCTCTCGCGGGCCGAAGATGTCACCAAGATCCTCTCCGACAGAAGCGGTCAGATCGATTCGTTGCTGGTTGACGGCAACAAGCTGTTTGCCGAACTGAGCTTGCGGCGTGACGCGATCAGCGAACTGATCGTCAACACCGGCGCAGTCTCACGTCAACTGTCAGCGCTTGTGCAGGAGAACGAGGCTCAGATGGGGCCGACCCTCGAGAAGCTGAATTCGGTCGCCGAGGTTCTTCAGCAGAACAAGGACAACATCGCCGGGGCGCTCGACGGCCTCGGACCGTACATCACCGCGCTCGGCGAGACCGTGGCCAGCGGCCCGTTCTTCGATGCCTTCATCATCAACATTCTGCCGAGTAACTGGTGGAAGACTTTGGTGGACACCAGCGTCGCGCCCGAGCAGGTTCCGGGCGACCTGGAAGACTTCTTCCCCGGCATTCCACCGACGATCAGGGGGCCGGGAGAATGACCGAGTCCATGACTTCACAGGATTCACAGGGCTCCACCAACCCACGCAAGAAGTGGGTGCTGATCGGAGCGGGTGTGCTGGTCGCGCTGCTCGTGGCGGGTGCGGCCTACCTCTTCATCCCTGGCCTGGGCAAGACCAAGATCTCCGCGCACTTCGTCTCGACGACAGGTCTCTACGAGGGCGACGTCGTGCGAGTGCTCGGTGTCAACGTCGGCAAGGTGACGAAGATCGAACCGCGTGATCGGGACACGTACGTCGAGATGAAGATCGACTCGAGCGTCGACGTTCCGGCAGATGCCAAGGCGCTCATCGTTGCTCAAAGCCTCGTGTCCGCACGCTTCGTGCAATTGACCCCCGTGTACTCCGGCGGGGAACAGATGCCCAATGGCGGCGAGATCCCGATCGAGCGCACCGCCGTTCCGGTGGAGTGGGACGAGATCAAGACCGAACTGACCAAACTGTCTGACGCACTCGGACCGGAGGGTCTGGACGATCAGGGTTCCCTCGGCCGATTCATCGACACCGTGGGAACGAACCTCGACGGTAACGGTGAGTCCATTCGGTCGACGTTGCGCGAACTCTCGGCCACGATGCACACGCTGTCCGAAGGCCGGACCGATTTGTTCTCCACCATTCGGAACCTGCAGGCGTTTGTCACTGCGTTGTCCTCGAGCAACGAGCAGATCGTGCAGTTCAGCGGTCACCTCGCTTCGGTGACAAGCGTTCTCGCAAGCAGCTCCGACGAGTTGGGTACCGCCCTCAGCGATCTCGACCTGGCGGTGGGCGACGTTCAGCGGTTCGTCAAGGACAACAGCGAGGGACTGAGCGAATCGGTCGCGCGTCTGGCCGATGCCACCCAGGTACTGACGGACAAGCGCCCGGAGATCGAGCAGGTTCTGCACTCCGGACCGACGTCGCTTGCCAACTTCTATCAGATCTACAAACCGGCTCAGGGCAGCATGACCGGCGCAATCGCACTGAGTAACTTCAAGAATCCGATCCAGTGGATCTGTGGTTCCATCGAAGGCATCGACAGTGGTAACTCCCAGAACAGTGCCGACCTGTGTAAGCAATACCTCGGGCCGGTGCTCAGCACGATGATCGGCAACTACCCCGGATTCCTGTTCAACCCGGTCGCGGGCGTGCAGGCTTTCCCGGATCAGATCGTCTACACCGAACCGGGATTGGAAGCGGCAAGTCAGAATCAGCCGGAAACCGTCGCAGGACCGATGTCAGGTGCTCCCATGACGAGTGTTCCCAAGGATCTCGCCGAACTCTTCAACATGGGCGGAGGGAACTGATGCGGGTAGCTCGCAAGACCACGGTTGCCGTGTTGGCCACGGCAGTGGCACTCGGCGCCAGCGGTTGTGAATGGAACGGTCTCAACTCTGTGCCGATGCCAGGAACTCAGGGCCGGGGCGAAGGCGCATACGAGGTCCAGATCGAGATGCCGAACGTGACTACGCTGTCGCAGAATTCGCCCGTCCGGGTGGATGACGTTGCAGTGGGAAGCGTTTCGAACATCGAGGTTCAGGGCTGGCACGCTCTGGTGACGGTGTCGCTGAATCCCGAGGTTCAGTTGCCTGCCAACGCGACGGCAAAAATCGGCCAGACCAGCTTGCTCGGCTCTCAGCACATCGAGTTGGCGCCGCCGGTTGGAGAAGAGCCCGAGGGCCGACTCGAAGCCGGTGACTTGATTCCCATCGAGCGGGCGGGCGCTTACCCGACGACGGAACAGACGCTGTCGTCTCTGTCGGTTGTTCTCAACGGCGGCGGTCTCGCTCAGGTTCAGGACATCACGAAGGAACTCAACGCCGCTCTCGGTGGGCGTGAAGATTCCGTTCGAGACCTCCTGCCTCAGCTCGATCAGCTGGTCGGAAGTCTGGACAAGCAACGAGGCGACATCGTTTCGGCGATGGAAGGACTCGATCGACTGTCCTCGACCGTCCAGGCACAGCACGACACCTTGAACAAAGCGCTCGAAGGTATTCCGCCGGCACTCGAGGTTCTTGTCGCTCAGCGTCAGGACATCACCAACGCGTTGACCTCCCTCGGTGGTCTCAGCGAGGTGGCGAGCCGTGTCATCCAGGAGAGCGGCGACGATTTCGCGACCAATGTTCGGGCTCTTTCGCCGACTCTGAAGGCCTTGGCGGATTCGGGTAACGCTCTCACTCAAGTTCTCGGAGTCCTCTTGACGTTCCCGTTCCCACAGAACGGAATCGACAACGTCATCCGCGGTGACTACGCCAACCTGGCGATGACCATCGACATCTCGCTGCCCCGACTCGACGCGAACTTCCTCACCGGAACTCCGTTGGCCGGAACACTCTCCGGCCCGGAAGGTGTGTTGGGTAAGCAGGCCGGGCTCGCCGGACAGACAGGCAACCCGTTGAGCGATCCGCTCAAGCCTGCCGCACCGCCGGCCCAGGCTCCCGCCGGACAGGCTCCCGCTGCGCAGGCCCCGGCAGCGGATCCGAATACCATTCAGATTCCGGGACTTCCGCCGATCAACATTCCAGGACTTCCTCAGGGGGCACCGGCACCATGATGCTCACAAAGTTCGTCCGTATCCAGCTCATCATCTTCGCCGTCTTGACGGTCGTCGGTTTGATCGTGATGGCGACTCAGTACGTGCGTGTTCCGGCGATGGTCGGTATCGGCCGTTACGACGTCACTGTCGAATTGCCCGCCACCGGTGGGCTGTACAAGAACTCGAACGTCACCTACCGCGGTCAGACCATCGGTGTCGTGAACGCGGTGGAGCTCTCGGAGACGGGTGTGAATGCGCGACTGTCTCTCGAGAGTGGCGTCAAGGTTCCGTCGGACGTCGATGCTGCGGTCAAGAGTGTGTCGGCGATCGGCGAGCAGTTCGTCGACCTGATTCCGCACACCGACAGCTCCGGAGCGATCGTGGTCGACGGGCATCTGGAAAACGGATCGGTGATTCCCGAAGACCGAACCAGCATTCCGCAGGATGTCGGCGCGATGCTCGATCAGGCAGATCTGTTGCTGCAGAGCATTTCCGACACCAAGCTCAAGACCGTCATCGACGAATCCTTCAAGGCGTTCAACGGTGCCGGCCCGGATCTGCAGAAGCTGATCGACTCGGCTCGGCTGTTCGTCGAGGAGGCGAACAACAACTCCGACGCGACCAAGACGCTGATCGAGCAGGCCGGTCCACTCCTGGACACTCAGGTGGTCAGCAGCGACGCCATCCGTTCCTGGACAAGCAATCTGGTGACGTTCACCGACCAGCTCCGAGCCAGCGACCCTGATCTGCGTGCCGTCATCCAGAAGGGTCCGGCCGCAGCGGCGGAGGCGAATGCTCTTCTGCAAGACATGCAGCCGACATTGCCGATTCTTCTGGCGAACCTCGTGTCCGTCGGACAGGTCGGCGTGATCTACAACAACGCGATCGAGCAGATTCTGGTCATCTACCCGCCGCTGGCCGCAGCGCTGGTCACGGTGGCAGGCTCCGGCCCGGCTGCGGATGGTGCACTGGTGGACTTCCACATGGAGGTCAACGACCCGCCGCCGTGCACTACAGGATTCCTGCCCGCAGAGCAGTGGCGCAGTCCGAAGGACGAATCACCGATCGAGACGCCGTCGGATCTCTTCTGCCAGGTTGCCCAGGATTCGCCGATCGCCGTGCGCGGCGCGAGAAACCTTCCCTGCGAGGAGTATCCGGGACGTCGTGCGCCGACGGTCGAACAGTGCCGTTCCGGCTACGTACCGATGGGCACGAACCCGCAATCCGGGCCTCCGGAACCGATTACCGCGACCCCGAGCTCGTACACGTCGACGCCTTCGGTCTCGGCTCGTCGGTACGATCCGATTACAGGCACGTACATCGGGCCGGACGGAAGGACGTACTCGCAACCGAACCTCGGTGGCGGCGACGTCAGTCTCGAACAGTTCATGAAGGGTCAGCAGGGTTGATGACAGACGAAGATCCACAGGCCGGGCAGCGGGTGCGCCGTCGCGCGTCCCGCAGCGCCGGACCCACGGGTGCGGATGCAGACGCTGCCGCGGTAGTAGTGCCCACCGAAAAGAAGTCGGCCGAACAGAAGTCGGCTGAGCAGAAGTCGGCTGAGCAGACGGCGGCCGAGCAGAAGGTGGCGGCGCCAGTTGCTTTGGGCAAGCCCGATACTCCACCTGAGAAGGTCGTCAGCGGCGATCAGGTCGCGACCAAGGCTGAGCCGACTGGCACCGCCGAAACCCCCGCAGAAACTGCTGTGGACACCCCTGTTCGTTCGAAGCCCAAGGCCGGGTTGGTAGTCGGGATCGCCGTTGCTTCGGTGATCGCTGTTGCTCTTGCGGCCTTGACGGTGTTTCTTCTCGTCGACCGGAACAAGGCGTCCAATGCCGACGAGGACCGAGCCCGCTACGTGGCCGGTGCCCGGACCACCGCACTGAATCTGACGACACTGCACGCGGATACAGCGGCTGCCGACCTCGACAAGTTCCTCGCCGGCACCACCGACGAGTTCAAGTCGCAGTTCGACGGACGCAAGGATTCGTTTGTCAACGTCCTCGGGCAGGCCGGAGTTCAGACCGACGGCGAGGTACTCGAAGCCGGGTTCGAGAAGTCCGACGGCGATTGCGGGACTTCATTGGTCGCCGTGCGTGCGATGCAGAAGAACGGCGACGAAGCGCCCGCTGAACGCAACTACCGACTCCGAATCACCATGTGCGACGTCGACGGGCAGTTGCTTGCCTCGAATGTGGAGTTTGTGCCATGACCCCAGAAGTAATCCCCGAGACGTCCAAGCCCAAGCGCGTCTCACCGCTCGCCATCGTTCTGTGCGTCATCAGTGCAGTGGCCATCGCGTTGGCGGCAGTGTCGGCCTATCTCTACTTCGGTCCGGGTGGAACGCGTGACATTGCGGCGATCGATCAGACCAGAGACGAAGTGGCACAGGCCTCTTCCGATCAGGCGGTTGCGATGTTCCAGTACGACTACAACAACGTCGACCAGCAGTTGCACGCGGCCACAGACGGTTTGACGGGCGATTTCCAGGGCACGTTCACCAACCTGATCGAATCGGTGATCATTCCGGGAGCCAAGGAAAAGTCGCTGACCGTTCAGGTAGTCGTCCAGGGCGCCGCGGTTCTCGACGCGGAGGCGGACAGCGCGACGACGATGCTGTTCCTCAATCAGATCACCACGTCTTCGGAATCACCCGAAGCCGTCGCCAGTGGTAGTCGCGTCAAGATGAGTCTGGAGAAGCAGGACGGGCGTTGGCTCGTGAACAACGTCCAACCCTTCTGATCGATCACCTGAAACAGGCTGGGGTCGATCACCTGAAACAGGCTGGGGTCGATCACCTGAAACAGGCTGGGGCCGCGGAGATTCACTCTCCGCGGCCCCAGCCTTTTGTGCACTGTCCTCAGTGGTCTTGTGCCTCGGCCGGGGCGATCAGCGCCGGACCTGCGGCACCGCCGTGCGCGAGCGCGTCGAGGAACGAGCGTGCCCAGCGGTCGACGTCGTGGGTCAGGACCTGACGACGTAGCGCACGCATGTGGCGTCGGCCGTCCTCTCGCGGTTGATTGAGGGCCTTCTCCATCGAATCCTTGACGTCGTCGAGGTCGTGGGGATTGCACAGGAAAGCCTGGCGGAGTTCTGCTGCAGCGCCGGTGAATTCGCTGAGCAGCAATGCGCCGCCCAGATCACTGCGGCAGGCGACGTACTCCTTGGCGACCAGGTTCATACCGTCACGCAGCGGTGTGACCAGCATGAGGTCGGCAGCGACGAAGAACGCGACCAGTTCGTCGCGGGGGATCGGCCGATGGATGTAGTGGACGACGGGGCGACCGACTTCGCTGAACTCGCCGTTGATCCGGGAGACCTTCTGCTCGATGTCTCCGCGCATCTGTACGTAGCTTTCGACGCGTTCGCGGCTCGGGGTCGCCAACTGCACCATGACCGTGTCGGCGGGATCGATGCGCTTCTCCATGAGAAGTTCGTGGAGTGCGGCGAGCCTGACGTCGATGCCCTTGGTGTAGTCGAGGCGGTCGACGCCCAGCATGATGTGCTTCGGGTTTCCGAGTTCTTTGCGAATCTGCTTGGCGCGGTCTCGAATTGCCTTGGTGCGCGAGAGTTCGTCGAGCTTGCCGGAGTCGATGGAGATGGGGAATGCACCGACGCGGACGCTACGGAAACCTACTTGCACCACACCGAGTTTGGAGCGGACGCCGACGGTTCCGCGTGAAGTCTGCTGTCCGGCAAGGCGTCTGGCCAGATAGAGGAAGTTCTGTGCGCCACCCGGAAGGTGGAAGCCGATGAGGTCGGCGCCGAGGAGGCCTTCGACGATCTCGGTGCGCCACGGCATCTGCATGAACAGCTCGACCGGGGGAAACGGAATGTGCAGGAAGAATCCGATGGTGAGGTCGGGGCGCAGCATCCGCAGCATCTTCGGTACCAACTGCAGCTGGTAGTCCTGGATCCAGACGGTTGCGCCCTGAGCCGCTGCCTTGGAAGTGGCTTCGGCGAACCGCCGATTCACCTCGACGTAGGCGTTCCACCATTCGCGGTGGTACTCGGGTTTGACGATGACGTCGTGATAGAGCGGCCAGAGGGTGGCGTTGGAGAACCCCTCGTAGTACTCGTTGATCTCCTCGGCGCTCAGCGGCACGGGGTAGAGCTCGAGTCCGTCTTCGACGATGGGGTCGAGATCGGCGTCGGGCACGCCCGCCCAGCCCACCCACGCGCCCTGATTGCTGCGCAGGATCGGCTCGAGAGCGGTGACCAGTCCACCGGGGCTCCGCTTCCAGCGGGTGGTGCCGTCGGGAAGCCGTTCCAAGTCGACGGGCAGGCGGTTCGCTACGACGACGAACTCAGCCTGCCCGGACACGGTGTCACCGGTCGAAGAAGCAAGTGCGCTGTCAGAAAGGGTTGAACTGTTCGAATCCGGACTGACAGGCACGTGGTTCCTTCTCGGTCGGTGAGGGAAAGATTCAGTCGAGCTTGGCGGCGGGAGAGATACCGAGCATCGAGAGCAGCATCCTGCACTCGTCGGCATCCTCCGCGTATGCAGCGACAACGTGCTGCGCCATGCGCGCTGTTTCCTCGGCGACGGTCTCGATTTCCTCGTCCGCGATCTCGGTTTCGGCGGTCGTGTTCTCAGCCATCATGTTCCTCTCGTGCTTGCCTGCACGGCGCAAGCAATGTTTCTTACTCGCGACTCTATGAGAACTGGGCGTGTCGACGCTAGTTGCTCATGTATTAGGGTCGACTTACTTATCTCTGTACTCAACTTTATCGCTTCCATCGATGCTTGGAGTTCCATGAGTTCGACCCCCTCGAGTGTGACCGTCGACTCGGACGAGCCCGATAGTGGCAATCACAGTGGTGCTGCGATTTTGCGACGCGTCCTCGTCCGCAACCGTCGCCCGCTCGCTATCGGCACGGTTCTGGTCTGTCTGCACCAACTGACCGAGACGGCGGTGCCGATCTCCATCGGTGTGATCATCGACCGTGCCGTGGAGACTTCGGACACCACGGCCCTGATCGTCTCCATCGTCGGTCTCGCGGCTCTGTTTCTCGTTCTGACGGCCGCGTGGCGCTTCGGTGCACGCTTCATCGTCACCGCGATGCAGCAGGAGGCTCACCGCCTCCGGCTCGAGGTGGCGCACCGCGTCCTCGATCCGCGTGGGGTGCGAACCGATCTGCGTTCAGGTGAACTGCTGACTGTTTCGACATCGGACGCCGAGCAGACTTCGTGGATCGCGGACATCGTCCCGCGCGCGGCTGCGGCCCTGACGGCTGCGGTCGCGTCGGCCGTGGCGTTGGTGTGGATCGACCTCTGGCTGGGATTGGCCGTTCTGATCGGAACGCCGGTCATTCTCGGTCTGCTGCAATTGGCGGCGCCGCTCATCACGTCGAGGGCCACCGGTCAGCAGGCGTCGATCGCGCGGGCGTCGGCGATGGCTACGGATCTGGTCAGCGGATTGCGTCCACTGCGCGGTATCGGTGGTGAGAAGACCGCGTCGGCTCGCTATCGCACAGTCAGCCGTCAGGCGCTTGCGTCGACGATCGGCACGGCCAAGGCGACCGGTATCTACACCGGCGTTGCTGCGACCGTCAGTGCGTTGCTCGCAGTCGGTGTTGCGGGCTTCGCCGGATACTTCGCTTTGCAGGGCCGGATCACGGTCGGTGAACTGATCACCGTGGTGGGGCTTGCGCAGTTCATCATCGAACCGCTCGGATTGCTTGCGTCCATTCCCGGATACTTCGCGGTGGCGCGGGCGTCGTCGGATCGACTCGCATTGGTCTTGGACGCAGAGCCACTGCGGGGCGCGGGGTCGCAGACCGAACTCGAAGGCACCGACCTGACCCTCGACGGCGTCGAGTACAAGTCGCTCAAGGGCATCGACCTGCACCTGCCTGCCGGAGAACTGCTGGGCGTCGTGGCTTACCAGCCGCAGGACGCCGACGCTCTTGTCGCGGTCCTGTCCGGTCAGCTGGCGCAGGACGCGTATCGCGGAGTGGTGAGGGTTGGCGGAATCAGCCTGTCCGACATGGACTTGCGATTGGCGCGTCGGACGGTGTTGGTGGAGCCGCACATCACCGATCTGTTCTCCGGGTCCCTCGCCTCGAACGTCACTGCGGGCGCCGGTGACGGCGCTGCTCTCGACATCCAGAGCGCTCTGGCGGCGTCGGCAGCGGCGGATGTCGTCGACGCACATCCGGACGGTCTCGACCTCGAAGTGACCGATAGAGGCGCCAGTTTGTCGGGAGGTCAGCGACAACGCGTCGCCCTCGCGCGCGCCTTGGTGGCACAGGCACCCGTGATGGTCCTGCACGATCCGACTACGGCAGTGGACGCGGTGACCGAGGCGTCTATCGCCGAAGGAATCGCAGAACTGCGGCACGAGGGTGCCGGTGGCATCCACACGACGGTATTGATCACCAGCAGCCCCGCTTTGTTGGCTGTGACGGATCGAGTGATCGTCTTGAACGACGGAGTGATTGCCTCGATCGGCACACATTCCGAACTCTCTCGCGGCGACGCGAACTACCGAGGAGCGGTGCTGCGGTGACGGCCACGGACATGACAACCGATATGCCGGCCGGGGAGAACGCGAAGGTGACCGAGCGCGAGCTGTTGCCGATCGCGGGTGGTCGACAGACCTGGAAGTGGTTGCGGGCAGCGCTGGCCGAACACCGGATGCAGAGCCTGTTGGTCCTGATCGTCGCGGCTTCGGCGTCGGCGATGGCCTTGGTGCCGATTTACGTATTCGGTGTCCTGGTCGACCGGGTCCGGGACAACGCGCCCACGTCGACGATCGTCGGGGTGGTCGTGATCATCGCCGCCGCCGCAATCGTGGGCGGTGTGTTCACCGGTGTGGCCGCCTATCTGATCAAGCGACTCGGCGAGACGATTCTGGCGGACCTGCGCGAGCGAACCGTGGACCGGGCACTGCGCCTGCCGATCCAGACCGTCGAGAAGGTCGGTAAGGGCGATCTGCTCTCACGAGTCGGCGACGACGTGTCGGTGATCGCCAAGGCCGTGTCCGACGTGGTTCCCGGCATGATCGCAGCAGTTCTGCTCGTGGCTCTGAGCATGGTGACCATGCTGGGACTCGACTGGCGCCTCGGCCTCGCCGGAATGGTCGCGCTGCCGATGTACGCGCTGGCGCTCAAGTGGTACCTGCCGCGATCGGCTCCCATTTACGCTGCCGAGCGGGTAGCGATGGGCGCTCGTTCACAAGCGCTCATCAGCAGCCTCCAGGGTGCCAAGACGGTCCGCGCGTACAGCCTCGAGAAGGAACACCTCGGTCAGATAGATGCGTCGTCGGCAAAAGCGCGTGATCTGGCCGTCGGCGTGTTCGGCCTGTTCACGAGGTTCGCCGGTCGCGGTAACCGCGCCGAATTCGTGGGCTTGTCCATGATTCTCGTCGTCGGATTCCTGCTGGTCCGTGAGGACGTCGTGACAGTCGGCCAGACGACGACTGCTGCTCTGCTGTTCCATCGCCTGTTCAACCCGATCGGCTCGCTGCTTTACACATTCGACGAAGTGCAGTCGGCCGGCGCCAGCCTCGCGCGACTGGTCGGCGTCGTCGAGATCGAGGAAACGGAGCCTTCGACGGATGCAGGTTCCGTTCCGGCCGACGGTTCGCTGCGTCTGGACGACATTCGGCACAGCTACGACGGTGGCCATGAGGTTCTCCACGGAGTGACTCTCACCTTGCGAGCGGGGGAGCGCGTGGCGCTCGTCGGTTCGACCGGAGCCGGAAAAACGACGCTTGCGGCGATCGCTGCCGGTTCGATCACCCCGACGTCGGGGCGGGTGTCGATCGGTGGTGTCCCGCTTGCCGACCTCGACGACCTACGACGCCACATCGCGATCGTGAGTCAGGAGGTCCATGTCTTTGCCGGACCCTTGATCGAGGATCTGAGATTGGCCGCTCCCGAATCCTCGGACGAGGACGTAGCCGCGGCACTGCGGACGGTCGGCGCGTACGAGTGGGTGGAGGCTCTCGACGAGGGAATGCTGACCGTCGTGGGCGAAGGCGGGCACGAGATGACGGCGGCACAGGCGCAGCAGTTGGCTTTGGCGCGACTGGTATTGGCCGACCCGGCCGTCGCGGTACTGGACGAAGCAACAGCGGAGGCGGGCAGCGCCGGAGCACGGGAACTGGAAGCGACTGCCGAAGCCGCTACGGAGGGCCGCACCACTCTGGTTGTTGCACACCGGCTTACACAGGCCGCGGGCGCCGACCGAGTGATCGTGCTCGAACACGGACAGATCGTAGAAGAAGGCCCGCACCGCGAACTGGTGTCCGCGGGCGGGCGTTACGCACAACTGTGGGCGGCCTGGGAAGGTCGCGACTGAGGGGTTTGTACTGGGGTTTGTACTGAGGGGGTCTGATCAGACGATCAGGTGAGGTACCCGCCGCCGTGGGGGAAGAACTGGGCGGCGGTGTACTCGCTGCCGTCGTCGAGTCGGACGCGCTCGATCCGCAGTCCCTTGTTCTTGCCCGACCATGCGTCGGGGCCCGCGACGATCACCATGCCGTCATCTTCTTGAATGAACACTCGGCCGGGGGTTCCTCCGTAGTGCCCGCGTGAGACGGACGCCTTCAGGATGCGGATGCGCTGGCCCTTGAACTCCGCGAAAGCGTTGGGGTACGGATCGGACTGTGCCCGGACGAAACGCTCGATGACCTCCGCCGGCCAGGACCAGTCGACGTGGCTGTCCTGTGGTGCACGCTTGTGGAAGAACGTGGCCTGCGATCGGTCCTGCGGCGTCCAGTCGGTCCGCCCGGACGCGATCAGATCCAGGGCGTCGAGTGTGATGGGGCCGATCATGTCGATCGTGCGGTGGAACAGATCGGTGACGGTGTCGGTCGGGCCGACCGTTGTCGATCGCTGCAGCACGATGTCGCCCGCATCGAGTTCCTCGTCCATCAGGTGCGCCGTGAGGCCGACTTCTTCTTCGCCGTTGATCAGAGCCCAGATGAGCGGGGAGAATCCCGTGTACTTGGGCAGCAGCGAATCGTGGATGTTGAGGGTGCCGTACTTGGGTGCGTCGAAGACCTCCGCAGGCAGCCAGGTACGCCAGTTGTTGGCGACGATGATGTCGGGAGCTGCTTCGGCCAGCGCGGCTTTGAAGGCGTCGTCAGGCTTGTTCGCCACGTGAACGGGTACACCGTTCTCGGCCGCCAGATCTGCAACCGAGTCCGCCCACATCTGTTCGTAGACGTGCTCACTCTTCGGGTGTGTGATTGCCAGCACGACCTCGTGGTCGGAGTCGATCAAGGCCTGCAGGGTACGGTGGCCCCAGGTTTGGTATCCGAGCGTAGCGACTCTCAACGGGGGTCCTCCTGGACGAGCATGGGCTGGGGTTGCGGTCACACGACCGCCCATCAGCTTAGGCTATCCAACCAAAATTGTTGATCACACGTACGAGGAGGAAGGCTGACATGACGGTCGCCACAATCAACGGAATCCCCATCAATTACCAGGTCAAGGGTGATGGAGATCTGGTGGTGCTCATCATGGGGACCGGCAGCCCCGGCCGCGTCTGGGATCTGCACCAGACCCCGGCGCTGGTGGCCGCCGGCTACCGAGTCTGCACCTTCGACAACCGCGGAATCGCACCGTCCGGCGAGAGCCTCGGCGGCATCACGATGCCCGACATGGTTGCGGACACCGCCGGACTGATCGAGCACCTCGGTGGCGGCCCCGCCCATGTCATCGGAACCTCGATGGGCGCCCGGGTGGCGCAGGAACTGACGCTCGCCAGGCCCGATCTGGTTCGCAAAGCAGTGTTCCTCGCCGGCCACGCCCGGATGGATCATTTCCAGCAGGTCCTGACCGAGGGTGAGCGCCAGTTGTTCGACAGTGGCGTCGCTCTGCCGGCCAAATACCGTGCCGCAGTGACCGCGGTGATGAACCTTTCGCCGGCCACGCTGGCAGACGATCACTCCGCGCGCGACTGGATGGATATCTTCGAGTTCACCGGCGGCGCAACGTCACCGGGTGTTCGCGCACAGCTCGGTATGGACCGCGCCTTCGATCGACGGGGTGCGTACAAGTCGATCATGCGCCCGTGCCTGTCCGTCGCTTTCGCCGACGACCGCATGATCCCGCCCTACCTCTCCCGCGAGGTGGCGGACTGCATCGCGACGGCATCGTTCGAAGAGATTCCCGACGCCGGACACTACGGGTACCTCGAGCGTCCGGAGGCCGTGAACAAGGTGCTGATCGACTTCCTGGCGAAGTAGTTTTCCGCATGCGAGAAAGGGCCTGACCTGCTGACTGCAGGTCAGGCCCTTCTCATATTTCAGGCCAGTGCCAGGAACAGCTTCTCGAGTTCGGCCTCGGTCATCGGTTCCTGACCTTCCGCGCTGTCACCGCTCAGGCATTCACGCAGCCCGGAAGCGACGATCTTGAACCCTGCTCGGTCCAGCGCCTTCGACACGGCTGCGAGCTGCGTCACGACGTCCTTGCAGTCGCGGCCGTTCTCGATCATCGAGATGACCCCGGCAAGTTGGCCGTGAGCACGCCGCAGTCTGTTCAGTACGAGCGCAATGCTCTCTTCGTCGCCGGTCATGGTGGCCCCTTCTCGAGTGTTCGTGCTGCGACCGAGGGTACCCCTGGGGGCATGTCACTGCTTGATCCAGTGTTTGATCCGGCTGCGGTGTCAGATCAACGAGTCGACGGCTGCCCGCAACTTGACGGCGGCGTCGGCCGCCACGGACTCCAGGCCTGGTTCGCCGGAAACCTGAACCATGAGAGCGGGATTCATCGCTTCGACGAAGAACGAATTCTCGGTAGTCGTATCTTCGCGGACGACAACGTTGCACGGCAGCAGGAGGCCGATCTGACGATCCACCGAAACTGCCCGATGGGCCAACGGCGGGTTACAGGCACCCAGGATCAGGTACTTTTCCATGTCCTCGTCCAGCTTCGCCTTGAGTGTTGCCTGCATGTCGATCTCGGTCAGGATGCCGAAGCCCTGCTCGGCGAGAGCAGCACGAGTTCGGGTGACGACGTCGTCGAAAGTTCCGGTGACCTTGGTTGCGATCGCTATCGGTTCTGTGGGTGTTGTCATTGCCCGCTCCTTGTCGTCGGCTGCGATGTCGTTGGCTTCGGTGTCGTTGGCTTCGATTTCTCTTGTCTCCATCATACCCCTGGGGGTATCAAGAAGACAGTGATGTCGGGTACACGGTCAGCCATGCGAGAAGCTGATGTTCGGCAGGACGCGTCGTAACCATGCCGGCGCCCACCAGGCTGCCCGGCCGCTGAGGCGCAGGAGAACGGGCAGCAGCACCAAGCGGACGAGCACCGCGTCCAGGAGGACAGCTACACCGAGAATGATGCCCATTTCCTTGGGTGGCAAGGGATCTGCGAGCGCAAAAGTGAAGAAGACCGCAACCATCACTGCTGCTGCCGCCGCAATGACCCGACCCGAATGTGCGAGGCCGTCGATGTGTGCGGTCTCGGGGTCACCTGTGCGTTCGTAGTGCTCCTTGGCGCTCGAGAGCAGGAACACGGTGTAGTCCATCGCGATGGCAAAGATCATGGCGAAGAAGAAGACCGGACCCCACCCGTTGAGAAACCCCTGGGGATCGAAGCCGAGCAGGCCTGCTCCGTGGCCGTCCTGGAAAATCAACTTCGCGATTCCGAATGCGGCCCCAGTGGACAGCAGGCTGACCAGCGTGCCGATCAAGGCGATCAAAGGTGCCTGGAGGGCGATCAGCAGCAACAGGAATCCGAGCGTCAGAATCACGACCACCACGAAGGGAAGGTAGTCGTCGAGCGCCTTCTGAAGGTCGAGATTTTCAGCCGGAGCGCCGCCGACGAGCGCCGATTCCGGCAGTTGCGACCGAAGGTCGGCAAGGATGGTTTCCATCGCAGGATCTGACGGGTCGACGGTGGGAACTGCTTGCAGCATAACCAGATCGGATCCGTCGGCCGCTTGTTGCGTCGGGGTGATCATTGCGACGCCATCCACGCTCATGGCAAGACGCGAGGTGTCGGCTGCATCGTCGGCGGACGTGACGATCTGCAGCATTCCGGGTGCCCCGTCACCGAACTGCTGCTGCACCAATTCGTATCCCTGTCGAACCGGGGCGTCCTCGGGAACCACGGCGATGGAGGGCATTGCAACCTTCAGTCCGAAGACCGGAACGACGAGGGCGATAAGGACGATCACGGCGCCGATGCCGAAAGGCCACGGGTGCTTGTGCAGCAGTGATGCCCAAGCTGCGAACATCGGGGAGCGGTGCTGCTGGCGCTTTGCATACGGTAGTGAACCGCCGTTGACCTTGGCGCCGATCCGGCCGAGCACGGCAGGTAGCAGGGTGAGTGTTGCGGCGAGAACGAAGATCACAGCGAGCATGATTCCGACAGCCATCGTGCGTACGGCTGGGGCTGGAACGATGAGCACCGCAGACAAACTGACCAGAACTGTGAGGCCGGAGAGGACAACAGCTTTGCCGGCGGTGTCCATCGTTTGAGCCACGGCGGCCCGCGGATCCGGATCGGTTCGCAGTGCTTCCCGGAACCTGGCGACGAGGAAGAGTGCGTAGTCGATGCCGAGTGCGAGAGCGAACATCATCGCGAAGTTCATGGCCCACACGGAAATCGGCGTGATCTCGTTGAGGATCACAAGCCCGCCCGCCGAGGCGACCAGACCTGCGAGTGTCAGAAGCAGTGGGAGTCCTGCGGCAACCAGGGAGCCGAAGGCCAACACCATGATCGCGAGAGTGACGGGCCACGACATCATTTCGGCCTTGATCATCGCTTCGTGATTGGCCTTGTTGAAATCGCTCCACAAAGCCGACGCGCCGGTGGGGTACACCTCGATGGTGTCCGTGGACAATGCAGTGAGTTCCTTGCCGAGTTCGTCTACCGCACTGACCATCTCGTCGGTACTTGCGTTGGCGCCCGCGATCATGATGCCGGTATGTCCGTCCGGGCTGATGGTCATGCCGGTCTGCGGGGCGACCACTTCGCCGAAACGAGGGTCCGCGAAAAAGATTTCCGTTGCCGCCGCCAGCGTTTGCTGCATCGACGGATCGGTGATGGGCACAGAATCCGAGTGAACGACCACCTGCACTGCAGCGGAGGAGTTTCCACCGAAATGCTGCTCGGCCAACTCGCGAACCTGCACTGATTCGGATCCGTTTGCCTGCCAACCTGCGCCGGCCAGGGAGGTGAAGACGCTGGGTGCTGCGGCGCCGAGTGCGACCAACGCGATCAACCAGACGCCGATGACGAGGCGGGTGTGCGCCCCCATCGATCGACCGAGGCGCGCGAGTATGCCGTCGGATTGGGCGGGTGGGTCCGCGGTGACTGTTCTGGTCGCTGACATCTTCGCTCCTGATACGGGTGGGGGTATTCCTGACCGTCACCTGTATACCCCCAGGGGTATGTATCTGTCACGTTTGAGGGTTCTCTATGCTGCTCGTTGCACCGTCTGATCGGAGACAGTGGAACGAACCGCGGTGAAACGAACCACGAGGAGCAGTGATCATGGACGCACACGACTGGGACGAGCGATACCGAGCGGTGACGGAGCCGTGGGGAATCGACCCGGCGGGAACCGTCGCAACACGAATTGCCGACCTGCAGCCGGGCACTGCGATCGATCTGGCCTGCGGCGACGGCCGTCACGCGCGGTGGATGGCCGGGCAAGGGTGGTCGGTGACTGCCGTCGACTACTCGTCGGTGGCGATCGATCTGGCACGGGCGAGTGACTTGGACAAGGCTGTCGACTGGCAGGTCGGCGACGCGACCACGTGGCAACCGGAAGGGGTAGTTGACCTGGTGTTGGTCAGCTTTCTTCACCTCGAGGTCGACGAGTTGGCCGACACGCTCAAACGCGTCGGGGAGTGGCTGACGCCAGGCGGGCGCGTCCTCTATTTGGGGCATTCGATCGAGAACTTCCACCGTGGTGTGGGCGGACCACCCGAACCGACCATTCTGCCCGGTATTTCCGATCTCGCTCGCGCCGCGGAGGGATCGAGGGTCTACGCCCTCGAACATGTCGTCCGGCCGCAGGACGGTAAGACGGCAATCGACGTTTTGCTCGAATTCGGTCCGTGGGAACAGGTCTGACCAGGGCGGGAGCGCACCTTCACGTTCCTGGGTAGCCTACCCTAAACTTGCGAGGGTGTTCGTCGTTCGATGAGCATGAACGACGATGATCGGATTTCTCGATGTCTGACCACTCTCAGGTAGCTCACCCGTCTGTATCGGGCGGTGGCGATCTGGACGCAACGCTCCCGGCGACGGCCGCTCAGCGTGAGGTGTGGGTTGCTCAGAACGTCGATCCGAGCAGTCCGGTGTACAACATCGGACTTGTCGTCGAGGTCGACGGGACGATCGACGTCGAGCGCGCGGCAGCGGCGATCAAGGCCACAGTCGGGCGCGTCGAAGCGCTGTTCGTGCACTTTCGGGCGAATGCTGACAACCAGCTGATCCAGGTGCCGATTCCGGATGCGCGCTGGGATGTGGAAATTCTCGACCTTCGCGCCGAGGCGGATCCCGATTCGACTGCGCAGTCGTGGATGGACACCGACATGGCTCGGGTCTTCGGTGCGGACGATCTGCTGTTCCGCCAGGTGCTTCTGCGAACTGCTGACGACCGAGTCATCTGGTATCAGCGCTATCACCACAGCGTGGTCGACGGGTACGGCATCTCGCTCATCGTCGCCGACGTCGCCGAGCGGTACGACGATCCGGACCTCGAGACTGCGGCGCCGGTGTGGTCGCTCGATGCGGTGGTGGCGGCCGATCTGGAATACCGGAACTCTCCGCGGTTCCTGCTCGACCGTCAGTACTGGGTCGAACGAGTTGAATCAGGACCGGAAGCGACGCGGATTTTGCATGGGCAGGTGGATGATTCGCTGCCGCCGATCGCGGCGATGCTCACGCTCGACGTCGATCGTGCAGCGCAGCTCTATCGCTATGCCGCCGACGCCGGGATTCGGCGAACTCGCCTGCCCATGGCTGCGCTGATCGCGTACATTGCACGAACCACCGGACAGCACGACGTTGTCGTCTCGGTGCCGATGGCCGCTCGGGTGGGTCGCGACATGCGGCGCACTCCCTCGATGGCGTCGACGATTCTGCCGCTCGGTATTCGGGTCGAACGCTCGGAAACCATCGGCCAGTTGGCAACTCGTCTCGACACCGCCTTGATCTCGATACTCAAGCACGGGCGGTACCGGGGAGAGGATCTCGCACGCGACGTGCGAGCAATCGATCCCGACCGCCAGGTCTTCGGTCCCGGCATCAACTCGATGATGTTCGAACACACACTCACCTTCGGCGGCTGCCCGGTGCGCGTGCGTAATTCGGTGACCGGTCGAGTCAGTGACCTGGATCTGAGTGTGCGCGGTGGTCAGGACGGGGAACCGATCGAGATCGACGTCCGCGCCCCGGCCGGATTCGACAGGGAGTTGGCCGATCACACCGCCAGAATCGAACAGTTCCTCGATCGATTCGTGGCCGAGCCGCAGCTTCCGATCTCGGCACTCGACCCCATGTCGCCCGCGGAGCGTGAACTCGTTCTCCATGGGTGGAACGACACCGCAGAACCGCAGCCCGTGACGACGGTGCCGGATTTGTTGCGCAGCAGCTTCTCGGCCGATCGGGGCGCTGTCGCCGTGGTCGACGGCAACGTTCGGCTGACCTACGGCGAGCTCGAAAGTCGGGTATCGCAGCTCGCCGCGCACTTGATCTCTCGCGGTGTCGCACCCGAAACCGTTGTGGCGATCGGCCTTCCGAGATCCGCCGAGATGGTGGTGGGGTTGTTGGCCGTCATGTGCGCCGGCGGCGCCTTCGTGCCACTGGATCCGTCCTGGCCCGCAGAGCGCCGCGAATCGGTACTCACCGATGCCGGTGCCACATTGGTGCTCACCTCGGACGGCGTAGACGACTCCGTATTGGTCGATCTCTCCGCGTGGGCGTACGAGGACGGGCCTTCGGACCTGTCCGAGATAATGACCTCCGGCATTCGTATTCACGGTGCCCAACTCGCATATGTCATTTTCACGTCCGGTTCGACCGGACGTCCGAAGGGCGCCATGATCCGCCACGAGGCAATCTGCGCAAGGTTGCTGTGGCAGCGGGAGCGGATTCTCGGGTTCGGGTCCGGCGATGCCTCTCTGTTCAAAGCCCCACTCTCGTTCGACATCTCGATCAACGAGATCCTGCTCCCGCTCGTCTCCGGCGGTCGATTGGTGATCGCGAAGCCAGAGGGGGAACGCGACCCGCAATACCTGCTCGACCTGATCGCCGGAGAATCGGTCACCTTCGTCTACCTGGTCTCGTCCATGCTCGACATCCTTCTGGACCTGGCGAACGAGACCGATCAGCTCGATTCGTTGAAGCACGTGTGGTGCGGCGGTGAGGTTCTCACGCCTGAACTCTTCGATCGGTTCCGTGCCCAACTGTCCACGACGCTGTATCACGGCTACGGGCCGGCGGAAGCGACTATCGGTGTCTCCCATGTGATCTACCGCGAGGACGCGGAACGAATTGCCACATCCATCGGGCGCCCGAACCCCAACACTCGCCTGTACGTGTTGGACGGCGACCTGCAGCCGGTTCCGGTCGGCACCGGCGGCGAACTCTACGCAGCGGGCTTCTTACTGGGGCGCGGATATGTGGGCGCGTCGGCGTTGACCGCGTCTCGTTTTCTCGCAGATCCCTTTGTTTCCGGTGATTTGGCCGGATCCCGGATGTATCGCACCGGTGACTTGGCTCGATGGACCGCCGACGGCACCCTCGACTTCCTGGGGCGCACGGACAATCAGGTGAAGATTCGTGGCATGCGCCTAGAACTCGAAGACGTCGAAGCCGCCGTGATCTCACACCCCGGAGTGCGCCACGTGGCAGTTCTGGTGCGTCAAGCACCCACAGGTGCAAAGTATCTCGCCGCGTACGTGAGTGCAGCGTCGGGGACGAACCTTGCGGTCGACTCACAGGACATTCGCGAGTGGGCGGCGAGCAAGCTGCCCGACTACATGGTCCCGACCACCGTCACTGTCCTCGACGAGTTTCCGCTCACGGCCAACGGCAAACTCGACCGTCGAGCCCTTCCTGAGCCCGATCTCGCCGAACTGAGTGCACACGTCGCCGCGAGAAACGAAGTCGAACAACAATTCTGCAACTTGATCGCGTCGGCGGTAGGTCTCGAATCGGTTGGCGTGACCGACGATTTCTTTGCACTGGGCGGTGACAGCATCGTCGCGATCTCGCTCGTGACCGCGGCTCGTGCAGCCGGTTTGTCGATCAGTCCACGCGAGGTGTTTCAGCTGCGCACCGCCGAGGCGATGGCGCGCGCCCAATCCGGCCGAACGGCTGAGATCGTCGATCATTCGGACGAACCGATCGGCCACGTAGCCACGACGCCCATCGCTGCCAGGGCCCTCGGGACGCCGGACGTAGCACGAACCTTCCATCAGCGAGCGCTGATTCAGACTCCGTCAGCCTTGACGTCCGAGCATGTCGAGGCGGCGCTCGATGCCCTGGTGGCACGCCACGATGGACTTCGTGCGAAGTTGACTTCCGAAGGATCGCTGCTTGTTCCGGCCACCAACGAATTGGCTGTGGTCTTCGAGACCCGTGCACTACCGGTGCCGCTCGAAGAATGCGGACCGCTGATCGTCGCCGAGACCGAGCGAGCCGTCAGGCGTCTGAACCCGGCAGACGGCACGATGGTCAGTGCTGTTCTTTTCACCACTGCGACCGGTCCCGGAAGACTGTTGCTTGTCATCCACCACGCGGTCGTCGACGGTGTCTCCTGGCGCATCATCCTCGAAGACCTTGCACGCGCGGGTATCGCAGCGATACAAGGCGACGAACCCTCACTCGCTCCGGTCGGCACGTCGGTGAGAAGGTACGCCGAACTCGTTTCGGAGGCGGTCGGAGCCGGGCGACTGGACTCGGAGATCGAGTTCTGGGACTCGGTGACTTCCGCACAACAGTCACCTCTCGGCCGTCGGGCACTCGACCCGGCAGTTGACCTCGCGCGCACCGCCGCGGCGCGATCGATCACCCTGCCTCCGGAATTCGCCGATCGGTTGTTGGGCAGTGTCCCACGGGCATTCGGGGCCGACGTGAGCGAAGTGCTGATCACCGCATTGGCCGTTGCGCTGACCAAGTGGAGCGGTGCCTCATCGGTGACGATCGACTTGGAAGGGCACGGACGCGACGAAGACATCGTTCGCGGTGACGGCGCTGCGCACGTCGACCTGACACGGACCGTCGGATGGTTCACCACGGTATTCCCGGTTGCACTCGAAATCGATACAGCCGCTCCGGATCTCGAAGCGAGCGGTGAGTTGGCGGTGGTTCTCAAGAGCGTCAAGGAGCAACTTCGACGCGTCCCGAACGCAGGCTTCGGGTACGGCGCATTGCGATACCTCGGCAGCTCGGATCAGTTGCGCAGCGTCGCAGCACCCGAGGTGGTGCTCAACTATCTGGGGCGCACTGCAGTTGCAGAGGGGGACTGGTTCCCGGTGTCGATGGACGGCGCTGCCGATCCGTCCATGCCGTTGGGTCACGCGTTGTCTGTCGACGTCGTAGCCGAGGAAGCGGCCGGTGGGCCACGACTGAGGGCCACTCTGACCTGGGCGTCGAATATCTTCCTGCGTAGCGATATCGACAGGTTTGCGCGGTTGTGGCTGGACTCGCTCAAGGCCGTGGCCGGGCTCGCAGCCTTCGGCGGCGCGACACCGTCCGACTACCCTCTGGTGGCGCTCACTCAGGCCGATGTGGACGGGTTGCCGAAGGCAGAAGAGATTCTCCCGCTCACTCCGTTGCAGGAAGGGATCTACTTCCATTCGGCTTTTGCCGATCCGGGGGCTGATCAGTATGTCGTGCAACAGGTCGTGGAGCTGACCGGCGCCGTGGACAGCGCGGCTCTGCGCCGTGCGCTGCAATCCGTCGTGGATCGACACGAGGCGCTGCGCACCGGATTCTCGGTCCTGGGCGACGGCCGGGTCGTGCAGGTGGTGCACCCGAGCGTCGTCGTGGAGATGGCAGTAGTCACGGATGCCGGCGCCGACGTGGATGAACTGCTTTCCGCCGACCGCGCGCGCGGGTTCGACCTCGCGCAGCCGCCGCTCGTCCGTTACACACTGCTCCGTGCCTCTTCGGAGAAGTACCTTCTGCTGCAGTCGATTCACCATGCGGTTGCAGACGGATGGTCGGTCCCGGTGATGCTGCGGGAGCTGATGGCGTCGTACAGCGTTGGCGATTCCGGCGTGGTGCTCCCGAGTCCGGCGCCGTACCGCAGCTACCTCGAATGGTTGGCCGGCCACGATCACGAGGCTTCGGCAGCGGTGTGGAGAAAAGCACTGAACTCTCCCGGGCCCGCGGTCGAACTTCCCGCGCCGAGCGCGGGCAGCAGCGGTGTCCATGCTACCCGAGTCGGGCTGTCCGACAGTGATACTCGCGCGCTGTCGACCACCGGACGCTCCTACGGTTTGACGCTGAGCACGCTCGTGCACGGCGCCTGGGGACTGGTGCTCGGCCGAATGACCGGCCGAACAGACGTGCTGTTCGGATCAACCGTATCGGGACGCGGTGGAGACCTGCCCGGCATCGAGTCCATGGTGGGCTTGTTCATCAACACTGTGCCGGCTCGGTTGCGGTTCGATCCGGCAGAGACAGCCGCGCAAGCACTTTCTCGTTGGCAGAGGGAACAATCGGAACTACTCGACCATCAGTACCCGGGGCTACCGGAACTGCGGCGGACCGGCGGACTGGAGCAGAACTTCGAATCACTGGTCGTGTTCGAGAACTATCCACTCGGTGACACGGCAATCGCTGATCCGACGAACTCGGTGAGACTGACGGGAATTCGATTCGACGAGCGACCGGCCTACCCGCTGACCCTGATCGTCGTCCCCGGCGATCAATTGGCGTTGGAGCTCAAGTACGACACTGCTCAGGTGGACGGCGATGCCGCTGCGTCGCTGGCGGAAGCTCTCGCAGTCGTACTCACCGAGCTCTCTCGCGATCTCGACCAGGTCATCGGCCGGATCGCGCTGGCACCCGCACAGCCGGGTAGCATCGGCACGGCATTGGATCGGCCGCGCGCAACGCTGACCGAGCTGCTGCAGGATCAAGCCGGGCGTGCGCCCGAAGCCACCGCAGTGATCTTCCGTGAAGAGTCGTTGACCTACGCCGAACTTCACTCTCGCGCTGATCGTTTTGCGCATCTGCTGCACGAACGTGGCGTCGGACGCGAATCATTGGTGGCGGTTGCCTTGCCGCGCTCGGTCGATCTGATGGTTGCGATACTAGGCATCGGGAAGGCCGGGGGAGCATACGTTCCGCTCGACACCGGTTACCCGGCGGAGCGGCTGACGTACATGCTGGACGACGCCGATCCGGTGTGCGTCGTGGTGTCGGAAGATTCTTCACTCGATTCGGGTTCGGTTCCGCGGGTGACGGTATCGGAGTCCGCGCAGTTCCCAGCCGAACCGCTGAGTGTCCCAGGATCGCCCGCCGATGCCGCGTACATGATCTACACCTCGGGTTCGACCGGTCGTCCCAAAGGCGTTGTGGTCACCAACGAGGGTGTGGTCAACCGATTGCTCTGGGCACAGCAGATACGTCCGCTGGACTTCTCCGACCGGATGCTGCAGAAGACCCCGTCGAGTTTTGACGTCTCCGTCCCCGAATTCTTCTGGCCGTTCCTGGTGGGGGCAACTCTGGTGATGGCCGAGCCGGACGGGCACAAGGATCCGGGCTATCTGGCCGACGTCATCGTCGAACATTCCGTGACCCGAGTGCATTTTGTTCCGTCGATGCTCGAAGTGTTTCTTGCGGAGCCGAAAGCAGCACTGTGCTCTTCCCTCGAGATCGTCAACTGCAGCGGTGAGGCACTGCCCGTTCACGTTGCGCGCAAGGTTGCCGAGATCCTGCCGAACATTCTGGTGGACAACCTCTACGGCCCCACCGAGGCTGCCGTCGACGTCAGTTGGCAGCCGTCGGTGCAGGACACTCCGGCAGACGCCGTCAGTGTCCCGATCGGCGCACCCGCCGTCAATACCGGCCTGTTCGTTCTCGATACGTATCTGCAGAACGTTCCGGCCGGTGCCACCGGTGAGCTGTATCTGGCTGGACCACAACTGGCGCGTGGTTACCACGGACGTGGGGGATTGACCTCCGAACGATTTGTGGCGAATCCGTACAGCGACGGCGGATCGCGGATGTACCGGACCGGTGACATCGTGCGGTGGAATGCCGACGGCGTTCTCGAGTACCTCGGCCGTGTCGACGAGCAGGTGAAGGTTCGTGGATTCCGCATCGAGCTCGGTGAAATCGAAGCGCAGTTGGCATTGTGCCCCGGAGTCTCGGCAAGTGCCGTGACCGTCCGAACCGACGGTCCGAGTAACCGCGCACAGGTGGTCGCCTATCTGGTCGGAGATGCTGATGACGCTGCGGTTCGAGGGCAGTTGTTGTCGGTGCTGCCGGAGTTCATGGTGCCGAGCGCGTTCGTGCGGCTCGAGTCGCTGCCGCTGAGCCCGAGTGGCAAGCTCGACCGAAAAGCCCTACCGGCACCGGATTTCGCGGCACAGGTGGGCGAAACGACGGGAGTAGTTTCCTCGGGCGTTGCCGACCTCCTCGCCAGGCATTTCGCGACAGTTCTCGGCCTGCCACGCGTCGGGGCACGCGACGACTTCTTCACTCTCGGCGGCGACAGTATCCTGGCGATCCGACTGGTCAACCTGGCTCGTCGTGATTCGGTAGTACTGACCCCGCGTCAGATCTTCGAATTGCGCACTCCCGCTGCGATCGCCGCAGCGGTGGGTGATGTCGCCACGTCGCTTGCCACCGTCACAGCCGACATCGGCGTGGGTGAGCTGGTTCCGCTGCCGGTGGTGCACCGCTTGTCCGAATGGACGGGTGGTACCGATCGCTTCAACCAGGCAGTTCTGATCCACTCTCCGGCAACATCTCTCGATTCGATCACCGGTGCATTGCAGGCCGTGCTCGATCACCACGACGGACTTCGCCAAACCTTGATCCGGCATGACCGCGGAATGTGGTCGGCGCGGATCGAGGAACCCGGCAGTATCCGGGCAGCGAACCTTGTCGAACGCGTTGATGCTCGGGGACTGGATGACGCCGAGTTGCGGACGCTCATCACCGAACGTTCCGAGTGGGCGACCAGTCGATTGGATCCGTCTGCAGGACGGATGGTCTCGGTGGTCTGGTTCGATTGCGGCGCTGAGAATCTGGGCCGACTCGCGATAGTCGCGCACCACCTGGTCGTGGACGGGGTTTCGTGGGGAACCCTGCTCGAGGATCTCGCGATGGCCTGGGTGGCCGTCGAGGCCGGAGAGCCCGCAGCATTGGACGCCGTCGGAACTTCGCTGCGTACCTTCTCCCGCACGGTGGCCGAACACGCAAGCAGTGCTCATCGATTTGCCGAACTCGATCACTGGCTGACCGTGACCGCTCCGGGCGCGCAGTTGATCCCCGGTACCGCGAGCTATGCCGTTGTATCCGGAGGCTCGAGGCGCACGGTCACGGTGGACGGAGCAATCTCCGAGGCGGCACTCGGAACGGTTCCGGCCATGCTGGGTGCTGAGGGAACGGATGTTCTGTTGGCTGCGTTGGCGATGTCGGTCGATCGCTGGCGTCGTTCCACCGGTCGCAGTGAGCGCGAACTGCTGGTCGATCTCGAAAGGCATGGCCGCGAGGAATTGGTACCCGGGACCGATCTGTCGCGAACAGTCGGCTGGTTCACCACGATTGCCCCGATGCGACTGCTCGGCGGAACCGACCCGGTGGACACGCTGCGCGAAGTGAAGGAGAGCCTGCGGGCGGCTCCGGACGGCGGTATCGGCTACGGGATGTTGCGGTACGTGAATGCACGTACGGCATCGAGATTGGCGGGGCGCTCCGAATCTCAGATCCTGTTCAATTATCTCGGACGTACGACGACAGCTGGATCGACAGCATGGTCCCTGGCAGCGGAATCCGAAGCCATGTCCACCGATCCCGACGCAGACATGGGAGGTCCGTACCGGCTGATCGTGAATGTCGTCAGCGTGGATTCGGAACTCCGTGCCGACTTCGCCTGGGCAAGTGAAGATTTGTCCGAGGAGGATGCGCAGTCACTCTCCGACGGCTGGGTTTCGGCGCTCGGCGATCTGGCGGCTGCGGCCGCGGAGCATGACGGGCCTCCCATCCTGACCCCGTCCGATGTGCCGTTGCTCGACCTGAGTCAGGCCGAGATCGACGCGATATCCGATGCGAGCCCGGCGGGTGTCAGCAGCATCCTCCCACTCTCACCGTTGCAGGAAGGCCTGTACTTCCAAGCCGGCTACGCAGGCAGCCGCGACAGCAGTAGTGGTGGAGACATCTACACGGCACAGTTCTCGATGGACTTCGGGCACACCCTCGATGTCGACAAGTTGGCTGCGGCCGCCCGGACACTTCAACGACGAAATCCCACGTTGCGAGCGGGGTTCGTGAGCGAAGGACTGAACGAGCCCGTGCAGTTCTTCAGTGCGGGACTCGATGTTCCCGTCGCCGTCCACGATCTCCGTCAACTCGACGACTCGGCTGCTCGTGAGCGCGCCGAGGCCGTCGCCGCCCAAGACAGAGTGACTCCATTCGACCTGACCGCGCCGCCGCTGTGGCGTATGAGCGTGCTGCATCTGCCCGGCGGACATGATCGACTGGTGATCAACAGGCAGTTCCTGTTGTGGGACGGCTGGTCCAACGGCCTTGTCGTCAGCCAGCTTCTGGCGCTGTACGACACCGGCGGGGACGACAGCGCATTCGGCGAACCCGAGGGGTCGTTCGAGGCCTACCTCGCCTGGTTGGCCGACCGCGACGGTGCAGCCGCCGACGCGGGGTGGCGCGGAGCGCTCGCAGGACTCGAGGAGCCGACGCTTGTTGCGGAGCCTGCGCCCGGCGTCGAACCTCAGCTTCCGGATCGCCGCGATGCGGTTTTGTCGGAATCGCTTTCGCGTGCATTGCGTGAGCGCGCTGCCGCATCCGGCGTCACGTTCAATACGGTACTGAACGCAGCGCTGGCTCTGGTGCTGGCGTCGGCCACCGGTCGGCAGGACGTCGTCTTCGGCTCCACGGTTGCCGGAAGGCCGCCGGAGGTACCGGGAATCGACACCGTGGTGGGCATGTTCCTCAACACCGTTCCCGTTCGGCTGCAACTGGATCCGAACGAGAGCGTCGAGGAACTTCTTCGTCGCACTCAGGCGGATCGTCTTTCGCTGATGCCGTTCGACTATCTCGGATTGGCCTCGATCCAGCGTGTTTCCGAGCATCGTCAACTGTTCGACGTGCTGATGGTCCTGCAGAACTTCGTGGACGAGAAGCAAGTCGACGCACTCAATGCCGCACACGACGTGAGCGGCAGCGACAGTATCGATCACACGCACTATCCGCTGACCGTCGTGGTCACCCCGGGTGCCACCGTCAACGTCAAGTTCGAGTTCCATCCGCACCTGGTGACCGCGCGCCGAGCCGAGGATCTGCTCGGTCACTTCGTCGACCTTCTCCAGAGTTGGTCGCAGGATATGACAGGTTCGGTCGTTGCGACGCCGACTCCCGCAGTAGGGCGGCTGACACAGATCCGGGATTTGCCGGAGCGTACCATCGCCGACCTGTTCGAAGAGGTGGCGTCGACGCAACCGAACGACACGGCACTCGTGTTCGGGAAGCGTCGGATGACCTACGCCGATCTCGACGGCGAGATCAATCGGATGGCGCGGTTGCTGATCAACTACGGCGCCGGGCCGGAAAGGATCGTGGCTCTTGGTCTGCCGCGCTCGGTGGACATGGTCGTCGCGCTCTTCGCCGTATTACGCACGGGCGCTGCCTATTTACCCCTCGAACTCGACCATCCGGCCGAACGGTTGGCCGTGATGATCGACGACGCGGATCCGGTCGTGTTGCTGACAACCGTTGCCGCCGCACCGAAATTCGAAGGCGCGGACGTCCGCACCGCGGACATTCGGACCATCGTGCTCGACGAGCCGGACACTGCGGCAAGGCGACTGACGATCTCGGCGCGGGCACTCTCCGCGGCGGAACTCGGAGCATTCGCCCCGGGAGCACCGCATCGGCTCGACCACCCCGCGTACGTCATCTACACCTCCGGTTCGACCGGCAAGCCCAAGGGCGTGGTCACCGGTTACCGCGGCTTGACGAACATGCAGTTCAACCACCGCGAGGCGATCTTCGAACCGGTGATCGCCGCGACGAGCCGGCGCCTGCGGATCGCGCACACCGTGTCCTTCGCCTTCGACATGTCGTGGGAGGAACTTCTGTGGCTCGTGGAAGGCCACGAGGTCCACATCTGTGACGAGGATCTGCGTCGTGATGCCGAGGCGCTCGTTGCGTACTGCGACGCACAGGAAATCGACGTCGTCAACGTGACACCGACCTACGCGACGCACCTGATCGACAGCGGGCTGCTCGACGACGGTGTGGGACAACACCGTCCGCCGCTGGTCCTGCTCGGCGGTGAAGCCGTTCCGGATTCGGTGTGGAACAGGCTGCGCGACACCGAAGGAACCGTGGGCTACAACCTCTACGGTCCGACGGAATACACGATCAACACTCTCGGCGGCGGAACGACCGACAGTGACACCCCGACGGTCGGCAAGCCGATCTGGAACACCGCCGCGCACATTCTCGACGGCTGGCTACGCCCGGTCCCCGATGGAGTTGCCGGCGAACTGTACATTGCCGGAGCCGGTTTGGCTCGCGGCTACCTCGGACGCTTTGCGCTCACGTCCGAGCGCTTCGTCGCAGATCCGGCCGGGACCGGAGAACGTATGTACCGCACCGGGGATCTGGTGCGGCGACGCGCTGACGGCAACCTGGACTTCCTGGGCCGCACCGACGACCAGGTGAAGATCAGAGGTCACCGCATCGAGCCGAGCGAAATCGTCTCCGTTCTCGAATCCGACGAGCACGTGCGGCAAGCAGCGGTCGTGGTCGACGTCGGGGCGGGCGGAGTCAAGAGGCTCGTCGGCTACGTGACACCAGTGCAACTCGGCGCCGTGCACGACTACCGCGCGCAGGCGCGAGTTCTCCTACCCGACTACATGGTTCCGGCCGTGGTGATCGAGGTGGAGTCTCTACCGATGACCGTCAACGGCAAGCTCGACGTCAAGGCGCTGCCCACGGCCGATTCGGTGCTGGGGGAGCGGAGTGGGGAGTCGATTGCACCGCGGAACCACACGGAAGAGGTTCTCTGTGAGCTCTTCTCCGACGTACTCGATGTGGACGACATCGGTGTCGACGACAACTTCTTCGACCTCGGTGGGCACTCGCTTCTGGCCACCAAACTGATCAGTCGAGCTCGGATCGCCATTCCGAACAGTCTGACCATGCGTGATCTCTTCGAAGCGCCGACCGTCGCGGAACTCGCGGAACGCATTGTGGTCGAGCAGGGATCGACGCGACCGATGCTGGTAGCGAAGCCGCGGCCGGACCACCTTCCACTTTCTGCCGCTCAACAGCGTTTGTGGCTGATCGGACAGATGGAAGAGAACTCCGCGGCCTACAACTTCCCGATCGTGCTCCGCTTGGACAGTGCATTGGACGCGGACGTCTTCGCCGCGGCGCTGGGTGACGTCGTTGGACGACACGAATCCTTGCGTACGGTGTTCCGGTTGGTGGACGGAACACCGGAACAGATAATTCTCGAATCGGCGAAGGTTCCGGTCGAGACAGTTCATTCACGGGAATCCGGTGTCGCCGGCGAAGTTGCAGTGGCAGTGGGCCGTCCGTTCGACCTTTCGAACGAGATTCCGATTCGCGCCCGTCTGATCCGAGTAGACGGTGCCGTAATCGTCGTGATCGTCCTGCATCACATCACAACGGACGAATGGTCCGATCGGCCGTTCCTGCGCGATCTGATGTCTGCCTACTCCTCTCGGATTCAGGGCGAGGAGCCAGCGTTCGAACCGCTACCGGTTCAGTACGCGGACTACACCCTGTGGCAACGGGAATTACTCGGCAGCGCCGACGATCCGTCGAGTGTCCTGAGCACGCAGTTGGACTTCTGGGCGAAGAGTTTGGACGGAGCCCCCGAAGAACTGCTGCTTCCCACCGACCGGAGCCGACCGGCCAGACCGAGTTTCTCCGGTGGCGCAGTGGTAACGCGGTTGGGTGTGGACACAACTGCCGCACTGCGAGACCTGGCGCGCGAGAGCCAGAGTTCGATGTTCATGGTCCTGCACGCGGCGTCGGCGGCGTTGCTGACTGCGCTCGGAGCGGGTGAGGACCTTCCCCTCGGCGCTCCCGTAGCCGGACGTAGTGAACAGGGGCTCGACGACTTGGTCGGCTTCTTCGTCAATACGATTGTGCTGCGCACGGATACGTCAGGTAACCCGACGTTCCGGGAGCTGGTGGATCGCGTTCGTGAGAGAGACCTCGAGGCCTTCGCCAACGCCGACGTTCCCTTCGAAACTGTGGTGGAACGCCTCAATCCGTCGCGCACCTTGGCACGCAACCCGCTTTTCCAGGTCATGGTCGGCTATCACAGCCGCGAGGAGATGGGCGGGGATCCGTTCGAACTCGAGGAGTACACGGCCAAGTTCGATCTGGTGTTCAATTTCACCGAGTACCTCGGCGACGAAGGCTGCATCGACGTCCGACTCGAATACGGCAGCGACCTCTTCGATCGCGAAACAGCACAGCGAATTTCGAACCGATTGGAATCGGTGATCGCGGCAGTCGTGGAATCGGCCGACATTGAGATCGGCGACATCGACATCTTCTTGCCCGGCGAACTCGAACAGGTTGTCACCTCGTTCAACGACACCGCCGTCGACGTGCCGGAGGAAACGTTCTACGACGCCTTCGCGCGTGGGGTCGCTGCTACACCCGAGGCGATTGCGGTGCGCGACGAGGCGGGGCAGGCCACGTACCGCGAGCTCTCCGAGCAATGTGATCGGATAGCCGGCGTGCTGTATCGGCGCGGGGTCTCGGTCGAAGACGTGGTGGGACTTGCCGTCCCGCGTTCGGTGGAGATGGTCGCGTCGGTCCTCGCCGTGCTCAAGCTGGGGGCAGCGTATCTACCCCTGGATCTGAGCCACCCGAGCGAGCGCATCGCCTACATGCTCACCGATTCTCGCACCTCGGTACTACTGTCCACCTCGGAGGAAAGCTCGCGGATCGAGGATGTGGCCGGCGTCGAGCGAATCCTTTTGGACGATCCGCTAATCCTTGCGGAACTGGAAGAGGCAGCGATCGTCGAAACTCCCAGGCCACCAGTTGGCGTCAACCACGCGGCCTATGTCATCTACACTTCGGGATCGACCGGCAAGCCGAAGGGCGCCGTCCTTTCTCATGACGGTATTCCGAGTCTTGTTGCGACAGCTGAGGTTCGGATGCGACTGGTACCGGGTTCGGTGGTGATGCAGTTTGCTTCGGTCGGCTTCGACGTTGCGGTATTCGAATTGGCGATGGCTCTGTGCACGAGCAGCACCCTGGTGATCGTGCCGCAGAGCGCACGAGTGGCCGGCCCGGCGTTGACCGATTTCATGACGAGCAATCGCGTGACTCATGCAATCATCCCTCCCTCGTTGCTGGCCGCCCTGCCGGCGGGATGTGAAGTACCGCAGGGTTGCACGGTGTTGGTCGGAACCGAGACGGTTCCGCCCGAGCTGATCGGGCGATGGGCGGAGCGGCTGAATTTGCTTGCTGCGTACGGACTCACCGAAGCCACGGTGAACAACACTCTGTGGCAGGCGGAACCCGGTTGGAACGGTGCTGTGCCCATCGGAGTCCCCGACCCCAACGAACAGGCGTACGTGCTCGACGATCAACTGCGTCCGGTTCCGCCGGGAGTATCCGGCGAGCTGTACATCGCGGGACGCGGCCTGGCGAGAGGCTACCTGGGCCGGTTCGATCTGACGGCACAGAGATTCATCGCCGATCCCTTCACCGCGGGCGATCGCATGTATCGCACCGGCGACCGAGCGCGGTGGCGCTCGGACGGGAACATCGACTTCCTCGGCCGCGTGGACGATCAGGTCAAGATTCGCGGTTTCCGAATCGAATTGGGTGAAATCATCGGAGCTCTCAGTGCCCATCCTTCGGTGAAGCAGGCAACGGTCGTCGCGGATCGGCAGGGCGAAATCACGCGCCTGGTCGGTTACGTGTCACCCGAACCCGGTGCTGTGGTGGACACGACGGCAGTGCGAAATCTCGCTGCAATGTCGTTGCCCGATTACATGGTCCCGACCATGGTTGTCGCTCTCGATGGTCCGCTCCCGTTGACGCCCAACGGAAAGCTCGACCGCAAGGCGTTGCCCGCTCCGGACTGGTCGGAGTTGGCGGGTGATGTTGCTCCTCGCACTGCCGTGGAGTCCACGGTTGCAGCTGCCTTCGCGGAGATATTGCAACTCCCGAGCGTCGGAGTTCACGACAGTTTCTTCGAACTAGGTGGACATTCGATGGCTTCGATGAAACTAGTCGGTCGCATTCGTGAAGCGTTCGGCGTGGACGTCAGTATTCGAGACGTGTTCGACGCACCGAGCGTTGCGGAGTTGGCGGCAGTCGTTGCGCGTTCGGAGGGTGGACGCCCGGTCCTGGCGCCGGCGGCGAGGCGTCCGGAGACTATGGGTCTGTCTGCGCCGCAACGTCGTCAGTGGGAGTTGTTCCGCGCAGCCGGCGAGCACCCGCAAGCAAGCCACGCTCTGGCACTGACCCTGAAATCGAAGATCGATCCGGAGATTCTCGGGCACGCCTTGGACGATGTGACGTCGCGGCACGAACCCCTGCGGACCACCTTCGTCGAGGTCGACGGCATCGTCGTGGCAAGAGAATCGGTGCGGCCGACTGTCGATGTGGTCGATGTCGGCGCCGGCGATGTGGGTCGAGTGGTGTTCGAACTGGCCCAACTTCCGATGGATCTGCGTGAGCAATCGCCGTTGCGGGTTCATCTGGTGCTCGGTGAAGACGGCTCTCGGACACTGCTTCTCGTCATGCACTACATCGCCGTCGACGAGTGGTCCGTAGTGCCGCTGCTGGGAGATCTGGTCTCTGCTTATGCAGCCAGGTCGCAGGGAGATCAACCGATCTGGGACGAGCTTGCGTTGACGTACGCCGACTACACCGTGTGGTCGGACGAGCTGTTGGGAGACCCCCTGGACGTCGACAGCCGTGCGTCGAAGCAACTTGCGTACTGGCAGGATGCGCTCGACGGAATACCGACCAGTGTGAATCTTCCGTTGCCGGAAGATGACTCGGAACCTCGGGGTGACGTGGTCTCTGTCGACATCGACGCGGATCTGCACGCCAGAATCGACGCGCTGGCTGCGCGCACCGGGACGAGCATGTTCATGGTCCTTCAGGCTGCGCTGGCCGCCGTTCTCACGAAGGCTGGGGCGGGTGCCGATCTTCCGATCGGTTCATTGGTTGCGGGCAGGTCGGATCCCCGTCTCGAACCGATGATCGGATCCTTCTTCAATGTTGTTCTCCTGCGCACGGATACGTCCGGTAGTCCGACGTTTGCAGAATTGCTCGGTCGGGTGAGGGAAGGCAACCTGGAAGCGCTGAGCAATCAGGACGTCTCGTATGTGTATGTCGAGCAGGCTCTGGGTAATCCGGCGTCCATGAGACCTCAGGTGATGGTGATCCATCACCAACAGGCGGATTTGGACGGGCTCGGCGACTTCGGTTCTCTCGTACCGATTCCGGTGGGAGTGCCCGATGCGGATTTGACGTTGAGTTTTTACGAGCCGGTGGGCGAAGGGTCTGTTTTTGCAACTCTCGGGTTCCGTGCCGACCGCGTCGATGCGGGCGCGGTCCGTGAATGGGCAGGTCAGCTGGTCGACGTGATCGAGGCTGCGGCCATCGCCGATGGGGATGACGTGAGTGAAGGGGCGAAACTATGACATACGTCGCATCGCTCCGCGGGGTCGACCGCTATACGGGGGCTCACAGTATTGATACCCTCACCTCATTAAGGGTAGCCTTTGCTACTTACTTCGGGACATCGATTGGCGACCTTATCAGGTCGTCCCGTCGGGGATGGACTACCTGTAATGAGTGAATCACCGAGAGACTCCAGCGCCGAACCCGCCGTGGTCGACATCGTCGGCGTCGGGTTCGGTCCGGCCAACCTCGCGTTGGCCATCGCTGTCGAAGAACACAATGCAAATTGTGCAGCCGTTGATCGGGTGAATGCGCGGTTCTTCGAAAAGCAGTCTCAGTTCGCGTGGCATCCCGGGATGCTGCTCGACGGTGCCACGATGCAGATCGCGTTTCCGAAGGACCTGGTGACGTTCCGTAACCCACAGAGCGGATACAGCTTCTTCTCGTATCTGTTCGAGCAGGGGCGGCTGGTCGACTTCGTCAACCACCAGACCTTCTTTCCCACGCGCCACGAGTTCAACGACTACCTGTGCTGGGCAGCTCGACGAGTCGACGCGGATGTGCAGTTCGGTACAACCGTCGACGGGGTCGAGGGCATCAAGAACTCCGACGGCGTTGTCGATCGCTTTGCGGTCCGCACAGCCGACGGTGAAACGGTGATCGCGCGCAACATCGTCGTCGGAGCCGGACTGAAAGAGCGGATCCCGGAGTGGGCAACGCCGTCGTCCCGGTGCTTCCACAATCACCAGTTCCTCTTCCACCTCGAAGCAATGCCCGAGCCCGTGCACAACAGGTTCGTTGTTCTCGGCGCCGGTCAGAGTGCCGCGGAGATCGTCGACTACCTGCACGCGAACTACCCGAACGCCGAAGTCCACAGTGTTTTTGCCCGCTACGGCTACAGCCCGGCAGACGACAGCCCGTACGCAAATCGCATCTTCGATCCCGAAGCCGTCGATCAACTGCACGGCGCCGACGCCGCGGAACGACGTCGACTTCTCGATCTGCACCGCAGTACCAATTACTCGGTCGTCGACATCGAACTGATCAACAAGCTCTATGCCACCGAATATCAGGAGATGGTTCGCGGGCCGAGGCGACTGTTCATGCGTCGGGCCTCGGAGATCACGAGTGCCGTGGAGACCGAATCCGGCATCGAACTGGCCGTCCGCAGCAACCTCGACGGTTTGACCGACACGCTGTCGTGCGACGCACTCATTCTGGCCACGGGTTTCACCCCGGCACCGCTGGACAATTTGTTGGGTGAACTCGTGCCGGATTCGTCCGTTCCGCGTAACGTCAGTCGGGATTATCGACTGGCTGTAACGGAGGACGTGACAGGCGGTATCTATCTGCAGGGTGGGACAGAACAGACTCACGGATTGACGTCGTCGCTGCTGTCGAACGTGGCAGTGCGGGCGGGGGAGATTCTGGCGTCGGTGCTGAGCCACCAGAACCGAACTGGTGCGCTTGCTAGTCTGGGCGCACAAGACACGTACGTGACGAGTGAGGCGAGATGAGCACTAACCCTTTCGATGACGAAGACGGCCGCTTCTACGTGCTGGTGAACGACGAGGACCAGCACTCGCTGTGGCCCACGTTTTCCGAGGTCCCCGCCGGCTGGCGCGTGGTGTTCGGTGAAGACAGCCGCAAGGCGTGCCTCGAATACGTCGAGGCGAACTGGACCGACATGCGTCCGAAGAGCCTGCGCGAGGCCATGGAAGCCGATCAGGCTGCCGGCGGAAAGCACGCAGTCGAGAGCTGATTCTCTCACTGCTCGGAAACCCCCGAGTGAACCGAAAGAGCTGGGCACCGTCAGGTGCCCAGCTCTTTCTGCTTGAATCTCTCTTACTTCTCGGTGACGGGAACGCGGCGTTTGCGCTTGCGGACCATCGGTCGGCGTAGCGAGTCCACGCGCATCAGGATTCGTGGACGACGCAGAGTTCGCGCTCCCCATTCGCCGAGCGTCACGCCAGCAGCCAGGGCGCAGCCGATACCGAATGCCGAGAGCAAGGCAGTCAGACCGATCAGTACCTGGTCGTTGAGCAGCGCGTACAGGCCTCGGTACAGCGACAGACCGGGGAGCAGGGGAGTGATGCCTGCGACCGCGACGACCAGCGGAGGCGTCAGGGCGCGGCGAGCCATCAGACCACCGGCAAGACCGACGACGGTCGCCGCGATCGCTGCGGCGATCACGGGGCCGACGTCGAGTGTTTGCACGAAGATCGACACACCGCTGCCGGCCGCGCCGCCCAGGAATGCCGCGGTGAGTGCACGCCGCTCGGCGTAGCAGGCAAGAGCGTAGAAGACCGACGCACACGCGCCGGAGAGCATCAGGATCGGCAACTGCGTGATGGTCGATACTTCCACGTTGATCGGTGGAAGCGTCGAACCCAACATCCCGGTCATTCGCAGTGAGATCGCGACACCCGCGATGATGCCGCCCGTCATCATCACCACTTCGAAGAATCGCGCTACAGCCGTGATCGGCGCACCCATGATCGCGTCCTGGACCGAGCCCACCAGAGACAGCCCCGACAGCAAGACGACCACTCCGGCCGCGATCACCAGCGACGGCCGGATACTGATCCCCAGCTGATCCTGAAAGGTATAGAGCGTCGCGGCGGGCGCAGCCGCGATGAGACCACCGACTACCTGCTGGAAGAAGAACGGCAACCCGAACCGGTTCAGTACGCGGTTGACCCGATCGATAACCATCGTCGTCAGAAACGCGACTGTGGCAACAAGGAACCCGCCGCCGAGCAGGACGGAGACCGAAGCCGCCATCGCTGCCCAGGCCATGGTTGCGGTCCATCGGTTGTACGGGTGCGGCGCCGTCGTGATGGCTGTGAGTGCGTCGTGCGCTTGGTCCGGTGTGATCGCCTCACGGCGGATACGACGCGTCAGACGGTCTACAGCCGCCAGTCGCGTGAAGTCCATCGAGCGGTAGTGGACGATGCGCATCGTGCTCGCCGGCGGTCGCGTCGGGCCACGATAGGCAGAGAGCACAATCGAGTTGTAAGTGACGTCGACGTCACACTGAGCAAGGCCGTAGGTGGCGGCGATGAACTGCACCTGCTCCGCCGTGTCCATGGCCGCGGTCCCGGAGGCGAGGAGGACTTCGCCGACCCGAACCGCCAGGTCCAGAACTTCTGCGACGACGGCGTCGTCTGTGAGGTCGATCGGTTGTAGCGGCGCGGGAGCCGACGTGACCGTGTCGACGGTGGCTTGGCGGTTTCCCGTCAGGCGTGTGAGTGCTTCGGTGAATTTCGCCATCAGGGGGCGGAGTGGGAGTTGCGCATGGGGCCCACGCTATCTAACGTGACCCGGGCGCGGCCACCGTGACGGCTTGGATATGATGGCTCCGCAAAGTCAGTCGCGGCAACGCGTCGGTCTTCGCCTCCTTAGCTCAGTGGTAGAGCACTCGCCTTGTAAGCGAAAGGTCGTCGGTTCAATCCCGACAGGAGGCTCCGAAAGTAGAGGCACTCACCAAGATTCTGGTGGGTGCCTCTGTGTTTGCCGAAGCGCTGTGGTTGCCGAAGCACTGTGTTTGCCGGGTTCAGTTGGTCTCAGGCTTGTTCGTGGCCTGGCGCGGATCGATCGCGCCGTCGATGTACTGCTGGGCGATCACTCGCAGTTTGACGTTGCTGCGCTGTGAGTCCTGGATGAGGATGCGGAAGGCGCGGTCGGCGTCGACGCGGTGGGTGCCCATGATGATGCCCTTGGCCTGTTCGATGACGCCTCTCGATTCGAGTGCACGCTCGAGGTCCATCGCGTGCTTTCTGGCGATGTCGAGGCGCTGCGAGCTGTGCAGTGCGTAGGACGAGGTGACGGCGAACAGTTGGAGCAATGCCACGTCGGCGCCGGTGAAGCCTCGGAGGTCATGGCTGTAGAGATTGAGGGTTCCCAGTGGGCGATCTCTACCGGGCAATGGCATCGACAGAAAGCTGACGGCGCCGACTGCTTTTGCCGCGCTTGCGAATTGAGGCCACCGGCTGTGGGCTTCGCTGGCATGCGCACGTACAACCGTGCCCGTGCGTGACGACGTCACACTCGGTCCGTAGTCCAGTCGGAATTGGATCGAGTCGACGGTGCGAACGAGTTGATGGGTGGCGGCTACGGTTCGGAATGTCGAATCCGAACCGCCGATGGTAATTCCGGCCATGTCGGCGTCGGCGATGAGATCGACGGCGTGTTTGCAGACCTGTTCGAGAAATTGCTCGGCCTGGGCATGTGGATCGAGGTGCGCGTACAGCGATTGCAGGGCGTCCGAGGCGGCGTCCAGGCTGTCCTGCGACGCAGAATTTCGGCCCCCGGTAGGGCCGCGGTGTTCTCTGGCAATGCGCGGCGCCGTCATTGTCTCAACCACCCTTCCCCATCACGTCGCAGGCATGTCCGATTCGTCTTATTGTTGCACCGGACTAACTGTTGTGCACTCTGTTTGGGTGGACAAGTGTCTGGTGGGGCAGACGGTTATGCGGGTGGGATACGTATGCCTAATCGTGATGTTTGGTTCAGTCATTTGCGGGTAGTGCGCCGAGTATGGAATTGCGTTGTCCTGCAACAGTTAACGCGGAAACTGCGACCGCGGTACAAGTTTTCTCCGCAATGGCGCGCAGGTCGCGAACTTGGCCTATTGTCAGCGCCAGCGCACAATCTTGTACGCGTAACCCGCAGACAGTGAAGGGGATACGACGATGAACGGACTGATCGCGGCTCTGAACAGTGGAATGACCGTTGGCTTGGCCAACACGATTCTGACTTTCGGCGGAATCATCATCAATCTCAACATCGTGATCAACAACTGACCACGTAATCGGCGAGTAACCGTTTGTTATGCCGATTCGATCGGAAGGTCCGGCCCTGGGCGTTCGCCCTTGCTCTTGAGCCAGCGATTGGGAAGCTTGCCGGCCAGTTCTCCGAGTGGACCGACTGCAGCACTGAGGATTCCGACTGTTTCCTGCAGTACCTCGATGCTGGCGCTCATTCTCTCGAGGTTGGGAGCGAGCGAAGTCAACGTATCGGACAGTGCAACGATCTGGTCAAGCGGGCCGCCTTCGGCGATGAGCCGTTCGAAGGCGCCGTTCTCCGCCAAGAGCGTTTCGAGGATGCCGTTCTCGGCCAGTGCGCGATCGATGACACCGTCCTTGGCAGTCAGGCGTTCGACGGCACCGTCCTGTGCGGTCAGTCGTTCCAGCGGACCGTCCTCCGCCATCATTCGGTCGAGGAGACCGTCCGGGGCGAGCAACCGTTCCAAGGCGCCGTTCTCGGCGAGCACCCGATCCAGCGGTCCGCCGGGAGCAAGAAGTCTTTCGAGTGGTCCGCCGGGAGCGAGAAGTCGTTCGAGAGTGCCGTCGGGTGCAGTCAGTTTGTCGACCGGGCCGCCGGGTGAGAGAAGGCGATCGAGCGGCCCACCGGGGGCCAAGGCCTGCCCGATGGGCCGATCGTCTGCAGTAAGCGATGACAACTGCTGGATCATCTGCATGGGTCCGCGAGGGCTGGCCAGGCCTGCAGCACCCGCCGTCACGGCACCGGTATTACCGACGGCGATACGGACGGTAGTCACCGTCAGCTCGGCGATACCCAAACTGATCTCTGCGGCTGCAATGCCCGCGCGTAGGGGAAGCGTGAGCATCTCCAGCAGTTTCATGCGTTAACTGTAACCGGTAACACACAAACACTCATCAGGATCGCCGGTCAGTGAAGGACCTTCAGACCGACCACACAACCGACGATGCCGAGGATCAGCAGAATCTTGACGACTGACGTGGACTCCGCGCCGGTGATCATCGCGTATCCGACGGTCAGGGCGGCGCCGATGCCGACCCAGACCGCGTACGCAGTTCCGATGGGAAGGGTGCGCATTGCATACGCGAGGCCGGCCATACTGACGATCAGGCCGAGGATGAAGACAACGGTGGGTGACATCTTGCTGAATCCGTCGGACTTACCCAGCGCGGTAGCCCAGACAGCTTCGAAAAGTCCGGAAATGACGAGCACGATCCATGCCATGGTGAACAACTCCCAAGGCACCGTCTTTTCGCTGGCCGGGTACGGTGCGCTCGTCCGGATGTCGTCGTTGACCACCCAACCATAGCAACAGAATTCTGCGTTCCGACCCGATCAGCTGGCGATTTAGGTCACCACAGCCGTTCGAACTCTCTTCAGATGGATGGTCGACATGGCCACCACGATCGTCGCCGTCGCAGCGAGAACAGTCAATGGAATCGGCGTGGGCACGGCGGCCGGACCGTGTTCCTCGAGCGGAGCGGTCGACCACCCGAATTCCTGCGAGACAGGGTCCAGGAAGGTCGCTGAAACCGAGAACAAGGTAAGAGTGAAGGGAAGTACCGACCCGCTCGCGACCGCTCCGACGGCAACAGGCATGCATGACGCGACGGCCAGTCCCAGCGCAAGCGGGAGGACGAAGACATCGGCGACCGTGGTCAGGGCGGCATCCAGCAATCCCGAGAGTGCGGTCACGGCAAGCAGTCCCAGCCCGAGTTGGGGCATTGGTCTTTTCCAGCCGACGGCGACGCCCAGCGCCAGCGCAGCACCCACCGCGGGCACCGCCCAAGTCCAGTCGGATGAAAAGGAAATCGAGCTGATCGAAACCGCGCCGATTGCGAGTCCGGCGAGTATGAAGCGGCCGTCGTGTTGCGGCAAACGCCAAGCCAGTGCGACGGTAATGGCAACTGCGATCACCACCGCCGTCACCCAGGACCCAGGCGATGTCGACGTCGAGCCCAACCACGCATACAGGGCCGTGAATGCCAGGGGCAGAACAACTCCCAAAGTCGCCAGGCGTGTGTCGACGTCGTCCGTCTCTTGACCTGATCGTGCGACCAAGGCGACTCCGGCTACCAGAAGGGTTGCAGCGAGCAGTATCCAGACGGGAACCGTGGACGGCACGGGGTAGGTATCGCCCGGAAGTGTGAGCGACCACCTTGCGATGCGATCGCGCCACAAGTCTGCGGCGCCGAAGTACAGGGTCGTCGCGGTCACCCCGAGTGCGAGAGCAATTTGTGCTGCGCGGTGACTCTTCGTCGGATATGCCGCCGCCGCGAGGAAAGTGCCGGCTCCCATTGCGTTCAGGGTCACCGATATCGAGGCGGAGACAGGGACGAATGCTGGTAACGCGATGACGAGGGCGCCAACTGCGGCGAAGACACTCGCGAGTCCGCCACGTCCCCAGCGATGTAGTAGCGCAACACCGACCACCGCAACCACAGCGGCAGTTGCTCCCGCCCACTGCGGCGTGATCACCACCGAGGTGAGGCCGTCGTCGGAGAACGAGAAGTCGTCAACTCGGGACTCGGCCACTGCGTACGCGGCTACCACACCGCCGACCACCGCAGACGCCACAGGACCGTAGAGCTGAGCGACTTGAACTGGGCTACGTTGCTGCATAATTCGTCGAATTTTTGCACAACTCGCCGATACGACTGATCGTCGCATCGCCGTGCGGATCCATCCACACCGGTTCCCCGTCTCGAAGTCGAGGAACAAGCAGATGGCGCCCTCGGCTCGGCCACTGAACGAAGTCGTAGCCGGCCAATTTGGTCTGAACGATATCGGCGACCCACACCGAAGCGTCCGCGAATGCAGTATCCATCGACAGTGCGTTGAAGTGGCTGAATCCGCCGATGTCACGTGCGCCTTGCCAGCCGATCGTGACGTTGTAGTCGCTGTTGATCGAAAATTCCCAGATCAGACGATCGACAACAACTTCAGCTCCGAATCGCAGGCAACGCAGATCTTGGGCTACAGCCGCGAGGGCTTGTGCCCAAGACTCCGGTGGCGCCAAGCCGGGATCCTCGCCGGGATCGGAGTTGTTGGTGAACAGAGGAATACGCCAGGTCAAGCATTCCATGTTCCACAGTGGAGGAAGTGACATGCCGCATCCTTCCGGTTCGTGGGCCTGTACCCCAGCTTTTCGCCTGCACTCAGCCGTTCACAGGAAGCTCCCAGGGAACATACAGCGAGAATCCAGTGGCAGGGGAGAAGATGGTTCTCGTGACCGACAAGACCCCCGAAGCCCGCATCCTCGTCGTCGACGACGAACCCACCATCGTGGAGTTGCTCTCCGTGAGCCTCCGATTCCAGGGTTTCGAGGTGGCGACTGCTTCGAGCGGAGCCCAAGGTCTGGACGTCGCGCGGACATTCCGTCCCGACGCGATTGTTCTCGACGTCATGATGCCCGGGATGGACGGCTTCGGTCTGCTTCGACGCCTCCGTGCCGACGGTGTGGACGCACCGGTCCTGTTTCTGACGGCGAAGGATTCGCTCGACGACAAGATCAGCGGCCTGACCCTCGGCGCGGACGACTACGTGACCAAGCCGTTCAGCCTCGAAGAGGTCGTGACGAGGTTGCGGGTCATCCTGCGCCGCGCCGGCCGCGGTGTCGCACCGGAGCAGTCGCCGCGGGTGAAGTTCGCCGACATCGAACTCGACGACGACACCCGCGAGGTCTGGAAGAAGGGTGAGTTGGTTGCACTCTCGCCCACCGAGTTCACACTGCTCCGATACTTCATGGTCAACGCCGGGACGGTTCTCAGTAAGCCTCGAATTCTCGACCACGTCTGGAACTACGACTTCGGCGGGGAGGTCGGAGTTGTCGAGTCCTACGTGTCCTACCTGCGGCGCAAGGTGGATACGGGGGAGACACCGCTGATTCACACATTGCGTGGGGTCGGCTACGTGATGCGTGAACCGCGGCAATGATCGCCGCCGCGGAAAACGATCAGCTTCCGAAGCGGGGTCGTTTCCGTCTCCATTCACTGCCGCTGCGCTTCACCCTGGTTGCGGCCTTGCTGGTGTTGGCGGCACTGGGTCTGTTGGCGTCTGGCGTCGCGGTCACTTCTGCTCTCGAGAATTCACTGACCCAGCGAACCGACAAAACGCTGTACGAGGCGGTCGACGGCTGGGCAAAGCCGCACACCAGAGATTTGCAGCCACCCAGCGATGTCGGTCCGCAAACTCGTCCGCCCAGTCCCTTCTTCGTTCGGACGGTGACCCCGGACGGGAAGGTGTTCACTCTCAACGACAAGTCGACGACAACCGAACCCGACCTGTCGAAAGATTCCACCAACGGCCCGATCACCGTCGGATCGAGCGACGGTTCGGACGTGAACTGGCGAGTTCTCACGACGGTTCGCGACGGCACGACCACGACTATCGGTGTGCGACTGACGGATATCGAACAGACCGTCGACGACTTGGTCGGCCTGCAACTCGGCATCGGCCTGGTTGTCCTGCTGATCCTCGGCTGCGCAGCGTATTTCGTGGTTCGTCGGAGCCTTCGTCCGCTGGTCGAGGTTGAGGAAACTGCCGCTGCCATTGCCGCCGGCGACCTTCATCGACGGGTCCCGGAGCGTGACGACCGCACCGAGGTCGGCCGACTGTCGGTGGCGCTCAACGGAATGCTCGCGCAGATTCAACACGCATTTGCCGCGACCGAGGCTTCGGAGGAATCAGCACGGCGTTCCGAGGAGAAGATGCGTAGGTTTGTCGGCGACGCGAGCCACGAGTTGCGCACACCCTTGACGACTATTCGTGGGTTCGCCGAGTTGTATCGCCAAGGCGCCATGACGGATACGGAAACGCTGATGAACCGGATCGAGGGCGAGGCGTCGAGGATGGGACTTCTGGTCGAAGATCTGCTCATGCTGGCAAGACTCGACGAACAGCGTCCACTCGAGAACAAGCCGGTGGATCTGCTTGCAGTTGCGGCGGATTCGGTACAGGCGGCACGAGCGATCGCACCGGATCGAACTGTCGAACTTCAGATGACCGGCGGCCCGGGCCTGCCCGAAGTGCAGGGTGACGAGGCCAGGCTGCGTCAGGTAGTCGCCAATCTGGTGGGCAACGCGATCAAACACACTCCGCCGGATGCGCAGGTCACCGTTCGTGTCGGTACGACCGAGAACTCCGCGGTGGTCGAGGTTTCGGATACCGGTCAGGGTTTGAGTGACGAGGATGCCGCGCGGATCTTCGAGCGTTTCTACCGCGCCGACACCTCTCGCACCCGTGAGACCGGGGGCGCCGGTCTCGGCCTGTCCATCGTTTCGGCTTTGGTTGCAGCGCACGACGGAACCGTCAGCGTCGAGACCTCCCTCGGGCAGGGGACGACGTTCCGCGTCGAATTGCCGCGTGACCCGAAGGACGACTGACGCCGGATTACCGCAACCGGCCCCTCAGAAGTAGGTGTGCACCGTGCCGACGACGCGGTAATCCGAATCGACCTCGGGAATCAGTGACCACTTGTCGAACGTGGTGCAGGGATGCGAGATTCCGCAACCGAGCAGATCGCCGACCTTCACGTCGAAGTCAGCCGGAACGTCGACGTACGCGTGCTGGTCGTTGAGCGCGGTGATGGTCAGTTCTCGCGCTGATCGGTTGGATCCGTCGCGTCGGCGCCACAGGACTATGGGAAAGCCTGCGTCGGAACCGACGTCGCGGCGGCCGAAGCCCAGGATCGCGCGGCCGGGTTCAGGAATGGAGAGCACTACGCCCCAGACCTCTGCGGCTCCCTGCAGGGTTCGTGGTCCGTCTGCCCATGGCGAAGTCTCGGCATAGAGACCGTGATCGTGGGTGATGTAGCAACCGCTGCGCAGCACGACGCGTACACCGTTGTCGAGTGCCCACCGTCCGGCCAGTTCGCGTACAACGAGATCGTGAAACGCACTGCCGCCGAAAGTGACCAGTGGCCGGGGAGCCTTCGGAGAATTGTTCTCGAAGAGGTTCTCGGCAACACAGATTTCCGTGAAAACCCGCGCGGATTTGAGATACGAATCGACGGAGATACGGCGGGCTGCTACCGAGGCTCCGGGCATCATGCCCTCGAACCCCTCGACTCCGGTGAGAATCAACGAAGGTGCCTGCGATGCTGCGCGTGCGACGTCGAGTGCCTGCTCGACAGTGCGAGCGCCCGCGCGTCCGCTGTCGTAGCCGAGTTCGACGAGAACCCGGATACGGCTGGCCGGTGAGACTTTCGCGATCAACTGCTCCATCAGGCGGACGCTCTCGACCGAGTCCACGAGGGTGGTGACGAAGAAATCGGGGTCGGTGGCCTGGGCGTCGCAGATCCACCGAATGCCGGCGGGATCGAGCACCTGACTGGCGATGATGATCGTGTCCACACCGAATTCACGCAGAATGCGTGCCTGCGCAACGGTTGCCGCCGTCATCGCCCAAGCCCCGGCGTCGAGTTGCCGACGAACCAATTCGGGGCTCATCGTGGTCTTCGCGTGTGGCGCCAGATCCACATCGTGATCGGAGCAGAACTGCGCCATGAGGTCGACATTGTGCGCGATCGCTGCACGATCGAGTGTCATCACGGGTAGCAGGAGGTTGCCGTCGAGCGCAGAGATCCCCAGTGGCTCCAGGTCGGAGCCGTCGCGACCTTCGAGGTCGGTGCCGAATGCCTTGTGCTGCCAACCGATCGGGGGGTTCGCGAAATCCGTCATGGCATCGATTGTGCCGTTGATTGCAGACGATGTGTTCATGTGTGGTGACTTTCTGTCAGAACTATGCAGGTCAGAACGAGATCCGGCTACGAGCGGCGTACCGGGCGACCGGGCAACGCGTCCTGGACCACGGCACCGCCTTCGACGACGGGTACGCCGCCGACCAGCACGCGGCTGATTCCGGTGGAGGGACGGGTGCCGTCGATGTAGGTGGCGTTGTCGGTGATTCGCTCGGGGTCGAAAACGAGGATGTCCGCGTCGCTACCGGGGCTGATCCGACCTTTCGTCGCCATCGAGGGAACCGACTCCTCCAGAATCTGCGCGGGGATCAACGAGCAGCGCGCGATGATCTCCGACAGCGACAGCAGTTGACGCTCGCGGTAGAGCGTACGAATCGCTCGCGCATAGGTGCCGGCGCCGCGGGGATGGCCGAGCGCCTTCTCCGGCAGTGGCCACTGCAACGCGTCCGCTGCGGTACGACCTGGCCAGGTCAGTGGCATCGCGTCGCTCGCGATGGCGGCGCGGTCGAAAGTCATCGCTCGTTCGAGGAATTCGCGCTGCACGGTGTCGTTCTCGTCGAGGAACTCCACCAGTACCAGTCCGCCGGGGTCCGTTGCCCGAAGATGTTCCAGCTGCTTGCGGTCCGCGATACGTTCACCGGTGGGCACGAAAGTCAGCGATCGGGGTGTCAGATTCATCAGATGCAGCTTGTCTGGATCGAGAAACGCAGCTCCGACGGCCGTGGACCCTGACCCGTACGGATACGCCTCTGTCGTGACGCGAGATCCGGCTGCCTGGACCTGAGCCACCACGGACAGTGCATGGTCGACGTGCATTCCCGAGGTGCTGTTGACGTGGCAGTAGTGCATGTGCGCGCCGGTTTCGGCTGCTGCACGGGCGATTTCGACGGCGCCGTCCACCGGGCTCGACGGGTCGGCCGAAATGAGTGGGCGCGCATGGGTGTAGGTGGGAACACCGGCTCGGGCCGCGAGATCCGCCACCTGCAGGTACTCGGCCGGATCGGATTTCGGGGCGTATCCGACCACCACGCCGATGCCGAGAGCGCCTGCAGCCAGATCGTTTTCGAGGAGTTCGAGAATGTGTGCACGCTGGGAGGCGGTCGGTTCTCCCTGCCAGCTCGGGGAACCGACATGGTGCAGGAGAGTCCTGATGTCGCCATCGGGATCGGCGCCCGAGAGTTCGATCATGCGGGCGTGCGCCCACGACGTCGCGTAGCCGTAGTTGATCGGGCGCCCCTCGGCACCGGCACGCGCATATGCCTTCGCAACAGGAATGACGCCTGCCTCCAGTTCGAGGGCCGTCGTCACTCCGTCCAACGCTTGAAGTCGCTGCTCGGCGATTTCCTGTCCGTGGCTGTGCAGGTCGATGAATCCGGGGCAGATCACCTGACCGGTCACGTCGATCGTCTGCCGAGCCTCGATCGCGTCGTGACCCCACGCCGAGACCTTGCCGTCGGTGATCGCGATGCCCCGAACCTCGTCGGTCCCCGATGCGGGATCGACGACGCGGCCGCCGGTGAACACGATGTCGTGGACCTGCATCAGCGCTGCACTCCTGTCGTTGGTCGAACCGCCTGGCCCGGCGAATGTCCCGATGGTTTCACGGCTCGGGTATCGGATTCTGGTGTGAACGTCCCAAATGGAGGCCGACTCACCGTTCGACCGGACAAGAAACGAATGCAGTCGAGTGTGAAGGTGAAAGCGAAGTTATCAATTCAGCCGATTGAGATCGATGGAGGACAGGAATGCACGTCTATATTTCGGTGGACATGGAGGGTATCGCGGGTATCGCGACGCTCGATCAGACGATCCGCGGCGGTGGCGGCTACCACCGTGCGCAGATGCTCATGACCGCCGAGACCAATGCTGCGATCGCCGGTGCGTTCGACGCCGGTGCGACGAGTGTCCTGGTCAACGACAGCCACGGAACGATGGACAACCTGCTTCACGCCGATCTGGATCCACGGGCGCGCCTGATCTTCGGATCACCCAAGATGCAGTGCATGGCCGAGGGAATGACGTCGGATCACGACGTCGCCCTGTTTGTCGGCTATCACGCACCAGCTGGTGGACCCGGCGTCCTGGCGCACACGTTCTCGAGTTTGTTCGCCGACGTCCGCCTCGACGGCAAGTCCGTCTCCGAGACCGACGTCAACACCCTCTACGCTGCCACCCAGGGCGTTCCCGTCGGTCTCGTGACGGGTGACGACATCATCTGTGGCTTGGTGGACGCGGCCTCGCCGACAACCGAGACCGTCGAGGTCAAGAAGGCACACGGATGGTCGGCAACCAATTCGCTGCCGCCGTCGCTGGCGTGCGAGCAGATCCGAGCAGGCGCCGAGCGCGCAGTGCGCAAGGCCGACACACTGAAGCCGGTCGAGCTGCGTGACGAATGGACCCTCGAGATCGTTCACCCCACCACTACGGGAGCTGAACTCGCCGAGGCTGTTCCCGGCTCACGACGGATTTCGGATCGTACGATTTCGCACACACTCGGCAGCGTCGACGACATTCTCGGCCTGATCACTGTCAATGCTCGGCTTGCAGCCGCAGGCGTCTCGACGATCGTGGCAGTCGCCAATCGCACGTGATGAAGTAGCGACTCTATCGCGAAATGCCGCCGACGCCGTGTGCGTCGGCGGCATTTGTCATCTACTGGGGCAGAACATGTTCCGACCGACCAAACGTTGCTTCAGGTATTGGTGAAACGGACCAATGCGGTAGACGTGTTCGCTGTCACACTTCATCAGTCTTTTCAATGTTCTAGTCCATGCGGCACAAGACAATTCGGGAGGCTTGATGAAGGCGGAACGCGTCACAGTGGAAGAATCATCGCGGGGGACCGGCGGTTCGGTTCGAAACATGTTGGACAACAGGTCGATTCGTCGCACAACCACCGTTACGGTGGGGCTGCTCAGTACTATCTGGTTGATCGACATGGTGGATCGCGTCATGATCGGGCTTGCGCTTCCGATGATCGGCGACGAATTCTCGCTCAGCAGTACGCAGTTGGGTGGTGTGGTTTCGGTCTTCGCGATCTTCTACATGCTCGGGCAGGTCCCCGGCGGAATGTTGGCCGACCGCTTCGGACCCAGGCCACTGTTGATCGTGGCGTTGATCCTGTGGTCGGTGTTCACCGCGTTGACCGGGTTCGCGTGGGGTCTCATCTCGCTGATGGTCATGCGTGCGATGTTCGGTATCAGCCAGGGGCTCTTTCCGGCGGCGTCGTTCAAGGCTTTGGCTGAGCGGACGCGTCCGAAAACCAGAGCGACCGCGATGGGTTTCATGCTCGGCGCCAACAACCTCGGCCCCGGCGTCGCACCGCTGATCATCGCGCCGGTCCTCATGGCCGTGGGGTGGCGTGACGCGTTCTGGCTGGTGGCCATCGTCGGCGCTGTGATCGGCACGGTGGTGTGGTTGGTGCTGCCGGCACCGTTGGACACGGACATCTCGGAAGATCCTGAGGCTGCGCTGCAACCTCTGGCGAGCGAGCACTCTCGCGCCGCGGTGTTTAAGTCCGCGTCGGTGTGGAAGTTCGCAATTCTGTTCTGCCTGGCCAACATGTCCGCGTACGGTCTGATGACCTGGGTGCCGAGTTATCTGCTCAACGACAAGGGACTCTCGCTGATCGACACGGGAATCTTTGCCGCGATCCCTTTCATCGTCACGGCGCTGGCCACGATTGTGGGCGGGCGGTTGGTGGACAAGTACTTCCACGACCGGGCTCGGATTCTTCTGGTTCCGTGTATGGCCACGTCGGCAGTCCTGTTGTTCCTGATGACCACCGCTGACACCGTCGCGATGTTCACGTTCTACGAGACGTTGGCTCTAGGCATCAGCGGTCTGTGTTCGATGTCGATCTTCGCGATGCCGTTGCGGGCACTTCCTTCCGAATTCCTCGGTTCCGGAATGGGTTTGATCAACGGTTGTGGTCAGTTCGCCGGTTTCATCACCCCGCTCGTGATGGGATGGATGGTGGACCAGTTCTCGTACATGGCTGCATTCGGAGTCCTGGTCGGAGCGACGAGCGCTGCCGCATTGGTGGCCATGATCGTTCCGCAGACCCCGGCGAAATTCTGAGAAGGAGACTGAAGATGTCGGCAACGGACGGCACACGGAAGATCGAAGACGACGTCGTCACCGATTTTTCCGAGAAGATGAGTTACGGGGCCTACCTCGGACTCGATACCCTCCTGGATTCGCAGCATCCGGTGAGCGAGCCGGAACACCACGACGAACTCTTGTTCATCATTCAGCACCAGACCAGCGAGTTGTGGCTCAAGCTGTTTCTCCACGAGATACGGGCGGCCAGAGCAGCGATCGCTGCCGACGACATTCGGGTCGCATTCAAGCGGATCGCACGCGTCAAACACATCCAGGCCACTCTGACCGAACAGTGGTCCGTGTTGGCGACACTGACGCCGGCGGAGTATGCGGAGTTCAGGGGCGTTCTCGGCAACTCGTCGGGGTTCCAGTCGTACCAGTACCGCGCCGTGGAATTCGTGCTCGGGAACAAGAACGCCGGCATGCTGAAGGTGTTCGAATCGGATCCGTCCGCCCATCGATTGTTGGAGACCCTGCTCGGAGAGCCGACGCTGTACGACGAGTTCTGGCGGTACCTGTCTCGGCAGGGTTACGACGTTCCGGCGTCGGCTCTCGAACGAGACGTCAGCGCGCCCTACGTGCGCAACGACGAGCTGATTCCGCTGGTCAAGGCAATCTACGAGAACGTCGAACAGCACTGGACGGCCTACGAGGCATTCGAGGAGTTGGTCGACCTCGAGGAGAGCTTTCAGCTGTGGCGGTTCCGGCACCTTCGGACGGTGCTGCGGGTGATCGGCATGAAGAAGGGGACCGGCGGTTCGAGTGGTGGTGCCGGGTTCCTGCAACGTGCGCTGGAGTTGAGCTTCTTCCCTGAGCTGTTTGCCGCCCGAACAGAGATCGGTACCTGACACACCTGCTTGATGACACACAGTTGCTTGTCACACCCAGCTGTTCGTGACGCACGACGAATCCGAGCCCGAAGGACAGGAGTCTTGGACAAGATCCGACAGGGTCGCTTCGGCCAAGCTTGACTGCGAAGTTGCAAGTCGGTGACAGGAGAGCGTCGGAGTGGACAAGAAATCAATGGTGGCGGACCTGGCGGCGCTGGTAACCGCCGAGTCGCCCAGTTCCGACCTCGGCGCAGTCGATGCATGTGCGGACGTGGTGGCCGACATCGGCGAACGCCATCTCGGAAGCGCCCCCGAACGTATCCGTATCGACGGACGCCAGCACTTGCGTTGGTCGTTCGGCGCGGAGCCGAAGGTGATGCTCCTGGGCCATTTCGACACCGTCTGGCCGCTCGGAACGCTCGCGGAGTTGCCCTGGTCGGTCACCGACAACATCGCCACCGGACCCGGAGTCTTCGACATGAAGGCCGGCATCGTCCAGCTCTTCCATGCGCTCGCATCGCTTCCGTCGCTCGACGGGGTGGTCGTGCTCCTCAATTCCGACGAGGAAATCGGCTCCCCGACCTCACGCGCACTGATCGAGGAGCAAGCCCGTCAGGTCGACGCTGTGCTGGTACTCGAGGCCGCCGCCGACGGCGCGGTGAAGACCGCGCGCAAGGGTATGTCGCTGTACTGCGTCGACATCGAGGGACGCGCTGCACACGCCGGACTGGAACCGGAGCGAGGTGTGAACGCTGTAGTTGAGCTCGCACATCAGATTCAGGCCGTGGTGGAGCTCGCGGACCCGGCGGCGGGAACGTCGGTGGTGCCGTCCGTGATCAGTGGCGGAACCACGACCAATACCGTTGCAGCGCAAGCGCAACTGTGGTGTGACGTTCGCATGTGGTCCGCGAAGGAACAGGAACGCATCGACCGTTCGATCCGTGCGCTGACACCGGCGCTGGCCGAAAGCCGAATCTCGGTGTCCGGAGGACCCAACCGCGGACCACTGGAATCAGTGTCTTCGGAGAAGCTGTACTTTCTCGCTCACCAGGTCAGCAGTGAGAGCGGGTTGGGAATGCTTCGCGACTGCGCAGTCGGCGGTGCGTCGGACGGAAATTTCACTGCCGCAGTCGGAACTCCCACGTTGGACGGCCTCGGTGCCGTCGGCGGTGGTGCCCACGCAGCGACAGAACACGTAGAGATAGATCAGATGATCCCGCGCGCCACCTTGTTGGCCGGTCTGGTGACTCGAATCCTGGAGGGAGGACTGTGACGATGACGTCGCCGAACAATGTCCAACGCAAGACCGTTCAACCATTCGGAGGTGTATCGCCTTCACGGATGCGGCAAGCAATCAGCCAGGCCGAGCAAGCCGCCCTGCTTGCATGTGTGACTATCGAAACCGTCACCGGGCATGCCGAGTTGGAACAGGTATTCGGTCTGTTCGAGAAGGTATGGCAGCCGGAGAGCGGTAACCCTCCCGTCCATCGGGACATGATGAAAGCGCTCGCGCACTCCGGTAACTACGTCGCCGGCGCTTTTCGTGGCGGAGATCTGATCGGCGGCTCGGTTGCATTCTTCGAGGAACCGCAACATCGTTCGTTGCATTCACACATCACGGGGATCCTGCCGAACGTGCAGAACGGGCACATCGGCCTCGCGTTGAAACTGTTCCAGCGAGCGTGGGCACTGGAACGAGGAATTCTCCACGTGCGGTGGACTTTCGACCCGCTCGTCGCTCGCAATGCCTACTTCAACGTCTCGAAACTCGGTGCGTTCCCGATCCAGTATCTGCCGCGTTTCTACGCGCCGATGAACGACAGTCTCAACGGCGGCGCAGACAGCGACCGATTGCTGATCGACTGGGAAATCGGTAGCAGCAAGGTTTCCGACGTCGTCGCCGGTTCGGGAGAGGTCCCGACTCCCGAGTCGTTGGGAGCGAGCGAACTGTTGTCGATCTCCGAAGCCGGTCTGCCCGTGTTGAAGTCGACCAAGAATCGATTCGTCACGGTGGCTACACCGAATGACGTGTACACACTGCGTAAGTCGGACCCGGCGGCAGCGAACGACTGGCGCCTGGCAGTCCGCGAGACTCTCGGGGGTGTGCTCGCCGAGAACGGAGTGGTTCTCGCAGTCACCAGGACCGGAAAATATGTACTGGACCGTGCGCCGGGAACACAGGCAGGCAGGACAACAGCGGAGGTTACATCGTGAAGATCGACGGAGTTGAATTACGCCGGGCAGCAATGCCGTTGAAGGCGCCGTTCCGAACCTCGTTCGGCACGGAGACCACCAAGGACGTGTTGTTCGTCAAGGTCGTCACCTCGGAGTCGGCGGGCTGGGGCGAGTGCGTTGCGATGTCCGAGCCTCGCTACTGCTCCGAATACACGGACGGCGCCGCCGAAGTCCTTCGTAAGTTCCTGATTCCGTCTCTGGGCGAACTCACCGATCCCGACGTGCACGCACTGAGCGCGACGATGGAACAGTTCGCCGGACACCCCATGGCCAAAGCGGCACTGGAAACCGCATTTCTCGACGCCGAGTTACGGGCCGCCGGGACGAGCATGTCTTCGTACCTGGGTGCAGTAGTCGATCGCGTACCCGCGGGTGTTTCGGTGGGTATCAAGAATTCGATCGACGAACTGCTCGAAGAGGTAGCCGGGTTCCTCGACGCCGGATACCTGCGCATCAAACTGAAGATCGAACCGGGCTGGGACATCGAGCCGGTTCGCGCAGTCCGCGAGAGGTTCGGCGACGACGTACTCCTCCAGGTCGACGCGAACACGGCGTACACCCTGGCTGACGCGCGCCATCTCCAGCGGCTCGACGACTTCGACCTCCTGCTGATCGAGCAGCCGCTTCCCGAAGAGGAACTGCGTGGCCACGCCAGGCTGGCCGAGATGATGCGGACGCCGGTCTGCCTCGACGAGTCGATCACCTCCGCGAAGGTCACCGCCGACGCGCTGGCAATCGGTGCGTGCAGCGTGGTGAACATCAAACCGGGACGTGTGGGCGGTTATCTGGAATCGCGTCGTATCCACGACGTCTGCAAGGCCAACGGAATTGCCGTGTGGTGCGGCGGAATGCTCGAGACCGGAATCGGCAGGGCTGCCAACGTCGCCCTTGCCGCGCTCCCCGGATTTGTACTACCAGGCGATACGTCGGCTTCCGACCGGTACTTCGCCGAAGACATCACCGAGCCGTTCGTACTCGACAACGGTTACGTGAAGGTTCCGGAAGGGCCGGGCATCGGCGTCGAACCGATCCCTGACCTGCTCGAAGCAATCACCACGTCGGTCGAATGGATCGGCATGGATCGGCTTTGACGAATCACTATGACACACTTCGTTCACAGGACGAAGGAGTGATAGACGTGGGCACCGTACGACCTCGCATCAGTTTGGTGCGGCTTCTCGAAGACGTGGGAACTACGGTGCTGAACCCGGTTGTCGGCGACCCGGAGGCGGTCCAGGAGATCGCCTCGGTGGTCATTCACGACCCCGACGACGACTCACCCTCGACACCGGACTCCATGGTGCTGCTCGTCGGCATCACCGGAGGCGAACGTATCGCGGAGTCCGTGGCCGGCCTGGCCGAGCGCGGAGTACGCGTGGTGGTCGCGCGAGTGACCACCGAGGTCAGCGATGCCGACCGTGAATCCATCATCGCCTCCGGCGTTGTCGTATTGACCTTGGCGCGTGGAGTTTCGTGGGTTCAGCTCACAAGCCTGCTTCATTCGGTGCTCTCGGCACGGAACGAAGTCGGGCACATCCACTCGCGCGGAGGTGGACCGGCCGGCGATCTGTTCGCTTTCGCCAACGCCGTCAGCGCACTTCTGGATGCGCCGATCACGATCGAGGACCGAAGCTCACGGGTCATCGCCTTCTCCGGACGTCAGGAAGAAGGTGACGGTCCACGTATCGCGACCGTTCTGGAGCGCCAAGTTCCTGACCAGTACATTCGAGTGCTCGAAGAAGCGGGAGTCTTCGACCGGCTCTATCGCAGCGATGATCCGGTGTGGGTTTCGGCCGAGACCCTCGGTACGAAAATGGGTCGTATCGCGGTGTCCATCAGAGCCGGCGACGAGTTCCTCGGCTCCATGTGGGTGGCAACCGGTGAGCCGATGTCCGAGGACCGGATGCGTGCACTGCGCGATTCGGCCGGGTTGATTGCACTGCAGATGTTGCGGTTGCGCGGCGGCGCCGACGCCGAGCGTCGACTGCGCGCAGACCTGATCGCAACCCTTCTCGACGGTGGGTCCGGTGCGGTCGATGCGATGAATCGCCTCGGCCTCGGGACCGGTCCCGCACTCGTGATGGCATTGGGCCGCAGGTCTTTCGAAGGATCGTCGAAGCCGGACGACGCAGCCCACGTGGTGCGGCTGACCGACGCTCTGGCCATGCACCTGGGCGCGGTCCATTCGCAGTCGGCTGCGGCTCTGGTCAACGGAACCGGCTACGCGGTGCTGTCGGTGCGAGGGCATTCCCCGGCAGAAGCCGAGCTACAGGCGTTCCGTGTGGCCTCGGACTTCCTGGACCGAACCGGAGCGTCCGGCGACACGATCATCGGGATCGGCCGGGTCGTGACCAGACCGGCGCAGCTGAGCCGATCGAAGCGCGACGCCGAACATGCCCTCGAAGTGTTGTTGGCCGGACGAGCGTCGGGCAGCGTCGCCACCTTCAGTAGCGTCCACGTCGATGCCATCCTGTTGGAGATCGCGTCGGAAGCTGCAGCCGAAGGGTTCTCGGACCTCGGACCCATCGAGGCGATCGCCAGCCACGACGCAGCGCACGCGACCTCGTTCGTCGACACGCTCGATGCGTGGCTCAACGCCTTCGGTGACGTCGGTGACGCCGCGGCGTCATTGCACGTACACCCCAACACCTTTCGGTATCGTCTCAGCAAGTTGAAGGGTATGGCCGCGTTGGATCTGGACGATCCCAACGTCCGCTTCCGGTTGATGGTGCATCTTCGTCTGCGCGGTCCACGCTAGCTCGAAAGCCGAAAAATGCGGGTCGCACTGATTTCTCAGCGCGACCCGCATTCTTTGTCAGTGGGTTCAGATCAGCTGTTGTTGCGAAGTGCTTCGACAGCGATGCGGCCGACGGTTCCGATGGAGGCGTCGATCTTCGGGGCGCGGTGGGTGAGCTCGTGGGACTTGGTGAAGACACCGACGGCGTAACGCTTGCCGTCCGGGTACGCCACGACGCCGGCTTCGTTTCGTACCAATCCCAGCGTTCCGGTCTTGGCGGCGACAGTGACCTCGTCGGGGAAACCGGACGAAAGGCGATGCGGCCAGACCTGCTTGCTCATGATGGTTCGGACTTCTTCACAGGCTGATGCGGGGCCGGCTTCGTCCCTCCAGATTGCAGCCAGCAACATTGTGATCTCACGAGGAGTGCTGGAGTTGGAGCGGGCCGGATCCATGACGGAAATTGTCCGAAGAATTTCGATGGGCGGCATTTCCAGCAAGGTGCCCTTGTCGACACCGAGGTCGTCGTAGACCGATTTGAACAGACCACGGCAGTCACGGACCAAGTTGGTCTTCTCCAAACCGAGCCCGCGCAGCGTTGCGACGATGTTGTCGAGTCCGAGGCGTTCGTACAAGAAATCCGTGGCGGCGTTGTCGCTGAAGCTCATCATGAGCAGAGCGAGATCTCGCCAGCTTGCGGTGACGTCGTCGGCGCAGCCGCCGATACCGATGCCGCCGGAGCGGAACTCGGCGGTCACCGTGGCGTGCTCGGTCGGATCAAGGGTGCCGGCCGCAACTTCACGGGCGTACTGCAGTACAACAGGAATCTTGAAAACGGAGGCGAGGATGACACCTTCGTCAGCGCCGTAGCCGAACTCTTCGCCGGAATCGATGTCGCGTGCGTGGACGAACGCATCGGTCTTCGCTTCGGCGAGTACAACAGCGATCTCCTGCTGTGCGCTCTCAACGTACGTGGCGGTTTCGGTCATTCGAGAAGCCCTTTCGTCGGTATCCGTATATCTGGGTTATTCGTGGATCTGACGATAGTGAGTCGACGACGGGGGGTCTTGTACGAATCGACGAAGGTTGGCGCACGGTTCGGTGCTGATACGCCGAATCAACCGATTGTCAGGGTGTTCCGGGGGCAGGGGTGTTCCGGGGGTCAGGACGCATAAGTTTCGAGGCGACGTCCGACCAGTTCGGCGACGTCGGTCCGACGCTTGTCCGAGACCACGCCTGCCAACAGGATGGTGAACAATTCGTCGATACGGTCGTTCAAATCGCTTCGTCTGGTGAGCACGTTCGAAACCAGTTGAACGCCGGTGAATGCCGAGATCGCCACGCGACCCACCGATTCCGGCTCCACGTCGTCGCGGATGTCGCCTTCGAGCTTCGCGGCCTCGGCCAGTTTTCGAAGCTCGCGGATCCACACGACGTACGGGCCTTGCGAACCGTCGGCAGAGGCCAATTCGAGGGTAAGTCGGACTCCCGCACGAACAATCGGGTCCGCGACGAGTTGGCGGCCCATCTCGTGGCACACCATGACGAGCTGTTCCAGTGCCGGCGCGCCTGTGGCTGCAACTGCGGTGAAGGCAGTGATCGACATCTGGTGCTGTTCTTCAATGACCGCCTGAGCCAATTCGTCTTTGGACGAGAAGTGGAAATAGACCGCGCCCTTGGTCATCTGCGCCGCGGACACGATGTCATTCATGCTCGTGCTGCCGTACCCCGTGACTTCGAACCGATCAGCAGCGCCTTGAAGAATCTGTCGGCGACTGATCTTGGCACGTTCCTGCATTGCTCCCTTGTCCTCCGACTGTTAACACGTGAACCAGTTTTAGGGCCCTAGGTCCCGGACCAGCGCCCCACGGTAGCAGCGAATCTCGTGCTCGCGCGACAGCGCGAAACGGACTGTTCGGTGTGCAATCGCAGGTCACGGTCGGTAGGAGCGACAGATGCGACCGCCGCAACCTCCGTTGGAGGCTGCGGCGGGGAGTCCAGCTATCGGCCAGCGAAATTCGGTCGAAGGTACGCGATCAACGAGTCGAGACAGTTGTCTCGAAGCCGAGGTCGCGTAGCGCCGACTTGAGTTTGGTCTGTGCCTCGTCGAGAGATTCGGGTGACGGCGAAGTATCGGCGCCACTGATGTCGAAGTTCCCCATGTCGTATGCGGGGAAGACATGAACGTGAAGATGCGGAACTTCCAGACCTGCGACGAGGAGGCCCGCCCGAGGCGCGTCGAACGCCTTCCGCGCAGCCTGACCCAGGGTGCGGGCAACCGCGGTGACCTTGGCAAAGAGTTCAGGATCCACGTCCTGCCACTGATCGACCTCGGCTCGCGGTACCACGAGTACGTGGCCCTGCGTTACCGGCGCGATGGTCAGGAACGCGACAACGTCGTCGTCCTCCCACACGAAACGTCCTGGTAGATCTCCGTTGATGATGGCGCTGAAGACTGAAGGCATACCCCGAGATTAGCCCGCGTCCGGTTGCCAGGAAACTCCCAGGCTGGACGCAGGTTCGTCGGAGCCGGCCCGACAAATCTAGGACGCATGACGACAGAAGCCATACAGACCGCGGGCAGCACGGACGCAGGGGAGCTTTCCGCGACGACTGTAGTGCTGGACGTGGTCGTCCCGGTATACAACGAAGAGGCAGGCCTGGAGACGTGCGTGCGGCGCCTGCGCCGGCATTTACGCACACAGGTGCCATTCTCTGCACGAATTACCATCGCGGACAACGCCAGTGTCGACGGCACGTTGGCACTCGCACGTTCCCTCGCCGAAGAATTCGACGACGTCCGGGTCGTCCACCTGGATGCGAAGGGCCGTGGTCGAGCACTGCGGCAGGTGTGGAGCGACTCCGACGCCGACGTGGTCGCGTACATGGACGTCGACCTCTCCACCGATCTCAATGCCCTGATGCCGTTGATTGCTCCGCTGCTCTCCGGCCACTCGGACATCGCCATCGGTTCCCGGTTGGCACGTTCGTCGCGCGTGGTACGTGGCCCCAAGCGTGAGTTCATCTCACGTAGCTACAACCTCATCCTCCGAAGCGCACTGCATGCTCGCTTCTCCGACGCTCAGTGCGGATTCAAAGCCATGCGAGTCGATGTTGCGCGGCAACTACTTCCGCTGGTGGAGGACACCGGGTGGTTCTTCGATACCGAATTGCTCGTGCTGGCCGAGCGAGCGGGCATGCGGATTCACGAGGTCCCCGTCGACTGGGTGGACGATCCGGACAGTCGGGTGGACATCATTGCCACCGCAGTTGCCGACCTCAAAGGTGTGGTCCGCGTCGGGCGAGCACTGTCGACCGGTTCCCTTCCCTTGGCTGAGCTCAGAGCGAGTTTCGGACGTGAACCACTGGTTCCCGGAGTTCCTCGAGGAATGGTCGGGCAGCTCTCGCGCTTTGCCGTGGTGGGAGTCATTTCGACGCTCGCGTACGCACTGCTCTACCTCGCACTGCACTCGGTGATGGGTGCGCAGTGGGCCAACGCCGTCGCATTGCTGGTGACCGCGGTATTCAACACCGCCGCCAATCGAGCCTTCACCTTCGGGATCCGCGGGTCGGAAGGATCCGCCCGTCACCAGATGCAGGGCCTGCTCGTGTTCGGGTTCGGTCTACTGCTCACCAGCGGATCGTTGTTCGTTCTCGACGTCATGGCGCCCGACGCGTCCAAGCACGTGGAGCTTGCCGTACTCGTCATTGCCAATCTTGTTGCCACAGTGAGCCGATTCGTCGCGCTGCGCTGGGTTTTTCGCACTGCACAATCCGTAGGAGCCAATCGATGACCGCCACTGCAGAGACACTCGCCGCGCCGCTGCCGGCGCCGGAACCGCAGCGTCAGGTGCGCTGGGAACCGTGGGCGCTCGGAGTGTTGTTGGTGGGCACCGGAGTCGCCTACATCTGGGGCCTGGGCGCGTCCGGATGGGCCAACTCGTTCTATGCTGCTGCGGTCCAGGCAGGTTCGGTGTCGTGGAAGGCCTTCTTCTTCGGTTCCTCGGATGCTGCCAACTCGATCACCGTCGACAAGCCACCGATGTCCCTGTGGTTGATGTCGCTGTCGGTTCGCATCTTCGGACTCAATTCCTGGGCGATGTTGGTGCCGCAGGCACTCCTCGGGGTCGGATCGGTTGCGCTGTTGTGGGGAACGGTTCGACGGGCTTTCGGTGCGGCCGCCGGCCTCCTCGCCGGCTTGGTACTTGCGCTCACACCCGTAGCGGCGCTGATGTTCCGGTTCAACAACCCGGATGCCCTGCTGGTGCTCCTGATGATCGCAGCAGTGTGGGCGATGATGCGCGCCGTGCAGGACGGTCGCACCCGCTGGCTGGTGTTGGTCGGTATCTTCTGCGGATTCGGTTTCCTGACAAAGCAATTACAGGTCATGTTGGTAGTTCCACCGCTGGCGCTCACCTATCTGATCGCCGGACCGCCGAAACTGGGTAAGCGCGTACTCCAACTGTTCGCGGCACTGGGCGGACTGATCGTCTCCGCCGGATGGTGGTTGGCAATCGTCGAACTGTGGCCAGCCGACTCACGTCCGTGGATCGGTGGTTCGCAGAACAATTCGATTCTCGAACTGACGCTCGGCTACAACGGGCTCGGACGCTTGAGCGGCAACGAGACCGGAAGCGTCGGCGGCGGCGGAATGCGCGGTGCTGGTGATGCTGCGGCCGGTGCTGCTGCGGGAGGCTTCCCCGGAATGGGCGAGGCCGCAGGCGGTATGGCAGCGGGAGGCATGGCACCAGGTGGTGGCGCCGGTGGCGGTATGTGGGGGAGTACCGGCATTACCCGACTGTTCGAATCTGCCCAGGGCGGACAGATTGCCTGGTTGATTCCTGCTGCACTGATACTTCTGGTGGCTGGAATCGTGCTGCGAGGCAGGGCTCCCCGCGCTGACACACAGCGCGCGTCATTCATCGTCTGGGGACTGTGGCTGTTGGTGACCGGACTGACCTTCAGTTTCATGGCGGGAATCTTCCACGCTTACTACACCGTTGCGCTGGCGCCGGCGATCGCCGCACTGATCGGTTCAGGATCCGTATTCGCTTGGCGTCATCGTGACGTCCTCTGGGTTCGCCTCGTTCTGGCAGTGTCGTTGGCCGCAACCGTCGCGATGGCGTGGGTACTGCTCGGACGCTCGCCTTCGTTCGTACCGTGGCTTCGCTGGGCGATTCTGGTCGTCGGCATCGTCACAGCCGTGGCAGTGCTGATTCCGGCAGCGACGCGAGGTCGATTGGCTGTGGCAGTGATTCTCGCGGCGATCTTCACCGGTCTGGCGGGTCCGACTGCGTACGCGATCGACACGATCAACACTCCGCATACCGGTTCCATAGTTTCGGCCGGACCGAGCGTCGAAGGTGGAATGGGCGGGCCCGGCGGTGGCCGCGGAGGATTCGGAGGATTCGGCGGCACGGCTGACGGCGGGAACCGTCGGGCTGACGGGGCTGGGACCGGAACGCCGGGAACGCCCCCTGCCGGAATGGGCCAGATGCCCGGTGGTGCAACAGCTCCGGGTACCACCACTTCGACCACCGACGGAACGCGGGGCGCAATGGGAGGCGGCGCCGCCGGTGGTTTGCTTCAGGGCAGTACACCGGGAGCTGCCATCGTGTCCACACTCGAAGAGAACTCCGACCAGTTCACGTGGGTCGCCGCGGCAATCGGGTCCAACAGCGCATCGGGTTATCAGCTTGCGACGCAGTCACCGGTCATGGCTATCGGAGGGTTCAACGGGAGTGATCCGTCCCCGACGCTCGCGCAGTTCCAGCAGTACGTGTCAGAGGGCAAGATTCACTTCTTCATCGCCGGCGGTGGGATGGGTGGCGGTATGAACGCCGAAGGTACCGCTACCGCGATCTCGACGTGGGTGACCGAAAACTTCACCGCCACAACGGTGGACGGAGTAACCCTCTACGACTTGACGGTTGGGGGCTGACCAACATGAACGCACGCCAGGTCCGCATCGGAGGTGCTCCCCCCCCGATGCGGACCTGGCGTGAAGTTGTATGTCTGAGGTTCGTCCTCAGGTTTTGAAGGTGGTGTTCGCCGGCCGCGGGTGCTGCTGCGGGTCGATCGAGGGCGGCGGGATGAACCACGGTTTGTTGTCGACCCCGATGCGGATCACCCACTTCCCGACGAACCCGGCTTTGCGGTGCATCAATCGATGATGTGAACGGCACAGCAGGACAAGGTTGTTCATCACCGTCGGGCCGCCGTTCGCCCAGTGCCGGATATGGTGCGCATCCGTCCACGCGGGCACGCACGTGCAGCCGGGGAACGCGCAACCTTTGTCCCGGGCGATCAACGCCACTCGCTGCTCCGCGGTGACCAACCGTTTCCCGGGTTTCGCATCGAGCGGCGCCCCGTGATCGTCGAGCAGCACGGTCGAGAGGAAACAATCGCACCCGAGGAGTCTGGTCTGCGATACGGACAGTGGTCCGAGCCAGGGCATATGCCCGACGTCGAGATCCGACACAGCCGCTCCACCATCAGGAGCAGCGGGTGTTGCGGCGCAGTCACGGTGCTCCGCCAGATCACGGGCGTTGATGTGCACGTTCACGTGCGGACGCTGACCCCCATCGACACCGGTCTTCGCGCAGTCCAGATACCGGCGGATCAGTTCGGTGAACCCGTCCGCGGTCCGCTTCGCCGCCGACCGGGCATCGGGGGTTCCATCGGGTGCCGGGGTGGGCATCGTCAGATTCGACAACGCCGACAACAACATTTCGCCGGTGAGAGCATCGAAATCCCCGCGCACCACCACCCGACCGTTCAACGTCGACGCGATCCGCAACTCGTTCCGATCCACATCTTCCGCGGGCGGAATCTCATCCGACTCGAAAATGCGCTCCAAGGTCGCGATAACACTCCGCACCTTCGTGGTCGTCGCCTCCACACCGGATGCCGCAGCCAACAACAAGTCGATACAGCGAGGGAGCGCTTCGTCCGGCATGCCCTTCGGTGGTGATTCGCAGAACGCCACGATCAACACCGCGTGATCGAACGAGCAGTCCCCGACATCGAATCGGGCCGCCACTGCCGGAAGCGGGCGTAGCGCTGCACCGAGGGCGGCGATCTTCTTCCCGTCCCGGATTTGCAGCATCGTGTTCGCCGCCAACCACGAACCGACACCGCGGCTGGCGATCACCTGATCATCCGGCCGCATCGACAACTCGTCCACCACCGCCACCCGAACAGCCTCGAGACGAAGAATCTCCGCACTCGCCTCGATAGCAGCAGCACGCAACTCAGAAGCAGACAGCTGCCACAGGCGTCCGCGCAACCCCACCGCAGAACCCGAAACCACGTCCGACAGATAGACACTCATTGAATCCCCCGATCCCCTCCCCGAATCATACTCGAACATCCGTTCGAGTCAAGGGTGGATTTCGCAGGGGCTAAGCGCTAATACTGTCGAGGTCGTGGACCGCGTCGCAGCAGGCGTCGAGTAATTCGCGATCATGGCTGGTGAGTAATACGCCGACGCCGGTTTCGGTGGCGCGACTCTCGATCAACCGAATGAGCGCGGCCGTCGTAGCGGCGTCGAGCATCGCCGTCGCCTCGTCACAGATGAGGTATTTCGGTTGTTGCGCCAGCGATCTCGCTAGACAGGCGCGCTGCAGTTGGCCGTCGCTCACCTGGTGGGGTCTACGGGACAAGAGATCGGGAGTGAGGCCCACTTCTGCTGCCAGTGCGACCACATCGATTGTCCTACCGGCAATATCGCCGGGTTGACCGATGATCGAGGCGAGCGTCTGCCGAGGGTCGGTCGATGCGCGAGGTGACTGAAACAGCATGGACACCGTCCCGCGCAGTGCCGCGGATACCGAGAATTTGGTACCCACGACGGGTGATCCGTCGATTCGCACCTCGCCTGACCACGGTGCATCCAACGAGGCGAGAATCCTTGCAAGTGTTGATTTTCCGGTGCCAGAAGGCCCGGTCAGGCCGATCAGCCTTCCCGGCGGAATTTCGAGCGAGACGTTCTCGAGCACCGGTCGGTTCCGGTGGTAACCGCTGGTAATTCCCAGAGCTTGCAAACTCATGTCAGCCCACCTTCCGCAGCGTTCGGTACGTGCGGTCACCCAGTGTGACCAGTTCGGTCGGGCCACCGGATTGTTTCGACTCCGGGCGTCGTAGGTGATAGACGCAGTCGTCGGGGAGATCGGTGAGTTGCGGTGGTGATCCGGACATAGGAGTCAAGCCTCGGGATGGCAAGGCGCCGAGCAGGTCTCGGGTGTAGTCGTGAAGCGGATCTTGGAACACCAGAGCCGCCGGACCGGTTTCCATGATGCGTGATGCGTACATGACGGCAAGTCGATCCGCGACATCGCTGCGGGTGAGTGATGCAAGGTCATGGGTGATGAGCAGGACAGCCGCCCCGGAGTCAGCGCACTCTCGAAGTAATCCCATGACGTGGTCGGTGAGTTCGCGGTCGAGGTTGGCGGTGGGTTCGTCTGCGACGATCACCGATGGATTCCCGGCCAGCGCACCGGCAATGGCAACGCGTTGCGCCATGCCGCCCGACAGTTCGTGCGGGTAACAGTCCAGGGCCGACGGTTCGAGTCCGACGCGAAGTGCCAAGGCGTCGCAAGTGTGGTCGCTGCCGAGTGCGTCGATCGTCTCCTGTAGCTGCGATCGCGCAGTCCGGACGGGGGTGAGATGTGTTGCGGCGGATTGTGGAACGAGAGCCACGTGCCGCCCACGGAACGCGGTGCCGGAGAAGACGTCGATCTCGAGGTCCGCTGTACCGACGGTGACCGTTCCGGTTCGAGAAGCATTCGGCGGCAACATGTTCATGACCGAGGTGGCGATGATCGACTTGCCACACCCGGATTCGCCGACAAGCGCGGTCACCGTGCCGGCTGGAACGTCGAGGTCGATGTCGCTCGCAGCGTGGACTACGGATCCTCCGGGCAAAGGGATCCTGACGGTGAGGGATTCGATGCGTAGGCCGCGTTTCACAGTCGTAGCTCCGAAGGTCGAGGGGGCGTGAGCATCGACCGCAGGGCCGAACCGGCAACTGCAACAGCGACGGTGGCGATCACGAGGACTGCGGCGGGGAATGCAAGCGTCCACCAACCGCCGAGGAGTAGAGAACTGCGTGCCTCTTCGAGAAGCGTCCCGAGACTGGGTTTGTGCGGGGGAAGACCGAAACCCAGGAAGGACAATGTTGATTCGTGCCAGACGGCATGGGGCAGCAGGAGAACGACTGCGATCAAGGCCTGTGGCGCCGTCGCCGGCACGAGGTGGCGCATGATCACGTGACGTCGACTTGCTCCCGCGAGAATGGCGGCGTCGATGTAGGGACGCTCGCGCAGACTCAAGATCTCTGAGCGGATGATCCGGGCCACTTGGGTCCAGTGGGTCAGTGCGATCGAAAGCACGATGGCGGCAATGCTTCCACGGAACATCGCGACGATGACGATGCCGAGCAACAGGTGGGGGAGCGCGTTGACGGCATCGGTGCCGCGCATGACGAACCTGTCCACCCAGCCGCCGACCAGTCCGGCCGTAGTGCCGACGGCGACGCCGATCACCGTGGCGAGCAGCGCGCAGGCGAGTGCGATCAGAAGTGAGGTTCTGATGCCTGCAGCTATGCGCACGAATAGATCTCGGCCCGCCGAGTCAGTTCCGAACGGGTGATCGAACGACGGAGCCAGGCGAGCCGCCGAGAAGTCTGTGACTCGGTCGTCGACGTCGGCCAACCATGGGACCAACGCCGCGTACAGCGCAACGAGGATCAGCACGCCGAGGGCGATCTTGAAGCGTCGTTCAGCCATCGGTACTCACTCTCGGGTCGAGGACTGCAACGAGGACGTCGGCAAGCAGTGAGCCGAGCATGACCGTCAATGTCGTACCGACGGTGAGGAACGCGAGCAGTGCCATGTCGAGGTCACGGGCTGACGAGACGATGGCGCCGGCGATCCCCGGCCAACTGAACACCTCTTCCACCAGCACTGCCCCGACTATCAGCTCGGGCAACCGCACGCCGACGATGTTGACGAAAGGTGCCAGTGATGTGGGCAGTATGTGGCGCTTCGTGATGGTCGGCGTCGGGATACCGCGTGCTACCGCGCCGGCGACAAATCCCTCACTTTTCGAACCCACGACGGACTCTCGGACGGCAAGTAGGAGCCACGGCATTTGCGAAATGGCGAGCACCGTCACCGGTAGGACCAAGTGCCGGATCACCTGTCCCGGTGTGGGATCGGCGCCCCCGTCGGTCAGTCCGGCGACCGGGAGCCAGCCGAGAGTCAACGCGAAGAGCGCGATGGCACCCAGCGACAGGACAAACGGCGGAAGTCCTTGGACCACGACGCTCAGCCCGGACACGGTCTTGTCCAGGAATCCTCCACTGCGGATTCCGGCGAGAACACCGAGTGTCAGCGAGGCGAGAATCGCGATGAGGAGTGAGATCCCGACCAGCAGCAAGGTCCATGGCAGACGTTCGAAGATGACTTGGGAAACAGGCTGATTGAACGATCTGGAGATCCCGAGATCGCCGGTGAGCACACCCTGGAGCCAATTCCAGTACGTGCTGTACCAGGGGTTGTCGAAACCCATCTGGTCGGCGATCAACGCTTTGTCCGCATCGCTTGTCGTCATGTATCGCGTGCCGAGGTAGCCGACCAGTGGATCGAACGGTGAGATCGCGGCGGCTGCAAAGAGTCCCGCGGACACCACGGCGATGACCGGCACGATGAACAACACCCGCCGACCGACCATCGTGAGGATGGCCTTTCGGCGGGAGTTGTCACGGTGGCCCCGTGTCGGCCCCGCGTCTGGCCGAACGTCGACCGCTGTCATTGCCCTCGGGCCCACGTCTGCAGTGACCACCACGGACCCCAGGTCACACCGTGTGAGTGTGGCTCGAGTACCGGTCCGGACATCTGCCAGTCGGAATCCTTCGACACGTACGTATGGTCGAGGAACACGAGGATGACAAATCCGGGATCTTCGACGTACGCCTGCTGTACGTCGCGATACGCGGCATCACGCGTTGCCTGATCCAGGCTGCGGCGTCCTACTTCCAAGCCTGCGTCGACTGCTGGATTGGAGTAGTCACTGGCGTTGTCGTAGATGCTGCCGACCCCGGGCGCGATGTACTTCGAGTTCAGCGCGTCGTACGCCTGTGTGTCGGGGTCGAAAGGTTCGTCGCCGCCACCGAGAAGCGTCGAATCCTGGTTGATGCGAGGGTCTATACGGTCCCAGGAGAGTGCTTCGAGGTCCACCTCGATGCCGACAGCGAGAGCGTCGGAGGCAAATGCCTGAGCGAGATCGCGTCGAACGGTGTCGACGGAGTTGTACATGATCGTGAACTGTGCCCGCTGACCGTCTTTCGAACGGATTCCGTCGGCACCTTCGATCCAGCCCGCTTCGGTGAGTATTCGCTCGGCCTGGGTCGGGTCGTAGGCGAAGGTTGCGTTCGGGTTGTACGAATCGCCGTAGACCTCGGGGATCGGAGTGGCGGCGACGCGGCCGTGTCCGCCAAGGACGTTGTCGATCATCGACTGGCGATTGGCGGCGAGGTTGAGCGCCATCCGCACGGCTTTGTCGCCTGCCACGGGATTGTTCGTCGGGAGTGAGAGTCCGCGCCAGTCTGCTGACTGATGGGCCGTCACGGACATGTTGTCCTTGCCCGAGAACGTATTGGCAAGCAGTGGAGGGAGATTGGTTCCGTCGATCTCGCCGGACACCATACGTTGGGCGCGGGTGTTGTCGTCAGGAACGTAGAGGAGAGTGAGCTTCTTGATCTCCGGCGCACCGTCCCAGTAGTTCTCGTTCGCTTCGAAGACCGCTCGATCCGGTGAGAGGTCGACGAGTGTGTACGGACCCGTACCGACCGGTGCGGTGTTCAACGGCGATTCGGCGGCAAGCCCGGGTGTCGCGAGGGACTCCGATGGAACCATGCCGATCAGCATCTTCGTCAGCAGTGGGGCATACGAGTAGGCGAGGCGGAACTCGACTGTGCTGTCGTCGACGGCCACGACGTCGCTGATCATGTCGTACGACGACCGCGCTTCGGAGGCGGAAGCTGGATCGAGGATCGCCTTGTACGTGGCAACCACGTCGGCGGCGTCGAAGGTCGACCCGTCGGAGAAGGTGACCCCGTCGCGGAGTTTGACCGTCCAGACTGTCGCGTCGGTGTTGGCCGTGGGCATCTCCGCGGCCAGAGACGGCTCGAATCCCGGCATACCGGTGCCTCCGGTGAGCCGGACGAGACCGTCGTACATCTTGGCCTCACCGGCAGCGCCGAAGCCTGCGACCGGGTTGTAGCCGCCCAGTTCGTAGCCGTCGGCCAAGACCAGGCCGTCGTTGTTGCCCGAGGAGTCGGTGCCAGTCGGGCTACTGCACGACGTGATCAGAAGTGCGCCGATTGCGGCGGTTGCGGTGAGCGTCAGAACGCCTGGTTTATGGAGTTTCACGGGTGTCCTTTCCTTGGTGGACAGGTGTCCGAAAACATCTGTTCACCTATTCAGGTATTCATATGATCTCATCTCGAAACGGATATTTCGCACAAAGGTCGAACGCTGGGACCTTGGCCCCGTCAGTGGCACTCCGAGAGCGCTGTTATCGCAGGCCGTAGTCTGTTCCCCGTGCGCGTACTAGTAATCGGCTCCGGAGCCCGTGAACATGCCCTCCTTCTCTCTCTTGCTCGCGATCCAGGTGTCACGGCCCTGATCTGCGCGCCTGGCAATGCCGGGATCGCAAAAATCGCCGAGCAGCACCCCGTCGACGTAGCTTCTGGTGACGCGGTTACCGCGCTGGCCCAGAAGGTCGAAGCCGACCTCGTCGTCATCGGACCCGAGGTTCCGCTGGTCCTCGGCGTCGCGGACGCGGTGCGCGCAGCAGGTATTGCCTGCTTCGGGCCTTCGGCCGACGCCGCCCGCATCGAGGGTTCGAAGGCTTTCGCCAAGGACGTGATGGCTGTCGCCGGCGTCAAGACCGCTCACAGCGAGATCGTCGACAATCCGGCCAAGCTCGACGAAGCACTCGACCGCTTCGGTCCCAACTGGGTGGTCAAGGATGACGGGCTGGCCGCGGGCAAGGGCGTAGTCGTCACGACGGATCGTCTCGCCGCGCGCGATCATGCCGCTGAACTGCTCGAGACCGGGCACCCGGTTCTTCTCGAATCCTTCCTCGACGGTCCGGAAGTTTCGCTCTTCTGCCTCGTCGACGGTGAAACCGTGATCCCGCTGCTCCCGGCTCAGGACCACAAGCGCGTCGGCGACGGAGACTCCGGACCCAACACCGGCGGTATGGGCGCGTACACACCCTTGCCGTGGCTGCCCGACGAGATGGTCACGCAGATCGTCGACGACGTCGTCAAGCCCGTCGCTGCCGAGTTGGTCGCACGCGGTAGCAGTTTCTCCGGCCTTCTCTACGCCGGACTCGCGATCGGTGTCGACGGCCCGGCCGTCGTCGAATTCAACTGCCGATTCGGTGACCCCGAAACTCAGGCCGTGCTTGCTCTCCTCGAAACGCCGCTGGGCGGTCTACTCAATGCGGCATCGACCGGAACACTCGATTCGGTCGGTCCGTTGCAGTGGCGCGACGGTTCCGCTGTCACGGTCGTGATTGCTGCCGAGAACTACCCGGCGACCCCCCGCACCGGCGACGTGATCACCGGAGCCGACGCCGACGGAGTCCTGCATGCCGGTACCAAAAAGCGTGAAGACGGAGCCGTCGTCTCGGCCGGCGGGCGTGTGCTGAGTGTTGTCGGAGTGGGCAAGGATCTGACCGAAGCGCGTGACGACGCCTACGCAAAGATCGCCGACGTCAAGCTTCCCGGCGGTCATTTCCGCACGGACATCGGACTCGGCGCCGTCGAAGGGCGCATCTCTCTTCCCTGACTCGTTCTTTCGGAGGGCCGGTGAACTTTCTGTTCATCGGCCCTTTTCATGGAAAATCAACGGTTCCTCGAAGTTACCCACGAGTATGGACTTCTCGTTCGGTTTCTCCCGGTATATCTCAGCGCGGGGGTCACGGAAAGAGAAGGGCACACTTGAGCATTCGCGCTGGATCCAACGAACGGCACGCACGTACCAATTCCACGCTCTCGCGTAGAAACTTCTTGGCAGCAACAGGATTAGCTGTGGGCGCCGCTGCGCTCTCGTCCTCGTGGACTACGGCCGCCGCTGCGCCCAGGCGAGCATTGAGCGACGGAGACCGTGTCCCTGCGCTCGTGATCGGCAGCGGGTACGGCGGAGCCGTTGCGGCACTTCGGCTGACGCAGGCCGGCATCGACACACACATGGTCGAGATGGGGAAGTCGTGGACCACACCGGGGTCCGACGGCAAGGTCTTCTGCCCGATGCTCTCACCTGACGGACGTTCCTTCTGGCTCAGAGACCGTACAGTTCAACCGGTTTCACACTTCTCCGGCGGCTCGGTGGACAAGAACATCAGCCGCTACGTCGGCGTTCTCGACGCCGAGGACTTCGGCGGGATCAAGGTCTATCAAGGCCGAGGGGTCGGCGGCGGGTCGCTGGTCAACGGCGGCATGGCCGTCACACCCAAGCGCAACTACTTCGAAGAGATCCTGCCCGGGGTCGATTCCAACGAGATGTACTCGACGTACTTCCCGCGGGCCAACGCTGCGCTCGGGGTCAACAACATCGACCCGGCCTGGTTCGAGTCGACCGAGTACTACAAGTTTGCACGAACCGGGCGAAAGACCGCTGAGAGATCCGGTTACACAACAACATTCGTGCCGAATGTTTACGACTTCAACTACATGAAGCAGGAAGCTGCTGGTCAGGTCACCAAGTCTGCCCTGGTGAGTGAGGTCATCTACGGCAACAACGCGGGAAAGAAGTCTCTGGACAAGACGTACCTCGCTGCGGCATCCGCCACCGGCAAGCTCACGATCTCGGCGCTGCACGTCGTGACCTCGGTTGCGCCGGCCGCGACCGGTGGTGGATATCAAGTGGTGATGAACCAGATCAACGAGCAGGGCAACACCGTCGGCACCAAGACGGTGACCGCGGACAAGGTCTTCTTCGCGGCCGGCAGTATCGGTACCAGTAAGCTCCTGGTCGCGATGAAAGCACAAGGGCAGCTGGCGAATTTGCCGGGTGCGGTTGGGCAGGAATGGGGGCACAACGGCAACGTGATGGTGGGTCGCGCCAATCACATGTGGGACGCCACCGGCGCGAAGCAGTCGGCGATCCCCGTGATGGGTATCGACAACTGGGCTGACACATCCGCTCCTGTGTTCGCGGAAATCGCGCCCTTCCCAGCCGGTACCGAACTGTGGGTCAGCCTGTACTTGGCGATTGCCAAGAATCCGCAACGTGCTCAGTTCCAATTCAATTCGGCAACAGGCAAAGTCGGTTTGAATTGGCAGCGCTCGCAGAACCAGCCGTCGATCGACATGGCGAAGAAACTCTTCGACAAGATCAACAAGAAGGAAGGCACGATCTACCGGACCGACCTCTTCGGTCCGGTGCAGACGTGGGGCGACCAGTTGACGTACCACCCCCTCGGCGGTTGTGTGCTTGGCAAGGCGACCGACGGTTACGGTCGTCTGCCGGAGTACCCGGGACTGTATGTCATGGACGGATCCCTCGTTCCGGGCAATGTCGGAGTCAATCCGTTTGTCACCATCACCGCTCTGGCCGAACGGAACATCGAGAACATCATTGCGAACGACATGAACTAGAGGGGCGACTCGGGGTCAGGTGCGGTGGGATCAACTTCCTGCCGCACCTGCTCGGCGTGGGTAGCGGTTACAGTCACCTGGACAGACGACGGTCGATCCAGGGATGTAGACGTGAGGCGGACAAAATCCGAGGTCGACGGTGATTGGCTCCGGTGGGGCGTGCCGTCGAGCGACGAGCTGGTGGTATCGGAACACGAATTAGACGACGAGCCCGAAGATTTGGTTCTGTGGGGTGGTGCGTCGAGTGCTGATCAACCGGTGACATGGGAAACCCACGCGCACCGATCGAACGAGATTCTGTTCCCGCGTTCCGGCATTGTGGTTGTTCGCTCGGGCGCCCAGATGTGGACGTTGTTGCCGGGACGAGGGCTGTGGATACCGGCACTGCATCGACACTCGGTGCGCGTTGCCGCGGGTGCGCAGTTCCTGACGGTGTATTGCGCTGTAGGGCAGGGGCCTTCGCTCGGTGATCGCCCGGTTGCGGTACACGGCACGCCGCTACTCTACGAGTTGTTTCTGCATCTGAGTGCTCGAGAGATGTCGGACGACGCGAGGCGCCGCGCCGAGCGAGTGTTCTTCGACCTCGTTGTTCCCGGCGACGAGCGCGGAGCGATGAAGATCCCCGATTCGGGCCCGGTCGGGCGGATTGCACGCGACCTGTTGTCCCATCCGGAGGACCCACGCAGTTTCGGAGACTGGGCGAACGAGATCGGCGTCAGCACCAGCACTTTGGCTCGTCGGTTCAAGGTGGACACCGGCGTGAGCTTCGGCCAGTGGCGAGTACTGCTTCGGATGAACGTGGCGATGTCCCTACTCGGCCAAGGTGTTGCGGTCGCCGACGTGGCAGAGCAGATCGGATACTCGACGCCCAGTAGTTTCGTCGCCGCTTTCAAACAGTCCACCGGTGTCACGCCGATGGCATTTCGAAAGAACGCGGATCGTTGATCCGATTTCGACATTCTTTGACAAAACTCCGCGATTGCGTCATCCCCTGATCCGCTCTACCGTTAGCCATGTAGGCGAGGCTTACTTTACTTTCCGGGTTCGGGGTTCGCCCGAAACCCGCTCGACAGCATGGGGCAGAAGTGATCGATTTTGTTGCGCCGCGTTCGAAACGCGGTAGCAGGGCCATCTTCATGGCTGTGGCAGTGGCACTTTCGACGGCGCTGGCAGCATGTGGCACCTCGACGACCGACGCGAAGTCCGACGGTGATGCGTGGACGTATGTCGATGCGCGTGGTCAGCAGATTTCGCTCGACAAGATCCCCGAACGCATTGTGGCGACGGCGGACACCGCGCCGGTGCTACTCGAATACGGGGTCGTTCCAGTCGGTATCATCGGCTTTTCCAGGCTCGACGAATTCACGTTGAATGCATTCGACTTCAGTGGAATTGCCCATGTCAGCGAGACCGACACAGATATCAGTGCCGAGAAACTCTTGGCAGTGGACCCGGATCTGGTCATCGACATCTGGAGTTCGTACAACGGCGGAAACTTCGACAGCATCTGGGGCGACGATATCGCTCGCGTCGAAGAGGTTGCTCCCATTGCAGGTGTCAAGATCACCGACGGGGCGCAAGCGGCGTTGGACAGCTTCAGCTCGTTGGTCCAGGGTATCGGCGGCACCGACACCTCGCCGGTCTACGCGGCAAAACGGGAAGAGTTGAGTGCGCTCGGTGACCGGGTGCGTGAATTGGCCACATCGCGAACGAATATCTCTGTTGCATACGCGATTCCGTTGGAGTCGAGCCTTGACTACGCGGTGCCGGGATGGACTCCGCTCGGAAGTATTCTCGAAACGATGGGCGTCGAATTCGCGAAGCTGGACAGCGAGGACGGTTTCTGGGCATCAGCGAGTTGGGAAGAGCCGGGCGTCTTTCCGGCCGATCTCCTCCTGATTCCGCCGACGTGGTCTGACGCGCCGGAGCTCAATTCGCCGACGTTCACCAGGCTTCCGGCTGTGGTTTCGGGCCAGGTTGCCTCGGTAGAACTGCGTACGGGGTACAGCCTGACGGGCATCACGGAGCAGATGAGGCGTTTTGCCGACGTCTACGAGAAGAGTGGGAAAGTCACCTGAGTGGCATCATCGCGGTGCGTGAACTCGCAGTGATCGATTGACTCGGTCGAGGATGCCGATGGCAGTGGTCAATGTGTCGAGGTCACCTTCGTCGAGGGCTGTCAGTTCTTGGGCCAGGACGCCGATGCGTAGTTCGGACCGACGGTCCCGGCGCGCGCTTCGCTCGTCCTTCACGAAAAGCGTGCTCACCCGGCCGTCTGTGGGATCGGGTCGCCGCTCGATCAGGTCCTTGTCGGAGAGGATGCGCACCAGCGTGCTGACGGTGTTCGGGCGTCTGGAGAGGCGATCGGCCACGGCCCCGATGCGAGTGCCGGGATGGTGCGCGACATCGTGAAGTACCTCGGATTGTGCCTCTGGCAAAGTCGCGTCGGTACCCGACGTATCCATGTATTCACGCAGCGCTCGACGCAATTCGAACGCCGCAGCGATGAGTGATCTCGATGCTTCTTCCGCAGTGGGCACGCGATCAGAGTAGCGATCGACCTCGTGTGATCCACGCCCCAAAACTGTATCTGACACAGATATAGTTTACAGTTCCTCAAAGGGTAGGGTCACCTAACCATGACGGTAGATGAAGCTGTCATGCTTCACGACGTACGGGACACGATCATGAATTTTGGACAGAAGTCACGCAGTGTAATGCTGATCGGCGCACTGACATTGGTGGCAGCTCTCAGTGGCTGCTCGAGCGACGCCTCGCCCACAGACACTGACATCAGTGCGTCGACTCCGGCGGACTCTGCGTTTGTCGCTCCGCGAGAAGTCCCGGCTGGAATGGGGAGCGGAAAGTCGGACGGCGAATTCCCTCGTACCGTTTCACACTTCAAAGGGGACACCACGATCGAATCGCAGCCCGAAAAGGTTGTCGTCATTTCGACCGGGCAAGCAGATGCGCTTTTATCTCTCGGTGTCGTTCCTGCGGCTTCGACTCGTGGTGACGGTGCGGACCTGGTGCCGCCGTACCTGTTGGCCGCATACCCCGAATTCCGCGCCCAGCTAGGTGATGTCGTCGACGCAGGTGGGCGCTTCACACCGAACTTCGAAGCGATCGTCAAGCTCGATCCTGACCTGATCTTGATGAATGTTGCAGGGAAGGATGCTGATTCGCTGTACGACCAGCTTTCGGCAATTGCGCCCACCGTGGCAACGCAGGGGACCGGCGTCAACTGGAAGCAGGACTTCCTGCTGGTTGCCGACGGGGTAGGTAAGACGCAGCAGGCGACGGCACTGCTGGATACGTTCAACGCCGACGCCGCGGCCTTGGGTTCGTCCCTTTCGTCGCCGACGACAGTGTCGTTCACCCGCCAGAACGGAAATCGCTTGCGCATCTTCGGTATTCCTTCGTTCACCGGAAGTATCGCCCAGGATGCCGGCCTGACGCGTCCGGAGTCGCAGCAATTCGACGACACCTCCCGAGACATCAGTGAGGAAGAGCTGAACGTGGCGGACGCTGATTGGATCTTCTACGGAGTGCAAGGCGGGGACCCGGCGACGTTGACCAACGCGCCGTTGTGGGCGCAGTTACGTGGAGTGATTGCCAACCATGCCGTTGCTGTCGACGACGACGTCTTCTACCTCAATACCGGGCCGACTGCGGCTCGTGAAGTGCTGAAGGTTCTGCAGAGCGCACTGCAGCAGTAGTTGATTCGGACTGGTTGTGCGTGCCGACGAACCGGAAGACAGCGCCACCCACAGTGACGGCAAGCGTTGCGAGAACAGCTCCGGCAACGACGTCGGTGAGCCAGTGAGCTCCCAAGTAGAGGCGAGTGAGCGCGACGACAACGGTGACCGTCACGGCGAGCAGCATCAGAAGGCGTTTGACGGACGGTGTTCGGTCGACGCTCACAACGAGAACCGCAATGCCGAACAGCGCTGCTGTGCCGGTGACGTGACCGGACGGGAACGAGTGGCCGGTCTCGAGAAGAACCTGGATGTTGGTCGGCGGACGTTCGCGACCGACGAGCGCTTTGATTACCGTACTGGCGACTGCCGCACCGCCAACGGTTCCGATCACGATCAAGCCCGGAACAACCGAACGCGCTCGCCACGATATGAGCACTCCGCAGGTGATCCCGAGCAGCGCGGTGGCGACCGGGCTACCGAGATCTGTGACGGCGACCGCGATCTGGTTGAGGGCGCCGCTCCGATGATCGACCATCCAGTCGGTCACCGGCCCGTCGAAGCTCGTCAACCACCCGTTTCGATATACCTGGATCGAGAGCGTCACCAGGGCGAGGGCGAGCCCGGACGCGCGGAGCGCTGTTGACCGAACGCTGGAGGCCCGGTAGATCGAACCGAATGCGAACAGCGCGGCTGCCACCACGATTGCGGCAACCGCAATTTCTGCGGTGGTGCTCTCGGTCAAGACTTCGGTGACCACGTTTCGCACGGTCGACACAGTTGCTGGCATGAATGCAGTGTGACGATCAGAAGCTGAAGAAACGCTGAACGTAACTCGGTCATGGGCCCACCGTCTGCTCTACTGGGTGCATCCGAACAACTGCGTGTCGACGAAACGGGGCCGGTGGTGCGAGTACTGGTTGTCGAAGACGAAGTACGCCTGGCCGAGACGATCCGGCGGGGATTGGTAGCCGAGGGATTCGTGACCGCCGTGGAACTCAACGGGGACGACGGATTCGCGATTGCCTGCAGCGACGAATTCGACGTGATCGTTCTCGACATCATGTTGCCGGGCAAACACGGATACGACATCGTGCGGGACCTACGCGCCCGGGAGGTGTGGACGCCGATCCTCATGCTCTCGGCGAAGGACGGCGAATACGACCTCGCTGATGCTTTCGATCTCGGTGCCGACGACTACCTGGTCAAGCCCTTCTCGTTTGTAGTATTCCTCGCGCGGCTTCGCGCACTGGTGCGGCGGGGCGCTCCCCAGCGTCCATCGATACTCACCGTGGGAGACCTGTCCCTCGACCCCGCCAAACATCAGGTGATCAGAGCGGGAATCGAATTGACGCTGACGCCACGTGAGTACAGCGTTCTCGAGTTCCTGATGCGCAACAACGGAGTTGTGGTCACGAAGACCGAGATCGTTCGCTCGGTCTGGGACACCAACTACGAAGGTGACGAGAACATCGTCGAGGTCTACATCGGTTACCTACGTAAGAAGGTCGACCTCCCGTTCGGAACCCACAGCATCGAAACCATTCGAGGCATCGGGTACCGCTTTGTCGGCACTGCCTGATCTTCAATCGGTCGGTAGCGGAATTGTCACCTCGAATCGACTTCCACCGCCTACCCTCTCGCTGACGGAAATGGTTCCGTGATGCGCCGCAACGATTTCCGACGCGATGGCGAGTCCGAGTCCGGAGCCACCTCCCTGCCTCGACCGCGGCTGGTCTAGGCGGACGAAGCGTCCGAAGATTCGTTCGCGTTCTGCTGCAGGGATTCCGGGCCCGTCGTCCTCGATCACGATATGGGCTTCGTGGCCGGCTTCGGAACACTCGAGATGCACGAGGGTCTCGGCGTGCCGCACTGCGTTGTCGACCAGGTTTCGCACCATGCGCGCCAACGCCCTCGGGTCTCCGGACACGCGAACCGGAGCAACGGTGGCGGTGACCGCGATCTCGGAGATACCGTCGATCCGCTTCTGCTCGGCGAACAGAATGTCGTCGAGGTCGACGTCGACGACGGTACCGATGGATTCGAGTTCGCTTTCGTCCGAGCGCGCGAGAATCAACAGATCCTCGATCAACTGCCGCATCCGTCGCGCCTCGGGAAGTAGCGCGTCTTCGATCAGTGCGTCGTCGAGGAGATCCGGGCGTCGGTGTGCCAGTTCGAGAGCCGTCGTGATCGTGGACAGTGGACTACGTAACTCGTGGGAGGCGTCGCTGACGAATCGTTGTTGAGCAAGTGCGCCTTCGTCGAGGCGCGCCAGCATGTCGTTCATTGTTGTTGCCAGTCGGGCTATCTCGTCGTTCCCGGACGGGACGGGCACTCGTTCACCTTGACGGCCACTCGAAATCGAGGCAACCCGAGCGCGGATGCGTTCCACGGGAGCGAGAGCCGAACCCACCAGGCGGTAAGTGGCAAACGCGGCCAGTCCAAGAACCAGGGGCCCGGCGATGGCGAGCAGAACGGCAACGGTGGTCACCACGGTTTCAACCGGTTCACGGTCGGCGCCGACGAAGACGGTGACCGGTCCGGCCGGCGTCTGAGCGCCTTGTCCGATCAGCCAGTAGTCCTCGTCGTCGGACTTCTTGACCCTTCCATAGGTGTCCGATTCGTCAGGGCCGAGAATGCGTTCGGACAGTAGGTCGCTGTCAGTTCCAGGCGATTGGGCGACTATTCGGTGATCGGCGTCGACGATCTGCACGATTCCGATCTGGCTGTCGGTGGACAGAAGCGAAGGGTCGAGATCGGCTGGGCTCTTCCCGGTGAGTTGCTGGACCAATTGAGTGGCACGGGCCTCGGAGCTGTTCAGTGCGGACAGGTGCAGGGAGTTCGCCAGTACGAAAACCAGTGCAAGCCCGGCGATCACCAAGCAGAAGGCGATCACGAGGGTAGATGCCACGGTCGTCCGGGCGCGCACGCTCCACCGGGACGGGTGCAGAATCGACTCGCCGATGACGTTCATGGCGTCCAGTCTGTACCTTCGCGGCTGTGCATATATACAAAGGCTGTGCATATACAAAGACGGGCGACGCGGCCTCGTAATCGGACCGCGTCACCCGTCTAGAGGATCAAGCCACTCGCTTGGCGGTTCGGCCGCCGAATTCGAGCATCACGGCTCGTCCGGTGTCATCGGTGACGAAGCGCCCCAACGTCCGCGTGGTGTCGGCGCGAGCAGCGAAGTCGAGGTCGTTGACGAAGGCGATCGGGATCGCCGGTGGCCAGACGATGTCCTCGTATTCGCCGAGGTCCTGCGCGCTGCCCATGCGGACGCCGATTCCCTCGTCACCGGGGGCGACGGTCATGGTCAGGTTGCCGGCCTGGTACTTGCCCAGGACGGCGTCGACGGCAGAGGGTTCGGGCTCGACCACGTCGAGAGATGCCGGCGCGGGCAACTCTGCGAGGTTAGCCATGCACCAGTCGACGATCTTCTTGCCGATTCCGCCGCCGAGTGCGTTGGTCAGCACGGTGACGGCGAAGTTCTTCTCAGGCACGGTCAAGAACTCGGAGACCTGGAGGTTGCTGACGTTTCCGCCGTGCCGCACTACCTGTGTGGTGCCGTATCGAGTCAGTAGCCAGCCGATGCCGACTTCCTCGAACATCATCGCGGCGGGACGCTGCGGCTTCTGCATCAGCAACCGGGTGGACTCGTCGAGCGGCTGTCCCTCACCCGGGTGTTCGCCCGACAGTGCGTAGCGTGCCCAGACGAGCTGATCGCGCACCGAGGACCACATTCCACCGCAGGGCGTCATACCGCGGTCCAGTCCGGTCTCGTTGGACACGAACGGCTCACCCTCGCGGATGTAGTGGCCGAGTGCAAACCGGTGGGTCATCACGTCCCAGGGCAGGAACGCCGAGTTCTTCATCTCGAGTGGGTCCAGAACGCGCTGCTTGACCAGCTCTTCGAAGGTCAGTCCACTGATCTTGGCTACGACGTATCCGGCGAGAACGAATCCGGAGTTGCTGTAGGAGAACACCTCTCCGACGGGAAATTCCTGTCGCAGTTCCTTCAGCCGTGAAATCGATCGACCCAGGGCGTCTTCACCCCAGCCGGCCGAGAGGCTGGCGTCGCCGGTGAATCCGCCGGTGTGCGTCAGAAGATGACGCATCGTGACTGTGCGGGTGGCTTCGTCGTCGGCGAGGGTCAGTTCGGGGACGTACTCGACCAGTGGGGTGTCGAGATCGAGTAGGCCGTCCTCGACGAGTGCCATCGCGGCTGTTGCAGCAAAAACCTTTGTGGTGGAGCCGATCATGAACATCGTCTTGTCGGTGACCGGGAGCTGGGTTTCGACGCTCTCGATGCCGCTGGTGACGACGATGTCCTTGTCGCCGTGCACGATACCGACCGAGACGCCGGGGATGTTTGCCTCGACCCTCCACTGGTCGACGAGTTCCTGAAGCTGTTCTTGCATCTTTGATTCCTCGAGTTCGCTGGCGTTCTGTGTTTCGGCGTTCGGTGTTTCCGTCATCGTATGTGTATCGGTCGTCGTCACGCGTTAACCCGTGGTAGGAAGCGGAATCCGACGTACACGCCGTCGCGGTGCGGCCGTACCGTCGTCCAACCGGCAGCCCCGGGTTGACGGGTGGTCCAGGTCCCCGGGATCTGCGACGGTACGAGAGTGGCCACCGCTGCAGGCTTCTTCGGAGCTGTTTCGTCTTCCTCGGGATTCGGGATGACGTCACCGATGACGGTGATCACAGCCTCGTCAGCGGACTCTCCACGACGGAACTCGATTGCTATTCCGCCCGAGCTGTACTTACCCAGAACCGAATCCGGAATAGACTCCACGCTCGCGGGGTTCGGGGCGAGGGCTTGCGGAGGTTCGAGTCCGACCAATGCGGCCGCGGCTTCGGTGAAGAGATCACGATAGAGGCCGTCTGCTTTGCCGCCGCTGGTCAGCAGCGCGATCGCGACATTGTGGCGGGGGAAGATGCGCAGATATGCGTGCTGCCCGATGGTGCTGCCGTCGTGGCCGAAAATTTCTTCGCCCGAACAGGTTTCGTGGAACCAACCCAGACCCCAGCCCGACTTGTCCGGGAACAGTTCGCTGATATCGATTTCGGGTGTACGCATCGCTGCGGCTGATTTTTCCGACACGATCCGCACACCGTCGACGCTCTGACCTTCGAGAAGGCCGAGTTCCGCGAACGTGAGCAGATCTCCGATGCTGGCAGTGATGCAGCCGGCCGGCCCCATCGAGCGCGTGATCGGCCAGACGGGCATCACGACGGAGTTCCCTGTATGGCCCGCTGCCACAGAGTATCTCGGAGTATCTCCGGTCAACGTGAGTGTGTGCGCGAGGCCGAGTGGATCGATGATCCGCTCCTTGAGGATGTCGTCCCAGATACCGCCGCGAAGAACCTCGACGATACGAGCTGCAAGGACGTACGCGGAATTCGAGTACGCGAAGCCGTCCTCGAGTGGATGAACCTGACGGAAGTCACGCAGGCCCTCGACGTAGCGTTCGACGACGTCGTCTCCGCGACCCTTGTCGATGAAGAGGTCACCGTCGATTCCGTTGCGATGGTTCAGAAGTGCGCGAACCGTGATGCGGGCGGCTGTTTCCTCGTCCTGCAGTGCGAAGTCGGGCAGGATCGACCGGACGGTCGCGTCCAGGTCGAGCAAGCCTTCGTCGACCAGCTGCATGACCAGCATCGCGGTCCATACCTTGGTGATGGATCCGATCTGGAACAGGGAGTCGGTGGATACCTCGACCCCGGTGTCTGCATTGATCACGCCGGAAGCCACCGTCGTACGGGTGATTTCCTTGCCGCTGGAATCGAGTGTGAGAATACCGAATTGAGCACCGGTGACGCCGTAACGCTCACACAGTACGTCCAGTGAGCGCTTCCATGCGTCGGCGCCGGCAGATGCGTTGGCCAGGCCGGTCTTGGGCAGCTTCGCGGAGGTGTATCGCTTGACCCACTCGATGAGCCGTGTGCTGTAGTCGATTCGGTGCGAGATCGAGCCGTTGACGAGGAACCCGTGGCTTGCACCGGGATACGCCACCAGTCGGGTGGGTACATGCTGCTGGCGAAGTGCGGCGAACCAGGCCTCGGCCTGACCCAGCGGGCACCGCTCGTCCGACTTTCCGTGCAGGATCAGCGTCGGGGTCACCACGTTCTTCACGGCGGCGAGCGGTGAGGCTGCCAGGAGCCCCGCGGAGTTCTCGGGAACAGTGGTGCCGGTGGCGAGCGACGCGAGGTGCGGACCGAAATCGCAGACTCCGGCCATGGCGTTGAAATCGCAGATCAGCCCACCGGCCACCGCCGCGGCAAAGCGATCGGTCTGCGAGGTGAGGTGGCAGGTGCTGTATCCGCCGTAGCTGTACCCGGTGATCGCCAGGCGGTCCCCGTCGACAAGTCCCTCGGCGACAAGTGCGTCGATCGGCTCGAGGAAGTCGGCTTGGTCCGAGGTACCCCAGGCGCCGTTGACGGCATACATGAAGTCTGCGCCGTACCCGTCCGATCCACGTGGATTGAGGGTCAGGATGCGCCAGCCCTGCGCTGCGAGAACCTGGTGGGCGGGGTGATAGGTATCGGCAACGCCGGTCCACGCGTTGTGCGGTCCGCCGTGAATGTCGAGCAGAAGAGGTGCAGCGCCATCAGTTTCGGGAGCGGACAGCAACCAACCATGCACGGTACGGCCGTCGGAGATGGTGAATTCGCGCTCCTCGGCGGCAAACAGGGTCACCTCGGGGAGTGCTTCTGCGGTGAATTTTGTCAGCGTGGTGACAGCGCCGCTGTCGAGATCGACGAGTGCGACCTCGCCGAAGGACTGCTGTGTGGTGACGATGACGGAGGCGACGCGGGCGTCACGGGCAACGGAGAGCGCCGAGACGACCTCGTTGGGATTGGCGACGAGGGAGCGAGAGGTTCCGGTTTCGATGTCGGCTGCATACAGATGCGTCCATCCGCGATCGCGGAGGCAGAACACGATTTCGTCGCGAGTATTCGACAGTGCCGGTGTGCCACCGGGGTAACCGGGCGCGCCGGGCATCACGTTGCGATCGAGATGAGCTGTGAGGGTGACGTCGACCGGTGTCTCAGTTGGGCCGGGGACGGACAGACGGATCAGGTCGGCAGTTCCGACACGGACCTCGGGGGTGCCGATGGCGACGACCGAATCTCCTTGCGGGTGCCACAGTGTGGAGCCCTGCACCCCGGTGGCGTGACCGAGTCGCTGCGGCGGAACTGACAGATCGTCGACGAGGATTCGGTAAGCGCTGAACGTGAGGTTCAGATCGCTGTCCGGTTCGAGATTCGCGGTGAAGGCAAGAGCCGTGCCGTCGGGCGACCAGGACGGTACGTCCGCATTCCAATCACCGTCGGTGAGGCGTCGTACTGCCTTCGTCTCCAGATCGACGGTGTGCAGGTGGCGACGGAAGGTGCCGAGCCAACCGGCGCCGTCCACCTTGTATCCGAGTCGGTCGGTGACGATGGGCGCATTCGGATCGGTGGAGTCCGAACGTGAGATCACAGCGGCGAATGCAATGGCATTTCCGTCCGGGCTCCAGACCGGTGCGCCGGCACCGAGGGGGAGTGATGCTGCTGTGGTGAGGGTTTCGGCCTCGCCGCCGGCGAGCGGGATCAGGTGCAGCTGCGCGGAGTCGCCGACCTTGCGGAGGAAGGCAATCGAAGTTCCGTCCGGAGAGAACCGAGGTGCCGAATCGGCGGGCCCCGCAGTGAGGCGGCGAGCCTGGGAATCGCGGGACACTGCCCAGAGAGATGTAGTTGCCTTTCCGGCAACAATTTCCGAGCGAACGAAGACGACCACGGTGCCGTCGGGCGAGATTGCGGTTTCAGTGGGTGTGACCACGCGGTGGAGGTCGTCGAGAACAAATGGACGGTCAGTCATGTAGATCCTTCGAATCGGAGAAATAGATGCAGACGTAAAGCTTTGTCTTCCGGCTTATTTCAGAACTCGGATGCCTGGGCCCGCCAGGGTTCCACCAATCGGCGCGTACAGGGACGTCGCACCGTTGAAGAACATGAAGTTCGGCGATGTGGATACCGGAACGACGTCAGAAGAGGTGAACAGCGCCTGTTCCGCTTCCTTCCACACCGAGCAGGATTCCTGCCCGGGCAGAACCGAGGCCTTCGCAGCCAGTTCGGTGTACTCGGGATTGTCGATCGATGCGAAGTTGACGCCCGCCGGAGGGGTCGGGCCGGAGAAGTACGGAACGAAGATGCTGGGAGTGTCACTCTGGACGGTCAGACCGATCGAGATCGACCAGGATGTCAGGTCCTTTGCCGCGAACGTATTGGAGATGATGAAATTGTTGTCACCACCGCGAAGCTCTACCTTCGCGCCGAGTTCCTGCCACTGCTTCATCGCGTATTCTGCTGCTGCAGAAGTGGTATCGCGGTAGTTGGCAAAGATGACCGTCAATTGCAGCGATTGACCGTCCTTGGTCAGAACGCCGTCGGATCCGGGCTTCCAGCCGGCGTCGGCGAGGGTCTTCTTCGCCGCGGCCATGTCGAACTTCGGAACTACACCGGTGACACTGTCGTAGTCACATGCCCGCGGATCGACAACGGCCAATGCCGTAGCGCGCGAACCCTTGCCACCGGTGTTGATGTCCGTGTAGTCGTCGAGATCGATTGCCTGCACGAGCGCGCTGCGCACCGCTTCGTCCTTGGTGGGAAGAGCAGCATTGTGGTTGAAGATGAACTGCCCGCTCAAGGTGTTCGACGTCATCGATTCCAGGCCGGACGCTTCCACACGTTCGATATCCGCACCGGCCACCGGTGCTGCGTTCACCGTTCCGGTGAGGACCAGGTTCGCCGTCGTCGCCGCGTCGGTCACGATCTTGATCGTGACGGCCTTGGGCACTCCGAGGGTGTCCGATGTGGTTTCGCCGTTCGGTCCCCAGTTGTATCCGTCGCGGCGTTCGAGCGTCACGTGATCGTTTGCCACTACTTCGGTGATCTTGAACAGGCCGGTTCCGTTGCTGCTGCCGCGAACACTGGCGGGGTCGTCGAGTGCTGCCTGGCATGCCAGTTTGAGAGCACCGATGCGCTCGAGCAGGAAGGGCGCAGGTTCCGCCGTCTTGATCGTGAGCTCGTCGCCATCGGCGGTTGCTACTGCAGTTTCGGGTACCGACGCTCCCAGCCACGGCGAGCCGTTCGTCTTGTCGACGACCCAGTTGATGTTGTTCGCGGCTGTCTGGGCAGTGAACGTCGTGCCGTCTTCACACGTGATCCCTTTTTTGAGGGTGAAGTTCAGCGAAGTTCCGTTCTCGCTCCATTTTTCGGCCAGATACGAGCCCGCTGCACGGGTTTTGGGGTCGATGGCCAACAACGAGTCGTTGGTATAGCTGTTGATTGCCTGCGTGGCAGTCAGGTTGGTGATCAGGGGATGAAGGTTGCCGGGGTCGGTGTTCACGATCGTCGTGAAACTCCCGTCCTTGGCGTAGTCCCCGGAGGTCCCGCCGCCAGGATCAGAGGTGCTTCCGCACGAGGCAACCGTGAGAACGCCGATCGTGACCAGAGCCGCGGTGGGCACTGAGCGAGCTTTCATCTGATGCACCTTTTGATCGAAGGATGTCGTTGATCAATGCTGCGCGAGGGACGTGGCCCAGGTCTCGTTGAATCGACTCATGCTGAGCACCTGAATCTGTCGGATCGTCACAATGGATGGTCGTCGTTTCTCACGGAAGTGTGGTTCGGCTACCGTCGGGGTGTGCGCTCAGAATCTCGTCGATCAGATATCCAGACCTTCCATGTCATGGATGTATGGAAGGCCGCGACCGAACGTCAGCGGACGCACGGTGACGTCCTGACGTTGGCTGCCGGTCAACCGTCGACCCCCGCGCCGGCACCGGTGCTACGTGCGACGCGCGAGATCCTCGGCACCGAACTACTCGGGTATACCGAGACTTTCGGGATCCTGCCGCTACGCGAAGCTATTGCGCGCTACCACAGCGAGCGATCGGGAATAGCCGTCGACGCCGAAGACGTGGTGGTGACGACAGGTTCGTCCGGGGCGTTCACCTTGCTTTTCCTGGCCGCGTTCGACGAGGGCGACACCGTGGTGGTCGCTCGCCCCGGATATCCCGCCTACCGCAACACCCTTGCCGCTCTCGGCTGCAACGTCGTCGAACTCGACTGCGGGCCGGCAACCCGATACCAGCCGACGGTGGACATGCTCGAGGCCTTGCCGTCGCCGCCTGCCGGTCTGATCGTTGCCAGCCCGGCAAATCCGACGGGCACGGTGATCTCGCCCGAGGAGCTCGCTGCGTTGGCGACGTGGTGCGAGCAGCACGGCACCCTTCTGATCTCGGACGAGATCTACCACGGCATCGGATACGGCGATCAGCACACGTCGAGCGCCTGGGAGACCTCACGCGAATCCGTTGTGATCGGCTCGGTGTCCAAGTACTTCTCGATGACGGGTTGGCGGCTCGGGTGGATGTTGGTGCCGACGTACTTGCGGCGCCCGCTGCAGCGACTCGCGTCGAACATGACGGTGTGTCCGCCCGCGATCTCTCAGTACGCCGCCATCGAGGCGTTCTCGGACGAGGCGAAGGTCGAGTTGGACGGGCACGTTCAGCGGTACGCCGTCAATCGTGAACTGCTGTTGACCGGGTTGCCGAAACTGGGCATCACCGAGCTGGCTCCCGCCGACGGTGCGTTCTACGTCTACGCGGATATCGGCCATCTGTGTGGCGACGAGGGCGCCACCGCGTGGTGTGCCCGGTTGCTGACAGATACCGGGGTCGCGTTGGCACCCGGAATCGATTTCGACACCGTCCACGGAAACCGGATGGTCAGACTTTCGTTCGCGGGCGCGACAGCCGACATTCAGGAGGCGCTGACCCGCCTCGAGAAGTGGCTCGGGTAACAAACAGCAGGGTCTTCGAGCTGTTTCGCCATGCGGAGGTGCCCTCTGCTGGCACGATGTCGTGGTGTCTTCTGCAGCTACGCCCAAGGGTGAACGACGTCGCCAAGCACTGGTGGCGTCCGCTGCTGAACTTTTGCTGGAGGGCGGGTTCGACGCCGTTCGTCACCGAGCGGTGGCAACCAGGGCCGACCTTCCTCTGGCTTCGACGACCTATTACTTCGACTCACTCGACGATCTGATCGCGTGTGCCGTCGAGCTCAACGGCAACGCCGACATGGAAGCGATGCGCGCCAGAGTGGCTGCGGTGACCCAACGTCGGCGGGGCGCGGAATCAACCGTCGAACTTTTGGTCGAGCTGCTGCTCGGAGACGAAGAGAAGCGGCCGGAGAGCCGCGAACGATTGATCTCGCGCTACGAACGATTTGTGGCATGTGCCCGTCATCCCGCGCTTCGTGACGTGCAGTTGCGCCTACGCGCCCAGCTCGACGAGCTGTTGACCGATGCGCTTCGACGCTCGGGCCGAACGGCTCCCGAGGGGCAATTGCGCCGTCTTGTCGCGATGGTCGACGGCGCGATGATCACGGCGCTCGGGGAGTACGACCCAGACCCACGCGGGTTGGCCAGAGGAATGCTCTTGGAATCGATCGACGTGATGGCGCCGCCGGTCGTCTAGCTCGGGGGTGACAGCTGCTCTAGCTCGGGGGTGACAGCTGCTCTAGCTCGGGGGTAACAGCACTGCTCGGCCACCGTTAGACTGAGGCCTCGTGAGCCGCATCCCGAATGTCCTTGCCAACCGATACGCCAGCCCGGAGCTTGTTGCTCTGTGGTCTCCCGAGTACAAGATCGTGCTCGAGCGCCAATTGTGGGTGGCGGTGTTGCGTGCGCAGGCAGAGCTGGGCATCGACATTCCGGCCGACGCCATCGACGACTACGAGCGCGTCATCGACAACGTCGACCTGGCGTCCATCGCGGACCGCGAGCGGGTCACCCGCCACGACGTGAAGGCACGCATCGAGGAATTCAATGCACTCGCCGGACACGAGCAGGTCCACAAGGGCATGACCAGCCGTGACCTCACCGAGAACGTCGAGCAGCTGCAGATCGTGCGTTCTCTCGAACACGTCTACAACCACGGTATCGCCGTCGCCGCCCGTCTGGGTGAGCGCGCTGCCGAGTACTCGTCCATCGTGATGGCCGGCCGCTCGCACAACGTCGCAGCTCAGGCCACCACCTTGGGCAAGCGTTTCGCTTCCGCGGCCGACGAGCTTCTCGTTGCACTGACACGTCTGCGTCAGCTGATCGACCGCTACCCGCTGCGTGGGATCAAGGGCCCGATGGGTACCGCTCAGGACATGCTCGACCTCCTCGACGGCGATGCGGCCAAGCTCGAGCAGCTCGAAGCGAAGGTCGCGGAGCACCTCGGATTCGCCCACGTACTGACCAGCGTCGGCCAGGTGTACCCGCGTTCCCTCGACCACGACGTCATCTCCGCGCTCGTCCAGGTCGGCGCGGGCCCGTCGTCGTTTGCACACACGATCCGCCTGATGGCCGGCCATGAGCTGGTCACCGAAGGCTTCCAGCCCGGCCAGGTCGGCAGCTCGGCGATGCCGCACAAGATGAACACCCGCTCGTGCGAGCGAGTCAACGGACTTCAGGTGATCCTGCGCGGCTACGGCTCCATGGCAGCCGAGCTTGCGGGTGCACAGTGGAACGAAGGCGACGTCTTCTGCTCCGTCGTGCGTCGCGTCGCTCTCCCGGACGCGTTCTTCGCGATCGACGGCATGTTCGAGACCTTCCTGACCGTGCTGATCGAGATGGGCGCGTACCCGGCCGTCATCGAGAAGGAACTGACGCGCTACCTGCCGTTCCTCGCCACGACCCGCGTTCTCATGGCAGCGGTGCGCGCGGGCGTCGGACGCGAGACCGCTCACGAGGCGATCAAGGAGAACGCCGTCGCAGTCGCGCTGGCGATGCGTGAGGAAGGCAAGGAGCCCGACCTGCTCGATCGCCTTGCCGCCGACGACCGTTTGCCGCTCGACCGCGCCGCACTCGACGAGGCACTGGCCGACAAGGCGGCCTTTGTCGGCGCCGCGTCTGCTCAGGTCGACGCCGTTGTCGCCGAGGTGCAGAAGCTTGTCGACGCCAACCCCGAAGCTGCGGCGTATGCGCCGTCGCCGATTCTGTAAGGGCTACGCCCCCGTGCGCCTTTTCGGTAGTCACCACTACCGAAAAGGCGCACAGGGTCGAAGAGCATGAACTGCATCTTCTGTTCCATCATCGCCGGTGAGGCCGAGGCCAGCGTCGTCTACGACGACGCGAATGTCCTTGCCTTCATGGATATTCGGCCGTTCACATCCGGCCATCTCCTGGTCGTGCCGAAGCGCCACGCCAGTGGATTGTCCACGCTCGATTCCGACGACGGTGCCAGGATCTTTTCCGTCGCACAGAAGATCGCCGCAGCGATGCGTACCGGACCTCTCCCCGTCGACGGAGTGAATCTGCATCTCTCTGACGGAGCTGTTGCGGGGCAGGAAGTCTTCCATGTTCATCTGCACGTCATTCCGCGAAATCGCGGCGACGGCTTCGGCCTGCGTGCGCTACCTCGCACGCCCAATCGGGCAATTCTCGACAGCACGGCTGCCGTCATTCGCGGTGCACTGAACTAGCGGCACCGGCCACTTTCAGGGACTGCCGATCAGTTCGACAACGGAGTCCAGAAGGACACTGCGCCAGCACAACCAGTCGTGGCCGCCGTCGAAGATCCGATACGACACTTGCGCTCCGGCAGCCTTCAACGCCTGTGCGACCGCTGCGCTGTGCCCGACCATGTCGGACTCGTGCCTACCTACTTCGAGGACAACGCGTAAACCGTCCGGCACGCCATCGCGCTCGATGCGTGCGGCGATGTCTCCACCCGGCGGACCGTCCTCGCCGCGCTTCAAGCCTGTCGGCCACCAGAATGAACCGGACCCGCTGGCGACCAGCGCGAAGTGTTCGGGGAATTCGAGTGCTGCGAACATCGAGGCCAGGCCGCCGAAACTCTGCCCTGACACCACCGTTCGCGTTCGATCAGACGAGAAGGGTGCGACGGCGCGCACCTGTGGAAGTAGTTCGTCGACGACTGCGCTCCAGTAGTCCCGGTTGCACGGCAATTCCTTCGAACGACGTTGATTGTCAACGGAATCAATGGCCAGCAAAACGCAGGACTTCAGTTTGCCGGTCTGGACTGCACGATCGAAGGCGGCACCTGCTGGCATGACCTCGGCCCAGTGGCGCCCGTCGAGAAGTATCACGAGCGGCCGTTCTTCGAGCGGTGTCAATCCGTCGTCCACGGTCTCGTAGATCCACACCGGCCGCTCGACGTCCAACGTCGAACTGGCCCAGGTGAGCTGTATCGACTTCCTGAAAACTGGAGCATCCCAACCGAACTGGACCGGCGCCGAGGGCATCTCAGCGACGGAACGCCTTGTGTCCACGCCTGCGGAAAGCGGATTGAGTGGGTCGGCAATTCGGTGTTCGAGCAACCCCAACCAGCGGGTGCGGCGGGTCGTGTCTTCCTTGCCTGCTCCCGGATAATCGAATTCGTCGACTACGGACTTCGGCGCCGGGATGATGCTGTAACTGCTGCGCCAGGTGTTCGAGACTTCGGCGGCGTAGAACCACACCGGACTCTCGCCGATCCGTTGCATCACGCTGAGTTGTTCCGCGTGATGGTCGGTCAACGAGTTTGCGTCGAGGTAGACGCGCTCGACTTCCGTCTCCTCGGGCTGTCGCCAGAGGAAAGTTACTCGAACTGTATGTGTGTCAACACTTTCGATGATCGGCGTGCCTTGTTGCACTATCCGGTTCCAGAAGGTGTCGATGTCGGGCGAGGCCGCGAGGGAAGCGGACAATTCTGTCACCGCCTGAGTTAGCATGAGCACAGCCTAACCTAATTTCATGGGCTTTTGAATTCGAGGAGTGGTCCGCCAGTGGGCGTCACAATGAAAAAATCGCGCGCCTTGAAGGTGCTCTCCGCAGTCTTGGTGGCAGGGTTCGCTCTCGCCGGATGTAGTTCTGCGGATGCCGATTCCGGTGCTGATTCGGCTGCATCGCAGGGTAATTGGCCCCGCACGGTGGAAACGTCGAAGGGGCCGGTGGAGATCACGTCGAAGCCGGAGAGGATCGTCTCGACCAGTGTGACGCTGACGGGCACACTGTTGTCGATCGATGCTCCGGTGGTGGCTACCGCATCGACGGGACCGAATACCGACGTATCGGATGCGCAGGGGTTGTTCACACAGTGGGGCGACATAGCTCGAGAACGTGGACTCGCAGTGCTGCCGATGGGCGGCGCGAACGCAGAATCCGTTCTGGCCCAGAACCCGGACCTCATCGTCGTCTCGGCGACTGGAGGTGACTCCGTCGTCGATCTGTACGAACAGTTCACGGCCATCGCTCCGACAATAGTGGTGGACTACGGCGGAAGTAGTTGGCAGGAAGTGGCCGCCGTGCTGGGTGAAGCGACAGGTCTCGAAGACAACGCAGCGGCCACGGTCGCGAAATTCGACAGCGCAGTAGAGGCAGCGAAGGCCGAGATCACACTTCCCCCGCAGCCGACCACCGCGCTCGTCTACTACGAGGACGGCAGCGGCGCCAATATCTGGACGCACGAGTCCGGGCAGGCGAAGTTGCTCACGGCGATGGGTTTCACGGTCGCCGACATTCCCGAGTCTGCGAAGAGCAGTGAATCCATGGGTAAGCGCAAGGACATCATTCAGGTCTCGGCCGAGAACCTCTACGACGGTATCGCGGGCAACACCCTGATCCTGGTCAGCGCCGACGACGGTGCGGTGAAAGCGGTCGAGGCACTTCCCCTGTTGGCGCAGCATCCGGCAATTCGTGATCACCATGTCTATGCCGTGGGGCTCGATACCTTCCGTCTCGACTACTACAGCGCAACCAACATGGTGAACCGGTTGGTCGAGCAGTTCGGCTGATCCATAAGTACTAGTGCTTTCACCCCGAACTAGTCCTTTGGTTGTAGTCGAGAATCGAACATTCCCTTCACGTTCGTCGAATGTGGGACCAAGTGGTGCGCGCATGCCACCATGAACGTCAATCATCGGATGCGGAATGGGGAGTGGATGTTCGACTCGGCTGGTCAGAATGTCTCGGGGCAAGCCCTGGCATCGCGAGGGTGGGGACGTTTCAACCTGAACAACCCGGCCACGGCGGCCGTGATCGTCGGCCTGCTGAGTGTGCCGTGGGTGTTCGGTCTCGCCAGTCTCAAGACTGAACCCGAGACGAGCAATCGAGTGCTGAGCGATCCGGGAACCGTCGTCGGCATCATGGGTTTCCTGACGGTGTTGACCGTTGTGGCGTGTGCGCGCCGGCGGTACCCGATCGCGTACTACCTCCTGACGTTGGCGGGATCCGGCGGATTGATGCTCTTCCTCGGCAGTCGATCGCTGGGGGCCACGCCGCTTTTCTGGTTCGCGATCATGGCAGTGTCCATCCGGGTGAGCGGCATGCGTCTGGTCGGACTGCTGGTCCTCGGAATGGCGATGGACGTGATCTTGGCGATGTATCTCACCGAGCGGGACGGGCTGACGGTCGCAGAGGTTCAGGTGGGGGAGTTGCCCCACCTGTTCCTCGAGCCGGCGGCAAACACCGTCACGAGTTTTCTGGTCGTCGCCGCCATGGGAAAGATAGTCGCGCGTCTGCGAAAGCAAGCAATGGAGAACAGTCAGGCGGTAGCGGATCTGCACCGGGACCGCGAACGCAAGATCGCGAATGCCGTTGTCGCCGAACGGCAGGACATGGCACGTGAGTTGCACGACGTCGCGGCTCACCACATGACCGGCATGATCATCCAGGCCCGTGCCGCCGACAAGTTCTTCTCGAGCAATCCCGAACAAGCGCAAGCCCTCCTGGGCGGCGTCATCGAGCAGGGGCAGCGGGCCCTCAACAGCTTGCGGCAGATCGTGGGGATCCTCCGTCTGGGTGAGGAAGACCCCGATTTCCCGACGCCCATGGTCTCCGACATCGACGAGTTGGTGGACGACTGCAGGCGCACCATCTCGTCGATCTCGCTCGAGAAGGTCGGCCGCTTCGACGACCTGGACAGTGGAGTCCAGTTGACGTGCTACCGCATCGTCCAGGAGGCGTTGTCGAACGTCCTTCGCCATGCGCCGGGTAGCGAGTCCAAGGTATGTCTGAGCCGAGAAGCCGGTGCGGTGAGAGTCCGGGTGATCAATACGCTCGGGAATGCTCGTCCGTCCTCCGACGGGCAAAACCTCGGAATTGTGGGAATGCGCGAACGCGCGACGCTCATGGGTGGTCAACTGGACGCCGGACCGAATTCGGAAGGTGAGTGGGCTGTGCAGGCACTGGTGCCGGTGAACGGGAGGATCAACGCATGATCGATGTCCTTATTGCAGACGACCAGCAGGTGGTACGGCAGGGGTTCGAACTGTTTCTCTCCGGTCACCCCGAGATTCGCGTCGTCGGGCATGCCAAGACGGGAGTCGAGGCGTACGAGCAGGTGCGTGCACTGCGTCCGGACGTCGTACTGATGGATATCCGAATGCCTCACGGTGACGGGTTGACCGCGACCAGGGAGGTCCTTGCCGAGTTTCCGGCGACCCGCGTCGTCGTGATCACCACGTTCGATCTCGACGAGTACGTTTTCGAGGCGCTCGACAGTGGCGCCGCAGGGTTCCTGCTCAAAGACGCCGATCCAGAGGAGCTCTCGTCGGCAGTGCTGACCGTGGCCGAGGGTGGTTCGGTGCTCTCTCCGAGATTGACGTCGAGACTGATCGTGGAGTTCGCGAGGCGCAAACCGGCACCGATGTCCACGGCGCGCTCCGGATCGGATCACGGTCTCAGCGCGCGTGAAATGGATGTGGTGCAGTTGCTGTCACAAGGCTTGGGAAACAACGACATCGCAGATTCCCTCAGCCTCGAGCAGAGCACGGTGAAGTCGCACATCAGCAACATCTGCAAGAAGCTGCAGGTGCGCACCCGTGTGCAGATCGTCATCTGGGCGTACCGAAACAACGTGATCGCCGTATCGCGCTGACGCACGTGACGCTGCGGCGCATCCGGCACGGCACGGGCAGAGAAATTCCACGTGCCCGGGTTCGACCCCTCGTCGAACCCGGGGCAGCTGGATCGCTCAGCCCAGCAGTTTGGCTTTGAGCGTCATGACGGTCGCCGGACTCAGACCCAAGCCCTCGGTCAGGTAACGATCGACCGACCCGTAGGTCAGGTCCAACTGGGCGAGGCCGGCATCGAGATAGCTTGCCTCGACACCCAACAGGGGCTCCATGTTGACGGCCATCTGTTCGCCCAGGCTCGCCGCGATACCCGCACGCGTGGCCTTCATGCCTTCGGCTGTGTATTCGTTGGTCAGCAAGTAGTCATTCATGATCACTGAGCGGTCGACACCGGCGATGCTCAGCAGCAGAAACGACGTCCAGCCGGTGCGGTCTTTACCTGCAGTGCAATGGAAGACCTGTGCGCCTTCGGTTTCCGCGAGGCCCGTGAGCAACTGTGCGAACCCGGCTCGCTCCGTCGCTCCGGTGACGAAGGCGCGGTTCATGTCCTGCATCATCGATCGTGAGTCCTCGGGGGACTTGATCTTCGCGACCATCTCGGCGATGTTCCCGGACAGGATCGGAATGTTCTCGTACGCAACCCCGTCGGGCAGGACATCCGGCTTGCTGGCGATCTCGGGTTCCGTGCGCAGATCGTAAACCTTTGTCAGTCCCAGCTTTTCGAGAATGCTCATGTCATCGCCCTTGGGCGTGATCGCGTTCGCGCGGTAGAAGACTCCCTTGTTCACGGGCAGACCGAGAGTTCCCGAGTATCCGGCGCCGGTGCCTGCGACGTCGCGGAAATTGTCGATCCCGGTCAGCCGCGGAGCATCTGGGGTTTGCTCGGCACTGCCGAAGTTGCTGGATCCGAAATCCAGTGAGCCGAACTGTGGAGCCGAGGGGGCAGGTTCGGCGTGCGCGATCGAGGCGCCGAAACCGGTGATGAGAAAGCTGCTGGTCAACGCAATGGCCGCGGCAGACCGTAGCGAGCACGTGCGCGTGGATCGGGACATGTGTGAACCCTTCGTCGAGCGGAGAGAGTGGCTGGTCGATGAGGTATCGCGAAGGCAAGGTAGCGAGTTCACGTGTCCGATTCGAGAGGAATCTTGCTTTGCTCCCTCTCAGTGGGAGGCGTGCTGCTGTGAGCGTGAGTGACTCGGGAGGCGCAGTTCATTCCTCGAGACCTGTGTTTGTGTAAAGGTCCAGTGCCCTGATATTGGTTAGCCTCACCAAATCAATTCCGGAGCAGTCCGGTGCGTTCAGATGGAGTTCAACATGCGGGTTCAAGGTCTGTCGTGGTTTCGCCGCGCAGTGGTGATCGGCGCAGCAGCTGCGCTGGCGGTCGGCGTCGCCGGCTGCAGCAACTCCGAGGAGGCGTCGTCCGAATCGTCGACGACAGCCGCGAGCTCGCAGACCCGTGTCTTCGAGGCACAGAACGGATCCATCGAGATCCCGAGCGACCCGCAGCGGATCGTGGCCTGCGGATACGCAGTTCTGCCGCTGATTCAGGCGGGAGCGAACCTGGCAGCAGTATGTGAGTGGACCCGTGAACTCGGCAACATGGACGACAAGACCAAGGCCGCTTACGAAGCTCTGCCGAAGGTCGCGCCCGACGGCAACGTCTCCCAGCTCAACTACGAGGGAATCGTCGCTGCCGAGCCCGATCTGATCATCATGGGTGTTCCCGCTCGTGTCGAAAGCCAGCTGGACATGGCGCAGCTCAAGGCGGCCGCTCCCGTCGTCTTCCTGGGACCGACGGTTCCTGCTGATTGGCGAGTGCTGGGCGAGCAGTTCGCCGATGCCGCGAATGTCTCCGACACCTACGGCGAGTTCAAGGACGACTACGACGCCAAAACCGCCGAACTGGCCGCGAAGTACAAGGACAAGCTCGGCTCGTTGACCTTCGGCGGCGTGTGCAACGTCTGCAAGCCCGAGGCCGGCACCTTCTCACGCGAGTACGCGTCTTCGTACACGACCAATCTCTTCGACGGACTCGGACTGCAGTTCCCCGGCACCCCCGCAGACCCCGCCGACATCCACGTCGAACAGGTATCCATCGAGAAGATCGGCGAAAATCTCGGAAATGTCGACGTGATCGTCTACGGCCTCAACGCCGATGGCTCGATGTCTCCGCAGTTGCAGGAGCTGGTCAATTCCGAGCTGTGGAAGGAATTGCCCGCAGTGAAGGCCGGCAACGTCGTCCAGGTCCAGCATTCGTTGGCCGCGACCTATCAGACGGCTCTTCTGACGCTGGATTCGATCGACGAGGGCCTGTCGAAGCTGCCCGCAAACCAGTAGTTCATCGACTGTGACGGTGGCCTCTCGCCTGCTGGCGAGGGGCCACCTGCATATCCGGATGAGCAGGGCGGACAGCTCTCCGAACGGCGAGGACGCTCACCTGTCCCGGCTACCGGGGTTCTGTACGAACTGCGAACGCCCGATAGGGTGACCGGGTGCGTCCTACACTTGATTCCTACACTCATCTGGCCGGTGGCAAGGTCCGTGACCTTTACACGATCGACGACGAGCATCTGCTGCTTGTCGCGAGTGATCGGATCTCGGCCTACGACCACGTGCTCAGCACGCCGATCCCGGACAAGGGTCGCGTGCTCACCGCGATGAGCGTGTTCTTCTTCAACGTCCTCGGTGGCACCAACCACCTGGCCGGCGAGCCCGACGACGATCGCATCCCGGAAGAGGTTCTCGGCCGCGCTCTCGTGGTGCGCTCCCTCGACATGGTTCCCGTCGAATGCGTCGTTCGTGGCTTCCTCACCGGCTCCGGCCTGGTCGACTACAACAACACCGGCGCAGTGTGCGGCGTCGCGTTGCCCGAGGGCCTCGTCGAGGCGTCGCGGCTGCCCGACCCCATCTTCACCCCGGCGTCCAAGGCAGCTCTCGGGGATCACGACGAGAACATCAGCTTCGATCAGGTAGTGGAGAAGGTCGGCCAGAAGCTGGCAGTGCAGCTTCGCGAGGACACTCTCGACGTTTATGCCCGCGCCTCCAACTTCGCGGCCGATCGCGGAATCATCCTTGCCGACACCAAGCTCGAATTCGGTCTCGACTCCGGTGGAAACCTCGTGCTCGCCGACGAGGTGCTCACCCCCGACTCGTCGCGCTACTGGCCTCTCGAAGGCTACGAAGCGGGCAAGGTGCAGCCCAGTTTCGACAAGCAGTTCGTGCGCGACTGGCTCACGAGCCCCGAATCCGGCTGGGACCGTAGCTCGGACACGACACCGCCGCCGTTGCCGCAGGAGATCGTCGACGCGACTCGGGCACGCTACATCGAGGCGTACGAGCGCATTTCCGGTCTGTCCTTCGACGATTGGGTCGGTCCCAGCGCATGAGCCTGATCCCGCCGGTCGCAAAGAAGGTCCCCGCCGAACGTACCCATCACGGACACACGTTCGTCGATGACTACGAGTGGCTGCGGGACAAGGACAACGCCGAGGTCGTCGCATACCTCGAAGCCGAAAACGCGTACACCGACGAGCAGACGGCCGCGCTCGAGCCGTTGCGCGAGAAGATCTTCCAGGAGATCAAGTCGCGGACGCAGGAAACCGACATGTCGGTGCCCACTCGCATGGGTAAGTGGTGGTACTACTCGCGCAGCGTGGAAGGCAAGTCGTACACCGTCCAGTGCCGGTGCCCCATCGCCGGTGAAGACGACTGGACTCCGCCCAACCTGACGCCCGGCGTCGAGCTGGCCGGCGAGCAGATCCTCATGGACGGCAACGTCGAAGCCGAAGGGCACGAGTTCTTTTCGCTCGGCGCGTTCTCCATCAGCGAGGACGGCACGTTGCTCGCGTACTCGGTGGACATCGTCGGCGACGAGCGGTACACCTTGCGGTTCAAGAACCTCGAGACCGGTGAGATGCTCGCCGACGAGATTCCCGATACCGCGCCTGGCGCCACCTGGGCGATCGACCACAGTCACGTCTTCTACATGACGGTCGACGATTCCTGGCGTCCGGACACCGTGTGGCGTCACAAGCTGGGAACGCCGCAGAGTCAAGATGTTTCGGTGTTCCACGAGCCTGACGAGCGGTACTGGGTTTCGGTGGGGTCTACCCGCAGTGAGAAGTACCTGATGATCTGGGTCGGTTCCAAGGTGACCAGCGAAGGCTGGATGCTGGAATCGGCGAACCCGGAAGGCGACTTCCGCGTCATCATCCCGCGTCGCGAGGGCGTCGAGTACGGCGCTGAACACGCGGTGATCGGGGGAGAGGACCGCTTCCTGATCCTCCACAACGACGTCGTGGACGGAGTCAAGGCCGAGAACTTCGTGTTGGTGGAAGCTCCTGTGTCGGATCCGACAAACATGACGACGCTGATCGAGCACAGCGCAGACGTTCGTCTGGAAGAAGCCGAAGCTTTTGCCGGACACCTCGTCCTGAGCTACCGCCGCGAGGCGCTCACTCGGGTTGCCGTGTGGCCGTTGACGGATGACGGCTACGGCGAGCGTCACGAAATCGACTTCGACGAAGAACTCTTCAGCATCGGTATGGGGTCCAACCCGGAATGGGCGCAGCCCACCATCCGACTCGGCTTCACGTCGTTCATCACTCCCGGGCAGGTGTACGACTACTACGTCGCCAGTGGTGAACTGGCACTGCGCAAGTCGCAGCCTGTTCTCGGTGACTTCGATGCGAGTAATTACGAGCAGCGTCGCGACTGGGCAGTGGCCGACGACGGAACCCGCATTCCGCTCTCGATCGTGAGGCGCGTAGGTGCGCCGGAAGGTCCCGCGCCGCTGCTGTTGTACGGCTACGGTTCCTACGAGGCGAGCATCGACCCGTCGTTCTCGGTTGCCCGCTTGTCGTTGCTCGATCGCGGCGTCGTCTTCGTGGTCGCACACGTGCGCGGCGGCGGCGAGATGGGTCGTCACTGGTACGAAAACGGCAAGACGCTCACGAAGAAGAATACCTTCACCGATTTTGTCTCGTGCGCAAAGCATTTGATCGACACCGGTGTCACGGCGGCCGATCGGATGGTTGCCGACGGCGGTAGTGCGGGTGGATTGCTGATGGGGGCTGTCGCCAATCTCGCTCCGGAACTGTTTGCCGGCATTCTCGCCAATGTTCCGTTTGTCGACCCGCTGACGTCGATTCTCGATCCGTCGCTACCGTTGACGGTCATCGAGTGGGACGAATGGGGAGATCCGCTGCACAACAAGGACGTCTACGACTACATGCGCTCGTACAGCCCGTACGAGAACGTGGAAGCCAAGGACTATCCCGCCATTCTTGCGATCACGAGCATCAACGACACCCGCGTTCTGTACGTGGAGCCGGCCAAGTGGGTCGCGAAACTGCGCGCCACGAAGACCGGTGATGCTCCGCTACTTCTCAAGACCGAGATGAGCGCCGGACACGGCGGTGTCAGCGGTCGGTACGAGAAGTGGAAAGAGGTCGCATTCGAGTTCGCCTGGGTTCTCGACACGGTTGGCGCAAACTAGATTCTGTGTCAATCAGGTTCTGCGGTAACGAACCTGAGGGCGCCCAGCGCGCCCGTACTCGGTCTCCCGGGTGAGCATGCCGTCGTCTGCCAGCTTTTCCAGGTAGCGCCAGGCCGTCACCCGGGACACGCCGACCGATGCTGCCACCTCTGCAGCGGTCACGGGTCCCTCAGAATCCCGGACAGACGCTGCGACGAGTCCGAGCGTTTGAGATGCAAAGCCTTTCGGCGCCGCTGCTCGATCGTCGGACGTTCGTAGTGCGGACATCGCGCGGTCGATGTCGTGTTGACTGACCGCAGACTCTCCAGCGGGAAGTGCTGCGCGATATTCGAGGTAGCGCTCGAGCTTGTCGCGGAATGCTGCGAAAGTGAACGGCTTGAGAAGATAGAGGACGATCCCGCGAGCCACGGCGCTTCGGACCACCTCCAGATCGCGCGCCGAGGTAACCGCGATGATGTCAGGACTGGGCCGCAACCCGCCCAGGGCGGAGGCCACGTCGAGACCGCTGGCGTCGGGCAACCCGATGTCGAGCAGGACCAGGTCGATGGGCTGGTCGGTGGCATTGGCCGCCGTAACTGCACGCACGGCGGCGTTCCCGGAATGAACCACGCCGTGGACCACGAATTCCGGCACACGCTCGACGTAGGAACGGTGTGCCTGCGCGATCAACGGTTCGTCGTCGACTATCAGTACACGGATCATCGCGGTGCTTCCGCCTCGCGCAGCGGGATACGGACAACCAGCATGGAGCCCATCGCCGGCTCGCTGGTGAGCGTGCCGCCGTGCCGTTTCACAACTTGAGAGACCAGTGCGAGACCGAGTCCGCGAGAGCCGGATTTTGTGGAGTAGCCACGGCCCTTGGCCTTTTCGAGTGCTTCGGGTGTCATTCCCGGGCCGCTGTCGGCGACGGCAACAACCATCATCGAATCCTCTTCCATTACCGTCACTTCCACCCACGGAGACTCGCTCGCGCGCGATGCGTCAATAGCATTGTCCACGAGATTGCCGACCAGCGTGACCAACTCGCGTGCATTGAGCGAAGGAACCGGACCGAGCGCGGTGTCTTCCGTGATGGTCAGGTCGACCCCGCGTTCGGTCGCTTCGCTCATTTTCCCGAGCAGTAGTGCGGCCAGCGCCGGCTCGTGGACCGCATTCATCAGACGATCGATCAGCTGTTGGGACACCCGCAATTCGTTGGTGGCGAAGGCCACTGCGTCCTCGTTTCGCCCCAACTCGACCATCGTGATGATCGTGTGCAGACGATTTGCGCTCTCGTGGGCTTGCGATCGAAGCGACTCGGCAAAACTACGTACCGAATCCAATTCCCCGAGTACGTTCTGAAGTTCGGTGTGATCGCGAATTGTCAGCACGGTGCCAATTCTGTTGCCCTCCCACTCAACCGGGTGTTGGTTGACCACCAGCACACGCTTGTCGGTGAGGTGCACTTGATCCTTCGCGGGAGAGGCGTCGTCGACCCGCATGGTCTCGGGGATGGATGAAAGTGGCACGGGTCCGTCCGGTAGATCGAGGAGGCGACGTGCTTCGTCGTTGACGATGTCCACTCTCGCGTCTTTGCTTCGGCCTTGCCCGATCACCACCAAACCCTCACCGATGCTGTGCAGTACGGCGTCGTGGTGCTCGTACATGGTGCGCAGTTCGTCCGGAGCCATTCCCAGGGTCTGTCGCCTGATGCGTCGGCTCACCAGAAGTGAACTCAGGAGGGCGGCAAGAAGACCGCCGCCGGCAACGAACAGGATGACCGGAACACTTTGGGCGAACTGCTTGCTGATCTGCTCGCGGGTGACACCGGCAGAAACCAGACCGACCAGGGTTCCGCCGGAATCGTAGACAGGAGTGACTGCGCGGATCGACGGCCCCAGCGACCCGGCGTACGTCTCCGTGAAGGTCACGCCGGCGAGTGCGCGGTCAATGTTTCCGTTGAACAGTTGACCGATCAGCTCCGGGCTCGTGTGGGTGAATCGAGTGCGATCCGGCGCCATCACCACGATGAAATCGACGCCGGTTGCCTGTCGTATTTTCTCGGTCTGTGGTTGCAGAATCGCGGTCGGGTCCGGGCTCGTCAGGGCTGCCGCCGTCGAATCCGACAGGGCGAGAGTCTGCGCTATCGAGCTCACCTGCCTGCGGATCGCGTCGTCGCTGTCTCGGCGTTCGTCGACAACTGCGAGCGCGGCCCCCACGCCGATGACCAGCGCCAACAACGCCAATTGCAGGAGCAGGATCTGCCTGGCGACGCTCATACGTCGGCCGGTCTTTCGTTCGACCATCGAGCGCCTCCTGAACGTAATGAACACAAACTTCCGGGCCCACCTGTTTGCAACAAGAATTCTCCACGACTCGAAGTGATCCCGATCACTTCACAGATATCCGATCCAAAGGACACCCCATGAGCAGCACGGCAACAGGGACAGTAGACGGTTCCCCACAGCCCGAGGGCACCAAGGCAAAGCGCGACAAGACGCATTGGCTCTACATGAGCGTCATCGTCGCGGTTATCGGCGGCATCCTCGTCGGTTGGCTCGCACCCGAGTTCGGTAAGTCCGTCGGTGTACTCGGCACGTTGTTCGTCAGCCTGATCAAGATGATGATCAGCCCGGTCATCTTCTGCACCATCGTGCTCGGCATCGGCTCGGTTCGAGCTGCGGCCAAGGTCGGCAAGGTCGGCGGCCTCGCACTCGCCTACTTCATCGGGATGTCCACCATCGCACTCGCGATCGGCCTGGGCGTCGGCAACCTGCTCAACCCGGGCAGTGGCCTGAACATCACGCCCAACGCGGCCTCCGTGGCCAAGCTTGCAGATCAGGCCCACAGCGCGGGCGGTACCTGGGACTTCATCGCGTCCATCATTCCGACGTCGATGCTGTCCTCCCTCACCGCCGGCAGCGTGCTGCAGACTCTGTTCGTCGCCCTTCTGGTCGGCTTCGCGATCCAGTCGCTCGGCAAGTCGGGTGAGCCGATTCTCAAGGCCGTCGGATACATCCAGAAGCTCGTGTTCAAGATCCTGACGATGATTCTCTGGCTCGCCCCGATCGGTGCTTTCGGCGCCATCGCCAGCGTCGTCGGCCAGACCGGTTTGAACGCCGTCGTCCAGCTCGGAACCCTGATGATCGGCTTCTACCTGACCTGCCTGATCTTCGTCTTCGGTGTTCTCGGAACGCTGCTGCGCGCCGTCACCGGATTCAACATCTTCAAGCTGGTCAAGTACTTGGCCCGTGAGTACCTGCTCATCTTCGCCACGTCGTCCTCCGAATCGGCACTGCCGCGTCTGATCGCCAAGATGGAGCACGTAGGCGTCGAGCGCACCACGGTGGGCATCGTCGTTCCCACCGGCTACTCGTTCAACCTCGACGGCACCGCGATCTACCTGACGATGGCCTCGATCTTCATCGCCGACGCCATGGGACAGCCGCTCGCCTTCGGTGAACAGCTCTCGCTGCTGGTGTTCATGATCATCGCCTCCAAGGGCGCTGCGGGAGTCAGCGGCGCCGGTCTGGCCACGCTGGCCGGCGGACTTCAGAGCCATCGCCCCGAGCTTCTCGACGGCGTCGGACTCATCGTCGGAATCGACCGCTTCATGTCGGAAGCGCGAGCGATCACCAATTTCTCGGGCAATGCGGTCGCGACTCTCCTGGTCGGCGCGTGGACCAAGACGATCGACAAGGAACGCGTCATCGAGGTGCTCGACGGGAAGATTCCGTTCAACGAAGCCACGATGCTCGACGACGAGGACGAAGAAGAGCAGCACAAACTCGAAACGGCTCCGACCGGCACCAAGCAGTCATTTGTGAGCCATCACTAGATACTTCCGCTCTGCTGAACGTTTGACCGCACAGCAGGCGCGGAACCCGATCTACGATCAGTGATCCTGGTCGTAACGATGAAAGAGACCGCCGCACTAACCGTGCGACGGTCTCTTTCTGTTCGTGGGTGCTATGTGTACCAGGTGGGTTCGGGAATCTCGCCGGTCAGAAAACGACTACCGACTTCACGGCGCTTGTACGCGAGCGGATCGTGAAGGGTATGCGTCCGGATGTTGCGCCAGTAGATATCCAGGCCGACATCGTTGGACGTGGCTCTGGCACCGGTCAGTTCGAAGATCTTGTTGCTGATCTCCAAGGAGACGTCGGCGGCGCGAAGTTTTGCGGCCGCAATGCGTACGGCGAGGTCGCCGCGAGCCTGCTCGGTGAGGTTTTCGCGAGCGTCGTGGAGCACGGCGTCGGCCTCACGGCTGACCTGATCCACGAAGGCCTCCGCCGCCCACAGCTTCGATTGCAAGTCGCCGTAGCCCTCACGGAGGTACCACTCGTCGGTTGCGATTTCGCGGTTGTCACCGCCGTACGGCCATGGACGCGTACGGGTTCGGGTGTACTCGGCCGCAGTGTCCAGTGCGCCACGGGCGATCCCGAGGTAGAAGTTCGCGAACACGATCTCGATCGCGGGGAAGTTCAGGGTGTTGTAGACCAGAGGTTGGAATTCCTTGTCGACAAAGCCTGCCGCACTTGCCCAGTCGACCTCGACGTCATTGATCTCGACACTGCCCGAATCGGTGAGGCGCTGCCCGAGGTTGTCCCAATCGCCGCGGAAGACTATGCCGTCCTGAGCAGTCGGCACGATAGCGAACACATGCGTCGCAGTTCCGTCGATGATTCCTTCGAGCACCGTGAGGTCGGTGACTCGTCCGCCGGTGGAAAACGACTTCACACCGTTGAACACCAGGGTGTCTCCGCGGTCCACGACGGTGAGGTCCGTATCTCGAGGATTCACTGCGCCGCCGAAGAAGAATCGGTTGCTCGTGTACAGCTCCTCGACAGCGGAGATCTGCGGATCGGTTCCGACCAATCTGGCTGCCCATGCCCACAGGTAGTGATACCCGAGCAGTTGCCCGATGGAGCCGTCGGCGCGCGCGATCTCCCGAACCACCTTGTAGGCGGTCTCCCATCGCTGCCCACCGCCGCCGAACTCGATCGGACCCAGCAGTGTCACCAGACCACTGTCCTTGAGCAGCTGGACTTCTCGGAACGGTGGTTCGCCGGCTCGGTCGCGGGCGAGCGCGTCGACGGCAAGGACGTTGCTCACCTCGCGAGCGCGGTCGATCCAGCCTTCGGATGTGTCGGGAACGCCGACGAAGACTTCGGTTTCACTGGTCACGGTCATGCCTGTACATCCTTTTCGGTCGGTGCAGTCCCGATGGCCCACACGTAAATCGGTTCGGTTCCGTTGATTTCGTAGTCGCCGACAACTTTGGATTTGAAGACGACCGGATTATGACTGGCCACGGTGCGCGCGTTGCGCCAGAACCGATCGAGATCGAGGTCGCGGCTCACTCCGGAAGCGCCGAGTGCGTCGAAGATCTTGGCCGTGGCCGGAACGACGAGTCCGATCGAGGCGACCTGCCCTCGCCCCGAATCGATTTCGGCTGCGATGTTGGCGGCCTTCTCTTCCTCCGGCGAGCCGGAGAATGCAGCTTCGTATGCCCATTGGGACGACTGTGCTGCGTGCAGCGCCACGGCCTCGGCTGCAAAGGCAGCAGAGGACACCTCGCCGACAACTTGCTGGATCTGCGAATCCTGCGCGTATCTCGGAGCGTTGCCGTGACTGAAGGTTCGAGTACGAGAGGCGACTCGACGAGAGATCTCGGTTGTCGCAGCCTTGGCGATGCCGGCGAGAGTGGCGAGATGGAAAAGTTGGTAGAACGCTGTCTGGTACTTGAATCGCGTCGAGAAGTCGAAGATGTTCTCCGGCTGGACTATTGCGTTCTCGTAGACGGACGAGCCGGAGCCAGTCGTCTGCTGGCCGAACCCGTTCCAGTCGTCACTGTGTGTGACACCGGGTTGTCTCGCTTCGACTGCGGCGATCACGAATGCGCCGGTGTCGGTGCGCTGCGAGTACAGGTCGATCCAGTCGGCGAAAATGGAACCCGTGCTGTAGAACTTTGCCCCGTTCGCCAGGAAATGGTCGGCATCGGGTGCGGGCGAGACTTTGGTGTTGGCTTCGCCCAATGCAACGTCGCCGATTTCGGTCCACGCGTTGCCGACCAACTGTCCCTCCGCGAAGCGTCGGAGCCAGGTGTCACGCTCAGGCCCGGGGTCGGCGACCAGTCGGTCTTCGACAAACGCGAAATGACCGCGCAGTGCCTGGGTGATGTTGGAATCGGCGCTCGACAATTCGACTAGTAACCGGATCAATTGCGGGATGCTCGCGCCGGATCCACCGTGTGTTGTCGGCACCCGAACGGCGCCGAAGCCTGCTTTCTTGAGTGCGTCGATCTGTTGGAAGGGAAGCACGTGATCGCGTTCGCGTTCGACGACGGCTTGTGCGATGTCCGCGAAGATCGGACGGAATTTTGCTGCCAGTGTTTCGTAGTCGACCTCACTCTTGATCGGATCTGCAGACCGGGAAACGGCATTCGGCGTCAGTGCGGTGGTCATGGGAAGAATGCAAGCTGTAATCACCAGGGGCGTCGATCCTTCATCGCGACCTGATTCGAAGTGTTGTCAGTCCGCGCAAATCTCGGTTCGATGGCCTGCCGGGCAGTTCTACCGGAATCGAGTGGTCAGTGCGATTGCTCGTGAAGGTGTTCTACGTTCCATCCGTCCCATTCGACAGTTCCTCCGGAACCGCAATCGTGTCGGAACGGCTGCCCTGGAGAGCCGGGTCGAACGACCACGCGAAAGTCTCTCGCCTCCAATCGAAGATCGACAGTCGTATGTTCTCCGTCGACGCTCTCGGTGACGCTCTCGAGTGCGTCCGTCGCGACGATGCCGGTAACGCGTCGGACTGCGTGTTCGGCGGCCTGAGCTGCCTGTGACAGTGCCGCTCGGCCGCGCAGGTGCAGCAGCTCCAATTCTCCGGCTTGGTATTTTTCGGCTGCATCGATTGCGGAGTTGCCGTCCAGTCGGCTGAAATAGACTGCGGCGGGCCACGCAATCATGTTGGCCGCGAATCGATCTCCGCCGATGTGACTGCATTCCCACACATCTGCGATCTGTGCCGCGTTCAGCGCCGACACGACCGGGCGACCGAGTTCCGCGCAGCACGCATCCTTCTTTCCATGTGTGCAGACTGCGAAGAGCGGTTCCGTGCGGGAGCGGCCGAAGTCGGGTTCCACACCGGTGGCCATCGATTCGAACGGCAGTACCGACAGGTCCTCGTATCGGTCGACCGACCCTTCCCGCATCCACTGACGTGTGCCGTCCGTCCAGGCGAGTACGCACATCGGGGTGAGGACTCGGCGGTTGCGGGGCCGCCGGACCACCACGAGGCGGATACGACCCTGCGCTGCGTAGATTTTTTCGGTGAGTGCGACTGGGAGAACGTCGTCAGGAGCGGACGCCGGCCAGGGGCCGGGGTGCTCGATCAACACCCACAGATGTGTCGTTCCGGCGCGACCGACCATCGGTTCGCCGGCGGTCGACGACTGCCGTGTACAGGCGTGAGGGCGTCGACTGGTTTGCGGATTGGCGACAAATTCCGGAAAGCACTGCATAGATGCCTTCCCCAGGACACCGTCGCTGCAGGTGTGGCAGGGAAGGGAAGACATGATGAGGCTCCAGTCTCGTAGGTTAGGCTCACCAGACTATTGGATGGTGAATCCTTTGCTCAGCCGTGGTGAATGCGCGTGGCTGTGACGGTCGAAAGCAGTCGGTAACAGGAGTGTTGGGAATGAAACGCAGTAACTCGCGGGCGAAGTACGTGCTGGGTGGTTTTGTCCTCGCCGCCATCGTGGCAACGACAACGGCGTGTGGCAGTGACGACAAGACGGATACCGACAGTCAGTCCGCCGACACCGTGCACGCGGTCACCCATGCCCGCGGAACCACGGACGTACCGATGGATCCGCAGAGAGTTGTCGTGCTCGAGCCGGTTCAGCTCGACACGTCGGTAGCGCTGGGCGTGATTCCCGTGGGCACCGCGGTCCTCAGCGAGACGACCGGGGTTCCGGCGTACCTCGGTGAGAAGGCCGCGGAGATCGAGATGGTCGGCACCGTCGCGGCGCCGAACCTCGAGAAGATCGTCGCACTGAGCCCGGACCTGATCATCGGAACGGAATCGCGGCACGGTGATCTGTACGAGCAACTCGCTGCCATCGCGCCGACCGTCTACATGGCGACCCAGACCGATCCGTGGCAGGACAACGTCCAGTTCGTCGCAGAGGCGTTGAACAAGACCGATCAGGCAGGCGAACTGCTCGGTGACTACACGGCACGCTGCGAGGAAGTGGCGAGCAAACACAGCACCGAGGGCAAGACCGCTCAGCTCATCCGTCCACGCGACGACGTGCTGACGCTGTACGGACCAACGTCGTTTGCCGGAAGCACTCTCGAATGCGCGGGACTCACGATTCCCGCACGCGACTGGGAGAACTCGATCTCCGTCGACCTCTCCCCGGAATTCGTCTCCGGAGCCAACGCCGACCTCATCCTGGTCACCTCCGCGAAGCCAGCAGATCCCAGCACGATGCCGAAGGCCGTGGCGGACAACGCCGGATTCTTCCCGAACCCACATCTGGTCGACATGTCCTACTGGATCACGGGCGTCGGACCGCTCGGCGGCCTCACCGTTCTGGACGACCTCGATCGCATTCTCGGAGCATCGAAGTAGCAGTGGGCGAGAACTGGCAGTCGGCAAAAGTCGCTAAGTTGGACCTATGACAACTCCAGTACAGAACATCGCGATCAACACCCTCGGTGGCGTGCCCACCTCGTTGGGTGAATACGACGGCCGTGCCGTGCTCGTGGTCAACGTGGCATCCAAGTGTGGACTGACCCCGCAGTACTCGGCGCTCGAGAAGCTGGCCAGCGAGTACGCCGATCGCGGTCTGACCGTGATCGGCATCCCGTGCAACCAGTTCATGGGGCAGGAACCGGGTACCGCCGAAGAGATCGAGACGTTCTGCTCCACTACCTACGGCGTCACGTTCCCGCTCCTCGAGAAGATCGAGGTGAACGGCGAGAACCAGCATCCGCTGTACGCCGAACTCACCAAGGCTGCCGACGCCGAAGGCGCTGCGGGCGACATCCAGTGGAACTTCGAGAAGTTCTTGATCGGACCGGACGGCACCGTCGTCAACCGCTTCCGTCCGCGGACCGAACCTGACGCTCCCGAGGTTGTCGCCGCCATCGAAGCCGCGCTTCCCAAGAATTAGTAGCCGCGCTTCCCAAGAATTAGTAGCTGCGCTTCCGAAGAATTAGTAGCTGTGCTGAAAACTGCCGCCGGATGATCATCCGGCGGCAGTGTGCTGTTCACCCACAGCTGCCAGTATCGGAGTATGTCCGCAGAACTGATCGTGTCGGTATCCGGAATCAGAGACGAGACATGTTATCTCGCTGCCGGATTCGCAGACGAGATGGACGCTCGAGGTGTCCGCCTGTCGCTCCTGGTGGCGCCGCGACTGAAGGACAAATATCGACTGGCCGACGACGCGGTGACGACGGCCTGGCTGCGTGAGCGTCGTGAGCACGGCGACGCCATCGTTCTGCACGGCTACGACCAGGCCGCGACCAAGCGTCGTCGAGCCGAGTTCGCCACTCTGTCGAAGCACGAAGCAAAACTGCGACTACTCGCTGCGGATCGGGTTCTCGAGCATGCAGGCCTTCGGACCCGGGTGTTCGCACCGCCGCGCTGGGTGGCGTCGCCTGGTGCCATGTCGGTGTTGCCGGAGACCGGCTTTCGGACGATGGCAGGCCTCGGCGCAGTACACGATCTGACCCGTGGAACCTTGCAGCGGGGAAGGGTTTTCGGTATCGGCGAGGGCTTCAAGGCCGAGCCGTGGTGGTGTCGCGCATTGGTTCTCGGAGCCGGGCGCGCCGCCAAGCGTGGGGGACTGGTCAGATTGTCGATTACTGCCAAGCAGTTGGGAAACGAGGGCCCACGTCAGGCTGTTCTCGACGCTGTGGACCTCGCGCTTTTTCATGAGGCCACCTCGCAGGTATACCGATGGAACTCCCCGTCGCAGGAACTCGGCGCTGCCTGAATTCGGTCATTGGCAACTATTCGATAGCTGCGAGATGGTGTCGTGTGTCCGGGTTGCCCGAGCAGGCAGACTCTTCGCATTTATCCCGTTCCTTGCAGGCAGTAGGGCCGATTAGGTCAAAGTCGCATAAAGTGGACGTTGAATTCGAGTATGGCGTCGCCCAACCTTTTCGCTGCTACAGTGCGTGCAGTTAATCTGCCGCTAGTAGACGAAGTTGAGGTTCACCATGCGCGCACGAGGGTTCTCCAAGTCGGCCGAGGGTCTTGTCGCTCTGGCTGTGGGCGCAGTCGTCTGTGCTGCAATCGTCCCGGCAGTTGCGTCTGCCGCTCCGACCGGCGTGGTTCACACGCTGCCGACGGGCGGTGTCGACGGCGGTGCGAGCGAAGGCACCCGCACCGCATCTGTCGACGACGAAGGTGAGCAACTCACACTGCGGCTACACAAGATGAATCTGCGGGGATCCGACTTCTCGATGGCCGTACAGGAAAGCGGCGGCGAGCTGACCGATGTGGTGATCCCGGCGCCCCGTTCGTACATCGGCAGTGTGGAAGGGCAACCGGACGCAATCGTCTCGGCCATCGTCGACTCCGCCGGAACACTGCGCGGGCAGGTGATTTTCGATCGTGGTGCTTCGATCGAGTTCGTGGGATCCGACGTGGTCGGTCGCAGCACGGCGCCGATCGACGCAAAACCCAAGTGGCCGACCGCCTCTATCGCGTCGGCCTCGGCCGCAAGCGTCGGCAAGACGGTAAAGCAGTTCGTGGTGGGATTGGATCTCAGTGGCGAGTGGTACTCCGCGCACGGCGCAGGCAGTCCCGCCGTCGCTCTGGATCGGGCCGAGGAATCAATGGCCCGAACCGCTGCCATCTGGATCAGAGACGTCGGAATTCGGCCGATCCTGGGTCGGGTTGTCCTTCGGGCCGATGCCGCGAGTGACCCGTATTCGAGCAGTTGTGAAGACCTCGACCAGTTGGAAGGTCTGTGGTCCGATCAGGTCGGGACGAGCGTCGACCAGGCGACTGTCGTCTGCGCTTCCGGTGGCGGCAATGCCTACTACTCGAGGTTCGAACTCGATCACAGCTACGCGCAGGTCGGTGCCGAGCCCGATGGCAACTTCAGCCGCGTCCTCCGCCACGAGTTGGGCCACAACTTCTACGCCGACGACTATCACGGCGGCGGCGCCGAGGGATCGACCATCATGAACGGCAACGACCTCTCGCGCTTCGACGGCACCGAATTTGCTGCCATCGTCGATGCCGCGGACGTGGCCTCGGATCGACTCGACGACGTCGGTCGGTACACGGCAAGCCCGATCCCGCCGTACGCCGCACTCGACACCGCGCAGGTCCGCTCAGGTGGCACAGTCACCGTCGACGCCGTCGCGAATGATCATGACAGCAACGGAGATTCGATCAAGGTAACCGGGGTCGAGGCGACGTCACTTCTCGGTGGCGCCGTAAAGCTCGAAAACGGCGAAGTGGTGTTCGAGGCCGGAACGAAGACAGGCACCGACAGGATTCTCTACACACTCACCGACGCAGCAGGTGGGACGAGCACCGGCTGGATCATCGTCGATGTGAGTGCGTGAGGACTGAATCAGGCGACTTCGACGCTCGACTCCTCGCCGAGAACTCGGAACTCGGTACCGTCGGCAGCCATTTCCGAGTAGCGACCGTAGAAGATGCCTGTGGCTTCGTCGCGGATGATCGCTTGATGGATGGGAACCGCGACGCGCGGCGCTACCGCGCGGAGGTAGTCGATGGCCTCCGAGATCTTGAGCCACGGTGCGGCGGCGGGAAGGGCAAGAACGTCGACCTTCTGTTCGGGGACGTAGAGGGAATCGCCGGGATGCATGAACTGCGCCGGGTTGGTGGCGTCGCCGAGGAGGAACGCGGTGTTGTCGATCATCGGTAGGTCCGGATGGATGATCGCGTGCTCTCCGCCGGTTCCGGTCACCTCGACGTCGCCGATGCTGAACCGGTCGCCCGGCCGGACTCCCGTCCAGCGCCCACCGAGCTTCTCAGCCGTCTGCGGATCGCTGTACAGCACCGCGTCGGGGTTTGCTTCGGCCAGTTCGGGTAGGCGCGCCGGGTCGGCGTGATCGGGGTGTTGATGTGTCACGAGGATGGCGTCGAGGCCGGTGATGCCTTCGAATCCGTGCGAGAAGTTGCCGGGATCGAAGAGGATTTTCGATCCGTTCAACTCCACGAGCACACAGGAATGGCCAAAATGTGTCAGTCGCATGATTTCGAGTATGCGCCGCCCTGGAGTGACTCGCAGGCGGGTTTCGCGGGTGTTGGCCGTCACGCCCCGATCACTCGATGCGAACCATCTCGGGTGCGCCCGGTAAACTGGCCATCACCCGAGCGTTTCACTCCGGGTTCGCGCACTAGTACCGAGGAGCAGCACGTGGCCCGTGTCGTCGTCGAAGTCATGCCCAAGGCCGAGATTCTCGACCCCCAGGGACAGGCAATTGTCGGGGCACTGTCTCGCCTGGGCTTTGCAGGAGTATCCGATGTCCGTCAGGGCAAGCGGTTCGAGTTGGAGATCGACGGCAGTGTCGAAGACGCCGAACTCGAGAAGATCGCCGAAGGCCTGCTGGCCAACACGGTGATCGAGGATTGGACCGTCAGGCGAGTCGAGGCATGAGCGCACGTATCGGGGTTATCACGTTCCCGGGCACGCTCGACGACATCGATGCTGCTCGGGCCATCAACCTGGCCGGCGGTGAAGCTGTCGAACTCTGGCACGGCGACGCAGACCTCAAGGGTGTCGACGCGGTTGTCGTTCCCGGCGGATTCTCCTACGGCGACTACCTTCGTTGCGGCGCGATCGCACGTTTTGCTCCCGCGATGGGCAAGGTTGTCGAAGCAGCCAAGGGCGGCATGCCGGTCCTGGGCATCTGCAACGGTTTCCAGATCCTCTGCGAAGCAGGTTTGCTCCCCGGTGCCCTGACCCGTAACCAGGGTCTGCACTTCATCTGCCGCGACGAGTGGTTGACGGTCGAAGCCAACAACACGGCTTGGTCCTCACGCTATGAGGCCGGCGCCCAGATCCTCATCCCGCTCAAGTCGGGTGAAGGTCGCTTCCAGGCTTCCGAAAATGTTCTCGACGAACTCGAGGGTGAAGGCCGCGTCGTCTTCCGCTACTCGGAGGAGAACCCCAACGGCTCGCAGCGTCGTATCGCCGGTATCTCTTCGGCCAACGGCCGCGTCGTCGGTTTGATGCCGCACCCCGAGCACGCCACCGAGGCTCTCACCGGACCGAGCGACGACGGACTCGGCTTGTTCTACTCGGCACTCGACGCGATCGTCACTGCCTGATCGCCTGCTGATTCTCACCACTGAACGCCGACCGGAAATCCGGTCGGCGTTCAGTCGTTTGTGGGGGCGTCCCGGTTCTCGGGTTACTGGCTGTAGGAACTGAGGAAGTTGCCGAGACGCTCGAGGGCGATCGTGAGGTCGTCGGTGTTCGGCAGGGTCACCAACCGAAAGTGGTCGGGTTCGATCCAATTGAACGCGCGGCCGTGACTGACCAGAATCTTTTCCGATTCCAGTAGATCGAGAACGAACCTCTCGTCGTCGACGATGCCGAACTTGTCGACGTCGAGCTTCGGGAACAGGTACAGCGCGCCGTCGGCCTGCTGACAGCTGATCCCGTCGATGCTGTTGAGCGTGCTGTGCGCGAGATCGCGCTGTGCTGTCAGTCGACCTTGCGGGAGCAGGAGGTCCTCGATGGACTGGCGTCCGCCGAGTGCGGTCTGGATCGCGTGCTGCGCCGGCACATTGGCACACATTCGCATGTTGGCCAGCAGTTTGATGCCTTCGATGAAACTCGACGCCCGCTCGAGTGGTCCGGTGATGGCCAGCCATCCGGCTCGGAACCCGCAGACGCGGTAGGCCTTGGACAGCCCCGAGTATGTCAGACACAAAACGTCTCGCCCGGTCATCGACGCAAGGTTTGTCATGGATCGGCCGTCGTAGACGATCTTCTCGTAGATCTCGTCGGCGAAGAGCATCAGGTCATGCTTGCGGGCAATGTCGACGAAGCGTTGCAGCACCTCCGTCGAGTAGACGGCGCCCGTCGGATTGTTGGGATTGATGACGACAATCCCTCGGGTGCGCGGAGAGATCCGGGCTTCCAGATCGTCGAAGTCCGGTGCCCAGCCCTGGCTTTCATCGGTGAGGTAGTGAACCGGCGTGCCGCCGGCAAGTGAAACCGAAGCCGTCCACAAGGGGTAGTCGGGAGCGGGAATCAGGATCTCGTCCTCGGGATTGCAGAGCGCCTGCATCGTCAGCGTGATCAGTTCGGAGACGCCGTTTCCGAGATAGATCTCGTCGACGGTGACGTCGGTGATACCCCGCGTCTGGTAGTACTGGACCACCGCGGTGCGCGCCGAATACAGTCCGCGAGAATCGCAATATCCCTGGGCGGTAGGGAGATTGCGGATCATGGCCATCATGATTTCGTCCGGTGCTTCGAATCCGAAGGGGGCCGGATTACCGACGTTGAGTCGCAGGATCGTGTGTCCCTGATCCTCGAGTTCTTCGGTCTTGTCGAGAATTCGCCCTCTGATGTCGTACCTGACATTCTCGAGCTTGCGGGCCTGATCGATGGGTGTGTTCACGCGGTTACGTACCTCTCCGGTTCGGGTGGGCGAGTTGTGTTTCAGATGAGAAGGGCGCCTCAGGGTTCGGTCTGGAAACGGACATTGATTCGCGATAGCGCTAGCGGCGAGAGGAGAGTAGCGCTACTATGATTCGACATGTCCAATGATAGCAGTTCGAGGATTGTCGCAGCCTTGCGCGAATGGATCGCGACGGCACCTCCAGGCGCGAAGCTTCCGTCCACTCGGTCGCTCGTGAGCCTGCACGGGGCGAGCCCGGTCACCGTGCAGAAGGCGCTGCGAACGCTGGTATCTCAGGGGGTTGTGGAGGCTCGTCCCGGTGTGGGGACCTTCGTACGCGCCGCACGCGTCGTGCGACCCAACGATTACGGGTGGCAGACCGCGGCGCTCGGATCGCCGAACTATCGTCTGCAGCTTCCTATTGCGCTGCAGTCCACCTCCAACGACGTGATCGCGCTGCATTCCGGCTATCCGGCCCGAGAGCTGTTGCCGGAAGGTCTGGTTCGTGCAGCATTCACCAGGGCGACGCGAACCGACGCCGTGTTCAATCGGCCCCTCGCCGCCGGGCTTCCGGAACTGCAGTCCTGGTTTGCCTCCGAATTGGGTTCCGCAACTCCCGCCGGGATCACTCCGCCCGGGCCGAACGACGTGGTTGTACTTCCCGGCAGTCAGGGTGGGCTTGCGACGTCCTTCCGTGCGCTGGTGGGGGAGGGGCGTCCGTTGCTCATGGAATCGCCGACCTACTGGGGTGCGATCCTGGCTGCCGCGCAGGCCGGTGTGACGGTCATTCCGATCTCCAGCGGCGCCAACGGTCCTGATCCTGAAGAGCTTTCGCGTGCATTCGAACAGACCGGTGCCCGTGCGTTCTACGCGCAACCGAGCTTCGCGAGCCCGACGGGAGCGCTGTGGTCGCCGTCGTTGGCTGACAAGGTTCTCGACACCGTCCGTCGGCACGGCGCCTTCCTCATCGAGGACAGTTCGGCGCTCGACTTCGGAATCACCGCGGATCCCAGCCCCATCGCTGCACGCGACGACAGCGGACACGTCGTTTACCTTCGTGCACTGACCAAGAGCGTGTCGCCATCGGTGCGAGTTGCCGGATTGATCGCCCGAGGGCCGGCCTACGAGCGGATTCTTGCTGATACACAGGCGGATTCGATGTATGTCAGTGGGATGCTGCAAGCGGTAGCGCTCGACGTCGTGACCCAACCGGCCTGGCGTACGCACTTGCGCCGGCTTCGTCACCAACTCGAGGCCAGACGCGACCTCCTCGTGTCGAGTCTGCGCGAGCATGCGCCGGACGCTCACCTCGACGCTGTACCGCAAGGCGGACTCAACCTCTGGCTTCGGCTCCCGGACACCACGAATCTCGAACGTGTCGTGCAGGACTGCCGGTCGGCCGGCGTCATCGTCGGGGCCGGTGACGATTGGTTCCCGGCAGAACCGACCGGAAAGTTCCTGCGGCTCAACTACGCCGGACCGAACCCGGGTGAGTTCCCCGACGCCGCCCGCATCATCGGCCGAGCAATCACACAACATATGTAGAACTTCACCTCGCTGGTGGTTGACCTGAACTTCCGTTGAGGTTTTATCGTCGTGTCCATGAACAAACAAGCGATGCAGCCACCGGCCAATCAGCCGATCGGATTCTGGACAGCGCGCGCCGGTGAAGCGATTCGCGCGCGCACGCGCGGAGCGCTCGAAGCAATCGGCGTGACCCAGCCGGGGTGGTGGGTCCTGCACCAACTTTCGCTGCACCCTGAAGGGGTGGAGCGAGCTGTCCTCCTGCGAACGATCGGTCCGAACGAATCAACTGACGTGATCGACGCGGCCGTCGACTCTGCTCTCGACCTGGGCTGGGCGCGTGAAGACGAGTCTGTCCTTCTCCCTACTGATGCGGGCACCCAGCAGTTCGATCGCGCCGCGCGGGTACAGCAGATGCTGCAGGAAGAGCGGATGCAGGGAATCAGCGAAGAAGAATTCGTCACCACCATCACGGTTCTGCAGCGAACCGTCAAGAACGTGGGCGGCGACGCCTGGCACTGGTAGCCACCACTACCGCCGCCCGCTGTCTGGCAGGGCGGCCTCGATCAACTCGACGGCACGAGATACACCGCCCGCCACTGCGAGTTCTTTTGCCAACTCTGCACTGCGTCGGCGGAACTCGTCCGAGCTCACCCGAGTCAGCGCCTCTCGAAGCTCTACTGCCGTGACGGTGGCGCCGTCGATGCGTACTGCGACACCGGCGTCGACGAGTGAGTCGGCGTTGCCGAACTGATCGACGGCTTGCGGCACCGCGATCATGGGCGTGCCGGTCACGAGTCCCTCGCTGGATCCGCCCATACCCGCGTGGGTCACGAACGCGTCGGCCTGCTGCAGAATCGCGAACTGCGGTACCCAGCGGTGTATTTCGACGTTGTCGGGTAGTGGTCCGAGATCCGAGATCTGCACCTGCTTTCCGATCTGGAGGACGACGTGCCAGCCGTCCATCGGGGCGAAAGCCTCGACGCAGGTGCGATAGAAATCCGGATGATCGGTGAAGGCTGAACCCAGCGAAATCAACACAAGCTTGCGTTCGGGATCCGGGTTCACCCAGGGTTGGTTGCTCGGTTCGAGTGCGGGGCCGACAAACGTGTAGACGTCGCGGTTCACTCGATCGGCGTTGGGCTGCATCGATTCTGCGATCAGCACGATTGCACGGGGTGGGCGTCCGGTGAACTCACGCGGATCGACCTCGACGCCTTCGGCGCGGAAGAACCGGGCCTCCCGATCGAGCAGGTCGACGCCTCTCGGATCGGAACGAATCTCGTCGTACATCGGTGCGGCGTCGTCTTCGTAGCCGTCCCAGGCAACATACGTCGGCGACAACTGGATGATGGGAACGTTCCACTGCTGAGCCAGTATTCGCGCGGGGATCCCGGCGATGTCGTAGAGAAAGAGGTCGGGACGGTCGTCGTCGTAGATTTGGCGCAGCTGCGGCAGCATCGCCTCGTAGTCGTCCTGGAAAATCGTCAACTGATCGATCAGATCCCCATCCCAACTCTTCTCCGGTTCGGCGCCGTCAGGGGAAGGAACGAGGCTGGGCAGCGTGGAGACGTACGGTGCGAATTCAGCCCCGGTCGCCTCGATGACCTCGCGCATCGACTCGTCGTTGGCGTAGGTGACGCGGTGACCGGCGGCGACGAGACGCGCGATGATCGCCAGGCTTGGATTGACGTGGCCAGGTGCCGGAATGCTCACCATGGCGATATGTCTGCGGGTCATCGATCACTCCTGCCGTCTGACTGTTGTCGAACAACAACTGTTCTGGAACAACTCCGGATACCGGACCGAGACTATCCACCAGGATGGGTAACGGCATCTGATTTTTGCCGGGGAAGTACCGTGCGCACTCGAGTAGGACTACGCATCCGAGTGCCGGGATGGGCGAGCAGACTTCGAAGCATGAGCACACCGACAACACCTTCGAAGACCACCGCAGCCTTCTATCTGCAGGCCGGAATAGCCTTTGCCGTCAGTTTTGTCGGCACCCTCCTCGGAATTGCGTATCTTCCGATCGATGCGTGGCAACGCGGATTTCTCGGAATGTCCTTGCTGTTCTTGGTCACCAGTACGTTCACGTTGGCCAAGGTGATTCGTGATCAGCAGGAGGCGTCTACCGTCAGGGTTCGAGTGGACGAGGCTCGACTCGAGAAGTTGATCGCCGAGCACGATCCGTTCAAGGCAGCTGCCTGAGTCCCATCGGCAAAGTGAGGACGAGGGTGCTGCCGAGCGGCTGCTCGTTGCGGCGGGCCGTCAGGTTGCCGCCATGCGCCAGCGCGAGGCTCCTCGCAATGGTGAGTCCCAAACCAGAGCCGTCGGATCGATCACCGCGATGGAAACGGTCGAAGACGGATTCGAGTTGGTCTGCGGGAATTCCGTCACCGGTATCGGTGACGGACACCGTGAGGTGATCACCTTCCCGTGCGAGTGTCACCTTCACCGAACCTCCGGTTGGAGTGTGCCGCAACGCGTTTTCGAGCAGGTTGGCGAGGATCTGTTCGATTCGTTGGCGATCGACCTCGGCCGTGACCGGTTGCGGAGGCAGGGCGGTTGTCAATTCGACTCCACGATCGGCAAAACGTGGCCCCGCTGCTGCCGTTGCGCTGCAGACGATGTCGTCGAGATTCTCGGTCCGGCGATCGAGTTCGAGAGCGTGTTCGTCGGCAGCGGAGACGTCCGCCAGATCGCACGACAGCCGACGCAGACGTTCGAGTTGATCGCGCATCACCGACCACGACGAAGGTTCTGTCGGCACAACTCCGTCCTCGATACCGTCCACGTACGCAGCCAAAGTCGATACCGGAGTGCGCAATTCGTGGGCAAGGTCGGCAAGCAGTCGTTTGCGGACCCGATCCGAATGATCAAGGCGTGCAGCCATGTCGGCGAATGCCGTTTCGAGACGCGTGAAATCGGCATCTACGTCGGACCTGCCGATAGTCACGTCGAAGTTCCCGTCGGCGACGCTTTGCGCCGCCTCTGCCAGCATGGTGATCGGTGCCGTGACGCGTCGGACGATGTAGACCGCGGCGATGCCTGCGCCCACCAGCGCGACCGCGATCCCGCACAACAGAGCAATGGTCATGGTCTGAGCGAATGCTTCTTCGGTGTGGGTACGGACATTCGAGTCTTCGATGCCGGCCATCATGAGGTGGTTGTGAAAGAGCGGGGCAGCGACGGCGATGGCAACGGCGGCGATTACGAGGCAGGCGACGAACAGGACGACAAGCTGCGCGAGCAGTAGTTTTCCGCGTAGGCCGAGTTTTTTCATGACGACCGCGTTCATGACGACCTCAGTGAGTATCCGACGCCCCTGACGGTTCTGATGAACCGCGGATCGGTCGCGTCGTCGCCGAGTTTGCGGCGTAATGCACGGACATGGACGTCGACGATGTGCTGGTCCCCGAACCAGGACGACCCCCACACCGAGGCGATGATCTCGGCCCGACTCCAGGCTGCGTCGGGTCGGGATGCGAGCGCGGACAACAGGGTGAACTCGGTGGGGGTCAGATCGACCAGGTTGTCGTCGACACGGACCGTGCGGGCCAGGACGTCGATGTCGAGTCCGGGAGGCGTTGGCAGCACTTTCGGCAGCAAACTCGACGCGCGTGGCCGTCTGAGCAGAGCTTTCACTCGCGCAACCAACTCGCGGGGGCCGAAGGGCTTGACCACGTAGTCATCCGCGCCGGCCGCCAGACCCGTCACCTTGTCCGACTCTTCACCGCGGGCGGAGAGCATCAGGATGTACGCGTCCGAGAAGGTGCGGATTCGTCGGCAGACTTCCATGCCGTCGAAGCCCGGGAGCATCAGATCGAGCACGATCAGCGCGGGCTCGAATTCGCGCACCGAGCGTACTGCGCTCGGCCCGTCGTGGGCGAGGCGCACGGTGAATCCTTCGCGTGTCAGATAGTTGGCGACAACCTTCGCGAGGGCAGTCTCGTCGTCGACGACAAGAACACGCCCCGGTTCCTCACCAGGTCGTAGTTCGGCGCTCATCAAACCGAGGTTAGTCGACTGTGTGTCTGCATTGCTGTCGTGTGGTGGTTTCCGCTCGACTGTGAAGATTCGATGAAGGAAGCCTGTTTGGGCCGGTTATCGGGCTTCGAGGCGGATTTTCGCCGGTAACGTGGCAACTGTGCATGTGCAGCATTGTTGTCAAATCAATTGTGGTGCAGTGCATATCGAACAGAATCAATTTTCGGGAGTGAAACATGTCTTTGACGGTCAGGAAGAGCGCCGCACGGTTCGTACCGGTTGTGGCAGCGGCAGCACTGTTGATTGCCGGATGCTCGGACAACTCCGGGGAGAGCGTCAACCATTCTTCCGAAACGACCAGCGTCGCAGCACAGTCGGAGATTCCTGCGGGTGTCAATGCTGCCGACATCGAGTTTCTCGAAGGGATGTACCCGCATCACGCGCAGGCATTGGACATGGCCAGAATGGTCGACGGTCGAACCGACAATGCCGAACTTCTCTCTCTTGCAGCGCAGATAGAGGCAGCGCAAGGCCCGGAAATGGCTCAGATGACGGAATTGCTGACGGAGTGGGGACGCCCCGATCCTTCGTCGAGTTCGATGGAGGGCATGGATGATTCGGCGCATGCGGGACACGGCGTCGGGATGGCCGAGATGCCGGGCATGATGTCGGCCGACGACATGACCGCCCTCACCGACGCCAGTGGCGCGGAGTTCGACAAGTTGTGGCTGACGATGATGATCGAGCACCACAAGGGTGCCATCACCATGTCCCAGACCGAACTCGACAACGGGCTCGATCCATCGGCGGAAAAGATGGCAGAAGCGATCATTGCCGGTCAGCAGGCGGAAATCACTCAGATGGAAGCGATGTTGAAGGAGAAATGAACGGTTGACCTCGGCCGCGTGACCTTGCTCGGTGGCCGAGTCGGGCATACGTTCGAGGCTGATGGTTTGACCGCTGCAGTGCCGGAATCACACGCGAGGGGATGACCGCCACATGGATCACAGTCAGATGGACCATAGCGAGACGGACCATAGCGCGATGGACCATAGCCAGATGGAGCACGGTGCACACGGTGGTCACGCGGATCACGTCGCACAGTTCCGGACGTTGTTCGCAGTCATGCTGGTAATCGCAGTTCCGGTTGTTGCGGCAGATGCGATGTTCGCTGATCTGGTCGGGTACACATTGCCGGAAAACTCTCTGGTGGAATGGATCTCACCGGTGCTCGGCACCGTGATGTACCTCTGGGGAGGCAAGCCGTTCCTCACCGGCGCTGTCGCCGAAATACGTTCTCGGCAACCCGGAATGATGCTTCTGATCGCACTTGCCATCACCGTTGCCTTCTTCGCTTCTTGGGCTGCAAGTCTGCACTGGGTGGATCACACTCTTGATTTCTGGTGGGAGCTCGCGCTTCTGATCGTGATCATGTTGTTGGGTCATTGGATCGAGATGCGTTCGCTCAGTCAGACATCGAGCGCCTTGGATTCGCTTGCCGCTTTGCTGCCCGACGAGGCAGAACGGGTGGTGGGGGAGTCGGTGGAAACCGTGCCCACCGCAGCTCTGGCCACCGGCGACCTGGTGATAGTTCGTCCCGGCGCCCGCGTTCCCTCGGACGGAACGGTCGTCGAGGGAAGCGCCGACATGGACGAATCCATGATCACGGGCGAGTCGAAGACCGTCCGCCGGACTGTCGGAGATCAGGTGGTGGCCGGCACCGTAGCCACCGACTCGGCACTTCGGCTTCGAGTCACCGCTGTGGGAGAAGATACCGCGCTCGCCGGTATCCGGCGCCTGGTCGAACAGGCCCAGAACTCGTCGAGTCGTGCTCAGGTGTTGGCGGACAAGGCCGCTGCTCTGCTGTTCTGGTACGCACTGGGCGCGGCAGTGCTGACCGCGATCGCCTGGAGTATCTGGGGCACACCGGAGAGCGCAGTCACCCGGACGATCACCGTTCTGGTGATCGCCTGCCCGCACGCGCTCGGGTTGGCGATTCCGCTGGTCGTCTCCATCGCGACGGAACGAGCAGCTCGGGCTGGGATTCTGATCACCGACCGCATGGCCCTCGAGGCGATGCGCAACGTAGACACCGTTCTCTTCGACAAGACCGGCACTCTCACCAAGGGGGAGCCCGCAGTGGTCGGTGTGCGCGGCGTCGACGGGTATTCCGACGACGAAGTTCTCAGCGCAGCCGCTGCCGTCGAATTCGACAGCGAACATCCACTCGGGCGCGCCGTCGTCGCAGCGGCGCGGGAGTTGTCGCTCGAATTCACTTCGGGTTCCGACTTTCAGGCGCACAACGGGATCGGGGTTGCTGCGGACGTCGGCGGCGTTCGCGTCGGTGTCGGCGGACCGGGGATGTTGAGATCGGTCGGGGCCACAGCGATCCCGGGGACCGAAGAGTGGCTCAGTGACGGGTCGACGGTCCTGCATGTAGTGCGTGACGAGAAGGTAATCGGCGCATTGGCATTGGCCGACGAGATTCGCCCGGAATCAGCATTGGCCGTCGACGCCCTCCACGCTCGCGGTGTTCGAGTGGCCATGGTCACCGGAGACGCGGAGGCCGTGGCTCATTCGGTCGCCCGCAGACTCGGAATTGACGAGGTCTTCGCCGAGGTGCTTCCGCAGGACAAGGGAGCGCAGGTATCTCGGCTTCAGGCTGCGGGCCACCGCGTGGCGATGGTCGGTGACGGGGTCAACGATGCGCCGGCACTCGCCCAGGCGGATGTGGGTATCGCGATCGGTGCCGGAACCGACGTGGCGATCGCGTCGGCGGGAGTTGTTCTGGCCAGCGATGATCCGCGTTCGGTGAGCTCGGTCATCGAGCTGTCCCGCGCCACCTACCGCAAGATGGTTCAGAACCTCTGGTGGGCAGCGGGATACAACGCGATTTCGGTTCCCCTCGCTGCGGGAGTACTGGCGCCCGTCGGGTTTGTGCTGCCGATGGAGGTCGGAGCAATCCTGATGTCGGTATCCACTGTGGTCGTTGCCGCGAATGCCCAGTTGCTGCGACGCTTGGACTTGCGGCAACCACCGGTGACCGCGTTCGAGTCGAGAGTGCTCACACCGCAGTAGTGAGCGGATGAAGGCGGACTACTGTCGGCTCAGGAACGGAACGAGCGCACGCAGCACAGCTTCGGAGTCCGCGACTGCGCTCGCGTGATCAGCCCCCTCGATCACAGTCAAGGCACTGTCCGGGATCAGCGACGCGAGATGCTCGGTATCCGGCAGGCGCTCGCGATCTCTCGATCCGACGAACAACAACGCCGGTGTGGTGATCCGTTGAAGCACGGCGTCGTCGATGCCCTGCTCCTTCTCGGCCCGGCGCATGTAGGACGCGAGTGCGAGGGCATCGTTGATTCGAAAGGCAGTCGCAGTCTGTGGATCCACCGGTTTGCCGCGCCTCGCGCCCCAACCGCTCAGAAACCCCTCGATACCGCCGCTTTCGAGTGCGTCGATGCAGCCTGGGAAGAACAATGCGTCGAACGCCCCCGTCATCGGCCGGCTACTACCGCCCCCGACGGTCAGCGATCGCACCCGTTCGGAGTGCTCGACAGTCAGCGACATCACCGAGCGCCCGCCGAACGAGTATCCGAGGACGTGCGCCGGTTCGAACGGAGACTCCGTGTCGAGGATCTCCAGGAGATCGCCGACCACCAGATCCATTGCATACGAATCGGAGTCGTGTGGTTTGTCACTGCGTCCGTGACCCCGCATGTCGACGAGGATCAGACGATACTGTTCCTGGAGCGCCTTGACGTACCCGAAGCCACGCCAGATGGAGCGCGACAACGCTGTGCCGTGCACCATCAACAGGGGTGGGCCATCGCCCACGATCTGATAGGCGATCCGCGCACCGTCCACCGGATTTCTCACGTCGTGCAACACCCGTCCAGTATGGGTGCCAGCTACTGCGCACACGAACTCGAGTAGTCGTCCGGAGCCATTCCGACGGATGCCGTGAACTTTCACGACAAGTCGAGCAATCAACTCGGCCTCCCTCAGAGCTACCGGTCACTGCCCGGCCGGGCAGTACCCACTGTTCCAAGCAATGCATCGGTGAAGGGGTCTGCCGTGCTGACGCCTGCGGCTATGCCCCGAAGCAGATCCTCGAAATCAGTGGCAACGACGGTGACCTCCTCGAACTCAGGCTCTCCTCCACGGACAACCTGACCGTCCGGTGCGAGCGCCAGGTACTCGTACCCATTGCGTACCGACAGCAGAATCGGGAGGTGAGTGGACCAGAAGGCGTTGATCGCCGCGCGCTCAGCCGGCCCGGAAGCGACCGCCAGGCTCTCGTGCCGGAACGCATTCCAAGGAAACGCCTCATCACTGACGCCGACTCCACCGGCATAGTTCTCCGCCGAGAGAAACCACACCTGGTCGTCGGAACTGGCAAGTACGGAGAACGAACTCGCCCACACGATGAGTTGATCACAAACGCCGACCAGCGGTTGCGGAACTGGGGCAGAGGCCGATCGAGTAGGTTCTTCGCGAACCCAACCTGCGATCGACAGCGCGGCGGTTGCGTCGAGGTGAAGGCACATCGCCCCACAGTAAGGCCAGACCGTCTCGCACCGATAGCGTCAACCGTCGGCCTACTCGGGATCGATGTCCTGAATACCATTCTCGTCCATGCTGATCCATCGCGTTATGCCGATGTCGCGCAGGAACGGCAGATCGTGACTCACCACCACCATGGCACCGCGGAAATCGGAAAGTGCCTGCGTGAGGTGAGCGAGACTCGGTAGGTCCAGGTTGTTTGTCGGCTCGTCGAGAAGAAGCAGCTGGGGCGCGGGTTCGGCCAGAAGGATCGTCGCTAACGCCGCGCGCAATCGTTCACCGCCGGAGAGCGCAGAAGCCAACACATCGGAATCCGTTCCCCGGAAAAGGAACCGTGCCAACTGCCCACGAATTTCCTCGGCTGTCGCGTGTGGCGCGGCCAAAGCGACGTTGTCCGCCACCGAGAGATTCTCGTCGAACACGTCGAGACGTTGGGGGAGCGCACGAGAGGCTACGAACGGAGTCGACGCAGCGAGTGCATCGAGCAATGTTGTCTTGCCGATTCCGTTGCGTCCCAGTAGCGCAATCCGCTCCGGCCCGGTGATCTGGAGCGATACCCCTTGGCCGCTCCGCAACGTCACCTCGGCGAGCCGCGCAACCTGCTGCCCCGGATGAACCTCTGTAGCAGGAAGGTCCAGGCGAATCTCGCGATCGTCTCGAAGGAGTTCCTCTGCCTCCGACAGGGCGGACTTGGCCTCGTCCACCTTCCCGATATGGTTGAGGGCCAGCTTTCCGGCCGAAACTTGGGCTTGGCGTTTTCGTTCCTGCGCGATAATCAGTGGCACCCGCTTGTTCTCGAACATCTTCTGCCCATAGCGCTTACGTCGGTCCAGTTTTGTTCGAGCGTCGATCAGCTCGCGGCTCTGCTTCGCCAGATCGGCCTTGGCGTCGCGAACAGTGGCGAGTGCGTTTTCCTGCTCAGCGGTCACGACCTCCTGGTAGTGCGAGTAGTTGCCGCCGAACACGCGTAGATCCCCCCGACGTAGTTCGACCGTGTACTCCGAGGTGTCGAGCAGTTCCCGGTCGTGGCTGACGATCAGTACGGTTCCCGGAAACTGTTGGACTGCAGCATGAACTCGTGATCGAGCGTCGCGGTCCAGGTTGTTGGTCGGCTCGTCGAGGAGCAGCACCTGCGGATTCTTCAGCAGCGTTGCGGTCAGGCCGAGTAGGACGGTCTCTCCGCCGGAGAGGGTGCCCACGGTTCGGCTCAGTGCCGCCGTATCCGGAACTACCTTCGCGAGGCCGAGTCGATGCAAGGTGGAGAGAGCGCTCTCCTCGATATCCCAGTTGTTGTCCACGAGTGCAAAGTCGGACTCGGATCCGTCACCGGTTTCGATGCGGTGCAATGCGTTTCGTAGTTCGTGGATACCGAGGATGCCGTCCACCCGAACACTCGGATCGAGTGTGATGTCCTGACGGAGGTAGCCGAACTCGCCGGAAGCGGTCACGGATCCGGATTCCGGTGAGAGCTCTCCCGCGATCAATCGCAGCAGAGTCGACTTTCCTGATCCGTTAAGTCCCACGAGACCGACACGACCACTGGGGAATACGAAGTTGGTGCGGGAAAAGACTGATTCGCCGTCCGGCCAGATGAAGGTGAGATCCGAGAGCGACAGAGAAGGATGGGATTGGGTCATGAGTACTCCAGAGGGTGCTTGGACTGTGCGCCCGGCTCAGCAATTGCTGATGGGTGCGAGTGCCTTCGCGTGATGAACCTCTAGAGGAGCAACGGCCCGTTTCCTGTTCTGTCGGGAATGATTCGTGTTCCAGGCTAACGCGGTCGACCTGGCGGTGCAATGGGTTATTCGAGTCCGGCTCCTTGTGATCTTGACAATAGGCAAACGCATCGGCATTGTTACGCCTGCCAGATGATATGGCTGCCATACTAAATATGCGAGCAAGTATCAGGGAGGAAATCATGGCCGTAGAGGTACTCGAGTTGCATCACATCGGGTTGGGGATGGGGAATGACATCGCCGACCGAACCCGCGACTACTACCGGGACGTTCTCAATCTGACCCAGGATGCGGGACGCTGGCACATTCCCGGCATTCATGGTTACTTCCTCGATATTCCGAGTGACGTGCAGATTCATCTTCTCGGTAGCGACGGACCTTCGCCCTACAGCAAGGGGCCGGGCAAGGATCCGGTGGAAAATCACATAGCGCTCGCGGTCGCTGACATCGGGGCCGCCGAACGTGAACTGGACAAGCTCGGTGTTGAGTACTTTGCTCTGGACAACGTCGCCTCGCCCGACCTCAAGCAGTTGTTCGTGCGTGACCCGGCCGGCAACCTCGTCGAACTCCACCAGGTCGGATTGTGCAGATGCCGTAAGAGCCTGCGCGCCCAGCCTGCGGCCGGTGCGAACGAATGATTTTCGACGTGGGGGAGATGGCACCGAAGTCTCGCTACAACCTCCTCGCCTCCCTCATCGTTCCGAGACCGATAGCCTGGATCACGACGGTGGACGTCAGGGGCTCGGTGAACGCCGCCCCGTTCTCGTTCTTCAATCTGATGTCGGGAACGCCACCGCTCGTGTGCATCGGGATCGGCGCTCGTGAGGGAATTCCGAAGGATACTGCTCGAAATATCGGCTACACAGGTGAGTTCGTGATCAATCTTGTAGATCTCGAGTCTGTCGAGAGTATGAATATCACCGCCGGAGACTATCCAGCCGCAGTCGACGAAACGGCTGTCGCGGGTCTGGAACTGGTTGCTTCACAGAGCATTGCGCCCCCTCGGTTGGCAAGAGCACCAGTTTCGTTGGAATGCGTGGAACAACAGACGTTGTCGATCGGCTACGGGCGATCGATCGTGGTCGGCGAGATCACGACCGCACATGTCGACGACGAGCACGTGTTGGATCCGAGCCGAGGCCACATCGACGGTGCTTCGCTCGATCTCGTGGGGCGAATGCACGGTGGCGGTTGGTACACAACCACTTCCGACCCGTTCAGACTCGCTCGGGTCGATCAGCCTTCAGTCGAGTCCGGATCTTTGAAATGAGTCCACCACTTGCCGAGGATTCGGCCGAGGTCTTTTCGGTCTCGATCGGACAGAGGGGCGAGGAGGTCACGGCAAGCCTCTTCGAAGGCAGGAACCGTCTCCGCGACAGTGCCTTTCCCGATTTCCGTGATCTGGATGGGAGTGGACCGGCGGTCGGTCCCGGTCCGAGTGCGCTCGACGAATTCGCGCTTCTCGAGCCAGTCGAGGACGCCGGTTGCACTGGCACGGGAGATCCCGAAGTAATCCGAGATGCCGCTCGGTGTCTGCCGCATGTATGGCTCGTCTGTGTCGCTGATCGCCTGAGCGGCAAAGATGAGCAGAACGTCGAGCTTTCGTTCGGAAATCTCGAACGGTTCGAGGCTTCGGTTCACCGAACCGATGATGTCGTCGGCCAGCCACAGCGCGAGCAGCCCCAGTCGAGCAGCGGCAGGGTCGTCGGCAGATCCGTACTGGTCGAACATTGCCAGGACGGGTTCCATAGCTTCATCAGCGGTCCGTTTGCTGCGCTCGGCATTTGTTCCCGCCGCGCCGCGCCGATCGGCATTTGTTCCCGTCGCTTCCACGAATCGAGCTTACAAGTCTGCAGGCCGACCGCGGCAATGCGGCGGAAGCGTCTCGCGCGCGGATCGCTGCACTCACCTCCCCCAGAAATCTCGACAGCAGGAGCGTCATGCTGACTGAACGTCAAATACGGACCGCCGCCGAAGAACTCGACCAAGCAGAGCTGTCCGGTGTGCAGGTCGGACAGCTCTCCCTCGGATATCCGAAGATGGACCTCGACGACGCCTATGCAATTCAGACCGCATGGGTCGCGAGAAAGCTTGCCAGGGGCAGGACGATCATCGGTCACAAGATCGGGTTGACTTCGAAGGTGATGCAGCGTGCGTCGAACATCACCGAACCTGACCACGGGGTACTGCTCGACGACATGCTCTTTGCCGACGGTTCCAAGATACCCAATGGGCGCTTCATTGTTCCGCGGGTGGAGGTGGAGCTGGCGTTTGTCCTCGATCGGGACCTCAGTGGCCCCGGCGTCACACTGTACGACGTACTCGACGCGACGCGGTATGTCGTTCCGGCGGTGGAGATCATCGACGCGCGGATCGTGCAGGTCGACCCGGGATCAGGTCGAACACGAACAGTGTTCGACACCATCTCGGACAATGCAGCGAACGCCGGAATCATTCTCGGTGGGCGTCCGGTGGTACCGAACGAGACCGATCTGCGCTGGGTGTCAGCGCTCTGCTATCGAAACGCAGTTGTCGAGGAAAGCGGAGTAGCTGCCGCGGTCCTGAATCATCCGGCAATCGGTGTTGCGTGGCTCGCGAACAAACTCGGACGTCTCGGTGTCGGACTGAAAGCCGGCCACGTGATTCTTGCCGGCTCGTTCACCCGTCCGATCCAGGCGCAGCCGGGGGACACCTTTCACATCGACTACGGCTCGCTCGGCACCGTCTCGTGTCGGTTCGCCGAGACCGGACAAGGGGAACAATGACAACCAAGCCGTTCAAGGTCGCGCTTCGGTCCGATACTGCTCCCGCCCTCGGTTTGTGGCTCGGGCTCGGTGAAGCGGTCACTGCCGAGATATGCGCCGGGGCCGGGTTCGACTGGGTGTTGATCGACTCCGAGCACGGTCCGAACGACCTCCGGTCGGTGGCGGATCAGTTGCGAGCTGTTGCAGCTGATGCGGTCGAACCGATCGTGCGCCCGCCGAGCACCGACGCCGTTGATATCAAGAGACTTCTGGACATCGGCGTGAGAACGCTACTGCTGCCGATGGTCGAATCCGGTTCAGCGGCGAGGGATGCCGTTGCCGCAACACGATATCCGCCGTTCGGGAACCGCGGCGTCGGTAGCGCCCTCGCTCGCGCCTCACGATGGAACAGAGATGTCGACTACCTCGAAAATTCCGCGGACGGAATAACTCTCATCGCGCAGATCGAAACCCCCGGCGCTGTGGCGAACATCGGCGATATTGCGGGCACAGCCGGTATCGACGCTGTCTTTGTGGGCTTGTCGGACCTCGCTGCGACGTCGGGTCATCTCGGACAGCCGCTGCATCCGCAGGTGCAGGAGGCATTTCGATTCGTGGTGGACGAGTGCACACGAATCGGAGTTCCGGTGGGAACTTTGGCGGGGTCGGACGCCGTGGCCGACTTTGCGATCGGTCTCGGTTGTCGATTCGTGGCAATCGGGACCGACGTCGCGGTGCTGGTTCGAGGCTGTGAGACCTTGTTGGAAAGGTATCGTGCTCCGAAAGCTACTCGTGGAGTTGAAGTCTCGGTCTACTGAAAATCGCACGGTCCTCAGATTTTCGGGCCTTCGGACCGAAGATCGTCGACCTTCGACATTGCTTCGCGGAGTTCCGTGAGCCATTGTTCGCTGTGCTTGCCCGCCAACCGGACTGTCCACATGAGAGCGTCCGCTCGCGAGCGAGCAACTCCCGCGTCCACCAAGGTGTCGAGAACCTTGCGTTCGGGCTGACGTAGTCGTGTCATCACCGGAACTGCGAGATGTGTGAACAGGACGGTCTTTTCGTCCAGGCGTACACCCCAGGCGACCTTGCGTCCGTAGCGAGCCTCGGCTTCGTCGGCGATGCGCATCCGGTCGGCGCGCGTGGTTTCACGAAAGCGCGAGATCCTTCCGTCCGCGGCGGCCTCGCCACCGTCGACTGCCGGGAGTTCACCGATCACGACGATTTCTTCGCGGTCGACCTGGACGTCGGCGGTCCCGGTGAACCAGTCATCTGGAAGTCGACCGGCAAACCAGTCGGACGCATCACTCGCGTCGGGAACCGATGCCTGTTGCCAACCTCCGGGACGGCCGAACCTGCGGTCGCCGGAGCTTTGTGAGTTCTTCATGGCGTTCTCCTCGGAAAGCTGGTGGAGCATGACGTGCGTTTATTGCACTGATTACATGATTACACCGATAGTCGAACCGGCGCCACAAATTCGGGCATGATCGGAGTCGTGCGCCTTTCACACGCTCGTCAGAGCTTCCGAACTTTCCGTCGTCCCGTGGCTGCCGTGGCTCTGGGGGTATTGGCCGCAGGATCGGTAGTTGCCTGCAGTTCTGGCCCTGACCAGCCGAAATCAGTGGCAGAGGAGTTCGCCTCCGCGCTCACGTCGGATGACGTGCAAGCGGCGGCAGCCCTGACCACCGATCCGGCAGCGGCCTCGACTGCGATTTCGGCTCTGATCGACGGGCTGGGCAAGGACGAGGGAACATTCACCGTCTCCGACGCCACCGAGTCCGGTGATTCAGCGGGGACGTTCACACTCGATGCGGCGTGGAAGTTCGGGGAAGGTCAGGACTGGAACTACTCGACGCAGGGAAACGCGTCGAAAAGCGGGGACAACTGGCTGATCCAGTGGGACCCGGCGCTGCTGGCCCCGGACCTGACCTCCTCGACCACTCTGCGCTACACGCCCACGACCGGTGCGCCGCCGTCCGTGCTGGACGCGGCGGGTCAGCCGATCATGGAGCAGCAGGTGGTGACGCTGGTCAATCTGGATTCCGCTGCGGTTCCACCGGTGGACACGGCAGCCGTGGCCGCCCTGCTCTCGCCCGTCGCGCCGACGATCACGGCGGCATCGCTCAGCGGCGACCTTGCGTCGGCGAGCGGGAAGCCGGTCACCGCAATCACTTTGCGTGCCGAGGATCTTGCACCGATCGAAGAGCGGTTGGCGGCGATTCCCGGAGTGAGCTTGGCGCCGCAAGCGCGGTTGCTCTCGGTGGACAAAACTTTGGCGTCGCCGACGTTCAGTGGGCTGTCCGATCTGTGGCAGGAGGGGCAGGACAAATCCGCAGGCTGGGCGGTGCAGCAGGTGAAGCAGAACGGAACCGTCACCACCGTCGCCGGCCAAGACGGGCCGGTTGCTCCGAACATCGCGACCACCATTGACCGACCACTGCAACTCGCGGCCGAGAACGCGCTCGCCGGGGTGACGCAACAGGCGGCGATCGTAGCGCTACAGCCGTCGACCGGAGCGGTGTTGGCGGTGGCCCAGAATGCCCCCGCCGACGCACAGGGCCCCATTGCGTTGACCGGCCTGTACCCGCCGGGGTCCACGTTCAAGACCGTGACGACCTCCGCGGCGCTGCAAGCCGGCGTCGCTACACCGGACACCGTTCTGGCGTGCCCGGGTACCGAGAACATCGAGGGCCGTCAGATCCCCAACGACGACGAGTTCGACCTCGGATCGGTTCCGCTGCACACCGCGTTCGCGAAGTCGTGCAACACCACCATGGCCAGGATGGCCGTCGGTCTGCCTGCCGATGCTCTACACAACGCGGCTCTGCAGTTCGGGCTTGGCGTCGACTACGTCACTCCGGGCCTCACGACGGTGACGGGCAACGTCCCCGATGCGAACACACCCGCCGAACGCGTCGAGTCCGCGATCGGACAGGGCACGGTGACCGCCACGCCTTTCGGGATGGCTCTCGTGGCGGCCTCGATCGCCAACGGGACGACACCCGCGCCGATGTTGGTCAAGGGACAGCCCGGCGTGGCAGATCAGACCGTGGCACCGGCGCCCATCGAGGTGACCGAACAGTTGCGGGTGATGATGCGCGAGACCGTCACAGGCGGTACAGCAACGTCGTTGCAGGACATTCCGGGGCTTCTGGGCAAGACCGGTACGGCCGAAACCGAAGGTGGTCCAGCACACGGGTGGTTTGTCGGAATCAAGGGAGATCTCGCATTTGCGGTGTTCATTGCCGGCGCCGACAGCTCTTCGCCTGCCGTGCAGGTAGCGGGTACTTTTCTGCGCTGAAACCTGTTTTCCGTTGCAGTTGGATCACGCCGTCGTAGCTCAACCGTGACACGTTCGTAGGCATCCCGTGCTTGTTACTCGTGTGACAGAAGTAAAGAGTTACATGCATGGGGCCCGGAGGACAGCACAACCGTCGTGGAAAATATGTCGTTGCGTCGATAACTGCTGTCGTTCTGACAGTGGCGCTCGCGTCGTGTGTCATCGGTGGGGAGAAGAAATCCGACGCCGCCTCGGTGGTGGAGGACTTCGTCACCGCCCTCAACAACCACGACGCCGAAGCTGCCGCGGCGCTCACGTCGTACCCCAACGCCGCGCGGCCGTCGATCCAGCAGATGTTCGACGGACTGGCCGCCAAGTCCACCGACTTCGACGTCGCTCAGGTCATGGACCTGGGTAGCGACTCCGGACTCTTCACACTCGACGCGTCCTGGAACTTCGGTGAAGGCAAGGACTGGAGCTACCAGTCGCAGGGTGAGGTTCGCGATCTGTCGGTCGGCTGGCGGGTGTCCTGGGACCCGTCGGTCCTCGTTCCCGACCTCGGCAACGGTCGCACCGTCTCGTACACCCGCACGGACGCAGCGCCGCCGAAGGTAGTCGACAGCACCGGCACCCTGCTCATGAACGAGCAGACCATCAACGCGATCACTCTCGACCCGGCCACCATGCCGGACCCCGTGGACACCACTCGTCGCCTCGCCACGGTGCTTGAACCTGTCGCACCGTTGGTCACTTCGGAGTCGATGTTGGCCGACCTCGCCGCCAACCCCGGCAAGCCCGTCACCGCCGTACTGCTCCGCGATCCCGACTACGCCTACCTGGAAAGCGATTTTGCGATCCCCGGCGTCGTCGTGGTCAAGACACCCAAACTGATCGCCTCCGACCGTCGTATCAACTCGCCGTTGCTGGACCCGCTGCGGACCGTGTGGCAGGCCAATCGCGACGCCACCGCCGGCTGGGCGGTCAACCTGGTCGAGCCCAACGGATTCCCGATCAAGCAAGCCGGCTTCCAGGGACCTCCCGGCCCCGATGTCGCCGCGACTCTCGACTCGCACGCTCAACTCGCCGCGATCGAAGCTGTCGTCAGTGCAGGTACTCCCGCGGCCATCGTGGCGATCCGCCCGTCGGACGGTGCCATTCTGGCTGCAGCACAGAACAATCAGGCCATCGAACAGGGCCCGATCGCCTTCACCGGGTTGCGCCCGGCCGGCGGCGCACTCGATCTGGTCCGTCTCGCATCGTCGATGCAGAACGGCGTCGACCCCGGCAGCGTGTCAGCCGAGCAGTTGGCCGACACCGGGCAGCAACTCGGACTCGGCAACGGCTTCCACATTCAGGGACTCGAACAGCAGACAGCAGTGCTTGCCGCGAACCGTCCCGGCGTGGACCAGGCGATGAACAACGTCATGGCCAACAAGACGTCCAACGACGCGAGCGCGCCGACCGTGACTCCGTTCGGAATGGCGATGCTCGCGGCATCGATCGCCCGCGGCAGTGCCCCGCTGCCGATGATGGTCTTCGGACAACCGGCAACCGCCGACGTCGCGCCGACGGCATTGCCCGGCGACGTCAACAATCGTCTGCGTGACGCCATGCGAGGCGCCGGCGGACTGGCTGGGTACCCGGACATGATGGCGGCCGGCGCAGCGAGCGGTGACGATCGCTGGTTCTACGGATCACGCGGAGACTTCGCGTTTGCAGTGTTCGTCGCAGACGCTGACGGCGGTGATCGAGCAATGCAGATGACGGACAAGCTCTTCCAGGAACTCGGCAAGCCTGCCGACAAGTAGTACCAAGCACCGCGAGTAGATTCCTGGTTCGTGAACCTGCTCGATTTCCTTTTCCTCGTCGTAGCGGGATTCTTCAGCGGTCTAGTCGGTTTTGTCACCGGTCTTGCATCGATCGTCTCGTACCCGGCGCTGCTGAGCGTCGGGCTCTCGCCGGTCAGCGCGAACATGACCAATACCGTCGCGTTGGTGGCCGTCGGCGTCGGCGCATTGGCGAACTCGTCCCGTGAAGTTGCCGATACCGGTCCGAAACTTGTTCGCTGGTCTCTCTATTCGGCTGCCGGTGGCATCGTCGGTGCCCTGATTCTGTGGTTGGCACCGGAAGGTTCGTTCGAATCCGTTGTGCCGGCGATGGTCGTGTTCGCCTCGCTCGCGCTGTTACTGCAACCGAAGATTCGTGAGTTGTCCGGCGGCGGTGACCGTCCCGGAATCTACTCGGCAGCACTGTTTGCCGTCGCGGTCTACGGCGGCTATTTCGGTGCCGGTGCCGGCGTCATCTTCCTGGCCGCGACGCTCATCCTCACTTCCGAAACGGTGTGGCGTGCAACGATCCTGAAGAGCTTCTTTCTCGGCATTGCCAATCTTGTGGCTGCACTCATCTTCGCCTTCTCCGGACAGGTGCATTGGGTGGCCGCGTTGGCGATGGCACTCGGCGCTTTGGCCGGAGGGTGGTGTGGCCCGCCCGTCGTCAAGAAAATCCCGCCATCGGTACTGCGTGTGGCAGTGGCGACAGCGGGATTCGTGTTGGCTCTGTGGTTGTGGGTGAAGTGAGACCGTCTACTTCACGCCCTGCATCAGCTTCTTGATCCACGGCGAGGCAAGAGCAAGAATCACTCCGATTCCGATCGACGAGAAACCGATGATCAGGAAGAACGGGCGACTGTCGTCGATGTCGAAGTAACCGGCCAAGGTTCCCGCCATCGAAGAACCCAACGCAACGGACAAGAAGAACAACGCCACCATCTGAGTGTGGAAATGCTCGGGCGCGAGTTTGGTTGCAAGGGAAAGGCCGACGGGGGACAGGAAGAGTTCCGCGAAGGTGAAGAGCAGAAGCACGCCGGCCAGGCCGAGGAGCGGTGCACTGTTCGGTCCGCCACCGGTGATCGGGATGAACGCCAGGAACGCCAGACCCATGGTGCCGGTACCGAGCGCGAACTTGATCGGCGACGACGGCTGACGGTCACCGAGTTTTGTCCACATCGCTGCAAACACGCCGGCAAAGATGATGATGAACACCGGGTTGATCGACTGCACCCACGTCGGCGGGAAGTCCCAACCGAAGAGATTGCGGTCCAGGAGTTTGTCGGAGATCACCGGCACGGTAGTGAACTGCTGCTGAAACAGCGACCAGAAGGCCGCGCTCGCGATGAACATCGGGATGAACGCAAAGACTCGACTGCGTTCGACCTTGGTCACCTTCTTGCTGGTGAGCATGAGGAGGAAGTAACCGACGGACGCGACGATCGTGAGTCCGACAACGACGTCGGACATGTTGTCGGCCGTGATCAAACCGGTGATCGAGGCGACCGCGACGACGACGATCGCGGCAATGCCGATCCCGATGTAGAGCGCGCGCTTGTCTGCGGGCAACGGGTTGCCGGGCTCGGCACCGATTCCGTGAAGATGCTTGCGGCCCAGCGTGTACTGGATCAGGCCGAGAGCCATGCCGACCGCGGCGAGAGCAAAACCGGCGTGGAATCCCCAGGCGTCCTGGACGGCTCCGGTGAGCAGTGGGCCGACAAGACCGCCGATGTTGATTCCCATGTAGAAGATGGAGAATCCGGCGTCGCGGCGAACATCCTGTTCGGAATAGAGATCTCCGACCAGAGAGGTCGCATTGGCCTTCAGGCCGCCACTGCCGAAGGCGACCATGACCAGGCCGACGCCGACACCCCACATGCCGGGAAGAACCGACAAGGCGATGTGGCCGGCCATCACCAGCGAAGCACTGTAGAAGAGCGTGCGCTCGGAGCCGAGAAGTCGGTCGGCCACCCACGCGCCGAGAATCGTCGACAGATAGACGGTGCCGCCGTACGCGCCGACGATGCTGGTCGCTGCCGCCTGACTGATGCCGAGGCCGCCGTCGCTGACGCTGTAGTACAGGTAGTAGATGAGGATGCCTTGCATCCCGTAGAAGGAGAATCTCTCCCACATCTCGACGCCGAACAGGTTCGCCAGCGCAAAGGGTTGGCCGAAGAACCCCCGGTCTTCTTTCTCGCTACGTTCGACGGGCTCCGTAGTGTTGCTCATCCGAAAAGTGTCCTACGTGCTCGAGCATTTCGGGTAGTTCCGAGCCGTGGAGTTTGGTTACGACTTGGTGCGGATTTTCGATACCAGCGGAGCGAGTGCGCGCCAACCGAGAAGGAACGCGCCGAGGACCAGCGTCGCGACGACGATGAAGCTGAACTGGGTGCCCTGGCCACTCAACACTCGCAGGATCATGCCGATGACGACGGCGCCGAGCCAAACGACAATGCCGGTGGGAAGAAGGAGAACGGCGTTGAACTTGTCGCGGTACAGCGCGAACGTGGCAGCCCATCCGATCACCAGGCCGGTCAGGAAGGGCCAGGATGTCTTCGCCAGACCGGCGAGCGCGTTGGCTTCTTCGTGGGTACGGCGCCCTATCGCGCAGAAGATTATGACAAGAATGGCGTCGATCAGCAGGAATGGTGCGTACTTCTTCACGCTCACACCATACGACTGTGCGCCTTTATTAACCGCGGGCGGTTAATAAAGGCGCACAGTGCTGTTAGGCCTGGAGGCCGGCTTCGATCTCGAGGGTGATCGTGATCTTGTCGCCGACAACTGCTCCGCCGCCTTCGAGGGGCATCTCGATGGAGATGTCGAAGTCCTTGCGGTTGATGACGGTGGTGGCTTCGAATCCGGCGACGGGGCCCTGGCCCATGCCCGGGTTGACGCCGTTGAACTCGAGGTTCAGCTCGACCTCGCGGGTGACGCCGTGGAGCGTGAAGTCGCCGGCGAGGACGAAGTCGCTGCCCTTGGAGCGCACTGCGGTGGACTTGAAGGTGGCCTTCGGGAACTTCTCGACGTCGAAGAAGTCAGCGGACTTGATGTGGCCGTCGCGCTGCTCGTTCTTGGTGTTGATGGAGTCCACGGAGATCTCGGCCTCGACGGCGGGGGTTCCGTCTTCGGCAACGGTGATCGTTCCCGAGAACTCGTCGAACGTTCCACGAACCTTGGAAACCATGAGGTGGCGAACCGAGAATCCGACAGTGGAGTGGACGGTGTCGATGACCCAGGTTCCGGCGGTCAATGTGGGCAAGGTTGCGGTGGTCATGGAAGCTCCTGAATAAGTAGTTGAATGTTCAAGTTCTTGTAGCTTCAACTATGGACCCCTGGAAATCCTTCCGCAAGATCATGTGAGCTGCATCACAGTGTTTGTGCTTGTGGCATAGACGGCGTGAAGCGCCGACGCTGTCACCGACTGATGCACCGCAATGCCCCAGCGCCCTTCGCCGTTCACCACGCATTCTGCGATGGTGACTGCCGAATTCGCACTACCGGAAGACTCCGGGTTGCGGGGCAGTGAATGCTGGGTGAGCGAGACGACCTCGACGGCCGAGCCTTGTTCCGTCAGGATCTTGCTCAATGCCTCGACCGGGCCGGACGCACTCGCGGCGGCGGTGACCTCGCGTCCGTCGCGATCAATGGCGACGAACAACTGATCACCGTCGGCGGTGTGTTCCAGTGAGTACCGACGCACTCCTCCGTTGTACCCGTACTCGCGCAGCAGCAGTTTCCACAGCTGGTCGGCGGTCATTTCGGTGCCCGAGTCGTCGGTTTCGAGCTGTACCCGCGAGGCGAAGTCGATTTGCAGGCGCCGGGGGAGTTCGACCCCGTACTCGGTCTGCAACAGATAAGCGATTCCGCCTTTGCCCGACTGGCTGTTCACACGAATCACCGCCTGGTAATCGCGGCCGACGTCGGCGGGGTCGATCGGCAGATAGGGGACTGCCCACGGCGCCGATCCCGGATCGACGCCGGCAGCCTCAGCACTCTCGTAGTGATGGGCGAAGCCCTTCTTGATCGCATCCTGGTGGGTTCCGGAAAATGCCGTGTACACGAGATCGCCGCCGTACGGGTGGCGCTCGTGGACGGGAATTCTGTTGCAGTACTCCACCGTTCGACGGATCTTGTCGATGTCGGAGAAGTCGATTTCCGGATCGACGCCCTGTGCATGCAGATTCAGCCCCAGCGTGACCAGGTCGACGTTGCCCGTGCGCTCGCCGTTGCCGAACAGGCATCCCTCGACGCGCTGCGCGCCGGCCAGTACTGCCAGTTCGGCACATGCAACCCCGGTGCCGCGGTCGTTGTGCGGGTGGACCGAGAGAATCACCGAATCGCGTCGGGCCAGGTTCTGGTGCATGTATTCGATCTGGTCGGCATAGATGTTGGGGGTGGCGATTTCGACTGTGGCAGGCAGGTTGTGGATGACCGGGCGATCGGGACTGGCGTCCCAGAGTTCGGTGAGGCTGTTGCAGACCTGCAGGATGTAATCGGGTTCGGTGAGGTTGAAGACCTCGGGGGAGAACTCGAATCGCCACCCGTCGTGGCCTTCGCCGCCACGGGCCACGTCCTGTGCCGCGCGGAAAATCATGTCGTGCAGCTCTTCTCGCTCCTTGCCGAGAACCACGTTTCGCCACGTCGGCGCAGTCGCGGTGTACATGTGGACGACCGCGTTCGGCAGTCCCTCGATCGACTGGTACGTCCGTTCGATCAAATCCGTACGCGCGGCGGTGAATACGACGATGGTGACGTCGTCGGGAACGAGATCGAACCGCACCAGGTCGCGAACGAAATCGAAATCGGTCTGGCTCGCAGAGGGATAGCCGACCTCGATTTCCTTGTAGCCGATCGCCACCATCAGTTCGAACATTCGGCGCTTGCGTTCGGGGTCCATCGGTTCTGCGAGGGCTTGATTGCCGTCACGCAGATCGACGGGCACCCACCGGGGCGCCGCGGTGGTGCGATTGGACGGCCACGTTCGGTCGAAAATCGGAATGTCGACGCGATCCCACGCGGCGCGATAGCGCTCGGACGGCATGGGTGACGGCTTCTGGTTGTTCCAGCGGTTGGCGCGGGTAGTACTCATCTTCGGTTTCTCCTGCGGTCGAGTCGAGAGACCGGCATGGCGAAACCCCGCGGAGGGGTGCCGGTCTGTCAGGCCCCGCCGCGGCAGTCGAGAAGGAGTGCTCCTGTAGCCATGCGGGCTACACTAGAACGAAATCACTTATCAGACAACCTGAGGAGTTCACGTGTCACCGATCGTCGAGCGTCGGCTGCTCACCGACCAGGCTGCGGAGTTGCTGCGAGCGCGGATCGTGAGCGGTGAATGGGAAGTCGGCGCCAAACTTCCAGGTGAAACCACTTTGGCTGCGCAGTTGGGTATCGGTCGGTCCACCATCAGGGAAGCGGTGCGGACCCTCGCGGGCCTCGGCATGCTCGAATCGAGACAGGGTGCCGGCGTCTTCCTACGGAGTACGACACCCCCGGATCAGTGGCCGCGTGTGCTCGAAGCCGAGGCGATTCTTCATGTCGTCGAGGTGCGGAACGCGGTCGAGATCGAAGCGGCTCGCCTCGCAGCGCAGCGCCGCGATGCCGTTGACGTCGCGGCTCTGCGGCAGGCGCTCGACGGTAGAACTGCTGCCGCGCACTCTGGGGACGCAGCGTTTGTCGACGCCGATATCGCCGTCCACCGGGCAGTGGTGGATGCGGCACACAATCCCGTGCTGTCGGAACTCTTCGAGACTTTTGTGCCGCGTCTGCGGGCCGCGTTGATCGAGTTGATCGCGGTTCTGGACCTGCATCCACACAGTCAGCCGGATGCGGACGAGCATCGAATGTTGGTGGACGCCATCGAAGCCGGCGACGCGGAGGCAGCGGTACGGATCAGCCGAGCCCACCTCGACGACATGGCGGCAGCGTTGCGACGTTAAACGCCCGGCTGTTCGCGGCGTTCGAACTCGAGATCCATCTCGAGGTCTTCGTGGTGGGTTGCACGGAATGACACGAGGAAGACGAGCCATCCCACCAGAGCGACAAGTACGAAACTGATTATCCGATAAACGAATACCGCTGCTGCGGCTTGCGCCCAGGTAGAGCCCGCCATGGTCAGTGCTGTGATGAGCACGGGCTCGACATAGCCGAGACCGCCCGGCATGAGGGGAATACTGCCCACCGCTTTCGCCGCTGTGAACGCGATCAGCAGGCCGGCGAAGGACGGATCGGCTCCTACTGCCCAACAAGCGAAACCGAGACAGAGGACGTCGGCAACTCGGTGAACTGCCGACCATCCGAAGGCAACCGCAGTGTCGGTCCGACTGAGTTCAACCGAGTCCAGTTGCTTGAGGATTTCGGACCAACGGTGCATACCGCGCCCGGTCGGGTTTTTGCGGGAACGGTTGTACAGCGCCAGAACTCGGTGCCCGATGCGTTCGATGCTGCCGGGATTCTGGGCTACGTATCGCAACGCCAGAAACAGTGCTGCCATGCCGACGAGCGAAATCGTCAGCGTCACCGGGCTGACCTTGGTGCCGAACGCCACTGCGCCAGTGGCACCGAGTAGTGCCAGAGTCGCGGCGGCGATGACACCGCACATTGCCAACTGCCAGGACGCGACAACCGGCGTAGCCCCCCACTTTCGAGTCTGCTTGTACGTGAACGCTGTCGAGAAGACCTGGCCGGCAGGCAACGTCAACGCCATCGCCGTGCTGGCGTAGATGACCGAGAGGTTCTTGAGGTGACCGGCGACAACACCTGCCGCGTTGAGAAGGCGCTGCTGAACGGACGCGTAACCACTGAGGGACACCGCCTGGGCGGCTACACAGGCAGCCACCCAACCCCAATGGATTTCGGTGAGAGCTTGCCAGTACTCGTTGAGACGAGGCCACAGGATGATTCCCTCGACGATCAGAAGGGCGATCAGAGCCACCCCGAGCAGCCACTTCAACCACCAGAAGCGCCCTCTGGCCCGACTGGTCTCGGCCACGGGCGAGCGTGGTCGTCTCAGTCGCCGTGGGGTGTTTCCAGGCTGAGCCATCGACTCACCCTAACCAATTTGATCCGGATCGACCTCTGGATACTTTTCGGGCCACGCCAGATGCGTCAGTCGTCGGCGTCCACGCAGTTGGACTTGCTCGCCGAGTTCCCACTCGGCCTGTTCCTCTTCGTCGGCGAAATACAGCGCGCTCGTCGACGCCAGCACCCGGCTGGGCCGAAGTTTCGCGAGCTCGGTGAGCCGCGACGCTTCGTTGACCGGATCGCCGATCACGGTGTACTCGAAACGTTCGGCAGCACCGATGTTGCCGGCGACCGCGAGCCCCGCGCTCACACCGATACCGACGTCCAGGCCGGTGATGTCGTTGAGCTTGAACCGCAGCTCGCGAGCCGCCGCGAGAGCTGCCGTCGGAGCGTCGGGTCGATCGAGTGGTGCACCGAAGATGGCGAGCGCCGCATCTCCCATGAACTTGTTGACAAAACCGTGGTGGCGATCGATGACGTCGACGACCACACGGAAGAACTCGTTGAGCAGCTCGACCACTTCGCCCGGCGGGCGCTCGGCCGCGGCACCGGTTGATCCGACCATGTCGACGAACAGAACTGCCACGAATCGAGTTTCGCCGCCCAGCTCGGTACCGAACTTCAGCGCGCGCCGGGCCACGTCCTCGCCGACGTGCTGGCCGAAGAGCTCACGCAGCAAGCGACGCTCGTCGGACTCTTTCATCATGCGGTTGAAGCCGACCTGCAGCCGGCCGATCTCACTGCCGTCGAACACCTCGACGCGTACGTCGGTGGCGCCGCGCTGCACTCGCTCGATGGCGCGTCGCAGTTGTCGGATCGGATCGGAGATCTGAGTAGCCGTCAGCATCGACAGTGCAAAGGCCTGCACGATCGCCATGATCGAGATGAGCAGGATCGCCCACGCGAGTGAGTCGGGGGAGAACTCGAGATCGGTCGTGAGCTGCGTCGAGCACAGCAAGATGATGCCTGCGACTGGCATCAGCGTGCCGAGACCCCAGGTCATCGCCAGCCGGGTTCCGACGCCCGGCGCCATGGTCCGATCGAATTCGCCCTCACTCAAGGCCTGGGCGGCGACCGGACGCAAAATGCGCTCACCGAGCATGTAGGTGAACCCGAAGGTCGTGGTCGCGGCCATACAGACCGTCACGATCACCGCGATCGCGAGTCCTGGCATCTCGGTGATGGTCAGGAACACGAAGATGATGCCGCCCAGAATCCACAGCACCAGGTGGACGATGGCCTGGCGAAGCGGCGCGTGCAGTGCGGCCATCTGCTCGGATCTCGTCGGCGGACCCCCGCGCAGCCGCCAACGGATGACCGATTTCAACATCATTGCCGCCGCGGTGAGGCTGACGGCACCGGCGAATGCCAGGTAAACGCCGAAGATTGCGAAGTTGCGGACACGGTCGGCAACTATCGCATCGGACTCCTGGATCGGCACGCCGTACCGGACGAAGGCAAAGACCAGCACCGCGCCGATCAGATTGGCTGCGAGCATGGAGAGCATATAGAGGGGCCACCGGCTGCGGATGGTCACCGCTATTGCTCTGTATGAGGCCCGCACAGGGTTCAATTTAGCTGGCAGAGCTCGAAGTGTTGGTACGCGCGTCCGATTATTGGTCCGCTCACCTGTGTCGGCCGGTCCGGTTAGGCTCGCGAGGTGAACGCAAACAGGGGGCGTGCGGAGCGAGCTTCGAGGATGAACAAACCCATCTCCGCCGACGCTCGGGCGGTGCACCCGGGCGTGCGCGTCGCGGCGGAATGGTCGTGGCGCCTCATCGTGATCTTTGCCGGGCTACTGGTTCTCGGATATGTGGTTCTGCGCCTCGAGACCGTGCTCATCCCGGTGGGGCTGGCTCTACTGGCATCGGCTCTGTTGATTCCGGTTGTCGATCGGCTACAGGTGTGGGGTGTTCCTCGCTCGGCAGCCGTCATCGTCGTTCTGCTTGCCTCGATCGGACTGGTCGCGGGAATCATGACGTTTGTCGTCGAGCAGTTCATCGACGGGTTGCCCCAGCTCACCGACCAGTTCACGGCCAGCGTCACGCAGATTCAGAACTGGCTCACCAGCGGTCCGCTGCATTTCAGCGAGGATCAGATCCGCCAGGCGGGTGATTCGGTCGTCAAGTCGGTGCAATCCAATCGTGAGTCCCTGACCAGCGGCGCCTTGACCACGGCGACGGTCATCGGCGAGATCTTCACCGGGGCATTGCTGACGCTGTTCACTCTCATCTTCTTCCTCTACGGCGGCGACCAGATCTGGCAGTTCGTCACCCGGATCGTTCCCACCGACGCTCGTCGTCGCGTGCGGATCGCCGGTTCTGCAGGTTTCGGGTCGCTGATCGGTTACGTGCGGGCCACGGTCGCGGTTGCCGCCGCCGACGCGATCGGTATCGGTGCCGGCCTGGCGATTCTCGGGGTGCCGCTCGCCCTGCCGCTGGCGTCGTTGGTGTTCATCGGCGCGTTCATCCCGATCGTCGGTGCATTTCTGACCGGTTTTCTCGCGGTGCTTGTCGCTCTGGTCACGAAGGGTTTCCTGACGGCACTGATCGTCCTCGGCATCATCATCGGCGTCATGCAGCTCGAAGCGCACGTGATGCAACCGCTGTTGTTGGGTCGCGCTGTTCGCCTGCATCCGCTGGCAGTGGTTCTCGCCATTACAACGGGCATCGTCCTCGCCGGAATCGTCGGCGGGCTCTTGGCTGTTCCGATCGTCGCGGTCCTGAATACCGCCATTCGTTCCCTCCTCGCCGACGACCCGGACATCGCGTACGCCGAACTGCACGTCGAAGATCCGGAGACCCCACTGTTCCCCGCCGAACCCGACGAGCCGCGCGCCGAGCCTCGCATCGTGAACCCCACTCCTCCCGATGACTGAGCCCACCCGCCGTCGTCGGCTGCACTATCAGCCGACCGTTCGCGAGGCGTCGGGCGTCGACACCGACCCTGATGCCCCGCTGTGGCGGGCGGCGCAGGCATTTCGCCTCGTCACGCTGGTGTACGCGATCAGCTACCAGTTCGCTTCGGCCTCCGACTACACCAACTCCCGGCTCAGCTGGTTCTTCGTCGCTCTGATGGCCGTGTGGACCGGGGTGTCGGCACTGTTGCTCGGGACCTCCGGTGCGTTGTTCGGGAAGAAGCTGCCGCGGTACCAGGTGGTGATCGCCGATCAGGTTGTCGTCATCTTGCTGATGGCGTCGACGAGGCTGGTCTCCGACCACGAGTGGTATCAGAATCACCAGACGCTCCCCACCACGCTGTGGGCCACCAACGCGGTCATCTCCGCGGCAATTCTCGGCGGGCCGTGGCTCGGTATGGCGTCCGGAGTTGTCATCTCGGCGGCCAGCGCGATCATCCGCGACCAGGTCAACCTGGACCTCTGGCGCGATGCGACGGCTCCCGTGCTCGTATCGGTCGGCCTGGCGTTGGGCTTGGCCACCACCACCGCTCGGCGCTCGCATCGACAACTCGAGCAGGCCGTACGTCTGGCGGCGGCTACCGAAGAGCGCGAACGTTTGGCACGCGAAGTGCACGACGGCGTTCTGCAGGTGCTGGCGATGGTGCGCCGGCGAGGAGCCGCACTCGGCGGCGAGGCAGCTGAGCTGGCCGCGCTGGCCGGCGAGCAGGAGGTCGCGTTGAGAATGCTGATTTCCGAGCAGGTTTCGGGTGCCGCGGCAGATGTCGGCGGACAGACAGTGGATCTGTGTCCGCTGCTGACCACGCAGGCCAGCACGTCGGTGTCGGTGTCGACGCCCGCGCACCCGGTCGTGATCGAGCGCGATCGAGCCATCGAACTGGCAGCCATCGTCGACAATGCCCTGTCCAATGTCGGGCTGCACGCCGGTCCTGCGGCGAAGGCGTACGTATTGCTCGAAGATCTGCCGGACGAGGTGATCGTCAGTGTCCGCGACGACGGCGTCGGAATCCCCGAAGGTCGCTTGGCGCAGGCCGAGGCCGAAGGCCGCATGGGAGTATCGAAGTCCATTCTCGGTCGAGTACAGGTGCTCGGCGGAACTGCAGTCCTGCAAACGGGGCCGGGGGAGGGCACCGAATGGGAGATCAACGTTCCGAAGGGGAAGAGTGAGCGTGGCTGACGAAATGGGCGAGAATCCGGTGACGGTGATGGTCGTCGACGATCACCCGATGTGGCGCGACGGTGTCTCCCGGGACCTCGAAGCCGCGGGCTTCACCGTGAGCGCCACGGCGGAGGGTGTCGAGAGTGCACGCCGCCGAGCCGCCGCCGTGCAACCGGCCGTGGTTCTGATGGACATGAACCTGCCGGACGGAAACGGTGCCGACGCCACCACCGCGGTGCTCGAGGTTTCGCCGAAGAGCAAGGTACTCGTGCTTTCCGCCTCCGCCGAGCGTGACGACGTCCTCGACGCGGTCAAAGCCGGAGCGTCGGGTTACCTGGTCAAGAGTGCTTCGGTGGCGGAACTACTCGAGGCCGTGCGAGCGACTTTCGACGGACAAGCCGTCTTCACACCCGGCCTCGCCGGATTGGTGCTCGGCGAGTACCGCCGGATGTCGACGGCACCGGCCGACGATCGCGCACCCGAGCTGCCTCGGCTCACCGACCGTGAGACCGAAGTGCTCCGTCTTGTCGCCAAGGGGCTGAGCGCAAAACAGATCGCCACGAGGCTCTCTCTCAGCCACCGGACCGTCGAAAACCACGTCCAGGCGACGCTGCGGAAACTTCAGTTGGCCAATCGCGTCGAGCTCACGCGATACGCAATAGAACAAGGTCTCGAATAACGTTTATCCTGGAAATCATGGAGGCCAGGAATCTACGCGTATCCGATGCCGAACGAGAGCACGTCGGCGAGCTGCTGCAGAAAGCTGTCGGTCAAGGGATGCTCTCGCTCGGTGAGTTCACCGAGCGCATGGACACTGCCTTGGCTGCAAAGACGCGAGGTGAGCTCAACTCGGTTCTCGCCGATCTTCCGGGCATCACGCTGATCTCCGACTACGACCCACCCGCGTATCCCAATGCAGGTCAGCCGATGTACCAAGGCCAGCCGTATCCTGCGCCGACATACCAACCCCAGCCGCCGCCGGTTCACCCGAGCCCGCCTTACCGCGCTCCCGTCGGGGCTCCGGTAGTCGGTAACTACGGAGCGGCAAATGCTGCCGTGATTCGTGGACGAATGGCGACGGTGACGCGGAACGGCGCATGGATCGTTCCTCCCGCTGTCGTGGTCGATACCAGAATGTCCAGTGTGACTATCGATTTCACGCGCGCTGTGATGCAGACGCAGGTCGTGAACATCTCGATCGACGACTACGCCAGTTCGATTTCACTGATCGTTCCCGAAGAGGCGACGGTGGACATGAACGGTGTCGAGGCAGTCGGAGGAAGCGCGTCGAACAAGGTTCGTTCCGGCCCGCAGATGGGCCCGCTGCATCTGGTGGTGCACGGCAAGGTGCGATTCGGCAGTGTCACCGCGAAGCATCCCTTCGGTACCACGATCCGAAAGATGTTCGGCTCCTGACCTTTCAGTGATACGCGCGGGTCAACATCTCGGCGACGCACACGGGTTTGTCACCGTGTTCTCGTTCGAATGTCTGGGTCACCGTGATCTGGACGCCGCCATTGATCGGTTCGACTTTGCTCAACGTCGCACGCATGCGGACGCGAGAGCCAACCGGAAGCGGAGCAGGCAACCTGACCTTGTCGAATCCGCAGTTGAGAGCAAACGCAAAACCCTCGAGCGAGAACATCGCATACGAGAACATGGGTCCGAGTGAGAGCGTGTAGTTGCCGTGCGCGATCGTTCCACCGAACGGTGACTCCTTCGCGCGATCCACATCGACGTGAATCCACTGATCGTCGCCGGTGACCCGGGTGAACTCGTCGATGGACTCCTGCGTGACATCGTGCCAGTCGCTGACGCCCAACTCTTGGTTCAGGTTGGCGCTGAGGTCTTCTGCTCCGGTGAGTACAAGCATGAATCTTCCTTTGATCGGTAGGTGCTGGCAGTCGGTCAGTGACTATCGATGCCGAATCCCACACCGTGCGTCTGTGCGATCTCGGCGGTGGCAACGAGATCGAATTCGATCCCGAAATTTGCTTCTACCCGCGCTGCAACCGATTCCGCGGCGGAACCTGCTTCGGCCAGTAGTTTCGGCATCAGTTCGAACAGGTCTTCCATCCCTCCGGGAGTGATGATTTCGAGAATCCGTGCTGGAGCGTCGTCGGGATTCCACACGGCGTGCCACTGGCCACGCGGTTTGAAGATCATGGCGCCAGTCTCCGCGTAGACGACCTCGTCTCCGACCATCGCTGCGACGCGGCCACTTTGAACCACCGTGTACTCGTCTTCGCGGCTGTGGCGATGGACCGGTGAGGTCATCGAATGCGGAGCGATGCGGTGTTGTACAAGAGAGAATCCCCCCTCGGTTTGTTTGCTTCGAACCATCATCCGGACGCCGGTGGCCGCGAGAGTCCCGGCAAGATCTACGTCCGGCCCGAGGACGGTCGTCGTGGTGTGGTTTGCGGAATTCGGTGACATCGATTTGGTCCTTTGCCGTCGTGAGCGTCGTTGGCTGCGCTCCGGTTTCGATTCTCGAATCATGTACCAATCGGTCTAGTGATGCAAGGTTTTGGCTATTTATGCACTTCAAGTGTTGTCGATATGTGTACTGATCGGTATGTTGAACTTATGTCTACGAGGGATTTGTTGGTCGATGCCGCTGCCGACTTGTTGCAGCGGAAGGGGTACGCGGGAACGGGTGTGTCGGAAGTGCTCTCGGCGAGCGCGACCACCAAGGGGTCCTTGTACTTTCACTTTCCCGGTGGCAAGGAAGAACTCGCAGGCGAGGCTCTGAGGCGACGCGGTGAGGCAATGGCCGATTTCATCCGGCATCTCCTGGAGAGCTCACCCGATGCCGCCACCGCGATCTCCGCATTTGCTGCCGCACTGGCTGCACGTTTGTCGGATTCGGCCTACGAACGTGGATGCGCCCTGGCTACGGCAACACTGGATGCCGCAACCGAATCCGAGGTCATCCGTGGTGCTTGTGCGGACGGGTACAACTCGTGGCTGGGGCTGCTGGCTCAGCGCCTCGAAGCCGACGGTTGGTCCCGCGAAGACGCAGAGTCCGAGGCAATTCTCGCTTTGTCCGCACTCGAGGGCGCGCTTGTCCTCGCTCGGGCGCGTCAGGATCCCGCTCCGCTTCACACTTCGGGTCGGTTGCTCTCCGAACGATTGCGGAATGCAGCGCCTCGGCGATAGTTCCCTGTCGGTCGATGATGCAGTCGGTCGATGGTGCCGTCAGTCGAAGGTGTCCTCAGTTGAATACGAGAACTCCCCAGGCTGATCGAGTAGTACTACTCATCTGATCGGTTCGGCCACGCAGCAAGCTCGTAGCCATGACCACACCGAGCTCTTCCGCCGTCGATCCGCGACTGGTGACCGCCCTGTCAGCCGAGTGCGACAGCATCGGCCGGCAGTTGCGCCACATGGGCCAGAACCTGTCGATCCTGCAGACTCAGCTGGCCTCGGCTACTGTTCCCCCGCCCATGCCGGTAGTTCCGGCACCCGCAGCTCCGGCGCCACAGATGCCGCCAATGCGTCCTCAGCAGAACGTGCCCACCTGGCAGCCGCCGACGTATCCGGTTGCCGCACCTCGCCAGCCCTGGTGGCAACGCGACGGTCTCATCAGTCGACTCCTGGCCGCGGCCGGTGTTGCCGTCACACTGATCGGCGTCGTGATGCTGCTGGTACTTGCAGCGCAGGCCGGATTCTTCGGACCGCCGCTGCGGGTGCTCGGTGGCGCACTCCTTTCCGGCGCCTTGGTGTTTGCCGGGGTGCGGGTCCACGGACGACCAGGCGGCAAAGTGGGAGCGATTGCTCTGGCCGCCACCGGTTTTGCGGGAATGTACCTCGACGTCGTCGCGGCCTCGGTTCTCTACGGCTGGGTGACGACGCCGCTCGCGGTGGTGATTGCCTTCGGGATTGCCGCGGCCGGGGTTGCTTTGGCGGTGAAATGGGATTCCGAATCACTGGCACTCATGATCGTTCTGGGCGCAGCGGTGCTGGCTCCCGTGTTGACGTCGGGAATATCGTTGACCCTCATCGGTTTCCTCTTCGCGATCCAGTCGGCGACATTCTCCGCCCAGCTCGGTCGTGACTGGAAGTACCTGGGTATGGCGCGCACCGTACCCGTGGTTCTCGCGCTGCTCGTAGCGGTAGCGTCGAATGCAATCTTCAGCGAATCCGGTAACAGTGCAGTGCAATTGGTGATCAGTGCCGGCGTGGTTGCAATCGTGGGGGCCGGCTGCGCGATGGCCGTGCAGTGGAGGGGTTCGCCCTCGCGCGGCGGAGTTGCAGGGGCGTGGTCCACCGCTACCTTTGTTGTCTCGTCTCTTCCGCTGATGAGCGTCGGAGCCGTGCTCGGGCGCACCGAATCCGCAGTGCTGTACGGAATTGCTGCGGCACTACTACTTTCCGCTGCAGCGGCGGCCAAGCCTTTGCCGACGCAACTGCGATTCGGACTGGGCGCAACCGGCGCTCTTGCATTGTTGCTGTGCTGCTTGTCCGGGGCGACGGAATCTCTGGTCGTACCGCTGGTCCTCACCGTCGGCATGATCTTCCTCGGAGTCTCGCTGTATGCAGGTTCGCGCTTCGTCTTCGCCCTCGGAACCGCCTTTGCGGCAATCGGATCGATCGGATACCTCACGACGGTTCCGCCGGAAGCGTTGACGACTGCCCGTGCCGCATCCATGCAACTCGGTGCGATCACGGCACTCTCGAGCCTGACGGCGATAGGTGCACTGGTGATGCTGGTGTGGGCGATTCACCGACTGAAGTTGATCGCCGATTCGAATGCAGCGGTTCTATGGGCGGCCGCAGGGTTTGGTGTCCTCTACGCGGTGACGTGTGCGCTCGTCTCATCCGGCGTCGAAATCTTCGACAGTGCAACCGGATTTGTTGCCGGGCACAGCGTTGCAACCATCGTCTGGATGCTTGCCGCCACGTCAGCGCTGGTGCTCGGCCTGAACAACCGTCAGCATGCTCGCGTTTTGCTCGGAGCTGGTCTTGCTCTCACCAGCGCGGCAGTGGCCAAGCTGTTCCTCTTCGACCTGGCCACGCTCAGTGGGCTGGTGCGCAGCGCTGCCTTCCTGGTGGTCGGCTTGCTGCTCCTGCTGGTCGGGACTCGTTATGCACGAGCCTTCGCCAAGCAGGAGCAGGTCAGCTCCGCTTCTGGATCATGAGTCAGCTTCGCTTCTGGCGAGCGATGAGCTCGCTGACACTGATGGCGCCTGCGTCGTCAGGTCGGTGCCTGCCGGTGGCGTTGTCGTCGCCGTCAGAGGCATCCGAGACTCGGGGCTCGGTGGGACGACGCTCCGGAGCGATCGGTGGAGGCGGCGACTGGGGGGTCGCCTCCACCGAGGTCGGGGCCGAGCCGTTTGTTGCAGCGCCATTTGTTGCAGCGCCATTTGTTGCAGAACCGTTGGTAGCACCGTTTGCAGAGCCATTCCGGCTCGAGCCGTTGGTACCTGAACCGCTGCTTGCCGAACCGTTAGTACGCGAAGGCGTCCGGACCACCGGCAGCGGCCGTGAGGCCGGGGGAGTCTGTTCCCGAGCCCGCAGGTCCGACAACCAACTCTCGATGGGACGCTCGGCCGGCGCAGCGGGCGTCGGGTTTCTCCGCTTGTCGGTGGTGTTCGGTTGCGGTCGGTACGAAGGATTGGGGACCGGTGCCTCGATCAAGTTCTGGGGCGCGCTGGCTGCACTCCCGATATCGAGACGACGTCGCGGTGCCGGCTTCTCCGCGGCAGGTGTATCCGTGTTCGGTGCCTTGATCGTCATTTCGCTGAGCGGAATGGGCTCGGTGAGAGGATCGGGAACACGAGGTCCGCTTTCCGGCTGTGCAGCCGGGGCAGGCGGCGGCATGACCCGCGAGGCCGCTTCGATCTTGCGCGGCTGACCCGGTCCGGCGATCGCACCGACGGGCGCGATCTGCGGGACGTTTGCGAGCACAAGTTCGTTGTCGAGGATCGGCTCACCCAGCCCGATCTTCTGCTGGATCCGCTTCATCCAGGCCGGGGCCCACCAGCAGTCGTCGCCGAGCAGTTTCATGGTCGCGGGGACCAGGAACATTCGGATCAGCGTGGCGTCGATGATCAGCGCGGAGATCATGCCGTACGAGATGTACTTCATCATCACCAGATCGGACAGGCCGAATGCACCGGTGACCACGATCAGAATCAGTGCGGCAGCGGTGATGATCCGGCCGGTATGTGCCGTGCCGATTCGGATGGATTCGGTAGTACTCGCGCCCTGCGCTCGCGCTTCGACCATGCGGGAGAGCAGGAACACTTCGTAGTCGGTCGACAGGCCGTAGACGATCGCGATGATCAACACCAGGACGGGAGACATGATCGGTCCCGGCGTGAAGTTCAAGAGACCGGAACCGTGCCCGTCGATGAAGATCCAGGTCAAGATTCCGAGCGTCGAACCCAGGCCGAGCGCGCTCATCAACGCAGCCTTGATGGGCAGGACGAGCGAACCGAACGTCAAGAACATCAGCAGCGTCGTCAGCAGGATGACCGATACGACCATCAGCGGCAGACGGTCGAGCAACGCGTCGACGCTGTCCTGCTCGATGGCCGGAGTACCGCCGACGAGCACAGTTGTGCCCTCGGGCCAATCCGCGGATCGCAGATAGTCGATGGTGGGACGTGCCTCGTTGCGCTCGGTCAGACCGGCTTTGAGGACGTTGACCCCGTCCTTGGTCGCGACCTCCGGAGTGAACTTCTCGACCAGACCCGGCGCAGCGTTTGCGGTCTTGGAAATCTGACCGAGAGTGGTGTTGTCCGCTCCCTCGATGACGAGTCGAACGGGCTCGGTGCGATTGCCCGGGAAGAGTTCGTCGAACTGCGCCTGCGCGACACGCGTGGGGCTGTCCGGGGGCAGGTACGTCTCGTTGATACCGCCGAACTTGATGCCCGTCAGCGGAATGATCATCAGCAGTAGAGCCGCGACGATCGGGACCGCGACCTTGAGCGGATGCTGCATGACCCAGCGGGTGAGCTTGCCCCAGAAACCGTTCTCGATTTCCTCGTTGGTCTTGGTCTGGCGCAGCTTCTTGAAGGTCAGCGCGTCGATCCGTTTGCCGAGAATGCCGAGAATCGCGGGAAGAATCGTGATGGACGAGATCGCGGCAAGCATGACGGCAGCAATGGCGCCGTAGGCCACCGATTTGAGGAAGCCCTGCGGGAACAACAGCAGACCGCCGAGGCTGACGGCAACCATGGTCGCCGAGAACATGACCGTTCTACCCGCCGTCATGACCGTTCGGCGTACTGCGGTCGGGGTGTCGTACCCCTCGGCTATCTCTTCTCGGAAACGGCTGACGATGAACAGTCCGTAGTCGATCGCGAGACCCAGGCCGACCAGAGAGACCACGGGCGCAACAAACGCGTTGACCTCGGTGAAGTTGGTGATCAGTCGAATGATGCCGTTGGCGCCGATGACGGTCAGACCGCCGACGATCAACGGGAGGGCTGCAGCGACGACGCCACCGAAGACGAAGAACAGCAGGACACCGACGGCGGGAATCGCGAGCATTTCCATGCGCTTGATGTCGTTGGCCATCGTGTCGTTGAGCGAATTCGCGACAGGTTGCAGGCCGGCGAGTTGCACGTCGACGCCGTCGATGTAGAACTGCGACTCGACGTCGCGGAAGTTGTTGGACACCGCGGTGTCGTTGTCGCCGGCGATCGCGATGCTGGTGACCGCGTGTTGCTTGGTCTTGTCCGCCAGGGCCGCCACCGAGAGACCGTTGTCGACCTTGAAGTACGAGCCGTTGATCTTCATGATCTGGTCGGGGTTGTCGGCGACGAGCCGCTGCAGATTGTCGATGACCTTCGCTTGGAACTCGGGGTCGTCGACGGTCTTGCCCTCCGGCGCCGTGTACAGCGCCAGAACGTCACCCGTCGTGCTGCGTCCGAACGTGCCGTCAGCGAGTTTTGCAGCCTCTACCGATTCCGACCCCGGATCGTCCCAGCCGCTCTGGCTGAGATGATCCTGCAGGCTCAGGCCGTACGCAGCGAGCCCGAGGAGCCCCGCCACCATGACAGCGATGACGGTGAAGCGGGCTCGATAGACGATGCTTCCCCAGCTGGCGAACACTGATCAACTCCTACTCGGCAACACTTTTTCGCCCGATGAGCAGGGCAGAAAGCGGTCGGAACGGCTGCAACCAGGCGCCCTCGTCGGGCAGGGTGTCCAGGCTTACCCGTGGCAGAGGCTCACGGAAGACACCTGGGATGTCCTCGAGATCGACGAAGTCCAAGATATCGGACGACACAGCCCAGCTGGCGTGTTCACGGAACCCGAGAACCTGGACCGGGATACCGGTTGCTGCGATGTCCTCGAGAGGTTCGCGGAACGCTTGGCCGTCGGCGGACGCGACCATGATTCCGGCGAGGCCCTCGCCGTACCGGAGCGCGATGTGCTCGAGCATGTCCGAATCGACATCGCTGTCTTCATCGACCTTCGGCTTGGCGAACACCGCGAAACCCACGTTACGCAAGGCTTCGACCCAAGGACGAACGACGTCGGCGCTGCCGGACGCGATGTTGGTGAAGACGGTCGCTTCAGGCTCGAGCGTGCCGCTGTTCTGTGCGGACAGTTCGGCGGTGCGAGAGAGCAGCCAACGACCCAAAGCGTCGAATCGTGGCCGGTAGGCGGCGGTAGGCCGGCCACCGAGGATGGCGCCGAGGCCCATGTCGAGGTTGGGGGCGTCCCAGACCAGAAGCACCCGCTTGGGGTGGCGGGAGTCACGACCGAAGTCGAGAGGAGATTCCGACGACGTCACGTCGTCGGATAGCTGTTCGCTGACGCTCATGCTCTGATCTTCCCCCATATAAGCTCGGTGATTGCACTACCGACCTTATGGGCTTTGTCCTCGAACTTGGTGACCGGACGCTCGTGGGTCATCGGAGACTCCCAGTCGAGTGCGGTCAGCAGTGGCTCGGCATTGCCGGCTTCTTCGATCCATTCGGCGTACTCGGCGTGATCGGTTGCCACGTGCAGGACTCCGCCGGGCTTGAGGCGGTTGGCGATCAGCGCGAACGTCGGCCCCTGCAGGAGGCGACGCTTGTGATGGCGGGCCTTGGGCCACGGGTCCGGGAAGAACACCCGGACGCCCGTCAGGGACTCGGGGGCGACCATGTTCTCGAGTACGTCCATCGCGTCACCGCGTAGTACGCGGACGTTGGGAATCTCTTCACGCTCGACCTGCTGGAGAAGCTGCGCGAGCCCCGGGCGGTACACCTCGATCGCGATCAGGTTCACGTGCGGTTCCGCCTTGGCCATAGCGGCCGTCGCGGTGCCGGTACCCGAACCGATCTCGATGATCAGGGGTGCCTCGCGTCCGAACCAGGCGTTCGCGTCGAGCGGTGTGTCCGAGACGTCGGCGCCGATGAGCGGCCACTGACGGTCCCAAGCCTGCTGCTGCGCGTCGGTCAGCGCACCCCGGCGAGAGCGAAAGCTGGTCACTCTCGGATGGAGACGGGACCCCTTGGCGTGGTCCGTCTGCCCCGTGTCAGGGGTCTGCGGTGCATGCTGATCGGCTTCGTTCACGAACCCATTGTCACGCATGACCCCCGTTTAGCGCAGACGGGTCTGAAGTTTGAGTTGAGACTTTCTGCGGAAAGTCCTGAAACAGCCGACTTCGGACAGCTAGCGAAAGAGTGGTGTCACCTGCCGTCCTTGCCGAGAACCTGACAGAATCTCACCGACACGATGGGGACGTGGGGTGGGGATGAACACAGGATTTGCATGCAGTAATTGGTCACGAATGTTGCCCGCAGAATCGATCGACGACGCCTGCGCGGAGCCGATCGACCACTTGCGCGCTCTGGCATATCGGCTGACGTCGATCGATTCGGGAGCCGCAGAGGCGGTTCACTCGGTGCTCGGATCGCTGAGCGCGCCGCTCGAATTGGTGGTCGCCGGGCGAGCCGGGGTGGGGCGGTCGTCGTTGGCGCGGATCCTGGGGCGCGACGACCGGTTCTCGCACAGAGTCGTCGGCGCACCGGTTGTGGTGACCGAGTCGCGCGCGTTCGACGTCCCTGGAACGTCGAACCCCGATCTGGGTCGTCGTTGCGTTGTCTACGTGGTGGTCGACGCGGTCCGCGACGTCGACGGCCGAGCCATTGCCCGAGTTTCCGATCGTGTGGTCGTCGCTGCGAACAAGGCTGACTTGTTCGGTCCGCGCTGGGACGAGGCGCTGGGACGGGCCGCGGAAATCTCCGAGAACGTCGGCGTGCCCACGGTTCCGGTGGAGACACTGACCGGGCGCGGCGTCGAAGAGTTGTTCGCGGCTCTCGGACCTGTTCTGGAGGCGCAGTGGTGGGGCCGGGTCGAGCAGATCGGCCCGGCGCTGAGGCGGTCTGCCTCGCGCAGCGCTGCGGGCAGGGACGAGATCGAGTTGTATCTGAGTTCGGACTCCGCGGTGCTGTTCGGCGCCGCGGCGGCGATGATGAGCCCCGAAATTCGAGCCCTGCGTCAAGGCGAGCCTCCCGATCCTCGTACCGCCGACGACGCGGGCACATGCAGCCGGTGGTGGGGCGAGCTCGTGGACGAGTCGGAACAGGCTCCGCAACAAAGGGTCTCACTGATTCGCCGCGGGTATGTGCGTCGGTGGGCGCAGCTCGGGGGCGATCGCTCCGCTCCGGCGGTGACCGATGGATAGCGTTTCGGTACTTCCGGATTCGGTGCTGCGCGTGGTGCAGCGATGGAATCCGGCATCCGATCCGGGTCGCCAGGTCGCCGCCGAAACATCCAGTGGCACTAGAATTTACGTTGTCGGCCCACCGAGGTGTGGACGGGAAGACGTCGCCCGGATGTTCAATGCTTCGGATGCCTGTTCGACAGTGACACGCGAGGTGGACGCCGACGTCGTACTTCTGGTCGTCGACGCCGCCAGTGTGATCGGACGCGAGGATCTTCTTCTTCTCGACGACGCTGCAGAGAGCGGAATCCCGGTGGTGGTCGCGCTGACCCGCATCGACGTCTACCGAGACTGGCAGGCGGTGCGCCGGCGTGATGCCGAGATTCTCGCGTCGCACTGCACCGCTTTTGCTCAGGCCCCGGTGGTCCCGATTGCGCCTGGTCAAGAGCAGTCGCTCGTTGCCGTCGTGAGCCGGGCGGCACGGGAGAGGGAAGCAGGCGGTTCGGATTCCGGTGTCATCGCGCAGACGCGCCGGATGATCGAGATAGAGATCCGGAATCTGCGTGACAGCGTTCCTGGTGCCGAACTGCGGGCCGAGCGATCACAGTTGCTCGCAGACCGCGACGGCCGGCGAGGCGAACGCCTGGTGCAGGTGCGAAGCCGACTGCAACGAGCGCGCGGGGATCTGTCACAACAAATCGCCGAGGCAACCCGGGCGACGGTCGCCGGGGCACGTGCCTGGGTCGATGCGGCCTCGCGAGCCGAATTGGGCAGCGTGCCGACGCGACTGCAGCACGAGGTCGACCATCACACCCGGGTGTTCGATGCTGCGATGGCGGCAGCGGTGGAAGTGGCGGGCACGACCGGGTACATGCCTTCCCCACGGATTCCGGAAGGCCCGCCGCGCCGTCAGCGCGGAAACGAGGACCGGGTGACAATTCTTGTCGGCGCGTCCGCGGGTCTCGGCCTCGGCCGTATCGCGGTGACTCCGCTGGAGATGATTCCGGCCCTGGAGTTCGCGAGTATCCCCGTGACGTTGGTTCTGGGTGGCGCCGCGGCGTGGTGGTTGGCGCGAACTCGCGGGCTGACGGCGGATCGTGCCTACTCGAGGTCGTGGATCGTCGAATCGATGTCGACGGTTCGCGCACAGTGGGAGCAGCGAGTCCAGAGTGTTCTGCTCGAGGCCGAGGCGGATCTGGGAGCGGCGATCATGGCGGAGAGCCGCGAGCAGGTGGCGTCGGCGCAGGCCCGAATCGTGGAGATCGACGGTGAACTTCGTGAGCTTGCCGCGGCCAGATCAGGGCAACTGGCGTCGTGCGAGCGCGACCTCGCCGTTTTGAACGCCGCCTACTGACATTCCGCGAGTGCAGAGTTCTCCACAGCGCCGCAATTTCGGCCACGACTGATCGTCGGGGTCTGGTAATACTGAGCGGACGGTTTCGGTAGGGGTTGCCGAAGCAGTAGGTCACCATCCAGTAGGGGGAGTAATGGACGCATTTCTGATCACGGCCGGACACATCGACGGGCACGAAGCCGAAGCGCTCGATCCTGGGCGTATCGAGCCCGAAACCTTCGGGCCCTCGTTGGGACCGGTCGATGCCGGCGACCTGAACTTCGACGCCTTCGACTTGGACGGTGACGGAACGGTCGACAGCCGTGTCGTCCACTCCGACGACGACGTCGTGATCGTGTCCGACTTCGATCGCGACGGTAGCGCCGATCGCCTCACGATGATCGAGTCGGACGGCGACTACTCGGCCTGGGAATGCAGTCGAGACGACGAAGGCGCCCTCGTGTGGCAGAAAATCGATGCCGGAGCGCTCTGAAAAGGTTCCGTTTATGTGCTCTGAGCGCCGGGTAGGCACCTGAACACACCAACTGAATCGTTTCTGTGACATTTCTGACCGCACCCGATTACCTGCAGGTGAACAGCCAGCGTTAACCTCAATACATAGGACACCCGGCGTCCGTGAAATCCACGTGAGTGGATGACGCGGCTGGACCCCGTCGAGAGGGGGACACCGGGATCGACTGGTATCGGGGCGCTGCAGTTTGCATCCGGTGTCACGAGAACCCGGTTCCGGCTCACCCCAGGAGAGTTTGATGACCTCAGCGACCATTCCCGGTCTCAATGGAACTGACGGCACGCCCCCCACGCAGCACAAGGAACTGCTTGCATGGGTGCAAGAGGTTGCCGAACTCACCCAGCCTGATCGCGTCGTCTTCGCAGACGGCTCGGACGAAGAATGGGACCGACTGACAACGAAGTTGGTCGAGGCAGGAACCTTCACCCGCCTCAACGACGAGAAGAAGCCGAACTCTTTCCTCGGCAACTCCGATCCGTCCGATGTCGCGCGAGTCGAATCGCGTACGTACATCTGCTCGAAGGAAGAAATCGACGCAGGTCCCACCAACAACTGGATGGACCCGGCGGAGATGCGCACCCTCATGGGTGACCTGTACCGCGGTTGCATGCGTGGACGCACCATGTACGTCGTGCCGTTCTGCATGGGCCCCCTCGACGCCGAGGATCCGAAGCTGGGCGTCGAGCTCACCGATTCCGAGTACGTCGTCGTCTCCATGCGCGTCATGACCCGCATGGGCAGCAAGGTTCTCGACAAGCTCGGCACCGACGGATTCTTCGTCAAGGCGCTTCACTCGCTGGGCGCTCCGCTGGCCGATGGCCAGGAAGATATCGCGTGGCCGTGCAACGACACCAAGTACATCACTCACTTCCCCGAGGATCGTGAGATCTGGAGCTTCGGTTCCGGCTACGGCGGAAACGCTCTCCTGGGCAAGAAGTGCTACTCGCTGCGTATCGCTTCGGCAATGGCGCACGACGAGGGCTGGCTGGCCGAGCACATGCTCATCCTCAAGCTCATCTCGCCCGAGGACAAGGCCTACTACATCGCGGCGGCATTCCCCTCCGCTTGTGGCAAGACCAACCTCGCGATGATCCAGCCGACCATCCCCGGATGGCGCGCCGAGACCCTCGGTGACGACATCGCCTGGATGCGTTTCGGTGAGGACGGACAGCTCTACGCCGTCAACCCGGAATTCGGTTTCTTCGGCGTGGCTCCCGGCACCAACTGGTCGTCGAACCCCAACGCCATGCGCACCATCGACCAGGGCAACACGGTCTTCACCAACGTCGCTCTGACCGACGACGGTGACGTCTGGTGGGAAGGCCTCGAAGGCGACCCGCAGCACCTGATCGACTGGAAGGGCAACGAGTGGACGCCCGAGTCGGGCACCCATGCGGCTCATCCCAACTCGCGTTACTGCACCCCGATGTCGCAGTGCCCGATCATGGCTCCCGAGTGGGACGACCCGAAGGGCGTGCCGATCTCGGCAATCCTGTTCGGTGGACGCCGCAAGACGACGGTTCCGCTGGTCACCGAGGCTCGTGACTGGCAGCACGGCGTCTTCATGGGTGCAACGGTCGGCTCCGAGCAGACCGCAGCAGCCGAAGGCCAGGTCGGTACGGTTCGCCGTGATCCGATGGCTATGCTGCCGTTCCTCGGCTACAACGTCGGTGACTACTTCCAGCACTGGATCGACCTCGGCAAGTCCGCGGACGCGTCCAAGCTCCCCAAGGTCTTCTACGTCAACTGGTTCCGCCGTGGCGACGACGGACGCTTCCTGTGGCCAGGCTTCGGCGAGAACTCTCGCGTCCTGAAGTGGATCGTCGAGCGCATCGAGCACAAGGCTGCCGGCATCGACACCCCGATCGGCGTCGTTCCCACCGGATCGGCACTCGACATCGAAGGCCTGGACGTGTCGGACGCCGACATCACCGAGGCCCTCGCGGTCAACATCGACGAGTGGAAGGCCGAGATCCCGCTCATCGAAGAGTGGTTCGACTTCGTCGGCGAGAAGCTGCCGACCGGCATTCGTGACGAGTTCGAAGCTCTGAAGCAGCGGTTGGCCTGATAAACCGCCCCCGTATGTAGTGGCCTGATGCCGCATTGGTTCAATTTGATGAACCGATGCGGCATCGGTCGTCTGTATGCCCTTGCCTGTAGCCGTTATGCAGTTCAGCCGTAAAGCAGTGATCAGCGAATCGAGCGGGTCGACACACTCGATCCTCAGGAGGACCAGATATGAGCGGGATCTACAACAACGTGACCGAATTGGTCGGGCGCACCCCGATCGTGCGGCTCAACCGTCTGACCGAGGGCCTGGACGCACAGGTCGCCGTCAAGCTCGAGTTCTACAACCCGGCCAACAGCGTCAAGGACCGGATCGGCGTGGCAATCATCGACGCCGCCGAGAAGTCCGGTGCACTCAAGCCCGGCGGAACCATCGTCGAGGGCACCAGTGGTAACACCGGTATCGCACTCGCCATGGTCGGTGCTGCTCGCGGCTACAAGGTCATCCTGACCATGCCGGAGACCATGTCCACCGAGCGTCGCGTGATGCTGCGTGCTTACGGCGCCGAGATCGTGCTGACCCCGGGCTCCGAGGGCATGGCCGGTGCAGTCGCCAAGGCCAAGGAAATCGTCGAGCAGACCGAGAACGCTGTCTCGGCCAGCCAGTTCGCCAACCCGGCCAACCCGGCCATCCACGAGGCAACGACGGGCGAAGAGGTCTGGGCCGACACCGACGGCGCCGTCGACATCTTCGTGTCCGGCATCGGCACCGGCGGCACCATCACCGGTGTCGGACGCACCCTTCGCAAGTACAAGCCCGAGGTCAAGATCGTGGGCGTCGAGCCCATCGACTCGCCGATCCTCAACGGTGGCCAGCCCGGTCCCCACAAGATCCAGGGAATCGGCGCGAACTTCGTGCCCGACGTCCTCGATCGCGAGATCTACGACGAGATCATCGACGTCTCGTTCCCCGATTCCATCGAGGTCGCTCGCGCACTCGGCACCAAGGAAGGCATCCTGGGCGGCATCTCGTCCGGCGCCATCGTCTGGGCCGCACTCGAGTTGGCGAAGCGTCCGGAAAACGCCGGCAAGCTGATCGTGGCTGTCGTGTGCGACTTCGGCGAGCGTTACATCTCCACCCCGCTGTTCGAACACATTCGGGACTGAGACTTGTGAGTATCCTCGGGACAATTCGCGAGGACCTGCAGGCTGCGCGCGGTCAGGATCCTGCCGCGCGCAGCAATGTGGAGAACGCGCTCGTTTATTCAGGGCTGCATGCCATTTGGGCGCATCGGGTTGCGCATCGTATGTGGGTCGTCCCTGCACTACGCGGCCCGGCGCGAGTGCTCTCGCAGCTGACACGCTTCGTTACCGGCATCGAGATTCACCCCGGTGCCACCATCGGTCGACGGTTCTTCATCGACCACGGCATGGGCGTCGTGATCGGGGAGACGGCCGAGGTCGGAAACGACGTGATGCTCTATCACGGCGTCACCCTGGGTGGTCGCTCGCTCGAGCAGGTCAAGCGTCACCCGACGCTGGGAGACCGGGTCACCGTCGGCGCTGGTGCCAAGATCCTCGGACCTGTCGTCATCGGTGAAGGTAGCGCTATCGGCGCCAATGCCGTTGTCACCAGAGATGTTCCGGCCGAATCCATCGCGACGGGTATCCCGGCGGTGGCGCGGCCACGGACCACCAAGGAAAAACTGGTGGACCCGAACAGTTACATCGATCCTGCGATGTACATCTGAAGCACTCCTTCTTCGATGGCCACCCTCGTGTAGACGGCGGGTGGCCATCGGCGTCTGTTCAGGCTCGCGTCAGGTGCCACCCGCGACGTCCCAGTACGACGGCCGTCGCAGCGCCCAGTGCTGCTCCGATCAGGGGATAGCAGGCCAGGACGAGCCAGCGTGGATTGTCCGATCGGGCGTCGAAAGCGATGTTCAACGACGACTCGTAGTCGCGACTCATCTGCACACCCCGGATCGGTTCGTAGGCACCCTGATAGACGATGGTCTTGTCTTGACTGGTCATCACATCGATCAGACTGCCCACCACAGGAATTCCCCCGACGACAAATCCCAGAACCGCAAGAATCACGATCAGTGCGCGCATCGAACGAGCCTATCGCCCGGCCGGAAGTTCAGACTGCGATCGACGGTTCTTCGGGCGTCGAGAGGGTCAGGATCGCTCGCACGACGCGTGGACTCTGCTCGAGTGAGCGTTCGAGTTCGCGCAACGTGTGGGCCACTCGGGACTCCGCGTAGTCACCGACCAGATCGACGCTGGCCACCAGGTACACCTGCCGCGGCCCGAGGTATTCCATGCGTAGGAACGTGATTCGGTTGATCTCGGGTAGTTGGGTGAGAGCTTCGACGGCTGCTGCCCGCAGCGTCGGTGAGGCCTCTTCGCCGACCAGGAATCGGCGGTTGCGGTCGATCAGGATGATCGCGATGACTCCGAGAAGTATGCCGACGAAGATGGAGCCGAGGGCGTCGGGGATCGGTGAACCGGTGATCTGGTGCAGTAGGACGCCGACGAATGCGATGACCAAACCGATCAGTGCCGCAGCATCTTCGGCGAACACGGCCCGGGTCGTCGGGTCGGACGTGTTGAGCGCCTGGGCCATGACGTCGCGGTTCACGGCGGACGCTTCGGTTCGGAGTTGCTTGTACGCCTGCCGGAACGAGATGCCTTCGAGGATGAACGAGACGCCGAGGACTGCGTAGGCGACACCGAAGTCGGTGGCCGGTTCGGAATGGAACAGTTCCTGGATGCCGTGGGTGATCGACACACCTGCACCGAGCGCGAAGAGTCCGAGGGCGGCGAACATCGACCAGATGTAGGCCTCCCGGCCGTACCCGAGTGGCTGGTCTCGGTCGGGAACCCTTTTCGAGCGGCGGTTCGCGATCAGCAGCAGCACTTCGTTGCCGGTATCGGCCCAGGAGTGGGTGGCCTCGGCGACCATCGATGCAGATCCGGTGACGATGGCGGCCGCCGTCTTGGCCCCGGCGATCAGCGCGTTAGCCGCAAACGCCAGTACGACTGTCGTGGTGCTCTCGTCGCCGTTTCCCGTCGGCTCGGCCTTGGGTTCGATGCTCACGAACTTCAGGCTAGGCGGGTGGCGACGGTTTCGTGCGGTGACGTTCGGCGACGGAGCGCAGCAGTGTGTCGACGGCGTCGTGGAACTGCGTCAGGCCCGGCTCTTCGACGGGAAAGTGCCCGCACCCGTCCAGCATCACGAATTCGGTGGGTGCGTTGATGCGGCGGAGGAACTGCAGGCTCAGTTCGGGTGGCGTCCATCGGTCGTCGGCCGGGTGGGTGAGCAAGACGGGCGTCGTCCGAAATGCTTCGGGTGCGGTGTGCTCGAACGAGAAGTAGCTGCTGAGGAATCCGAGTGGCACCCGAACACCGCCACCGCGCGGATCGGTTGCGCACAGCGTCGCGAGTTCACGGTTGCTGCTCATGTTCGCGACGTCGGCGACCCAACGGATGGGCACGCGGATACGGCCCACCAGTCGTTCGGTGCGGCGCATCAGGGGAGCGCCGTAGACACCCATCGGGCCGAAGCGCGCCGCGGCAGCTCTGGCCGACGGATTCGAGGGATCGAGCAGACAGGTGGCGACGACGGCGTCGGCCAGACCGGTCCGCGCGGCTACCTCGTAGGCCAGCAGACCGCCGATGCTGGCGCCCAACAACACCAGCGGCCGATCGTCGGCTGCCTTCTCGTCCCGGACGAGATCGCAGAGGAGATCGACCCACTGCTCGTACCGGACGCCGGCGGGATCGGCTACGACGGTGTCGCCGTACAGCGGAAGATCGGGGAAGAGGACTTCGGCTCCGAGTTTCACGCCGATCCCGGCGAACGGCCACAATGCGCCCGAGTAGCCGCCGGCGCCGTGGATGCCGAGAACACGAACCGGCGCGTCTGGAACCACTGCCCGTGCGACGTGGACGGTGTTGCCGTTCCACTCCCACCACGTCGGGGTCGGCGCCGGCATGTGGTCGGTGTACCGGTCGGGCATAAACTTCGAGTAGTCGGCGCTGGTCACCTACACAATTCTCGGTATCGGCGTCGCGGCTGACAACTCGCATCGGAGGACCGTGTCGACTCGGCGGAAAAGGCCCTCCCAGCAGCGCTCGAGGGCTACCTACGACGCGATCCTGGAGGCAGCTACTCGCGTTTTCGCGTCGGAGGGCATGGCAGCGACCACCAACCGGATCGCTGACGAAGCAGGGGTGTCGGTGGGCTCGCTCTACCAGTATTTCGGCGACAAGTACGAGATCCTTGCGGAGTTGGCGAACCGTCACGTGGGTGCTGCGCGGGAGAGTTTGGCGCTCTGCCTTGCCGACATCGTCGAGCGTGAACTCACCCCGGACGAGGCCGTCCGGATGTTGGTGGAGTGCGCGGTCGAAGTGAACAGTAAGCCGCGAGAGTTCTTTCACCTGCTCTACGATCAGGTTCCGCGTACGCGTGAGCTCATCGAGCAGGTCGAAGGAATGAATCGGCAACTGGTACTGGGTTTTTCGGAGTACTTGCAGAGCCGCGGTTTCAGTGCGGACGATGCGTTGTTGACGTCGCGGCTGACTGTGACTGCCGTGGACAGCCAGGTGCATCGGGTTGTGCTGGAATCGGATTCACCCGGAGAACTTCGAGTGCGAACGGAAGCCGTCGTGCGGCAGGCGAGATCGATGATCGCGTCGGAATCCTGATCCGGTGTATCGAATGGTGACTGCGGTCCGTTATGGTTCTGACGTCATCATCGAGGTAATGGGAAGTCGGTGCAATTCCGGCGCGGTCCCGCCACTGTGAGGTCGTCCCTGCGTCGACCGTAGCCAGATACCACCCTCGTTGACGTTGTGTCATGCCACGAGGATGGATCGGTCACACCATGAATGCTGTTGGCGGAGCTCTGTCTCCACCTACCCACCTGCCTTCGCCGAAGGCTGGTGCGCCTCGAGGACGGCTCAGTCCGGGTATCGTGCTGCCCGCTCTGCTGGTCGTCACCGTGCTCTCTGCTGTGTGCGCGTTGGCATTCGGATCCGAGATGCTCCCCGTGTCCACTGTGGTGGACGTGGTGCACTCGCGCTTCGGAGGCCCACCCGTCACGCGTTCCGAACTTGCGATCGTGTGGGGGATCAGAGCACCTCGGGTACTGCTCGGTCTGGCCGTCGGCGCTGGTCTTGCCGTCGCCGGCGCGGTGGTGCAAACCCTCGTCCGCAACGCTCTCGCCGATCCCCACTTGCTGGGAGTGTCGTCCGGCGCGAGTGTGGGTGCCACCGCCGTCATCACCACCGGACTGTTCGCCGGCGCGGGAGTGTGGGCGCTCAGTTTCGGCGCGATGATCGGGGCGTTGGGAGCTGCGATTCTCGTCTTCACCATCGCGACGCTGCAAGGCGGTATCACTCCACTGCGATTGGTTCTGACCGGCACCGTTACCGCATCCGCCCTGTCGGCGATCGCGAGTTTTCTGGTGCTGCGTACCAATGATTCCCAGGCCGCGCAGTCCGTATTGTTCTGGCTCCTGGGAAGTTTGGCCGGGGCATCCTGGGACAAGTTGTGGGCGCCGGTCATCGTAGTGTTCCTGCTGACGGCAGCGGTGTTCGCCCTGCACGGTTGGCTGGATGCGCTGGCGGCCGGACCGGACGTCGCGGCTTCGCTCGGTATTCCCATCCGAACCCTGCGAAACGTGCTGTTCGGCGTGCTGGCAGCGTTGGTCGGCACGATGGTTGCAGTGTCCGGCGCGATTGCCTTCGTAGGCTTGGTCATACCGCACGTCACACGCATGCTTGTCGGAGCCAGACATCGAGTGGTGTTGCCGGCGGCAGCGCTGATCGGCGCGTCGTTCCTGGTGTGGGTCGACGTCGTGGCGCGGACCTCGTTGCGGCCGACCGAGATCCCGCTGAGCGTGGTGACCGGGGTGATCGGTGCCCCGCTGTTTCTCCTGCTTCTCGGCCGTCGGCGCTACCGATTCGGTGGCAGTTCGTGAGCGCCCGCGCCCTGGCGGTGACCGCGTCCGGAGTCGTTGTCCGCATCGACCGCCGAACCGTCGTCAAGGGCGTCGACATCGCGGCGGACGCCGGTGCAGTAGTAGGCGTCGTCGGTCCGAACGGATCGGGCAAGTCGACTTTGTTGCGTGCGCTTGCCGGTCTCGGACCGATCGCTGACGGTGACGTCCGCGTCGGCGGCGAGTCCGTGCACGCGATGTCCGCGCGTTCGCGGGCCAAAGCCATTTCTTTTGTGGCGCAGGAAGAGCAGAGTCCCGCCGATTTGTTGGTTCACGAGTACGTGACTCTGGGGCGCACGCCACATGCAAAGCCCTGGAGTGTCGGCGGAAAGCACGAGAATGCCGTCGTTGATCGTGCTCTGGGCGAGGTCGGAATGATCGAGCACCGGTTCTCTTCGATGGACACGCTTTCCGGCGGCGAGCGTCGGCGGGTATTTCTCGCCCGAGGTCTCGCGCAGGACGCCGGCGTGCTCATCCTCGACGAGCCGACCAATCATCTCGACATCCGGCATCAACTCGAACTGCTCGATCTGGTCCGGTCGTTGGACCGGACGGTGATCATGGCACTGCACGACCTCGATTTGGCTGCGGCAGTGTGCGATCGGGTGCTCGTGCTCGCGGATGGAGTGGCCAGGGCGTTCGGACATCCATCCGACGTACTCACCACCTCGGTGGTGGCAACTGTCTTCGGCGTCGAGACTTTCGAGCTCGTGAACCCCGCGACAGGCCGTTCACACCTCGTATTCGAATCACGAAATTCTCAACTACAACAATCATTTTCGGAGAGTGCACTTTGATACATGTCAAGACTCGAGCGTCGTTCGGTGCGGTTGTAGCCGCGACAGCGTTGTTGACAGTTGCCGGCTGCTCGGCAACTGCACCGGTGGACGAAGCTGCAGACAAGACTTCGGTGACATTGGAGAACTGCGGGACCGAAAGCACTTTCCAGCTTCCGATCGAGAACGTCGTTGCGACAAGCAATGCGGCCAATATCGGCACCATTCTCCGAGTCGGCGGTTTGGATCGTCTCGCGGCCGTCGTGTTGAACACGAACAACGACGCGGTCATGGAGTCGATGTTCGGCCCTGGAATTGCGGACGTCCCACACCTGGACGGAACGATCACGCTGGAGACGATTCTGGGTAAGCAGGCGGACCTGGTGGTCGGCTCCTACAGTGGCTTGTTCAAGGGAGCCTCCGGTGTGACGCCGGAATCGCTGCAGAGCAACAACATCGATGCATATGTGATCTCCGATAGTTGTCGGCAGAGTGCCGCAGCGGATTCCGCGCTCGGCACGATGGGTCCGTGGGATGCCCTTCGTGCGGACGTGACCAATTACGGCAAGCTGTTCGGAACCGAGGACACCGCCGCCGAGGCACTGACCGAATTGGATTCACGTTTGGCACGTCTGGAGTCCGCGCCAGATGCCGCCGACAAGCCGAAGGTCTTGATCTACGACAGCGGTGAAGAAGATCTGTACACCAGCGGAGGCAACGGAGCCCCCAACGGAATCATCGACGTCGCCGGGGGAACCAACGTGTTCGCCGACGTCGACAACACCTGGTTCAAAGCGAGCTGGGAGACCGTCGCGAAGTCAGAACCCGACGTCATCGTGATCATGGATTACAAGAAGAGCGCTGACGAAGTACAGGGCAAGATCGACGCGATCAAGAGCCGAGAAGGCCTACGCGATCTCGACGCCGTCAAGCAGAACCGCTTCGTCGTACTCCCGCTCGCGATGTTCACCAGCGGATTCCCCAACGTCTACGGCGCGGAAGAGCTGCGCGCGAAGATCGAAGAGTTCGGACTTGCTCCGTCGAGCGGGATCGACTGGACAACCGCGCCGTCGGCATGAGTGTCGACAGTGGTTCGAATCGGGTGATCGTCGTACTGCGGCCGACCGTCAGCGGCCTCGACGAGTCGGCCGCGCGACGGATGTTCGACGCTGTTCGGGCCGGCACCGACGCCGACGTTCGTGTTGCGTACCTCGATGTCGCGTCGCCGAGCCTTCACGAGGAACTCGATCGAGCGCATACCGATGACGTGGGCAAGGTCGTGTTGATTCCAGTTGCGGTGCCGAGGGATCGGTACCTGCTCACGTGGACCAGCAAGGCTGTTGCGAACTGGCGCGAAACCCGGATCGGTGCCGAACTGGAAGTCTCGCTCCACGAATCGGAAACGCTCGAAGGTGCTGTGGCCGCGCAGGTGATCGATGAACTCGGCGCGGCCGGAAAGCCGATCACTGCCAGTCCGGCGTCGTATCGCAGTCCGGCTTGGTCGGTGATCGAGCAGCACGATACACATCTGTTGGTGTGCAAGGGGCCCCGCTGCATGGCGTACGGAGCAGGGCCTCTCCACCGGGCCATGAGTGCGGCGGCCAAAGGCACTTCGGCAAAGGTGACGGGAACCGGTTGTCTGAGCCCGTGCAACCTGGGCCCGTTGGTGATCGCGAACCCCGGTGGCACCTGGTTCGGGCACGTGGACGCCGGTGACGCTGAAGCATTGGTCGCAGGTCAGGAGAATCAATTGATGGATCACGTTCTGGACCGGTAGATACAGGTCGGCGAAACATATAACCCGCTGAGCGCGAAGTGCGCTCAGCGGGTTCTGTTGTCCTGTCTCAGGAACCGAAGGGAAGGGTTCCCGGCGGGATCTGGTATCCACTGCTGCCGACGGAGGCGCTGCCCCAGAGTGCGAGGAAAGCGTTGATGGCGTTGGTGAGCATATGAATGTCCTTTGTGAGATGACTGATTCGTTTTCGACGGTACCGGGTGGATCTGTGGATTCGCTGGGAGTTGGCACCCATTTCATGGGGCTGGCACCCGTTCCGGCAGGTCGGAACGGGTGCCAACTGTCAGCAAAGGGTGCCAACTCCCGGGTGGGTCAGCCCACGTAGCCGGGCGGCATGAGTACGGACTTGGTCTCGCAGAAGGCTTCGAGGCCCTCAGGTCCGTTCTCGCGTCCGATACCGGAGTTCTTGTAACCACCGAACGGTGATCCGGGATCGAAGGCGTACCAGTTGATCGCGTAGGTACCAGTGCGGATCTGCGCGGCAACTTCGAGTCCGCGATCGATGTCGGTGGTCCACACCGATCCGGCGAGGCCGTAATCCGAATCGTTGGCGATCTTGATGGCCTCGTCCTCGGAGTCGTACGGGATCACCGAGAGGACGGGTCCGAAGATCTCCTCGCGTGCGATGGTCATCGAGTTGTCCACGTCGGCGAAGATCGTCGGCTCGACGTACCAGCCCTTGTCCAGGCCGGCGGGACGTCCACCACCGAGTACGACGCGCGCGCCTTCTTCCTTGCCCTTGGCGATGTAGCCCTCGACGCGCTCGCGCTGCTTCTCGGAGATCAGCGGACCGAGTTGTGCTGCGGGATCGGACGGATCGCCGACGGTCATGAAGCCTGCCGCGGTCTTCATTCCCTCGATGACCTCGTCGTAACGCGAACGGGGAGCGAGGATTCGGGTCTGAGCGACACAGGCCTGGCCGGTGTTCATCAGGCCGGACATGACGAGCATCGGCATTCCGGCGGCGATGTCGGCGTCCTCGAGGATGATCGCGGCGGACTTGCCACCCAGTTCGAGGGAGCAGCGCTTGAGGTTCTGCGCGGCGATGGCACCGATCTTGCGGCCGACGGCGCTGGATCCGGTGAACGTGATCTTGTCGATGCCCGCATGAGAGACCAGGTATTCGCCGGTCTCGGCTCCGCCGGGGAGCACGGAGATGACGCCTTCGGGAACGCCTGCCTCGGTGAAGATCTCGGCGATCACGTGGACGGAGAGAGGGGATTCGGGTGCGGGCTTGAGCAGTACGGTGCAGCCGGCGAGCAGTGCGGGGGCCAGCTTGTTGATCGCCAGGAACAGCGGGACGTTCCAGGCCAGCACGGCGGCGACGACGCCGACGGGCTCACGGGTCACCTTGGTCTGCCCGAATGCGCCGGTGCGCTTCTCTTCCCACGCGAACTTGTCGGCCAGCTCGGCGTAGTAGCCCAGCGTCGCCATCGACGGGGTCTGCTGCATCATGCCGACCATGGCGGGCGGCTGGCCCATCTCGTTGGAGATGAGCTGGTTGATTTCCGCGCTGCGCTCTTCGATCAGCTTGGCGGCCTTGGCGAGGATCGCGCCGCGCTCGGCGGGGGTGGTGCGTGACCACGGTCCCTCGAACGCCGCGCGGGCTGCGGACACGGCCGCGTCGATGTCTGCCGGTGCTGCGATGGGACAGCTGCCGACGCGCTCCTCCGTTGCGGGAGAGAACACTTCGAGTACCTGGTCGGTGGCCGGGGCCACCCATGCTCCACCGATGTAGAGCTTGTCGTAGTCAGTCATCAATTCATTCCTCGGTGTTGTCGGTCGCCGCGAGGGCATACGCGTCGTCTGCCTGTGCGGTGTCGGTGAAACTGGTGAATCCGTATTTCTCGTGCGGTCCGATGGCGGCTACCTCGAAAAGACCGGTGCCGGTGTTGGTGTTCGTGCCTTCGGTGAGCGTGAAGGACGCGAGGTTGTCGACGGGGGAGAACATGCGTTGGAACGGTTCGATCTCGTGGACCTTGTGGCGGAGCCCTTGTACGACGAGTTCGCCCTGCCACATTCCGTGACGCCAGTCCTGTTCGAGCCCGTAGCCGGTGCCGATTCCGATGTAGTTGGCCAGCAGCAGTTCGCAGGCGACGGTGAGGACTTCACCGCCTGGCCGGTGGAAGGTAATGGTCGCTCCGGTGACGTCGCGGGTGTCGGGGCAGAACGTCAGTTCGTGTTCGGGCCGGCCGAGCCATTCGTTGTCCCTGGCTTCGTCCGGCCACACTCGCATGGCTTCTTCGACGATGCGCCTGCCCTGCTCGTCTTCCTGCATGATCACCGAGATCGTGAACTCGTCGAACTGCATGACCGCGTAGATCCAGAAGAAGTTCTGGATTCCGTCGACGGCGCGTCTGCCTTGCGGTTCGGCTTCACCGACCGGACGCACACCCCACGAGCGGTCGCGGTTACCTCGCCACGTCTTCGGGTCGATCGCGAAGTCCTCCCCGTCGACGGTGAGCGATCCGGTCCACGTGCCGGTCTGCAGGAAGCGTGAGGTGTCGAACGTGACTCGTTCGAGTTGACGGCGAAAGTGCTTGGGCTCGAGCGCCGCGGGGATGGTGGCATCGAAGGTGATGTCGAAGGAGAGATCGTATTCGCTGCCCGGTTCGAGTACGACGCGGAGCTTCTGCAGCCCTTCGAGCACTTCGACGCGCAGAGGTCCGACGGTGGTGTCGGTACGGTCGGCACCCAGCGCCTTCGACATGCGAGCAACGATGTGGTCGTCACCGCGGCGAAGGACAGCGAATGCGTCCATGACGCCGAGGTTGGGGTACTGGCCGAGTCCGACGATGAGGAACACGTCGGGGGATTCGGTGGGGTAGCAATTGAAGTAGTAGCGGTCGTAGAAGTTTCGATCCGAGGTGGCTACGTGACGGATCGGTTCGGCGATCTGGTGAACGGGATAGTCGTCCATCGGTGAGAGCATGTCAGGCCAACCTCTCCCAGTAGGTACCGTCGAGCATCGCAGTGAGCGAAGCGCGGTGCATGATCATGTCGTCGGGATCTTCGGGTCGCTGCGACTGGCCGAAAGCTATGGCGCGGGCCTGGATTCGCCACATGATGACCGCCTGACGCAGTGCGGCATAGGTAACGTAGAACTCCAGATCGTGTGGGGTGTGGCCGGTGATCTCGGCGTAGGTCTGCGCGAGATCCGGCAGTCGAAGGAAGTCGGGAAGACCGGGTAGGTTCGCCAGTCCGGCGATGTCCTCGAAGAACCTGTGCAGGAATGCCATCCAGCCCAGATCCATCTCTCGCGGGCCGAGAGTTGCCATTTCCCAGTCGAGTACGGCTACCGGCGCGAAGTCCTGGTACATGACGTTGCCGATGCGCGAGTCGCCCCAACAGAGCACCGCCGGAGAATCGTCCGCGGGATTGTTCTCCTCGATCCAGTCGAGGGCACGTTCGATGAGCGGTGATCTGATGCCGTCGGAGACCACCCACTCGTAGTACGCGCGCTGCTCGGCGATGTGCGCCGTGAATGCGTCTCGTGCAGTCGTTCCCGAATTCGGGAGTCGGAGGAAGTCGAAACGCTCGCACGGCTTGTCGATGGCGTGCAATTGAGCCAGGACGTCGACCGAGCTGCGCTGGAGGGTTTTTCGCTGCTCGGGGGACGCTTCGGTGACCCACGATCCGAAGTTGTACGGCATGACGTCTGGCGGCACGTCGCCGGAGATTCGTTCCATCACGAAGAACGGCGCACCCAACGCGTGCGGGTCGGATTCTGACCAGTACACCGCGGGTACGGGCACCGCCGAGTGCTCGCGCACCTGAGCCATGGTGCGGAACTGGGATTCGAGGTCGTAGGTCGGAAACACCGGCATGGTCGATTCCGTCGGTGCCACCCGAGCGACCAAGGGATGATGATCGCCGTCCCAGGTGGCGTCGAAGAGGATGGTTTCGCTGGACATGCCGTTGGCTGCGGGCAAGGTGACGTCGGCGACGGTCACAGTGGATCCGCTCGGCACCTTGCCGGCCATCCACCGTTCCAGGCGCTCACGGAGGTCTTCGGTGTCGCGGAGGGAATCGCTCGGTCGGGCGACCTGGGCGTGATGCTCGGTTTCATCGGTCGAAGAAGCAGTCGAGGCAACGTCAGATGAGGAAGCGTCTGGGCTCACGGTCACCTCCTTCCCGTAGGCGTCACGTGCAATGCCCGTAACGGTGTGAGTCAGAACACTAAAACACGTTACAGAAATTGGGAACAGGTGGCACCCGTTTAGTGGGACTCCCTGCGGATTTATCGGGGAAGAACGCGTGTCAGATAACGGCGGTGAGCGCGAGCAAGCCCGCACCGGTCAGAGTTCCGGCGCCACCCAGCTCGGCGGGAACGATCCGGAGCCCGGCGATGAACGACAAACGGGCATGTCGGGCAGCCGCGTCGAGCATCGGTTCCCACAGCGGTGCACCCGACTGGGCGAAACCGCCGCCGATCACCGCAAGGTCCACGTCCAGGAGGGCAGCCGCCGAGGCAATGGCACCACCGAGCGCCGTGCCTGCGCGGTGAAGCGAGTCCACGGCGATCGCGTCGCCGCTGCGTGCACCCTCGGCTAGTTCACGGCCGGTGTTTCCCGACCAGCCCTGGCTACGAGCCCATCGCACCGCGGACGGTCCACTGGCCACCGTCTCGAGGCAGCCGACGCCCCCGCAGCTGCACGGTTCGGAAGATCCTGGAACGACGAGGTGGCCGATGTGACCGGCGTTCCCCGTGCGACCCCGAGCAATCTCACCGCCGAGGACGATTCCTCCGCCGATTCCCGTCGAGACGACCAGGCTCAGGAGGTTCGGGGTTCCGCGTCCGGCGCCGTGGTGGAACTCCGCCAATGCCGCTGCGGCTCCGTCCATGGCGAGGGCAGTTCCGGCATCGGGAAAGACGCTGCGGACGCCCGCTACGAACTCGAATCCCTGTGCCCACTCGGTGATGTTGATGGGGGCGACGACGCCGGCGACGGTGTCCACCGGCCCGGCGCAAGCGATGCCCACACCGTCGACGTCGCGGCCGTCTGCGACTCGTTCGAGCAGCGCCGCACACGCTCCCCACGGGTCGGTCTGCGGCGTCGGCACACTGTCGAACACGGGAACGCGGCCGTCCTCGGACACGACGCCGGCCGCCATCTTGGTGCCACCGATATCGAGTGCGAGGCGCATGTCGCTATCGCTTTTCGAGAACCACGACGAGGTTGCTCACCAGGAACTCCCGAAGACCGGGGACTCGGACCATCCACCACGCCCACGACGGGTGGTAGCGCGGGATCGCGGCGAGCAACGTGCCCTGGCTGGTTCCACGGGCCCAGCGTAGGCCGTCGGTGGCGCCGACTTTGAACAACGACACCCCGAATCTGTTCTTCGGTTCGCGTCCGGTCTTGCGGAGGTACCGCTTGGCTGCGTACTCGCCCCCCAGCGCGTGCCACGGTCCGGTTTCGTGGCCGCCGAACGGACCCCACCACAGGGTGTACGAGAGAACCATCAAGCCGCCGGGCTTGGTCACGCGCAGCATTTCCTCGGCCATCAGCCACGGCTCGCTGACGTGTTCGGCCACGTTGGAGGAGAAGCAGATGTCCACGGACGAGTCCAGGAACGGCAGTGCCAAACCGGATCCACGCACCGCGCCGCCCACGGTCAGACCCGCGGCGTGCATCTCCGACGGATCGGGTTCGACGGGAATGTAGCGGGCACCTGCGGCTTGAAAGACCTCCGCGAAATAGCCCGGACCACCGCCGACGTCGAGGACAGTGAGACCGTCGAGGGATCGTCCGGTGTGACCTTCGTGCAGGTCCGAGATCAACTCGACGGAGTCGCGCGCAAGCGCGCCGTAGAAGATGTCGGGCGCGGACTGCTCGTGGCGGAAGTCGCTGAGCAGGCCGAACGAGCGTTTCAGGGTTGCCCGTCGGCCGAAAATGCGGGTCACTGCGGGCTTGGTCACGGGTAGCAACTTTAGCCACTGGGTCGCCCGGTCCACGAACACCGTCAGGAGCGCGGCAATACGGACGCTCGAACAGTTAGGGTGTTCGGCAGGGTTACCGGCCGGTCAGGCGGGGCATCCCGCAGGATCGCCCGAACCGGGGTGGCCACCGACCAACTCAGGGAGTAACGCACGTGCGCGAGGTTCTGTTGCTCTGCTGGCGCGATACCGGGCATCCCCAGGGTGGTGGAAGCGAGCGTTACCTCGAGCAGGTCGGATCCCAGTTGGCCGAGCGCGGTATCAAGGTGACGCTGCGGACGGCGTCGTACCCCGGGGCGCCCGCGTCGGAGGTTCGAGACGGCATCACGATCAGCCGGGCCGGTGGACGTTTCAGCGTGTACCCCCGCGCTCTGGCCGCCATTGCCGCCGGACGTCTGGGTGTCGGATCGCTCAAGGGCATTCGCCCCGACGCGGTGATCGACACCCAGAACGGCATCCCCTTCTTCTCGAAGACCGTGGCGGGTGCGCCGGTCACGCTTCTGGTCCATCACTGCCATCGTGAACAATGGCCGGTGGCAGGCAAGCTCGTCGGCCGGATCGGCTGGTGGGTCGAATCGCGATTGTCACCGCGCACCCATCGACGTAGTCAGTATCTGACGGTGTCGCTTCCTTCGGCCGAAGAATTGGTGGACCTCGGTGTCGAGCGCGAACGAATTGCCGTGGTGCGCAACGGTGCCGATCGGCTCCCCGTCGGCGTCGACGCGGGTGGATCGATCACCAGGGCCGAGCGTCCCACCATCTCGGTTCTCTCACGACTGGTGCCGCACAAGCAGATCGAGGACGCACTCGAGGCCGTCGCAGCCCTGCGTCCGACGCTTCCGGACATCCATCTCGACGTCATCGGTGGTGGTTGGTGGGAGCAGAACCTGCGAGATCGCGCCGCCGAGTTGGGAATCGGTGACGCCGTCTCGTTCTACGGTCACGTCGACGAGGCTCGTAAACATGAACTCCTTGCGCAGTCGTGGATTCACCTCATGCCTTCGCGGAAGGAAGGGTGGGGCCTGGCGGTCATCGAGGCTGCGCAGCACGGCGTTCCGACGATCGGCTACCGCAGTTCCAAGGGCTTGACCGATTCGATCGTCGACGGAGTGACCGGGCTGTTGGTCGGCGGTGAGCACGCCGTCGACGGCGACATCGCTGATCTGACGCAGGCGGCAGGCACCCTGCTCCGCGACCACGAACTCCGCACGGTGCTCGGTGAGAAAGCTCGGGTGTGGTCGGGCGAGTTCTCCTGGGAGCAGACCGGCACCGGAGTGCTCGAGGTGCTGACCGCGCACAAGGACGGTCGGTGGGTCTCAGGACTGGCCGCGCCTCGCGAGTCGAATTCGGTTCTGGTTCAGTCCGACTGAGATCAGCGCGATCACGCCCATCAGTATCCAGGCGAGATGCGTAACTATGACGGCCGTTCGGACGCCGGTCGAGGCTTCGTGCGCGGCAACATCTCCCGGTACCCGGTAGAGCTCGAGATCGTTGTCGGCAAAGACCTGTTCCAACCCGTCGAGTGTCGCTGCCGCCTTGCCGAGCTGGCCTGGTGTCTCACGCTCGATCAGTACCCATCCGACTCCGAGATCGGCCAACTGCGTAGGACTCCCGCCGGCAAGCAGCAGATCCTCGACCTGGGTGGCCCGGGTTCCTTCACCGCCGACAGCACCACCGGCAACCACCAGTTGGCCGGTCTGCAGAACGTCGAGCGGTAGGAAGCGTGGTGCTGGATCGAGTACCGGCGCATCACCGCTGTAGGGGAAGGCGCGGAACATCCCAGCGGGAAGCACTGCAACGTCACCGGTTTCGTCTCGTAGTTGCTCGGCCACCACGGCCCAGGACCCGGGATAGTGCACGGGTTTCAACGCGCCGCCGACACCCCACACCAGATCCGGTAGTGCCACGATCGTCACCACGACGGCGGCGATCGAGAATGTCGGGCGGGGAAGGGAGAACCGATTGCCCGCCCACATCACCGCGGCGGCGGCAGCGAGTGCGTAGAACGGTACGGCCAGCGCGACCCACTTCTGGGCGTCACGCAGTAGACCGGCGCCGGTGAACACCTCGACCGACCATCGGCCGACGTCGAGCCCCCACGGAGTAGCGCCCAGGGTCGGAGCGAGCACCGCGAACAGGGCCAGCGCGCCGAGTCCACTGACAACGGGGTTCCGGCGTCGGCGCCATAGAGCGGGCACACCGGCAAACACCACGACAAGCAGAAGAACTGTTCCGACCAACGCGAAGAGTGTTGTGCGCGTGGATGGTACCGCTGCCGAGTTCCAGATACCGCCGAGCCCGGCGAGGCTGCCGAGCGTCGCGAGTCCGGGTTCTGCTCGGGCGGCAAAGGCGGCGACTCCCGCCGGATCGGAACCGTCGCCTGCTGCTCCGGATACGAAGGTGGCGACCAACCACGGCGAGGCGGCGACGAGGAACAGCCCGATAGCGCCGCAGACACGCCGCATGGCCGAGGTTCGGCCTCCGGGGGTGGCAACCACCACCAGCGCGGCCGTCAGAGCGAGTAGAGCGCCGGTAGGTGTCAGGCCCGCGAATGCCAGTGACGCGGCCAACGCCCACCAGGACCCGGGCGTGGCTCGGCGAACTCCGATTCCGGCACCCACGATCCACGGCAGTGCGGCATAACCGGTCAGCAGGCTCCAATGTCCTTGCAACAGGCGCTCGGCCACGTAGGGGTTCCAGAGCATCACCGTCGACGCGACCAGTTGTGGACCGAGACCGGCCGTCGGCAGCAGGACGGCGACCATGCGCGCCGCACCCCAACCGGCGAGCCAGAGCGCCACCAGCAGGATGAACTTGACCACCAGTCCGCCGTCGATCACGGTGCTCAACGCTGCGATCAGCGCGTCCTGGGGAACGGCGCGGGCTGCGGCGTCGGTGAGTCCGAGGGCGGAGTCGGTCAGGTACGAGCGCGGCGTGCTGACGGCGTCGCGCAGCAGGAGGTAGCCGGGGCCCAGCAGCGGTCCGAGGATCAACAGTGCCAGCGCCAGGCTGTACGCCGCAGGCAGGTAACGGCGGTATCCGGCTTGCACTGTCATGACGCGCACGATACGTGGTGCATCATTACTGCCATGCCTCGCCAACCACTCGATCGCGCCGCCGCGGCCGGGGTCGGCATGGTTTTGGTGGGATCGATGACGGCCAATGTCGCGTCGTACCTGTTGGCATGGTTGGCCAGCCGATGGTTGGGTCCGGTCGGCTACGGCGAGTTCGCGAGTCTGCTTGCCGCCCAGTTGGTACTTGCGGTTCCGGCTTTGGCGTTGCAGACGGTGGTCGCCCGCGAGGCGGTGCGTGGCAAGAGCACAGATGCGTTGCGGTCGTTGGGGTATCGATGCACCGCGATCGTCGCCGTCCTCGCGGTTGCGCTCGCTCCGGCGATGGCGTGGCTGCTCGACACCGGAATCGTGGCGTCGTTCTCGGCATTGGTGACCGCGCCCATGTTGGTTCTACTGGCAACGGAGCAGGGGTTGTTGCAGGGTCACGGTCGATTCGGCACTCTCAGCGCCGTGCTGGCCGGAGCCGGGGTGATGAAAGTCCTTCCGGCAGTAATCGTTCTGGCTTTCGGCGGCGGGGCAGGCGCGGCATTGGTCGCGGGCGCGGCCGGAACTGCGTTGCTGGTGGCGATAGTCCGAGTGGTCGACCGAACCGTCTCGGTGAGCGAGGACCGTGCGGTGCGGATCGGCGTCGTCTCCGTGCTCGCGGCGTCACAGGTCCAGCTCGCGCTGATCGCGTTGTCTTCGCTGGACCTGCTGATCGTCCGCGTCGTCCTCAGTGAGTACGACGCCGGCGTCTACGCACTCGGAGCCGTCGCGACGAAGGTGGCGTTCTGGCTGCCACAGGCAGTGGGCGTCGTGCTGTACCCGAAGATGGCGAATCCGGCGCACTCGGCGCAAGCGGTTCGCTCGGCGTTGGCGGTGCTCGTCGGTATCGGCGCCGTGTTGGTTCTGGGGGCGGCGGTTGCCGGCCCGCTGGTGCCGATGCTCGTGGGCGACGCGTACGCCGCCGTGGCTCCGATGCTGTGGGCCTTCGCCCTGCACGGTGCAGCGCTGGCGGTACTCCAGGGTGCCTTGCTGTCCGCAATCGCGTCAGAACGCACGCGAGTGGCCCTTCTGGCGTGGGCAGGACTGGTTGTGGAGGCGACGGTCATGCTGGTGTGGGCGAAGACGCCGGGAGAGTTGATCGGCGTCGCCGTGGTGGTTGCGTCGACGACGGCCTTGGCGGTGTCCGTCGCCGCAGTGCGAAGTGCCGACCGCGCCCGGCCGGCACCTCACAGCGACGTCAGTTCTCCAGACGCGTGAACAAATCGTCGAAGTAGTCGAGCGTACGCATCGCGGTGTAGACGGATCCGTAGTTGATGTTCCCGCCCGTGTAGACGACGTTGTCGCCTTGTACTGCGCGGATACGGTTCCACATCGCGCGGTCGTCGGTGACGGGATCCACGCCGGGCGCGGTGGTGACGATCATTCCGTCGGCCGAGTCGAGGGAAGTCACCAGATTTTCGGTGGAGATCTCCTTCTGTCCCTCGACCGGCCACTGGAGCTGGACGCCGAGGTCTTCGGCCACCTGCGTGGAGATGCCCTTTCGGTTGACGCCGTTGACCTTCTGATTCACATAGTTCAGCAGCACGATCTGCTTGCTCGCCAAACTCCGGGCGTGGCGTTCCTTCAATCCGGCTGCCTTGTCCTCGTACGCTCCGATGACCTGACGGACTTCGGGGTTCTCGGTGCGATTCAGCCAACTCGCCAACTGATCGATGTTCTCGCGCCACGGACGGGTGAAGTCCATCGGAAGCACAGGCGCTGTCTGGCTCAACTGCTGCAGCGGCCACATGTCGGAGGCCTCACCGATGTCGGTGCAGATGATCAGGTCCGGTTCCAGCGCGAGAATTGCCTCGACGTTGACCGGTGCCTCGAACACCTGCGCCGTGGGATCGGCTGGAACCCACGGCTCGGCGGCGTCGAAGCTGTACGCGATGACCGGCAGGCCCATCGCAACGGCTGGTTCGAGGTCGAGTCGGGAGTCGATGGCGACGACGCGCTTCGGTGTCACCGGAATGTCATAGGTTCCGAGCGAGGTCGTGACCGTGCGCATCCCGGACGCATCGCCCTCGGTACCGGCGGACCTTGCGCAACCGGCGGCGAACAGCCCGGAGAATGCAGCACTGCCGACAACAAATCTCCGACGTGTCAGATCGCTGACACAGATGTGCGAACCCAGAACTGTTGATGCGGGCATGTGGCTCCTCGTGTTCGGGGTGGTCTGGACTTCCAGAAAACGCTAAGCCCGCGACCACGCGGAGGGAACGACCCGTTGCGCCAATCCGTACGCCGATCCGGCAACAAAGTCCCGAAATGCAGCAGAGCGCCCCTTCCGTGTGGAAGGGGCGCTCTGCTTACTGCCTGAATCAGTCCTTGCGCAGATCCGGACGCGGGATCACCTGAGTGTCGTCCGAGGTCCAGTCGTGCTCACCCGGAGCCGGCTCGGGCGAACCCTGGCCGCTGGGATTCTGGTTCGTTCCGCCGTGTGCAGCGCGGGCCGGAGTTCCGCCCTTGCCGCCGCGAAGGCCGAGGAAGATACCGGCGATCAGCGCGATGACTCCGAGGACACCTGCCACGATCGGGACGGTGCGGCCGAACAGCGAGAGCTTGTCCATGCCGTCACGAGCCTGCTGGACCTGGTACTCGATGGTCGCCTCGTCGAAGGGCAGCGTGACCTTGAGAACCTCGACGTCGACGGCATCCTTGTTGCGGCCGTAGTACTGGTGCAACTGCTCCTGGCCCTTGACGACGACACCGGTCTTGGGCTCGACCCACAGGTCACGGACGTTGGTGTACCAACGCGTCATCGTGATCGGGGTTGCGCCGCCGGGAACGCCCCAGGTGTCAGCGGGAAGGCTCAGCTTGTTGTTGGGGGAGTTGACGACCTTCGACAGGTCGACGGGATCGATCGTCTGCTGGAAGTGGTACACCTTCAGACCGTTGATCTCGGTCTCTTCGACGAACTCGATGTCCTTCGTGGCGCGAGCGTTCAGGTCGAAGTAGGGGTAGCTCTTCTGTTCCGTGTTGAACGGGAACTTGTACTGCAGACCGTCGCGGGAAACTTCTTCGGCGGGCTGGTCGCTGGACGTCTGGACGGTTCCGACCGGATCGTTGGTCGGCATCGAGCTGACGCGATCGAGCGTGACGCGGTCCAGGGTTGCGGTCAGCAGTCCGGTATCGCCCTGCTTGTCGGTACGACGGACCGTCTGGCCGGCTTCGACGGTGATGATGTCGGCGTCGGACGGGTCCTGCGTGGTGACGTAGCGCTGAGCGACGATCGGCACGTTGGTGTCGACCTGTGCCTTTCCGCCGAGGAGGGCCGCCGAGTTGAGGACGCTACCGGTGCCTGTGGCGACAGTGGTCACCTCGAGGTCGAGTGGCGTCTTCTCCAGCTTGCCTACCGTGTAGGTAGGAATGAGGATGGCGATGGCCAAAAGGAAGGCACCGAGGCCCACCAGAATGCAAGGAAGTATCCGGCTCGGCCCTGAGCGTTCCGCCATGCTGTGACTCCTAACCCGTTAAGTCTTTCGAGGTTCCCCAACCGGCACAATATGAGCTGCGCAGATCGCATGGGGCCCCCGATGGACACCATGTGTGGCAGAACACTAACAGTCCACCGGCCCGGTTTGTCGCATGAGGGCATGAATTGGCCAGGCATTTTGTTGTGAGTGCCTGGTGGTTTCCCTCAATCGGCCTGGGGTGCACACTTATCCGTGATGATCAGTTCCACGAATTCCTCTCAGACGGTCCCGCCACAGGCTCGGGGCTTCGTTCCGGCTTTGGACGGTATGCGTGGATTGGCCGCGCTCGGCGTCCTCGTCACCCATGTCGCGTTCCAGACCGGTGAAGCGCAGTCCGGTGCGATCGGGCGCGCGTTCGGTCGACTCGATCTCGCCGTAGCGGTGTTCTTTGCCTTGTCCGGATTTCTCCTGTGGCGCCCCCACGCGGCAAAGGCTCGCGGAATCGGGCAGCCGCAGTCGACCGTCCGGTACTGGATCTCCCGCGCGACGCGCATTCTGCCGGCGTACTGGGTGGCAGTGGTCCTGATCCTGCTGTTCCTGCCCGGTGCCGGCGGGGGCTACCAGGTGTGGCTGGCGAATCTCGGGTTGGCGCAGGTCTTCGTGCCGTTGACACTCACCGAGGGCCTCACGCAGATGTGGAGCCTGTCGGTCGAGGTGGCGTTCTATGTTCTGCTGCCGCTTTTCGCGTATCTGATGGTCCGACTACGAGGAAACTCGGTCCGGTTCCGGCTGCCGCTTCTGCTCGGGGTGTCGGTCTTGGCCTTGACGTGGGCATTCATTCCGATTCCGACACCGGACGCTATCCACCACGACAACTGGTTGCCGGGCTACCTGCCGTGGTTCGGCGCCGGCATGGTGCTGGCCGAGCTGGCAGTGGGCCCGTCGACATGGGTGCATCGCCTCGCGCACCGTCGGGTACTCCTGACCCTCATTGCCTTTATCGCCTTCGTTCTCTCGTGCACCGATCTGGCCGGGCCCGAAGGTCTGGTGCGGCCTGAGCCGTGGCAGTACGCGATCAAGATTGCACTCGGTGCGATCATCAGCTTCTCGTTGATCGCTCCACTGGTTCTGCGCGATCAATCGCAGCATCGGTTCCTGGCCAGTCCTTTGGCGCTGGCAATCGGACGCTGGTCCTACGGCCTGTTCATCTGGCACCTGGCCGTACTGAACGCTGTGTTCCCCGTATTCGGCATAGTTCCGTTCTCGGGCAGCTTCTTCTACGTCCTGGCCCTCACGGTCGTCCTGAGCGTCGCTGTGGCCTCGGCCAGTTACGCCTTGGTGGAGGAACCGGCGCGCGTCGCGGTCACGCGGTGGGAGAAGCGCCGCCACATCGGTGAACCGGCGAAGGGCAACGCGGCCAACCCGGTCACGACCAAGGCCACCAACATCGAGAACTGAATCGCGAACGAATCGCCCACATAGCCGCCCGGTGCCCGCCACGGCCCGGTCGAGAGCAGCGTGATGCCGATCATCGCGGCCACGCCGGCGGTGCCGACGAGAATGCGTGCGGTCCGAGCCGGGCCGAAGATTCGCAGCGCGGCAAGTCCGAGGATCGAGCACACGACTGCGATCGCCGCTCCCACTCCGCCGCCGATGACGGTGGCCGCCGCGAGCACGCCCACCCATCCTGCCGCGACGCTGCGCCACGGTCGGGGTGGTGTGAGGGGCTTGGGCTCTCGGCGCGTGGGGACAAGAGCCGCGAACAACAGCGGGATCAGCAACACGAGCCCGCCGAAGATGCCGAGGCGGTACCAACGGTCGCTGGGGAAGTCGATGGTGACGGTTCCCGCGGTGCCTGCCGGCACGATCCAGCCCTGCTGCCAACCGTTCACGACCACCGGCGTCAGCTCGGAACCGTCCGGCGCCGTGGCGATCCAACCGATGCTGGTGCTCTCGGGATTGACGATCAGCTGATCGGCGGACGAGCTCGTGACGGTGAGTTCGCGGTGATTCGCCGTCCACGCGGTCGATTCGAGCGGTGTATTCCGTTGCGCGGCTGAAGGACCGACCGCCGTCAGATCGAGATTGTCGACCGAGAATGCGGGGCCTGGTTCGACGACCACTTCAGGCTGTCCCGCCGGCAAAGTCGCCGAAGCGTCCAGACCGCACACACGTGCCTCGACGGGTGCGCCGGTCCGAAGTTGCGTCGACGTCGCCGTGATCGAGGTGGGGAATTGCTGTCCGGCAACCGAAATGGTCGGGCCGTCGCCACAGGTGACGGTGACGGTGCGGTTGTCGAATGATTCTGCGCCCTGCACTCCGGAACCGGCGATCGGGGTTCCGTCGGCACCGACGACGCCGACCTCGGCGAGGCCGGTGGGCTGCGCCTGGGCGAAGCCGAGCGCCGTCTGATCGAGGACCGGTTCCCAATCGGTGATGCTCAGGACGATCTTGTCGGTGACGAAGGGGGAGAGGGTAACTCGACTGGTTCGAGGCGTGTCGTCCGAGGGTTCGGGCAGCTCTCGAACCTGCGGCCCGTTGCCGAGATTCACCGCGACACTGGTCGGCAGCGACGGTAGAGTGCCAAGTCCCCGCGTGATGTCCAGGCCGGTGACCAGGGTGGGCTCGGGAAGATTGAGAGTCAGCGTCGGTTTCGGGCCGCCCGGTTCGGTGGTGCTCTGCGGCGCCGACCACGTGGTGCGTGCGTCGCCGTCGGTGGCAGCGAAGGCAGATCCGCGTGTGTCGCCGATGTCGCTCGAACCCGAAGCCGTGATTCGGCCGGGGACGGAAAGCAGGTCTTCGAGAGCGTTGCCCTGACGCGCTCGGACAGTCAGTGTCGGTGCAACGACTGTGTTTTCGGCCACCGTGAGCGTGCGCTGGAAGCGGCTCGGCTCTTCCGGTATCGCCATGAATGCATTGCTGCACCGCACGCGGTCCGTCGAATCGGCGCAGGCGTTGCGGCCGGGGAACTCCTGGCTCAGGTTCCACGCGTTCACAGATGCGCCCGTCGGCGTGCTCGGCAGGACCGTGTCGAAACGGATCGGTACGGTCTTCGGCGCGCTGCGATCGGAGAAGTCTTCGACGGAGAGTTCGCTGATGCCGAACTGTGTTCCAGGCGATCCGTTTTCGGTGTGAGTCGCTGTGACGCGTACCCACGGAGTGTTGCCGCCCGGGATCGAGACGGTGATGGGCTCGCCGGGACGCTCCACCTTCACCGCCGTGCTGCCGTTCGGTGTCGAGACCTCGAGCCATTTGACGGGAGCTCCGATTGCCGCGGCACTGGTTGTCAGATGAAGCAACCCACTGGAAATCGGTGTGTCGAAGTCGATCTGCAGCCACTGGCCCAGTGCGCGCTCGATGCCGTTGCTGAACCAGCCGGTGGCCGGATCGCCGTCGACCGTCGACGCGGGACTGCTCGACGGTGAGGTGCCGCCCAGCTGGGTGGCATCTGAGGCGGCGCTGGAAACGGTGATCGAAGCTCCGCTCCAACGGCCTTCCACGAGAGGCGTGTTCGCTACCGGGTAGTCGGGCACCAGATTGTAGGTACGACGAGCGTCGTCAGGGGTGCGCAGGGCGGAACTGTGGTTGTCGACCTGACCGAAATCGGTTTCCCGATCGCGCGGTGTGTCGGTGACGGTGACAGAATCGACGGGCAGTCCCGCAGCTTCGGCGTCGGCGGCGAGAATCATCGGCCCGGTCCCCGGAACCAGCCCGCTTTCGTGAAGTCGCACAGACGATTCCGGCCCACCTTGTACACGCGGAACCTGGTTCAGGTCGACGGAGTACGGGCCACTGACCGCCGGGGTGCCGTCGGGCGGGGTGACCTCGAAGATTTCGATGGCCGGGTAACCGGGACGCAGATCGCTGTCCGCGACCAGCCCTTCGATCGGTTCGGGGCTGTCGTCTTCACCGAAGTGGGCGACTCGCTCGATCCCCGGCGAGCCTTCGACCGCCTGGTGCACGAGTATCGGCCTGGCCGAGCGCGACGTTTCGCCGTCGAGGTCGTTGCGCATCACCAGGTAGTGGATGCCCTGCCCAAGCAAGGTCTGTGCGAGGCCGTCCGACGGACGTCCGTCGGCGATGAGACGTTGCACGGAATCGAGCGCTCGGATTGCGCCGGGAGGGGTCAGCGGGACCGAGTCACGCACCGCCCACGGCGTACTCGCCAAAGCCTGAAGCGGTTCGTCACGCGTCAGACCCCAGACTTGGCTGCCGAAGGGCGCTCCCGGGACGACCAGGGCACGTTCGGCTTCCGATCCGGGGGAGGTGTTGTCCTCGAGCCACTGCGCTGCTTCGTTCCAGTACGAGGGAACGTCCGGATAAGCACCGCGGGGAGCGAGCTTTCCCGTCCAGGCCAAGGCAGTCGAGAGGGTGAGGGCAACGAGGATCAGGCTGGTCAGTGCGACCATCGGTTCGCGCTCGGGATGGGCGAACGCGCGGCGCCATCGGGCGAGTGGAACCGATCCCGGTAGTGGCACTTTGGCCAGCAGGTGTGCGAGTCCGAGCACCAGCGGCAGACGGACCAACGGCTCGAGCTTGTGGACGTTGCGCAGCGGAGCGCCCGCCGAGTCGAGGAACAGGCGTACCGACTCCGACACCGGTGAGCTGAGTTCACCAACGTATCCCGCGGCCAGGCCGGTGATACCGACGAACAGGATGAGCGTCAGCCGGCCGCGAGCAGGCATGGACCGCATGCAGAGCCCGGCGAGGCCGGCGGCGGCAACCAGACCGGTGGCGACAACTGCTGCGGGCTGGGTGACCAGGACGGCGCCGGCAATGCGTTCGGGGGAGACGAACGGGGTCCAACTGTCCGTGCCGCGAAGTATCTCGGCCAGCGACGCCCACTGTGTGGTGACGCCGGCGGACTCGATGTAGTCGAGGAACGGTGGGCTGATCTTGCCGAGCAGCAGTAGCGGCACGATCCACCAGAGTGTGCCGAGAGCGACGAACAGCGCCCACCACGCGGTGAACGTCAGCCATGTTCGGTTGGGTTTGTGCGAGAGCCACCAGATGATCGCGACCAGGCAGGCCGCGGCGGTGGCGACGGCATTGATCGAACCCATGAGCGCGACGGCAAGCGCGGATTGTGCGGCTAACCGCCTCAACCCCCGTGAGCGGTTAGGGAGTCCAGGGACTCGTTTTCCACGCACAGGGCCGAAGGCCAAAATCACCGGCAACAACACCCACGGCGCCAACATCATCGGCAGGGTTTCCGAGGAAATCGAACCGAGCGTGGTCAGCACGCGGGGAGAAAGAACAAAGGCAACCGCTGCGATGACGCGCGAACTACGGCTGCCGATACCGAGAGCCTCGGCAACTCGGATGATGCCCCAGAATCCTGCGATCAGAAGCAGCGCCCACCAGATGCGCTGGGTGATCCACGGCGGAACGTTCGCCAACTCGCCGAGCGCGAAGAACGGCCCGTGCGGAAAGAAATATCCGTAGGCCTGGTTCTGAACCTGGCCGAGCGGGGCCTGACTACTCCACTGATGCGACGCGCGTTCGAGAAAACCGAACGGATTCTGCGTCAGGTCGTACTTGGTGTCAGCGGTGATCAGACCCGGCGATTGCAGAAAAGTGAGAAGAAACGCTACGACGGAGGCGCCGAACAGCCACCGCTTCGACAGGGGCTCTGCCGACGGGGCGGTGTCTACCGAAGACACCGCTGCGTCGGCGGAAGAACGGGAACTCGCGAGGCCTGCGCTCTCAGCGGCTGCCGTACTCAACCTGGTTCAGCACGGAAGAATCTGCGTTTCCGCTGCGGTCGATCTCGGGACGAGTGTTGTCCGACGCGGCGGCCGTGACACCGAAGATGACGCCGGCACCCAGAACGGCACCGATGACAGCGCTGGCCACACCGGGGACAAGGAACTTCGTCATCGCGGATCTCCCAATTGGTCGTTAGTCGGTCGTTCGCGGTCGGACGGACTTACCGGCCCGTACGAACTGCTCGGGTCAAGGTATCACCCGCACTCGAGAATCCGGACGATTACCCTCGTGACGTGCTGGTCAGTCGAGGGTTTCGGCACCGAGCGCGGTCAACAGAGTGCGCAGTTTCGTAGATGTCTCGTCGAGTTCGTCCTGCGGATCCGATTCGGCGACAATTCCACCACCCGCGCTGGCCCAGGCGTTGCGGCCGTCTGCACTGATCTCGGCGCAGCGGATGGCAACCACCCAATCGCCGTCACCGGCCTCGTCGCACCATCCCACGGCGCCGCCGTAGAAACGGCGAGGCTCCTCGGTCTCGCGGATGACTTTCAGTGCCGCGTCGGTGGGTGTTCCGCACAGCGCGGGCGTCGGATGCAGAGCGATGGCGAGGTCGAGCGCAGTGGTGTCGTTTCGCAGCGTGCCGCGGATCGGGCTGGCCAAGTGCCAGACCTCGTGAGTATTGGTCAGTTCGGGAGTTACCGGCACCGACAGATCGCTGCACATCGGTTGCAGGACCTCGCGGATCCACGCCGTCACGAAGGCGTGCTCGGCCAGATTCTTCGTCGAATGCAGAAGGCTTTCGCCTGCCTCGCGGTCTTGATCGGCGTGGGCGGATCGCTTTGTGGTCCCGGCCAACGGGCGACACGTCACGACGCGCCCGCGTCGACTGACCAATACTTCGGGCGTCGCGCCGACCAGGCTGTGGCCCTCGAATTCGGCTCCCGCAGCAGAGAGGTCGACGGCAAAGGTGTTGGCGACGGGATTGAGCGCCGCCATGCGTGCGGCGAGCGCGGTCGGAGAGATCGGGGTCTGCGTGCGAAGTTCCACAGTGCGAGCCGCGACAACCTTGTCGATCTCTCCGCTGCGGAGGCGTCCGATCAACTTTTCCACCCGACGAAGATGCTCCGACGACGACGGGATCTCCCGGTCAACCCGGGTCGTGGGCAGGGCCTGGGGATCGCGCGGTTGCCACGGCCGCGACGTGATCGTCGCCTCGGCAGGTTCGTACAACGCCGTTGCGGCAGCCGGGTCGAAGGGGAGCGCTCCGACGATCAGCTTTGTCGTACCTGCCGACAGAGCGTGGGTGGCCGCGTCGGAGCTGTCGAAGCTGCGTCGTACGCCGCGGGTGACCACGCTGTGATCGGGGCGCGAGAGAACAAAACCGTCCATGGTGGCTTCGACACTAGTCGGCCACGGATCAGGAATGCGCGAAGGTCACTTCCCTGGAGGGACGATCAACACCGGCCGATGACTGTGACGCAGAACATGATCCGCGACGCTGCTCTGCAGTAGCGACCGCAAACCCGTAGTGCCACGGGTGCCGGTCACGATGATGTCGACGTCCAATTCGTCTGCGGTTTCGCAGATTGCAGACCAGATCGCGGATCGGCACTCGGCGCTTCTGCCTTCGACGGTCAGGCCTGCGGCCTCGGCCAGTGCGACGCCCTCGGCGAGGGTGACTTTGGCGTCGGTGTACGCGATGTCCTCGACGTCGTCGTCGGGAACCCACTCCGGTTGCATCACCCCGGACAGGCCGGACATGCGAGCGGCCTGGCGAACCATCGGCTCCCAGGCAGTGACGAGAACAGCACGATTGGCGGAGAGGAAACGCCCCGCATAGTCGACTGCACGCTTGGCGTTGTCGGAACCGTCGTACGCGATGAGCATCAGACCTTGTGGCATCACGACCTCCTCGTCAGCGGGGGAATCGGTTCTCTTCCAGGCTACCGTCCCGATGTGCCCGTGAGGGAGTGTATGGGTACCGGGTCCGTTACGGTCGAGGTATGCGGATCAAGTTTCTGAAGGCTGCGACGACCATTGCATTATGCGGAGGGTTGGTTGCGGGATGCTCGGGCGAAAACGGGACCGCCGATCCGGTTTCGAGCGCCCCGACCAGCACCACCTCCGAGATCACGTCGACGCCTGCGGCATCCAGCTCCGCGCCCGTCGCCGCGTCGTGCGGTAGTGACCTTCTGGCTTCACTGTCCCTGCGTCAGAAACTTGCCCAGCTGCTCAACGTCGGCGTCACCGGGACCGACGACGCGTTGTCGATAGTGCAGAACGAGGAGATCGGCGGCATCTTCGTCGGAAGTTGGACCGATCAGTCGATGCTCACCAATCGCGAAGTGCCGCAGGTTGCTTCGGCGTCGAAGTTGCCGTTGATGGTGACGATCGACGAAGAAGGTGGACGAGTTTCCCGCGTCGCGGACATCCTCGGGCCCGATCCGTCGGCCAGGGAAACGGCGCAGACGATGACAGTGGAACAGACGTACCAGATGGCGCTCGAGCGTGGACGCGGGTTGAAGGATCTCGGGATCACCGTCAACTACGCCCCCGACGTCGACGTCAGCAGCCAACCCGACGACTCCGTGATCGGGGACCGCTCGTACTCCGACGACCCCCAGATCGTGGTTGCCTACGCCGGTGCGTACGCGCAGGGTATGCGCGATGCCGGAATCTTCCCGGTGATCAAGCACTTTCCCGGACATGGCAGCGCGTCGGGTGACTCGCACCGGGGTGAGGTGACAACGCCGCCCTTGCAGGATCTGATCGCGTCGGACCTGATTCCCTTCCGGGAGCTGTCGGGAACCGGAGTCGGCGTCATGATGGGTCACCTCGAGGTTCCCGGTCTGACAGAGCCCGGTACCCCTGCCAGCATCAGCCCCGCCGCCGTCGCGTTGCTTCGCGACGGAGTGGGTTACGGCGCAGCGCCGTTCACCGGCCCGGTATTCACCGACGACCTCAGCGGAATGCAGGCGATCACCGACCGATACGATATTGCCGACGCGGTTCAGGCTGCGCTGGTGGCTGGAGTCGATCAGGCATTGTGGCTGACAACCGACGACGTTCCGCGGGTGCTCGACCATCTCGAGCGGGCCGTCGCGTCCGGTGAGCTTCCGCAGGCGCGGGTCGATCAGGCCGTGGTCACAGTTGCCACTGCCAAAGGTGCCGTGACCTGCTGAGTCGAAGTCAGGATTCGACGCACAATCTTACCGTAGAGTAAGATCGACATTTACCCTGTGGTTGGAGGAAGCATGGCCGGCGGTACCAAGCGACTGCCACGCGCAGTGCGTGAGCAGCAGATGCTCGACGCGGCTGTGGACGTGTTCTCCGACAGGGGGTTTCACGAAACTTCGATGGACACCATCGCAGCCAAAGCCGAGATCTCGAAGCCGATGCTGTACCTGTACTACGGCTCGAAGGAAGAGCTGTTCGCGGCGTGCATTCATCGTGAAGGGCTCCGCTTCCTCGAAGCGCTCGCCCCGGCCGGCGCGCCGAACCTGACTCCGCGTGAACAATTGCGCGCCGCTCTCGAGGGCTTCCTCGGGTTCGTGGGCGCAAACCGCAAGTCGTGGATGGTGCTCTACCGTCAGGCCGTCGGGCAGCAGGCTTTTGCGGGAACCGTGCAGTCCAGCCGCGATCGGTTGATCGAGTTGACTGCGCATCTGCTCGAGTCCAGCACCAAGGATCCTGATGCCGCGCACGACTACGGGATCATCGCCATCGCGCTCGTCGGCGCCGGTGAGGCGGTAGCCGACCGGGTCGCGGGTGGGGAAATCGAAGTGGATGCCGCAGCGGATCTACTCGAATCCCTCGCGTGGCGCGGTCTGTCGGGCAAGAAGAAGTCCGAATAGCCCCCAAACCAATCTGAGCGAACGTACCTTTCAGCGCATCCAAGGCGCCGAAAGGTACGTTCGCTCAATTGGGGTGGGTGGGAAACCCGACAAAACTTAGGTCAGCGCAGCGTCGCAGTGACGTGCGGGTAACCCTTCTTCGGGTGACGCAGCGACAGATCCCAGCCGTCGTCGGTGCGATCAGCGTAGGCATTCAGCGTCGCCGGTAGCAGAATCGGCTTGCCGAAACGCACGCTGTAGGTGACCTTGTCCGCGACGGACCCCTCGACGGTCCGCAGAACTGCCGCGGCACTCCACATTCCGTGAGCAATGGTCTTCGGGAAACCGAAAGCCTTGGCGCCCAGAGACGAGACGTGAATCGGATTGCGGTCGCCGGAGACAGCGGCGTACTTGCTGATCGTGGTCTGGTCGACGCGGATGGTGCTCATCGGCATCGGCGGGACCTCGTCGGCCTTGGGCTCCGGACCTGGCTGGCCGGACAGGGAGGTCTTCTGCTGGTTCAGGAAGCTCGAGGTCTGTCGCCAGACCAGTTCCCGTCCCACCCGAATTTCGGTGATCACGTCGATCAGCAGGCCCTTGCGGTGCTCACGCAGGTTCTCGGCATGCACCGAGAGGTCAAGCGGTTCGCTGACGGAGATGGGCCGCAGCGATTCGATGACGTTCTCGGCGTGAACGGAGCCGACGGCGGCGAAGGGGAAGTCCTTCGACACCATCAGCTTCATCACGGTCGGGAAGGCCAAGGTGAAGGGATACGTGATCGGCAGAGTGTCGCCGAATCGCAGTCCGGTCACGCGGCAGTACGCCGCCAGATTGTCGGTGTCGACCTTCAGTCCGGTGAGGGTGAAGGTCTGCTGTGGCACCGAGCGCGAGTTGGACTTGTTCCACGGCAACAATCCCAGTACCGCCCGGGAGTAGATGTCGATGGTCTTCGGCTGCTCGGTGAGCGCGACGGTCTTTGTTGCCATCATGCGCCCAGGAGGCTCTGGCCGCAGACGCGAACGACCTGTCCCGTAACGGCATTGGAGGCCGGGCTGGCGAAGTATGCGACGGTCTCGGCGACGTCGACGGTCTCGCCGCCCTGCAGGAGCGAGCTCATGCGGCGGCCGGCTTCGCGGGTGGCGAAGGGGATGGCTGCGGTCATGGCGGTCTCGATGAAGCCCGGTGCGACGGCGTTGATGGTGATGTTCTTCTTCGCCAGGACGGGAGCTTCGGCGTGTACGAGGCCGATGACGCCGGCCTTGGAGGTGCCGTAGTTGGTCTGGCCGCGGTTGCCCGCGATGCCGGCGATGGAGGAGACGTCGACGACGCGGCCGCCTTCCTTGAGGGCGCCCTTCTCGACGAGGTGCTCGGTGATCTTCTGCGGTGCAAGAAGATTGACGTTCATGACCATGTTCCAGCGGCCCTCGTCCATGTTGGCGAGGGTCTTGTCGCGGGTGATGCCGGCGTTGTGGACGATGATGTCGGCTCCGCCGTGACGCTCGAGGAGGTGAGCTGCGAGGACCTCGGCTGCGTCGGCCGCCGTGACGTCGAGGGCGAGGGACGTGCCGCCGACCTTGTTCGCGGTCTCGGACAGTGCTTCGCCGGCGGCCGGGATGTCAGCGCAGACCACGTGTGCGCCGTCGCGGGCAAGCACCTCGGCGATGGTGGCACCGATGCCGCGGGCTGCGCCGGTGACGACGGCAACCTTGCCTTCGAGCGGCTTGTCCCAGCTTGCGGGCGCGACGGAATCTTCACCACCGACGACGATGACCTGGCCGTCGACGAAGGCGGACTTCGCCGAAAGGAGAAAGCGCAGAGTCGATTCCACGCCGGACAGTCCGGTGGACGCCTTGGGGGAGACGTAGACCAGCTGAGCGGTGGAGCCGCGCTTGATCTCCTTGCCGACGCTGCGGGTGAAGCCTTCGAGCGCGCGCTGCGCGACATGCTCGTCGACGCTCGACGTTTCTTCCGGCGTCGTGCCGAGAACGACGACGCGAGCCGACGGTGCGAGGTTGCGGATCACGGGCTGGAAGAACTCGAACAGCTGCTCGAGCTCGCTGACCTGAGTGATTCCGGTGGCGTCGAACACGAGTCCGCCGAAGCTGCTGTCGTGTGCCTGAGCCGCGGGGTAGTCGGAGAGCAGTACGCGAAGTGGTTCTGCGAGCCGACCCTTGCCGCCGATGAGGACAGGTCCGGCGAGTGCGGGTTCCCCTGCTTTGTAGCGACGCAGGTTCTCGGGCCTGGGCAGGCCGGCCTTCGACGCGATGAATGCGCCGGGGGCGGACGAGAGGAACTGTGAATAGAGGTCGGGAGCTCCCTTGCTGGCTGCCACGGTCCTACCTTCTGTTGTGTTTCGGGTTGTCTCTCACCGGGCAATCGGAAGAATGCGGCGATAGACAAGTAACTTACTACTGAGTAAGAATAGTCTTCAACAGGTAATCGCACCATCCTTGGAGACGCAAGTGACAAGCAAAGCCCGTTCAAACGCAAAGCCCGCCGCACCGCGCACCGCACCGGCCGCAGCCGCTACGAAGTCCGCAGGTCAGCGCCGTCCGGTTGCGATCGTCGGCGGAAATCGCATTCCGTTCGCACGCTCGGACAAGGCGTACGCACAGGCGTCCAACCAGGACATGTTCACTGCGACGCTCGACGGTCTGGTGAGCCGATTCAATCTGCAGGGCGAGAAGCTCGGCATGGTCGTCGGCGGTGCGGTGCTCAAGCACAGCCGTGATTTCAATCTCATTCGCGAGTCCGTTCTCGGCAGCGCGCTGAGCCCGTACACGTCGGCGTACGACCTTCAGCAGGCGTGTGGCACGGGACTGCAGTCGATCATCGCCGTCGGCGACGCCATTTCGGCCGGCCGCATCGATTCGGGCATCGGCGGCGGCACGGACACCACGTCCGACGCCCCGATCGGCGTCAACGATCAGGCGCGCGAGTTCCTGCTCTCCCTCAATCGCGCGAAGTCCACGGGCGACCGCATCAAGCTGCTCGGCAACGTCCGTGCGGGCATGCTCGGCCTCGAAATTCCGCGCAACGGCGAGCCTCGCACCGGCAAGTCGATGGGTGACCACGCTGCGATCACCGCCAAGGAATTCGGCATCAAGCGCGAGGACCAGGACGAACTTGCCGCTGCCAGCCACAAGAACATGGCGGCTGCCTACGACCGCGGTTTCTTCGACGACCTCGTCACCCCGTTCCTCGGCCTGACCCGCGACGACAACCTCCGTCCCGGTTCGACCGTCGAGAAGCTGTCGACGCTCAAGCCCGTCTTCGGTACCAAGCTCGGCGACGCGACGATGACGGCAGGCAACTCGACGCCGCTCACCGACGGCGCTTCTGCAGTCCTCCTCTCCACCGACGAGTGGGCAGCCGAGCGCAATCTTCCGGTTCTGGCGCACCTCGTCGATTCCGAAACCGCTGCCGTCGACTACGTCCACGGCAAAGACGGGTTGCTCATGGCTCCCACGTACGCGATTCCGCGTTTGCTGGCCCGCAACGGTCTGACCTTGCAGGACTTCGATTACTACGAGATCCACGAAGCCTTCGCTTCGGTGGTTCTGGCAACCCTGCAGGCCTTCGAGTCCGACGAGTACTGCAAGGAACGCCTCGGCCTCGACGGCGCGTTGGGATCGATCGACCGAAGCAAGCTCAATGTCAACGGATCGTCCTTGGCTGCAGGTCACCCGTTCGCGGCAACCGGCGGACGTATTGTGGCTTCCCTCGCAAAGATGCTCGCGGAGAAGGGTTCGGGCCGCGGTCTGATCTCGATCTGTGCGGCCGGCGGCCAGGGTGTCACGGCGATCATCGAGCGGTAACCGCTCCACAATCTCCCCACGCGACTGAAAACTGCGCTCACCTGCAGTGATCGTGGCGAGGGGATGCGTAATCGGGGATCCGGCCACGAGGGGTGGCCGGATCCCCGAACTCTTTGCAAACTTTTTCGCGCAGGCGTGTAACGCTGCAGAATAGCTACCGATATTCATGACAGCCCCGTGTTGCTGCCTGACCCCCGACCTGGCAGCAGCGCGGGGCTCTCGTATGTCCGGATATCCTGTATTGAGTTGTCGGTGAGCGCCGCAGCGACGGTTGATGCAGCGAGGAGCCAACAGGTGAGTGACGAAGAGGGTCCGTCCGTCGAGAAGACGAACAGCGAGGACTCGTCCCTCCCGGAACAGGAACTCGAGTCGGTCGGGGAACCTCAGGCGGTCGAGGAACCTCAGGCGGTCGAAGAGACCGAGTCGGTCGAGGAACCCAAGACCCCTGAGGACACCGAGGCAGTTGTCGAGGCTGAATCAGTAGGACCTGAACCAGCCGAAGTACCAAGGCCAGTCGACGAAGACGCAATCGACTCCACAGAAGCGACAGTCGACGAAGCAGAAATCGAGCCGACCGACGTCGAGACAACATTCGACGAGCCGACAATCGACGAGCCGACAATCGTCGAGCCCACAATCGTCGAACCGGCCATCGACGAATCGGCAAACGAGGTCACCACCGTCATCCCAGTCGTCCCAGCGGAGGACGCACCGCCGACGGAAGTAGTCGACTCGGCTCCGGCGACAGAAACCATCGACGAGCAGACAGAGCAGTTCGAGCCCCCGGCAGTGGTGGTTCCCCCGAAGCCGCCGCGTCCCGAGTTCGTGCAGCAGTACGACACCCAGCAATTCGAACCCATCCAGCAGCAGTACGAGCCTGTTGTCCGCGAACCAGAGGCAGTTGCACCACCAGCACCGCAACAACAGCCAGAAGCGCCCGCTCCGGCTTCTTCCCGTAAGTGGGTCAAACCAGCGATAGCACTCGGCGCCATCTTTGCCGTCGCAGTGATTGCCTACGGAGTGGACATCTTCACGTCGTCGGGGAAGACACCACGCGGCACCCAGGTCGCCGGGGTGGACATCGGTGATCTCACGCCTGCCGACGCAGAGGCCACGCTGCGCGCCGAACTCGGCCCAAGGCTCGTCGAACCGGTAGCGGTACATGCCGGCGGCGTCGATGCCGAGATCGTTCCCGCATCTGCGGGTGTGGACGTCGACTGGTCGGCGACGCTCTCGGGCGTGAACGCTCAGCCGATCAACCCGATCACCCGCATCACGTCGTTCTTCGGCTCCCGCGAGGTGCCCGTGGTGTCGACGGTCGACCAGGGTGCGTTGGATGCCTCGATGTCGCAGCTTGCGGCGAACAGCGATCGTGCGCCCGTCGAAGGCGCAGTCGTGTTCGAGAGTGGGAAGGCGACGGGTGTTTCACCTGCCGCCGGGCAGGCTCTCGAAACGCAGCAGGCGGGCGCAACCTTCGCCGCGGAGTGGTCTGACGGTGGCGTCGTCGATCTTCCGGTCGACGAGGTGCCGGTGACGGTCACTCAGGCCGGTGTCGATCGCGCACTGCAGGAGATTGCCATTCCGGCTGCCTCGGGTGATGTCGTGGTCAACGGCCGTGACGGCAAGGTTGCGACGCTCGGCGTCGACCAGATCGGTGAGGTTCTGACCTTCACACCTGACGGCTCGGGTGGGCTGACTCCGCAGTACAACACGGATGCTGCGATCAAGATTCTGACTCCGCAGTTGGTATCGACTGAAGTACAACCCAAGGACGCGTCGTTCACCTTCGCCGGTGGTAAGCCGTCGGTTGTGCCGGGTGTTGTCGGTGATCTGATCAACTGGCCGGACACGGTCAAGGAACTTCCGGTTCTGCTGGGCAGCACGGCTTCTCGGGCAACGCCCGCCGTGTACGGACCGGTCCCGCCGGCGTTGACCACCGAAGCCGCGGATGCCCTCGGCATCAACGAGGTGATCGGCGAATTCACCACCGGTGGTTTCGAATACGCGTCTGGTGTGAATATCGGCCTGGCCGCATCGGAGATCGACGGGGCCGTGATCAAGCCAGGGGATACGTTCTCGCTCAACGAGTACACGGGTCCGCGCGGTGCGGCTCAGGGATACGTCGAGTCGGGGATCATCAACAATGGTCGCCCGGACAAGGCTGTCGGCGGCGGTATCAGCCAGCTCGCGACGACGCTCTACAACGCGACGTATTTCGCAGGCATGGACGACGTCGCGCACACCGAGCACAGTTACTACATCTCGCGGTACCCCGAGGCGCGTGAGGCGACCATCTTCGATGGAGCGATCGACTTGCAGTTCCGTAATCCGGCGAAGACCGGCGTGATGATCGAGACGATTGCGACGTCGTCGAACATCACCGTTCGGATCTGGGGAACCAAAACCGTCGATGTCGCTTCGACGACCGGCCCGCGTACGTCGCCGACGTCGCCGAACACCGTGACGTTGCCGGAGGGGCCTGGTTGTGTGGCTTCGAGCGGTGCGCCCGGATTCACGGTCAGCGACACCCGCGTGATCACCGACCACGCGAGTGGCGCCGAGATTTCCTCGAACACCCGGACCGTCAAGTACGACCCGGTGCCGATCGTGAAGTGCGAGTAGGGACCTACTTGCCGACGAGTGGGCCGAGGGTGCGGCCCGCGAGGTCGACGATGCCTGGCTCTTCGCCGTTGGTGATCAGGTTGATCACGACGCCGTCGATGCCGTGGTCGAGGATGCGCGTCTGAACCTGCTCGGCGACGTCGTCCGGGCTGCCGACGAAATGGCGCTCGGTGGCCTTGGCGACCACGTCTTGCGGCGCCGTGGTGATGTCGAGGCCACGCTCCGCGAGAAACATTCGCTGATGCGCGCGAGCCTTGTCGCCGTCCTCGTCGATCATCATGAACGTGAGGAAGCTGGTCTCGAGGGTTGCGGGATCGCGACCGGCTTCGTCGCAGCGTGCCGCAAGTGCTTCCATCTTGCGGGGCAGTTCCGACGGGTCGCAGATGATGTTGAGGTGATCCGCGAAGCGAGCGGCGAGGCCGAACGTCTTCTTCTCACCGCCGCCGCCGAGCAGGATCGGCAGGTCGTCGCGGACGCGAGGCTCGTTGATGGCGTCCTTGACGTGGTACCACTTGCCGTCGAAGGTTGGGCGCTCACCGCGGAGCATCGGCGCGATGATCTGGAGTGCTTCGTCGAGCTTCTGGAAGCGCTCGGTGAACGTTCCGAACTCGTATCCGAACGAATTGTGTTCGAGTTCGAACCAACCGGCGCCGATGCCCAGGATGGCCCGACCGCCGCTCACCACGTCGAGGGTGGTGACGGTCTTGGCGAGCATGGGCGGATTGCGGTAGGTGTTTCCCGTGACCAGTGCAGACAACTGGATGGTCTCGGTGGCCGTCGCCAGCGCGGAGAGCGCCGAGTAGGCCTCGAGCATCGGGGCGTCCGGCGCTCCGATTCCGGGGAGTTGGTAGAAGTGATCCATCACGAATGCAGTGTCGAAGCCTGCGGCTTCGGCTTCGCGGGCCTGCGCTATGACGGTGGGGAAGAGGTCCTTGACCGGACCGCCGTAGCTGAAGTTGGGCATCTGGTATCCGAGGCGAGTGCTCACCGTTTCGACGTTACTCGCGATCGGTTGACCTGGCACGATTTTACCAACTCTATGGATTCCGTTGTGCCGGGCAGACTTCCGGAATTCAGAGAAGTTCTTCGGCCGCTTCGCGTCGCTTGGCGCGCTGCTGGTGAAGCTTGACTGCCGCGATTGCGACGCCGCCACCGACGATTCCGCCGACGAGAGCGCCGACCCACGTGGACGATTCTTCGTACGAATCGAATTTGAGGCGCGCCATGATGCCGACTGCGGCGACGAGGTACAGCGCGATGCTGATCACGACCCGGGGACGGTTGTAGTTGGACAACACGTAGACATCGACGTCGCGTCGAAGTGCATAGACAATCGTGACCACCGAGCCGAACAGCGCGACGATCAGCAGCGCGAGCGAGATCCACGCCCCTGTTCGGCCGGCGACCCAGGGCAGAATCGCCGAGCTGACGAAGACTGCCCAGAAGACACTCTGCAATCCCACCGCCGAGGCTTCGTTCCAGACGTCGCGCTGCCGCTCGTCCTTGTAGAAGTCGTCGTCCAGATCTCCGACGAACCGCATTGCCTTCATCATGGTGCTCATGCCGTCTCCTCTGGAATTTCTGCGGTGAGTGCCGATTCGGGTAAGGGGAAGAGCGCTTCGACGGTGGTCCCCAGTGCCAGTGCCAGGCGAAGTGCCAGGTAGACACTCGGTGCGTAGTCGCCGCGTTCGACGGAGACGATGCTCTGTCTGCTCACCTGACCTGCCGTGGCCAGTTGCGCCTGGGTGAGGCCGGCGAGGCGTCGGTGCTCCCGCACGTTGTTGTCGCCGGCCTTTCCAGTCATAGGAAAAGTAAAGAATACTTGTCACATGATGTCAAGTTTACTTGTCATATGAGAGGCTGACGAGCATGCGTGAACGATTTCTCGAGATCGCCCTGGCCAATCCAGTGGTCGCAACGATCGTGGATCGGGCGCCGAAGCTGGGATTGCCGGAGTGGTACCTGACGGCGGGTGGGCTCTTCCAAACCGTCTGGAATCACATCGACGGCCGTGACCTCGGCGCCGGAATCAAGGACTACGACCTCTTCTATTTCGACGCCGGCGATCTGAGCTACGACGCGGAGGACCGTGTGATTCGTTCGGCGGCAGAACTGTTCGCCGATGTGGATGCCGATGTCGAAGTACGCAACGAAGCCCGCGTGCACCTGTGGTACGAGCAGCATTTCGGGATTCCCGGCGTTCCGTTCACCAGTTGCCGCGACGCTATCGACCACTTCGCTTCCACAACTTGCTGTTTCGGGATCACCAAGGCCGCGGGCGGCACTGTGGACGTGTATGCCCCGCATGGATACGACGATCTTTTCGACATGATCGTCCGCCCCAACCCGGTGCTGGCGCCGAGAGAGGTTTACGAGGCCAAGGCGGCACGGTGGCGCAGGGAATGGCCTGCGCTGACCGTGGAGCCTTGGCCGGAGACCCTGACCTAGACTTCGATCGGCGGATGCAGCCTGTCCATGGTCCATTGCCGATTTCGGCGTGCAGCAAGTGAACTGGCCCCGAGTGAGGCGACGAGAAGGCCGCCGAGGACGGCGATCGAGACCCACAGTCTCGAGTCGATACCGCCGACGGTGAGTTGTCGTAGCCCGTTCACCGCGTAGGTCATCGGGTCGAAGGGGTGGATGATCTGGAACGGTTTCGCGGTGGTTTCGACGGGATAGATGCCGCCGGCCGAAACCAGTTGCAGCATCAGGAACGCCAGGGTGATGACGCGTCCGACGGATACTCCGAAGATGGCGTTGAATGCCTGGATCAACGCCATATACGTGGCAGTGATGAGCATCAGGAATCCGACGGTGCCGAGGGCGTGTGTGGGGTGCAGGCCGACGGCGAAGTGCACGACCAGGTACATCACGATCACCTGGCAGATGCCGATGAGCAATGCCGGCCAGTACGAGGCGAGGACCACTCGCAGCGCGCCGAGTCCGTTTGCGATGGGCCGGTTCTGGAGCGGCTTGAGCAGCATCCAGGTGATGATGCCGCCCACGAACAGCGCGAGGGGCAGGAAGAACGGAGCAAAACCGGTACCGAAGGTGCTTGCCCGGTTCTCGTAGGTCTCCTGTAGTTCGACCGGGCTGGAGAGGGTTTGAGCGGTTGCGGTTCGCTGCTGATCGGTCCAACTGGGAATCTGACCGGCGCCCTCGGTGAGTTTGGTCGCGAGTTCGGCAGACCCGGCACGGAGTTGCTCGGTGCCGTCGGCGAGTTTGGCTGCACCATCGGAGAGTTGGACGCTGCCGTCGGTGAGTTGAACCAGTCCACTGCTGAGGGTTTGCGCGCCGTCGTTGACTTGCTGACCGCCGTCACGCAGCTGCACCAGGCCGTTGCGGAGTTCACCGCCGCCGTTGGCCGCGGCATTCAGCCCGGCTCGGAAGGTGCTCGACGGATCGTCGAGTTGGTAAGCGAGTTGTTGTGCACCGCTCTTGAGTTCGCCCAGTTGGCCCATGGTCGCTTCACCGAAACCCTGAGTGCGCAGCATGTCCTGGGCAGGCGCGAGGGCATTGGCGATCTGTTGGCTGACAGGATCCGGGTTCAGCCGAAGGCTGGCCACCGCCTGCCCGACCAGTTGTGCAACGTCTGCCTGTGTGTTCCCGAGGACGCTCAGTTGGTCGACGACCTGGGTGACGCCACCACTGAGTTGGCTTGCGCCGTCGCCCAGTTGGACGGCTCCGAGATCGAGTTGCCCCAAACCGTCGGTCAGTGCGAGGACACCGTCCGTGGCGGTATTGATACCGGTCGAGAGTTGCGCTGTACCGCCGGCAAGAGTGGCTGCACCGTCACGTGCGGTAACCATGTTGTCTGCCAGAGTTTTCGAGCCCGACGCCAATTCGCCGGCTCCGGCATTGGCAGTGTTCACTCCGGCCGAGAGCTGGAGTGCTCCGTCGGCGGCCTGCTTCAAACCTGCACCCGCATCGGTCAATCCGACCAGAACCGTCTCGACGGACTGCGCGCCGATCTTGTCGCTGACTTGACTGAGAACCTGCTGGGCGGCATTTTGGCCGATGATGGTGCCGAGGTAGTTGTTGACGTCGTTGAAGGTGAACTGCAACTGAGCTTTGTGGGGGTCCTTGGACGTCGGGGAGGCAACGGCCTCGCTGAAATTCTCGGGCAGAGTGAGAGAGAAGTAGTACGTCCCGTCCGAGACTCCCTGTTCGGCTTCCTGCTGTGAGACCAGGTGGAGATCGAGCTCACCGGAATCGAGAAGTGCTTGGCTTACTTCGTCGCCAGCCTTGAGCTCTTGACCCTGCACCATTGCACCGCGGTCGGTGTTGACCAGTGCGACGGGGACCTTGTTGACCTCACCGAACGGATTCCAGAAGGCCCACAGGTACATTGCGCCGTACAGCAGTGGCATCAAGATGATGGTGACGAGTGCGATCCTGGGCATCGCGCCGCGGGAGAACCGCTTGAGTTCGGTTCCGAGAGACATTCCAGCGAGCATCGCGGTTACCTCGCCCCTTCTTGGTCGGGATTGGTGACTTCTTGGAGCAGGGCGACGGCATCGATGGGTGATCCGTCGGGCAGCGGGTTGACGGTCGACGCGATGATGGTCTGGTAGCTCCCCATCTCGACGAGTCGCTCGACGAGGTACGCGCGTTCGGAGTCGCGCCGCACCTGTTCGAGATCGTCGACGACGAGCAGGGCCGGCTTCTTCGTGTTCGCGACGGCGATACGCAGCAGGGTCGCCTCGAGTTCCCCGAGATCGCTGACGTACCGGCCGAGCGCAGGTAAGGGATGATCGCCGAAGACGGGAGCGCACACCGCTTCGAGTTCGCGGTCTCCGGCACGTCCGATGAGCTTGTACCAGGGCGCATCCCAGCGAATTTGTTCGGTGATCAGATCTCGGACGGTGACGGACTCGGCAAGCTCGTCGATGTCCTCGAACCCGGCGACCCCGGCGATCTCGAAGATCTCTCGGGGACGCGTTCGACCGAAGACGGACAGTGATCCGGAACTGGCTTTCATTCGTCCGCTGAGTGTCAGAAGTAAGGACGTACGTCCTGAACCGGCGGAGCCTTCGAGGATGGTCACACCGCCCGCACGAATCTCGAGATTGACGGGTCCGAACACCGGCCCCCATGGGCCGTCGAGCGCCAAGTCCGTGGCGGTCAATGCCAGTTCAGGGGCGTAATCGAGTTGTGCGTGCTCTGGTGCGACCACGATGATCACCTGTCTGTTGATCTACTCGGCCTTCGAAAGAACCGAGTGCTGGTTCAGTGGACGTTCGTGCTCACCCAATCACATCGGTAGCGGGCGAGCTGTCCCATGAATGGGATGTGTCGGACACGTCCGGCAACTTGGAGACCGAACGGTATGTATTCTGTTGGAAACGGAACGGGGGAGTCGAGGTGCCGGTTCGTAGACGCGGTATGTGCGCGGTACTGGTCATGGCCACCCTGTCGGTTGTCTCCTGTGCCGGTGAGCGCGAGTCGCCCCCGTTCGTGTCGAGCGAGAGGCTTTTCGAGTTCACCGGTCGCAATGTCGGACCCGTGACCGTTCCGCCCTTGCCTTCCGATCGGCACGAGTCCGAAGCAGCGCCATACGGAGCCATCACCCTGTCCGGTGGGTGGAGCGGCGCAGCCAATGTCTCGCTGCCCGGATCCGTCACGTGTTTCGAGCACAACTGGGCGGATTCGCTGCCCGCCGGTCACCGCCAGTGGGCCTACGAGGTGCACACCAGTTCCTTTTACGAGTACGACGGCGGCGGTGAATATCCGGGGCGTGATTTCCAGTTGCAGGTCTACGTGAACGAAAACCCGGAACCAGGTCAGTCCGGGGCGACGATGATGTTCTCGGATCAGAGCGGACAGTTCGTGTCCTTCGGCGGCGGCGTCGACAATTCCATCGAAATAGTCAGTTCTCCGGACCGCAGGCGCGTGGCGCTTTCCCTGGTAGGAACGGCGGCACGGCCCGGCGAACAACCGACGACGTCCGTACTGTCCGCACAGATCAGTTGCCCGACCGTCGAGCGCAGATGACCACAGATTCCATTGACTGCCGAGCATGAAAATGCCGGTCCCGAAATATTCTCGGGACCGGCACTTTTCATGAATCAGGAACGAATCAGAATGCTGCTTCGTCGATCTCCATGATGTCGTTCTCGGTGTTCGCGATGATCTCGCGTGAAGCGGTGAGCTCGGGCAGGACGTTCTTGGTGAAGAAGGACGCGATGGCGACCTTGCCCTCGTAGAAGCCCTTGTCCTTGTCGGAAGCGCCGTTGTCGAGTGCCGCGAGAGCGATCTCGGACTGGCGGAGGAGCTGCCAGCCGATGAGCAGGTCGCCGACGGACATCAGGAAGCGGACGGAACCGAGGCCGACCTTGTAGAGCTCGGTGGGCTGCTCCTGAGCTCCCATGAGGAAGCCGGTGAGCGTGGCAGCCATGGCCTGGACGTCTTCGAGTGCGGTGGCGAGCAGTGCGCGCTCCGCCTTCAGACGACCGTTGCCGGCTTCGCTGTCGATGAAGGTCTTGATCTGTCCGGCAACGTGAGCGAGCGCGACGCCGCGGTCACGAGCGATCTTGCGGAAGAAGAAGTCCTGAGCCTGGATGGCCGTGGTGCCTTCGTACAGCGAGTCGATCTTGGAATCGCGGATGTACTGCTCGATCGGGTAGTCCTGCAGGAAGCCGGAGCCACCGAGGGTCTGCAGGCTATCCGTCAGGTACTGGTACGCACGCTCGGAGCCGACGCCCTTGACGATCGGGAGCAGCAGGTCGTTGACGCGGAACGCGGTGTCCTTGTCTGCGCCCGAGACGAGCTGGGCGACAACCTCGTCCTGGTGTGCTGCGGTGTAGAGGTACACCGCGCGCAGGCCTTCGGCGTATGCCTTCTGCATTGCCAGGCTGCGACGCACGTCGGGGTGGTGCGTGATGGTCACGCGCGGCGCTGCCTTGTTGGTCATCTGGGTCAGGTCAGCACCCTGAACACGCTGCTTGGCGTAATCGAGAGCGTTGAGGTAACCGGTGGAGAGGGTGGCGATTGCCTTGGTGCCGACCATCATTCGAGCGTGCTCGATGACGTCGAACATCTGGGCGATGCCGTTGTGGACCTCGCCGACCAGCCAGCCCTGTGCGGGGATGCCGTGGCCACCGAAGGTGACCTCACATGTGGCGGAGACCTTCAGGCCCATCTTGTGTTCGACGTTGGTGACGAAGACGCCGTTGCGCTCGCCGAACTCTTCGGTCTCGAAGTTGAAGTGCGTCTTCGGGACGAAGAACAGGCTCAGGCCCTTGGTGCCGGGTCCGGCACCTTCGGGGCGAGCGAGAACGAGGTGGAAGATGTTCTCGAACAGGTCGTCCGAGTCGGCCGAGGTGATGAAGCGCTTGACGCCCTCGATGTGCCAGGAGCCGTCGTCCTGCTTGATCGCCTTGGTGCGTCCGGCACCGACGTCGGAGCCGGCGTCGGGCTCGGTGAGGACCATGGTGGCGCCCCATCCGCGTTCGACGATGGTGGCTGCCCACTTCTTCTGCTCTTCGGTGCCGTTGTTGAACAGCACGTCCGCGAAGGCGGGTCCGGCCTGGTACATGTGCGCTGCAGGCTGTGCGCCCAGGATCAGCTCACCGATGGCCCACACGACGGAGCGGGGAACCGGCACGCCGCCGACCTCTTCGCTCAGTCCCATGCGGTACCACTCGGCATCCCACAGAGCCTTGAACGACTTCTTGAAGGATTCCGGAAGTGCAACGGTGTGCGTCTCGGGATCGAAGACAGGGGGGTTGCGGTCCGCGTCGGCGAAAGATTCGCCAAGCGGTCCCTCGGCCAGGCGTGCGACCTCTGCCAGCATGTTGCGGACAGTGTCGGCATCCAGGTCGCCCCAAGCGCCTTCGCTCAGTGGCTTCTCCAGTCCGAGAACCTCGAAGAGGTTGAACTCCAGGTCCCGAACGTTGCTCTTGTAATGGCCCATGTCTTCTGCTTCTCCCAGTGAGGTGGTGCGGTCCAGCACTCCTAGTACCGCCCGAAGTTTATTACTCGTCGGTAACTTAATACATGTTACTAGCCGTTCTTTGCATTGCCAACACCGGATTTGCGTCCGATGACAAGTGTGTCGACCGCGATTCCCGTTTCGGTGTGTCTGTGCGGATTTCCGGCGATCTCGAACTCGAGCCTTCCTTCGAACTCCTGCATCAATTCTTCTGGTGTGTAAAGGATTTCGGGATCTTTCGGTCCGCCGACGCCGTAGTCGATGTTGCTTCGGTCGTGCCCCAAAATCATGAGGATTCCATCAGGTTTCAGAGAATTTATGGCACGGTTCACAACCAGGGTGCGTTGTGGTGCGGGCAGATGAAGGTAAAGAAGCAGGGCCAAGTCGTATCCCTGCCCGTTCCTTGAGGCGTAATCCGCGACGGTGACGTCGCCGCATCGGTAGTCGAGCCGGTCGAGAACCGATCGGGGTGAGCGGGCCGCGATCGTGCGGGCTTTCTCGATCGCGACGGCCGAGTAGTCGATGCCGGTGACCTCCCAACCGCGGGTCGCGAGCCACAACGCGTTACGGCCCTCGCCGCACGCCAGGTCGAGTGCCTGGCCGTGGGGGAGGGCCGTCGCGTATTCCACCAGCAGTTCGTTGGGAGGAGCGCCCCAGACGAGCTCGGTTTCTTCGTACTTCTTGTCCCAGGCCGCCGCATCCATAGATGACGACGGTAGTGCCACTCAGTGGTTACGCACTCCGTCCATCGGGTTCTTGCGTAGGGCGGCGCGCGTCGGGATCGCGATGGAGACAAATCCCAGAACAGCGGTCACCGCGACGATGGAACCGTAGATCGCCGGTGAAATCGCCGGGATCGGCTGCCCGGACACCGCTACGGCGATACCCATCAGAGGCGGCAGGGCGATCAGCGATCCGACCACGACGGCGATTCCCACCACCATCAACGACTCGATGCGCATCATCGCTCGGACCTGCCTCGTCCGCGAGCCCACCAGTTGAAGGAGCGCGAACTCGCGGGAACGCTCGGCAGTGGCGGCGACCAGGGTGTTCACGACGGCGACTGCGAGATAGCCGAGCAGGACGAGGACGGCGAGGATGCTGACCCAGGACTGCATACGACGCTGATCTTCGCCCGCGGCCCCGAACTGGTCCTGGTTCATCGCGGCGATCGAGGGGAACGAACGCAACGACTGCTGGACTTCGGCCGACCGTCCGGGTTCGGCAGCAACCAGAACGGTGTCGATCAGAGCGTCGGTGGAGTGCTGACGCAAAGTCTCGATCGGCATGGTCACGTCCCCGAATCCGAGGCCGCGACCATATTTTGCGACGACCATCGGATGCACCAGTGTGCCGTCCCCTAGATAGAGGTCGACGCGCTGACCTACCTTGGCTCCGAGTGTGAAGGCGCCGTCTTCGCTCACGGCAACGGTATCGCCGGTCAGAGCGCTCAGGTCGCCCTCGGTCACCGCGAGATCGAGGGTCGCGTCGGCGCTGGCGGCGTCGATGCCCTGGGCAGCGATCGCGCTGTCGGCTGAGCCGCCTTCCTCACCGCTGGGTACCGGCAGGACTTGACTGCGGACCACCGGGTTTGCCGCACTCACTCCGGGCACCGATGCGATCGAGTCGAGGAGCGAGGGAGCGATACCGGCCGGCGCGCCGACGATCAGGTCGGCGGTGACGCCCTTGATCGACTGGTTGGTCGCCTCGGCGGCGACGGTGCTCTGGCTGAAGAACTGCACCGAGCCCAGTGCGATTGCGAGAGCCAATGGAACAACCGCCGACGAGAGCCGTCTCGAATTGGATTCGGCGTTGGCGGCAGCGAGAACTTTGGACGCCGACCCACTACGACGCAGTGGACCGCCGATCACCTTGATGATGCCGCGCACCAACAAGGGGCCGAGCAGCGCGACCGAGAAGATCAACAACAGTGCGCTCGAACCGGCTCCAGCGGCTGCCACGCTGCCGGGCAGGAAAGCGGGGAGCACGCACGCGCTGAGGCCGGCGGCGCCGAAGATCAGCCCGGTGGCGATGCGTCCGCGGCTCAGTTTCGCCGGGCCGCTTTCGGATTCGCGAAGCGCTTCGACGGGGTCGAGCTTCGCCGGTCGTCGTGCCGCGATCGCCGCTGCCGCGCGGGCAGTGAGTACGCAGATCAGGAAAGCCGCGATCGCCGGAAGCGGGCTGTAGGCCAGCGCGAAATCGGTGGGCATGACCCCGGCGTCGGCAAACTGTGCACCCAGGAATCGGGCGAGTAGGAATCCGGGCACCGCGCCGAGCGCAGCCGCAGCCGCCGCGACGAGCAGCACTTCACGCCCGATCATGACGTGGACTTGTCGCGTGGTGGCCCCGATTGCCCGCAGCAGAGCGAACTCTCGCCGTCTGGCGTTGATCGAGAGCGACAGCGTGCTGGAAACGACGAACATACTGACCATCAACGCGAGACCGGCAAACGACGCACAGAGCACGATCAACTGGGTCCGCGCAGCACCGGCGTCGAGGAATTCGATGCCTCCGCGTGCGGTGCCGGTCGAGACCTCCGCGCCGGTTCCGGCGAGTGCATCGCGGGCGAGAGCGGCAGCATCCACGCCTTCGGGAGCGATCAATCCGACTGCGGTGACAGCGTTCTGGTGCGGCCACAACCGTTCGGCCTCTGCGTCGTCGAGGAAGACGAGTGCCGGACGGTCGGGTGATGGCACCGAGGCCGAATCAGCTGTGCCGACGACGGTGTACTCGTCGTCTATCGCGCCGTGAGCCAGCGTGATTTGCTCGCCGAGAGCGGCGCCCGTGGTCGAGACCACCTCGTCTCGGCTCTGCGGAGCGCGACCTTCGGTGAGCGAATACGGCGCCAATTGTGCTGTGTTCCAAGGATGTGCGTCGAGTACGACGCCCTCGGCGGTGCTGACGGGGACGGAGATGTCGGGAATCACCGTGACATCGAGGGCATCGAGCTTGCGGACGGTATCGCCGTCGAGGAGAACGCGCTCGGCAAAAGGCTGATCGGCGTCTTCCTTGACCTCGAGCGCCTGTGGTGCACTCACGACGGCGTCGGCACCGGCGTAGAGATGTGGTGAGACTCCGCCTCGCACTCCCGATTCCAGCAGCACACCCAGACCGCAGGTGAGGAGCGCTGCGCAGAATACGGAGACGAACACGGCGACGAAACCGGAGCGATGCGCTTTCAGGTGCGCAAAGGTGTGCGCTTTCATCATCACCAGTCCCCGAGGTGTGTCATGCGCTCGGCGATCTGCTGCGGCGTCGGGCGGTCGATGTGCCCGACAAGTTTTCCGTCGGCGAGGAACAGCACACGATCGGCGTACGACGCGGCCACCGGGTCGTGCGTGACCATGACGATGGTCTGATCGAACTCGGCGGCTGTCCGGCGCAACAACTCCAGAACCTGCTTGGCGCTGCGGGAGTCGAGGGCGCCGGTCGGCTCGTCGGCAAAGAGTGCGTCGGGGTGAGTGACGAGGGCGCGCGCGATGGCGACGCGTTGCTGCTGACCGCCGGACAGTTCGGAGGGTTTGCGCTTGCGGTGCGATCCGAGTCCGACGGATTCGAGGACGAAGGTCAGGTACTGCTTGTCGGCTCGTCGTCCGGCGAGGAGTAGGGGGAGCGTGACGTTCTGCTCGACGTCGAGAGCGCCGAGCAGGTTGTAGGCCTGGAAGACGAAACCGATGTGATCGCGACGGAAGATGCTGCGGGCCTTCGGCTTCAGCTGTGAGATCTCGGTGTCGCCCAGCCACACCGATCCGCTGCTCGGTCGATCGAGCCCTGCGGCGCAGTGCAGGAAAGTGCTCTTGCCCGATCCGGACGGGCCCATCACGGCGGTGAAGGTGCTGCGCGGCAAGGTGAGGCTGATGTTGTCGAGGGCGGTCACGGCGCCGCGGCCGTTGCCGTAGATCTTGCTGACGCCTTCGAGTCGCACGGCGGATGTTCGGGCGGCCGTGGCACCAGGGGCCGGCGGGGCGAGGACCGAGTGTCGATTCTTCATGGGATGAACGCTATGGAGATTCGGCATTCGTCGACATCCAGCAGGGTCCCGAATCAATGGTGTAGCCAGCTGTAGTGGATCGCGGCATCAGGTGCGGCATGCTGGGGCAGTGAAGAAGAGAACCAGGGCTGCGGTGTACGTGCTCGTCGAGGGTGCGGCAGCCGTGGTCTCCCTGTTCTTGCTGATGGTCGGTCTCATTCTGCTGTCGCTCTCGATTCTGATCGTCGGCTGGTTGCTGTTGCCGTCGTACGTGCGGGTGCTCCGGTGGTGGGCGGGTCTGGCCCGCAAGAGAACGGCTGCGTACACCGGACGCCCTGTTCTGCAGCGATACCCACCGATGCCAAGCAATCCGACCTTCGGGGATTGGCGCCGGTTCCTCACCGATCAGTCGACGAGGCGCGACGCGGCCTGGCTGTCGATTCATGGTCTGGGGGCTTTCGTCGCGGCGATGCTGACCATTGCTCTGCCACTCGGTGCACTCAATTCGATTGCCGTCCCGCTGTACTGGCAGCAGATGCCCGCCGGTGAACCCGTCAACAATCCGTACCCCGTGACGTCGTGGTTGGGCGCTGCCGGAATGCCGTTGATCGGCATCCTGTACCTCCTGATCGCGTGGTGGTTGATCCCCGCGATGGCGAAGTGGATCAGCTGGTCGACCACGACTTTGCTTGCGCCGGACACGCGTTCGGACCTCTCGAAGCGCGTCACCGCCCTGACGGCCAGCCGCGCTGCGGCGCTCGACGCACATTCGGCCGAACTCAAGCGCATCGAGCGGGATCTGCACGACGGCGCGCAGAACCGTCTGGTCGCGGTGGTGATGATGTTGGGGATGGCCGAGCGGTCGTTGCAGAACAATCCGGACCAGGCTCTGCCACAACTGCATCGGGCCCAGGATGCGGCCACCGAGGCGTTGAGCGAACTCCGGACGTTGGTGCACGACATCTACCCGCCGATCCTCGACGAGTTGGGTCTGGAGGGCGCGATCTCCGCGCTCGCCGGGCGCTCCGCCGTGCCCTGCGTACTCGAGATCGACGAGCTCCGCCGTGCCCCGGCTGCCGTCGAGGCCGCTGCGTACTTCGTCGTCGCCGAGGCCTTGACCAACGTCGCAAAACACAGCGGAGCGCGCAGCGTCACCGTCACGGCACGGACGGAGACGTCGGACGACTCGTTGGGTGAGACGATGCTCATCGACGTGATCGACGACGGTCAGGGCGGCGCGAACGAACGTCCGGGCGGCGGCGTGGCGGGTATCCGACGCCGGGTCGAGGCTTTCGAAGGAACCGCAGTATTGGAGAGCCCGGAGGGTGGACCGACAACGATGAGGGTGGAACTACCGTGCGGATTCTGATTGCCGAGGACGACGCTCTCCTGCGAGAGGGGCTGGCACTGCTGCTCCGCGGAGAGGGCTTCGAGGTGTCTGCCGTCTCCGACGCCGCACAGTTCCTCACGGTGTTCGAGGAGACCGCCCCCGACGCCGCGGTGCTCGACGTCCGGATGCCTCCTACTTTCACCAACGAGGGGCTTCGAGCGGCGATCGAGGTGCGCAAGCTTCGCCCGGGCTTTCCCGTCCTGGTCCTTTCCGCGTACGTCGAGGATCGCTACGCCGGTGAATTGTTGGCAGGAGGCGCCGGCGGGGTCGGGTACCTGCTCAAGGAACGGGTCGGCAAGGTAGCCGAGTTCGTCGACGCATTGAACCGGGTCGTCGACGGCGGAACCGTGATGGATCCCGAGGTCGTATCCCAACTGATGAGCCGTCGACGCGCCGACGATCCGATCAGATCACTGACCCCACGCGAGTCCGAGGTTCTCGGACTGATGGCGGAGGGGCTGGGAAATCAGGAAATCGCCAGGAAACTGGTCGTCAGCGACACTGCTGTGAGCAAGCACATAGGAAATATCTTCGCAAAACTCGGCCTGTCGGCTTCCGAAAGCGGGCATCGTCGTGTTTTGGCAGTTCTAGCTCATTTACGCGCCTGATCGTGGATCTGGACTACATACCTGACCGAAGCGTAATGTGAGCCAGCCTCATGTTGTTGCCGTGATCGAACGGTGACCTGAGAGGCAGGGGCTTATGTCCTGTACGTAACGTGTGATGTCGAATGCGCGTCATCACCAGAAACCAACGAGGAGATCGATCAATGGGTAAGCCGATTGCCAGTGTGGCCGGAGGTCGGCAGTCCGTCCTTCTCGGGCTCGGCGTTCACCGCCCGGAGCGAGTCGTGACCAACGACGAGATCTGCGAGCTGATCGATTCCACCGACGAGTGGATCCAGACGCGATCGGGTATCAAGTCGCGCCGGTTCTCCGGCGAGGGTGAAGGCATCCTCGCGATGTCGATCAGCGCGGCCCGTAAAGCACTGGACGTCAGCGGCATTGCTCCCGAGCAGATCGGCGCCGTGATCATCGCGACGTCGACGTGGGACCTGCAGACTCCTCAGGCTGCGTCCATCGTCGCCCACGAGCTCGGCATCAAGGGTCCGGCTGCATTCGACGTCGCGGCAGGCTGCGCCGGTTTCTGTACCGCCCTTGCGGTGGCCAGCGACCTGGTTCGCGGCGGCACGGTTGATCACGTACTCGTCGTCGGCGTCGAGTTGATGAGCGAGGCCACCGAGCCCACCGATCGCAGCGTTCGCTTCATCTTCGGTGACGGCGCAGGCGCAGTTGTCGTCGGCCCGAGCGATACCGTCGGAATCGGCCCGGTCGAGTGGGGTTCGGACGGCAGCCAGTCCGACGCCATCGTTCAGGAGCCGAGCTGGCTCGACTACACCAAGAACCCGACCGGACCTCGGCCGTGGATCAAGATGGCCGGTACCGCGGTGTTCCGCTGGGCTGCCTTCGAGATGGGCAAGGTCGCCACTCGCACCCTGGAGAAGTCGGGGCTGGGTATCGAGGACATCGACGCTTTTGTGCCGCACCAGGCAAACCAGCGCATCAACGAGGTCATCGCTCGCAGCATGAAGCTGCCCGAGGGCTTCCCCGTCTCCAACGACATCGCCGAGACGGGCAACACGTCCGCGGCCTCGATCCCGCTCGCCATGGAGCAGATGCTGCGCGACGGCCAGTGCAAGCCGGGCGACAAGGCATTGCTTCTCGCCTTCGGTGCGGGTCTGTCCTTCGCCGGCCAGGTTGTCGTCATGCCTCCGTTGGCTGGAGCGGAATCAGCCTGATCTTCTCTCGTGACGAGCGCCTCGAACCCCACGGTTCGGGGCGCTCTTCCGTTTCCGTCCAGATCGTCGTACCTCTGCGATGTGGCACTCTGGCGAGATGGTCGAGAGTATGGGGGAGTCCGAACGTACGGGTGTGACGGGCGGCAGCTTGGCGAAGATGGGCGGGCAAGTGGCGCTCGCCAGCACGGTCAGCCGGATCACCGGCTTCGTCCGCACCCTTGCCCTTGCCGCGGTCCTCGGCATCGCCCTGGTCAGTGATGCGTACAACGCGGCCAACAGCTTCCCGAACATGGTCTATCAGCTCCTCCTCGGCGGGATTCTCGCCAGCGTTCTGCTTCCGTATCTGACACGGCAGCGAAGTCGTGGGCGGACGCTCGAACGAGAGCAGACGCAGCGCGTTCTCACCGTCGGAGCGCTTGCTCTTGCGCTCGTGACGGTAGTGGCGGTGGTGTGCGCGCCGCCTCTGGTCTCGGCCGTGATCGATGATCCGGCTCAACGAGAGTTGACGACGCTCTTCGCGTACTTGCTTCTGCCGGAGATCTTCTTCTACGGCGTCACGGCGATGATGACGGCAGTACTCAGTGTTCGATCAGTGTTCGGCGCGCCGGCCTGGGCGCCGGTGATCAACAACGTCGTCCTTCTGGTGACGGTCGCGGTCTTCCTGTGTATCCCGGGGCCGGTGGCTCTGACTCCCGAGTCGATGACCACCGCGCAGGTTCTGGTGATCGGTATCGGCACTCTGCTCGGGATCGTGGCGCAAACCGCCGTCGTTGCTCGATCGCTGCACCGCAACGGGTTTCGGTGGCGCCTTCGCGTGCGGGTCGTACCGCACACCTGGCGCCCGGTGCGCGTCGGGGCGCCGTTGCTCGGTTGGGTACTTGTGTACGTCGTTGCCGGTCAGATCGGTGTGTGGGTGACGATGAAGGTCACTCTCTCCCGTCACGTCTACTCGATGTACACGCACGCGGATCTGCTGTTTCAAGTGGCGTACGGCATTCTCGGTGTGTCGTTGTTGACGGTGCTGATGCCGCGGATCGCCCGGTCGGTTGCTGCGGGTGACGACGTCGGCGTCGTATCCGATCTCGGCCGGGGAGCCCGGTATTCAGTGGTGGCGCTGATTCCGGTCACGGTGGCGCTCATGGTCTTCGGCCCCTCGTTGACCACCCTGATCTTCTTCGGCCGGGTCGACGGCAGCAGTGCCCGGTTGATCGGGACGGCCGTTGCGGTCAGTGCATTCGGGCTGGTGCCCTTTGCGATGGTCATGCTTCAGCTTCGAGTGTTCTACGCCGACAACAACACCCGAACTCCCGCGGTGATCGCGCTGGTGATGGTGGTAGCCAAGACGGCGCTCGTTCTACTTGCGTCTCTGTCGGCGAGTGACGAAACGCTGGTCCTGGCCGTCTGTGCGGCGGGCTCGTTCTCCTACGTGTGCGGAGCGGCGCTCGGCCACATCCTGCTTCGAAAGAGATACGGGCTGTTGGGATTCCGTCGCGTGCAGGCCACCGTCGGAAGGATTTCGGCGGCGGCAATTCTGGCAGGTGGTTGTGCGCTCGCTTTGGTGGTGGCGGTTCAGAACCGAGTTCCCGAGCCCAGGCTTGCTGCTGTTATTTCATTGTCGGCGGGTGCGGCCGTCGGAGGAGTCGTCCTGTTGGGCGCATGCAGGGTCGTCGGTGTTCCCGAGATTCGCCGGGCTCGGGCCCTACTGTTGTCCTGAGGACAAGAGCGGTACCAGCAGTTCGTCCGGAGTGAGGGCGCCGTGCTGTCCACGGAGGCCGGACAGTCCCGATTCGACAGATCGACGTACGACGGCCACGTCCCCGGACGCAATGGCGATGACATCACCGATCCGGCCGCGATACTCGGAATGCACTGCAGGCCCGAACAATCCTGCGACTATGCCCTCGGATCTCGTCCCGATCCACATGCGGTCACCCAGTTCGGCGCGCCAGCGGTCCGCAACATCTTGTGCAGCGCCTTCTCGGGTATGGATGTGACGACATCTAGGTTCACCGGCAAGAGCGAGTACATCTTTGGACAGAATCGGAGTGTTGTCGAAGTCGATCTTGTTCTCGTCCAACACATCGACCATTCCGTGATCAGCCGTCACCAGCAATCTCACGTCCGGACCGAGAGCGGCGGCGAGTTGCTCGACCAGTCGATCGACAAGCATCAGTTGGAAAATCCACGGCTCGGACTCGGGGCCGTAGACGTGGCCGAGTGCATCGATCTCGCTGATGTAGCAGTACGTGAACGTACGGTCGGCAGATTTCGACGCGGCCACGGTGCGAGCGAGGAGGTCTCCGTATGCCTGGATTCCGGCGAACTGGGCGCCGCGCATTCCTGCCCGGGTGAGGCCGCTGCCGTCGAATTTGGACGGAACGACGGTAGTGACGGTGATGCCGGCGGCCGCGGCACGATCGAAGGTCGTGGCCTGCGGCTGCAGGGTCTCCGGGACGATGGAGTCGGTCTGAGATTCCTTCTTGCCCGCGCTGTGCCAACCCAGCCAGTTGAACACCGAATCGGCTTCTTCGACGTAAGACTGGTAACCGGTGATTCCGTGCGCCCCCGAGGGCAGCCCGGTCCCCAACGAGACGATGCTGGTGGCCGTCGTCGTGGGGAATCCTGCCCGTATGGGCGTTCCGATCAGTGAGTTCAGGAATGGTGCGTGTTCGGCGTTGCGGGCGAGCAAGTTCGCGCCCATCCCGTCTACCAGCAGAATTACAGTCTTCTGGCTGGGCTGTAGATCGAGACGGTTCGCTTCGCCGCTCACTCCGAGAGAAGCGAGTACCGACGGCGCAAGCGTCGACAGAGTCGGCTGCGAGTACACATCGAGGAGAGGGGCGGGGGCGGGCATCCCATGAGATTAGGCGTTGGACGCAGAAAACTGCATACCTTCTGGGCGAGTGTTCAAATCCGTGCGGTCAAATCGGGACTTTCCAGATGATCAGCGCGCAGAGACCGCGGGCCGGTGCGGCCTCTGCGCGGAGATTCACTCCATGATCGTGGAGATCTGGAACTTGGCACCGAGTGGATCGGCCACCGACGCGAGACGGCCGAAGGGCGTGTCCTCGGGATCGCGCAAGACGCTGCCGCCGAATTCGACGACCTTGGCGACGGCCGCGTCGGTGTCGTCCGCCCCGAAGTACACCTGCCAGAACGACGGCACCTCTGCCGGGAGGAACGAGCTGGCATCCATCAAACCGGCGACGACGGTGTCGCCCTGCTTGGCCTGTGAGTACCGGAACTCGTCGCTGTCGCCGATGGACTCGTAAGTCCAGCCGAACACGTCGGTGTAGAACGGCAGGACCGCGGCGTAGTTCTTGGACAAAGTCTCGTGCCACACCGGGGCTCCGGCCTCGCCGACCAGACCGAAGCCGTGGTGCTGATCTGCCTGCCAGATACCGACGACTGCACCGGCAGGATCGCCCACGATCGCCATGCTGCCCTGGGGACCGACCTGCATCGACGGCATCATGATCATTCCGCCCGCGGCTTCGGCCTTGGACGCCGACGTTGCCGCATCAGTCGAGGAGATGTAGGTGGTCCAGACGTTGCCGTACGGGTTTCCCTCCTGCTGAGGTCCGAGCCCGGCGATGGGCTGCCCGTCTTTGCTGAAGATCGCGTAGCCGCCGTACTGCGGGTCGTCGTTTGTGTCAGTCTGCCAACCGAACACGTTGGTGTAGAAGGATTTGGCGACCTCGGTATCGGAGCTGGTGAGGTCGATCCAACAGGGTGTTCCGTCGAGCGCTGTGCGTGCGGGCATCTGAAACTCTCCTTTACCGAAACGGATACACAAGTACGGGTCGCGCAAATGCTTGGCCGAGGAAGGCGCGAATCTCACGCTACGCGCGTACCCCGACACATTCCCAGGGCTCGAGAGCTTTGGAGTATTTGACCGTTCGCGCTTACCGGTGGGCCGGACCTGCCGACGTAGTCGATCGCCGAATCGTCCTTGATACGCCGAAGTTGATGGGGCACTTGCTCGATCGGCGAGGCCGTTCCGCGGGTGTAGTGCCGGTACGTGTCAGCTCGTGATCAGCCCCGTGCGATCGAGCCATGCGAGCGCGTGACGTGAAAACTCGTCCGGAATCTCCAACTGAGGGGTGTGACCGGTGTCGCCGAGAATGATGGTGGTCCAGTGTGGATGTGCGGCGGCGGCTGCCCGGGCGGCCTCGACCGGGACAAGCCGATCGCGATCGCCATGTATCAGGAGCGTCGGAGTCGTGATCTCTCGCAGTGTCTTTCGATAAGAGGCCGGACGGGCGAGGGTCATCAACAGTGACCGTGCTGCCTGCAGGAACTCGGCATCCTGAGTGGGTTCGCCGCGACGAATCGCAGTCAAGGCAGCGCCCGCGTCGAGGACCGCGGGGTCTGCTCGCGTCGGATCGGCAAAACACAATCTGGTCATCTGAGCGGCCAACTGCCGGTCGGACATCTTCCGGCGTCCGAAGCCGAGAACCTGCTCACCGACGTACGGCATCGAGTAGAGCGCGAATTGGGCGGCGACGGTCAGATCGGGAAGTTGGACGGGCAGTGGGAGCGCCGGATCCACCAGCACCAGGCCGGCAACTGATTCGGGATTGGCATGGGTCGAGATTGCCGAGACCATTCCCCCCATCGAATTGCCGAACAGGACGGCAGGTTCACCTACTACTGTCTCGAGAAAGCGATTCAGGAGTGCTGCGTTGGCGTCGACGCCGGTGTGCCGCCCACGGGCAGAGGTGAGTCCGAATCCGGCGAGGTCCAGTGCGTACACACGCGTGCGCGCCGCCAGCGTCGGTGCCACCCGCACCCAGTTCAGGTGCGAGCCGCCCAGACCGTGAACGAGCACGATGGGCGGCGCTCCGCTGGGACCGCCGAAGTCGATCCAATGAACATCACCGCCGAGGTCGGTGATGTTGCTTGTCCCGCCCCACGGGTGTGTGAGGGTGCTTCCGTCGGCGGGTTCGGCCGAAACAGCGGATTCCATACCTGACAGGATGCACCGAGGCGCGGTTCCAGTCACGCTCTCGTCCCGGTTCGGTATCCGAAACTGTGTCCTCGATCACGGATTATCGGGAAGCTCGGGAAACGGGCAAAACGGAATTTGACTGGTGTCAAGTACTTTTCGCGGTTGTCATCGCTTTCCGACGGCCGTGGTGTGCGTCCGGCGGAGGTCGGTTCGGGCATACTGAAAACCATGTGGTGGATGGTCGGGCTCATTGTTCTGGCCGCGCTGGTTTTGGCATCCGTTCTGGTCGGTTTCGTTTTCCGCCGCCCGATCGCCGAAGCCAAGTCGGCGGTGCTCGCCTTCGACGACGCCAGCTCTCAGCCCCAGCGCGACTGACCGCCGTCGAGCGGAATTGTTGCTCCAGTCAGATACGCGGCATCCGGGCCGACCAGGAAAGCCACCGCGGTGCCGATGTCCGTTTCGCAGTCCCCGATCCTCCGTAGCGGAATCCCGGCAACAAAAGCGGCAGCCTCTTCCGGACGCGCATCTGCCCAACGCTGTAGCCCGGGCGAGGATGCATGAGGAGCAACCGCGTTGACTCGGATCCCGTCGACGCCCCATTCGCACGCTGCTGCGCGACTGAGGGCTCGGACGGATTCCTTCACGGCCGCGTATCCGCCGTAGCCGGCGGCGTCCCAACGGACGGCCACGGAACTGACCATGTTGATGATCGCCCCGCCGCCGCGTTCCTTCATGAACGGGTAGCAGGCTTGCATGGTTCGCAGCGTCGCGACGGGACCGGAAGTCAATCCGTCGGCAAGGCGCTCCGGAGTGAGGTCGAGGACGTTGCCGAGCGGGTTGAGGCTGGCGTTGTTGATCAGGATGTCGACGCCGCCGAACAGTTCCACGGTTCGCGCCACGGCAGCGGTGATGGAACCCGCGTCGGCGATATCCACGAGCACCGGTTCGGCACGGCCGCCGCGTTCGGTGATCTCGTTACATGTGACTACGAGTTTCGACTCAGTGCGGCCCGCCACCGCGACGGAAGCACCTTCCTTGGCAAGCGCAAACGCAACACCCTGGCCGACGCCTTGCCCTGCGCCAGTGATCAGGGCCACTTTTCCATCCAACTTGCCCACTGCTGTTCTCCTGCTCGTCATTCAACGGTTCCCGAAGCGTTGTCCGAATCGCGCATTGTTACTCGTGGGTTCCCGCTGGATGAGATGTGAGTTACGTCCCACTCAACGGCACCGCTTCAAATTTCGGCTGTCTTACGTATATTGTGAGCGCCGTTACATACCGGGCGCGCGGACCGCGTACACATTCCATGATGAGGAGCTAGACATGGCATTCACCACTGGCAGCAGCAAGACGGACCTGGCACAGCTCGGCGACTTCCAGAAGATCATTGCAGGCCTGGGCGGCGTTCTCGTCGGCATCGGCGCAGTTGCTGGTCTTCTCGGCGCAATTGGTGGCGCAGGAAGCTCGCAGCCGAAGGCTTGATTGCTTCGCTGAACCGGATTTACGGCCCCCGGCCCGCATTCTGAAGGCATTGCCTTCGTGGATGCGGGCCGGAGGTTTATCTGTACCTGAATACCTGTGTCTTGCAGGCACATTCAATTCTGTGATACGTCAATTGCCGCCGGAACATCCACACCTTCTTCGTGGACTTGGGGTCCGAAGTTCGGCAGCGGAGTGAAGTCGAGTGCCGCCTCCGAACCGCGGTAATGGCGGAAGTAGAAGAGGGATCGGTCGGGCCGCACCAGGCTGTCCGGTTCGCTTGTCTTCCATCCCCAGTGGACGTCCGCTCGCAGAATCTCCGACAGCCTCACGATGTTCTTGCAGCCGTGGCTTTGCAGTCCAAGGCATTTCAATTCCTCGACGTCTCGCAGTTGCCCGTCGCGCGTCCACCTGGATTCGTAAACCAGAGCATCGAGAACGACGCGGTGCGAACCCGCTTGAGTAACTCCGGCAAGTAGAACCTCCCAGTCCAATCCTGGTGCGTGTTGGAGGTATTCGTCGGCGTCGACGAATGCTGCCCATGCGACGGTGTCGCGGTACCGGCTCACGTAATCGACGTAGGCCTCTACCTGTCCGTGCACGATCCGACCGTCCGCGTCGCGCGGTTGCCAGTCGACGATCGTCAACGGAAGGTCGTGCAGTTCTTTGCGGAATGCGACCTGAACTTCACTGTCCGACATCGATCGGGTGAAGGCGCCGTAAGAGTTGCCTCTCTTGTCCTCGCTGCGGCCGTGCCAACGGTTGAGGCTGAATGCGCTTGTCTTGCGGGTGGACCCGACGGAACCGGTGTTGTCGTAGAGAACAACCTCCCAGCCTTGCTCGATGTGGTGCAGGCACCAGTCCCTGATGAAGGGGAGATGTTCGCGGGGGAGTAGGACCGCAACCACGGCGCGGCGTCCGGTGGCAGAGCTGTTCAGGTGGTTCTTCGGATCCGTGATCACCCGACACACGATAGTGCTCCGCGTGGAAGCGGGTTACTCGATATTGATCGCAGAAATATTAGTCGTCAACGTTGACACATCTATCAATTTGTCTCATAGTCGAGTCATGACAACATCTGTGTCACATTCGCCACGGTTTGTTCCTTCCACCGGGGAGTCCTGGCGTTCGCCCTGGGCCATGTACGACGCATTGCGAGAGAACGACCCGGTGCACAACGTGGTGCCGGAAGCCTCACCGCAGGACGACTACTGGGTGCTCACCCGTCACGAAGACGTCTACAACGCCGCTCGTGATTACGAGACGTACTCGTCGGCAAAGGGATTGACCACCGTCTATGGTGAGCTCGAGCAGATCGGGATGCAGGACAATCCGCCGTTCGTGATGCAGGATCCGCCCGTGCAGTCGGAGTTCCGGCGCATGGTGTCGAAGGGATTCACTCCGCGTCAGGTCTCGGCGGTCGAGCCGATGGTCCGCGAATTCGTCGTCGAACGTATCGAAGCGTTGAAAGCGCGTGGCAGTGGCGATATCGTCGTCGAGCTCTTCAAGCCGTTGCCGTCGATGGTTGTCGCACACTATCTGGGTGTGCCGGAATCGGACCGTGACCAGTTCGACGGCTGGACCGAAGCCATTGTCGCTGCCAATTCGGCAGGTGGTGTGGCCGCGGCAGCGACGACGGCACAGGCCGCCACCGGTGAGCTGATGACGTACTTCGCTTCGCTGATCGACCGCCGCAAGGTCGAACCGGGTGACGACACGATTTCGCACCTACTCGCCGCTGGACTCGGTGAAGACGGCGACATGTCCGGCCTGCTGTCGATTCTGGGCTTCGCCTTCACCATGGTGGCCGGTGGAAACGACACCACGACAGGAATGCTGGGTGGTTCGGTGGCGATGCTGACCGAACGCCTCGATCAGCGTCAGATCCTGCTGGACGATCCCGCATTGATCACCGACGCGGTCGACGAGTTGCTTCGACTCACCTCACCGGTCCAAGGACTGGCACGCACCACGACTCGGGATGTGGCCTTGGGCGGCAAAGTGATTCCGGCAGGACGTAAGGTTTTGTTGATGTACGGTGTGGCCAATCGTGATCCCGAAAAGTACGGACCCGACGCGGCGGAGTTGGACGTCTTGCGTCGACCGCAGAAGATTCTCACCTTCAGTCATGGCGCCCACCACTGTCTGGGGGCGTCGGCAGCTCGGATGCAGGCTCGAGTTGCGTTGGAAGAGTTGCTCTCCCGGATTCCAGATTTCCATATCGACGTCGACGCGATGCAATACGCGCCGGGCAACTACGTGCGCCGTCCACTCACAGCGCCCATGTCGGTGACCCGGCCGTGAGCAACGACTGGCTCGGTGAGGGGCGCGCCTTGGCGGCAGCCGAGAAGATCCTCGACAGTGCGGCGCAACTGTTCGTCGATAAAGGTGTCAACGCCGTTGGTATGGCGGAGATAGCCTCTGCTGCAGGATGTTCCCGGGCCACCCTGTATCGGTACTTCGAGAATCGGCAGGCCCTTCACATTGCATTCGTTCACCGCGAAGCGCGCAGACTGGGAACTGCGATCGCGGAATCGGTAGCGACCATCGATGATCCGAGCGAGCGTCTCGAAAAGGCGATGCGCACCGCAGTGTCCGCGGTGCGCAGCACTCCGACGTTGGCTGCATGGTTCACTCCGGGTGATGCGAGTCTTGCAGGTGAACTTGCCAATTCATCCGACGTCATCAACGGACTGGGCGTCGCGATGCTCGGTGAAATCGGAGCAGGCACAGCGTCACGAGCCCGCTGGATCGTGCGAGTGATCCTCTCGCTGCTCATGGTGCCGGGTGCGGACGAGAACGACGAGCGGACGTTGGTGCGTGAGTTCGTTGCTGCGCTGTTGAACGCTGGACGAACCACGTGATCATCCCTTCCGGGTGATGCGCGAGGACTACGTGGCGATCGAGGATGAACCGGTATCCAGACACAGGACACCGCGAGTTCCCGAGGAGCGTAAGAGAAGATGACTACACCATCCGAACTCGACCCCAAGCCCGCTACCGAAGCGACTCGCCTTGCGAACGCCCAGGTCCTCCGTGATCTTCCGTTCGATGACACATTCGACTTCGAACTGATTTCTCGCGGTCTGGTGGCGCCGCTCATCGACGGCGGGTTGGTCAAGGGTGACAAAGGACAGTTCATCTTCTCCTACGACGCCTATGGGTTCGCCGACGGCGAAGCGCCGGACACCGTCAACCCGAGTCTCTGGCGCCAAGCCACTTTGATGGGAAAGGGCGGCGGGCTCTTCAAGCTTGCCGATCGCCTCTACCAGGTGATCGGCCAGGACTTGTCGAACACGACGATCATCGAGGGCGATACCGGGTTGATCATCGGTGACACCCTGATGTCCGCGGAAACAGCCGCTCTTGCGCTGGAGTTGTACTACCAGCACCGCCCCAAGGTCCCGGTCAAGGCGATCATCTTCACACACTCCCACGGCGATCACTTCGGCGGAGTCAAAGGATTTGTCACCGACGAAGAGATCGAGTCCGGTGCCGTAAAAGTCTATGCACCAGACAGTTTCACGGAGGAGGCGATCTCCGAGAACGTGCTCGCCGGAACGGCGATGACGCGTCGCGGAATGTACATGTACGGATCATTCCTGCGTCCAGGCCCGCAGGGGCAGGTTTCCGGTGGTCTCGGACTGTCCACGTCGCACGGCACGTCGACGTTCGCGGTGCCGACCGACGTCATCACCGAACCGGTACACGAAGAAGTCATCGACGGCGTGCGAGTGACGTTCATGCTCGCGCCGGGCACCGAAGCGCCGTCCGAAATGTTGTTCTACCTACCCGATTTCAAGGCGCTCGGGTCAGCGGAGGACGTCACGCACACAATGCACAACCTGTACACGTTGCGCGGCGCCAAAACTCGCGACGCCAAGGCCTGGTCGCACTACGTTCGTCTGGCGATGGAACTTTTCCCCGACGTCGAAATCATTTTCGCGCAGCATCATTGGCCCACGTGGGGCAACGACAAGATCTTGAAGCTGATGTCGGATCAGGCAGACCTGTACAAGTATCTGCACGATCAGACGTTGCGTCTTGCCAACAAGGGACTGACACCGGTAGAGATTGCCGACCAGATCGAGGTACCCGACGCCATCGGAAAGCAGTGGTACAACCGCGGGTACTACGGCTCGCTCAGTCACAACGTCAAAGCGATCTACACCTTCTATCTCGGTTGGTTCGACGGCGTTCCCGCTCACCTCAATCCTCATCCGCCGGTGGAGAACGGCAAGCGCTACGTCGAAGCCGTCGGCGGACCCGATGCGCTTCTGACCAAGGGCAAGCAGGCGTTCGACGACGGCGACTATCGCTGGGCGGCCGAGCTGGTGAACCATCTGGTGTTCGCCGATCCGAGTAACCAGAAAGCGCGAGAGTTGTTGGCGGACACGTACGAACAACTCGGCTACCAAGCCGAGAACGGTACGTGGCGCAACTTCTACCTGGTCGGAGCGATGGAATTGCGGCATCCGCTGGCACCGATGCCGTCCAACAACCCCACCGGCCCGGCCGTTGTCGCCGTGATGCCTCTCGAGCAGATGCTGGACTTCTGGGCAGTTCGCCTCGACGGTCCCAAAGCTGCCGACGTCGACCTGTCGTTGCGATTCGTGTTGTCGGACACTGCGGACAACGTCCTGGTCACAGTGCGCAACGGCGTGCTGAATTACGACACGGACAAGGCAGATGCTTCGGCCGCCCTGACTCTGACCTTGACCCGTGCCGTGTTCAACGAGGTGTATCTGGGAACGACCTCGCTCACCGAATCCATCAAGGCCGGAACGGCAAAAGCTGTGGGAGATCAGTCTGAACTGGAGACGTTCATCTCGCTGCTGGAGGACTTCGATCTGTGGTTCGACATCGTGACGCCGTGACACGTTGCCATCCGTGATGTGGCACGGGCGGGGGGATCATTCGAAACGGGAAGGATCTCCCGCGCCGACGCGCACGATCTCGGGGGCGCCGGACGAATAGTCGACCACCGTGGTGGGCTCGGTTCCGCAGTCACCCGAGTCGATGACGGCGTCGAGTTGGTGGTCGAGTTCTTCCTTGATCTGCCAGCCGTCCGTCATCGGCTCCTCGGCGCCGGGCAGGAGAAGGGTGCTGGAGAGGATCGGTTCACCCAACTCTTGCAAGAGCGCCCGCACTACCGGGTGGCTGGGGATACGCACTCCGACGGTCTTCTTCTTGGCGTGTGCCAGTCGACGCGGAACTTCCTTCGTGGCGGGAAGGATGAACGTGTACTGCCCAGGCGTAGCCGCTTTGACCGCCCGGAACGCCGAGTTGGTGACGTGGACGAAGTGCCCGAGCTGCGCGAAGTCGGCACAGACCAGCGTGAAGTGGTGATCCGACCGCAGGTGACGGATCTCGCGGATCCGATCGGTGCCCGAGTGATTGTCCATTCGGGCACCCAGGGCGTAGCAGGAGTCGGTGGGGTAGGCGATGACCGCGTCGTTGCGCAGCATTTCGACGATCTGGCTGATCGCGCGCGGCTGCGGGTTTTCCGGGTGAACGTCGAAATATCGGGCCATCAACCCAGCTTAGTTCAGCTTGCAGATCACGAATGCCGTTCACCGTTCAGACTGTGGTCGGCGAGCAATCCCGTCAGCTCTTCGGCGTAGGCGAGTTGCTTACGTAAGTGTGTGCAGCTTTCTTCCGCCCGGGTATGGCAGGCGGTGACGAATTCGGTTGCGGCGGTTCGTGTTGATGCGTCCGAAGCTTCGTCGCCGAGCACTGCCAGGGAATTGAGGAGTTGTTTCATTTCTTCGAGACTGAATCCGAGCGGCTTCATTCGTCGGATTACCAGTAGCCGTTGGACGTCCGCCTCGGTGTACAAGCGGAATCCTCCGGCGGTCCGCTCCGATGGAGTGACCAGACCGACCTCGTCGTAATGACGGATCGTCTTGATCGACAGTTCGGTGCGTTCGGCAACCTGCCCGATCTGCATGTTCTGTCCCTGGACCGCATGTTCCGGCTCAGACATCACTCCTACTTTCGTCGCGCTGGGCTTCCATACTCTCAGTGACCGTCACCCAGGCGTCCGGACAGGCGCAGATGGCGCTCGGCCGATGCGTCGTCGAGCCCCACGATCTCGACATTCTTGCCTCTGGCCGCGTACTTGGTGGTGATCGCGTCCAGTGTCGCCACGGTCGACGCATCCCAGACATGCGACTCGGACAGATCGATGACAATGTTCTTCGGGTCGTCGACATAGTCGAACTGGTAGATCAGATCGTTGCTGGATGCGAAGAACAGCTCGCCTCGAACCGCATAGACACGGGTGTCCTCGTCCGGATGAGCGACGTCGATCACTTCGGTGAGATGCGCGACGCGGCGGGCGAAGATGACCATCGCGGTGATCACTCCGACGATCACGCCGTAGGCAAGATTGTGGGTCGCGACGGTGACCGCCACGGTGACCAGCATGACCAATGTCTCGCCGATCGGCATGCGGCGCAGGGTCTTCGGATTGATGCTGTGCCAGTCGAAAGTGCCGACCGAGACCATGATCATGACGGCTACCAATGCGGCCATGGGAATCAACGCCACGACATCGCCGAGGCCGACCACGAGTATCAGCAAGAACACGCCCGCCAGGAAGGTCGAGATTCGAGTGCGAGCGCCGGAGACCTTGACGTTGATCATGGTCTGGCCGATCATCGCGCACCCTCCCATGCCTCCGAAGAAGCCGGTGACGATGTTCGCGACGCCTTGGCCCCACCCTTCTCGGGTCTTGTTCGAGTGAGTATCCGTGACGTCGTCGACGAGCTTGGCCGTCATCAACGATTCGAGGAGGCCGACGAGCGCCATGGCCAATGCATACGGAGCAATGATCGACAGTGTGTGCATGTCCAGAGGGACGTCGGGGAACAGTAGCGTCGGCAGGCTCGACGGAAGCTCGCCCTCGTCGCCGACATTGGGGACGTTGAACGCGAAAACGACTGTGGCGGTGGTCAGTAGCACGATCGCCACCAGTGGAGCCGGGACCGCGCTGGTCAGTTTCGGCAGGAATACGAGTATCAGGAGGGCGACGGCCAGAAGTGGGTAGACGAGCCACGGAACATCGATCAGGTGGGGGAGTTGGGCAATGAAGATCAAGATGGCCAGTGCATTGACGAATCCCACCATGACGCTGCGCGGGATGAAGCGCATCAGCTTGGCGACGCCGAGGAGGCTCAACACGATCTGGAGCAGGCCGGCCAGAAGGACTGTCGCAATCAGGTAGTCGATTCCGTACTCGCGCGTCAGTGGAGCGACGACCAGTGCGACGGCGCCGGTAGCTGCGGAGATCATTGCGGGTCGTCCGCCGACGACGGCGATGGTCACTGCCATCGTGAACGACGCGAACAGTCCTACCCGCGGATCGACGCCGGCGATGATCGAGAACGAGATCGCCTCGGGAATCAGTGCCAACGCCACGACCAGTCCGGCCAAAACTTCCGTTTTGAGACGGCGAGGTGACCGGAGCGCGGCCCGAACCGAATTGTCGTTGGTGGATGAAGCGATGGTTACTGCCATGAGATTCCGTCCTGACGAGTTTCTCATACTCTACCCTCCCGTAAGGGTAGAGTATGAACAGAGTTCTCACTACGGCGCGGATTTCTGTCGAATTATGTTTCCCCGCAGTCAATCTCGAATCGCGAGATTGATCGAGAGGGGCAAGGCTCGCGGTGACGGTCAGATGTGACGATCAGTAACCCTTGCCAAGTATTTACCTACTGTGTGGTTTTTGTTTATTGAAAACGGGTCAACTCGGGCGCTGGCTCCGTTACAGTTCGGCGGCAAACGTCAATCAGGTTGTTCCGAGAGGACATCATGTCAAAACGCCTACTGAATGCTGCGCTCCTTACCGGCCTCCTTGCCGGTGGAACCGCTGTGGCCGTGATTCCGGCGACCGCGGCGCCCGTTGCAGAAACCACGTCGACAACGTTTCAGGTCACGTGCCGCGCAGTTCCGAGTGCGTTTTCCGGTCCTTCGTCAGACGGAAAGCCTGCTACGGTGCGAGTTTCGGCTCCTTCGGTCGTGGCGCCAGGTCAAGTCTTCGACATCGACGTGGATCCGGGTAGCGTCCAGATCCCGAACGATGTGAGCGGCGCCAGTGTCAAGAAGATCTCGCGTCTGAAGATCGATCTGCCGATTCCGACCAACGCGGAGTTCGTCTCGGCGACGGTCACCGATCCGGGCAATGTTGTTGCCGGGAAACCTGCTTCGGTGATTCGTGTCAACGAAGACGGCACTCCCGCAGCGGACGGTCCGATACTCCGGTTGTCCGGCGCAAACGAAGCGATCGGCAACAGTCCGTCATCGTCGTCGGGTGCGCACGGCGGGCTTGCGATCAACGCTCAGTCCGGAGCCGAGACCAACATCGTCTTTCCGAAGATCAGAATCACCGTAAAGGCCGGGCCGTCCGGCGCAGTCGAAACCAATGTCCGGACTTCGGGTGCTGCAGGTACTTTCGGCGGGCCGGAGTCGTTTTTGACCTTCCTCCCTCAGGTAAGTCACTGGCTCGCGGGAACCATCTGGGCGCCCACATCCTGTTCTCCTCGCGACGGTGAGACGGGTCCCCTCAACGCCGGTGCCGGCGCATTGGCATCCACGAAAATCGACGGAGACCTCGGACCTGTTGATCCCGAGCCTGGAGCAGACATCGTGACGACGCTCGAAGGACCGACGACGGCCGCTACCGGTACCAAGGTGTCTTTTGCTTCTCACGTCGATCCGGAAAACGCAACGGGAACAGTACAGTTCATGGTCGACGGCAAGCCCGTCGGTGACCCGCGGCCGGTGGTTCGCGGTATTGCCCGCCTGGATCTGACCTTCGGTAAGGCGGGTACCAAGTCCGTGACTGCAGTCTTCACAGCTACCGGCGACGAGGCGAAGTACACGTCGGCGGCACACATGCTCACGGTGACCGGTGATTCAACAGGCCCGGTCGATCCCGACCCGACCGATCCGGGTGGTCTCGGCAGCCTCGAGTCCGTTCTGCCGCAGCTGCCCACAGGTTCGCTCGGTGGCAAGTGATCACGGTCCTACTTCACCGAACACTCGATGACCGAGTCTTTTTGAAAGGCAACATATGAACTCCCGTTCTCTGGCTGTTTGCGCAGTCGTACCAGCTGTCGCGGCCGGACTCCTCGCTGTGTCCGCTCCGGTAGCAGCGGCTTCCGATACCGTGACGCGAACAGTTTCCTTCGAACACAAGTGCCGGGTCGACGGCGCCACCGATTGGGATTCGTCGTTCTCCGACAACCTGGAGGTCACGGCGCCCACGTCCGTGCGTCCCAGCGAACAGTTCACAGTGAAACTGCATCCGGGCACCATGCGTAGTTCGGATTCGGACACCGGTCGTATCAAGTACGACATCGCACTACCGCAAGGGGCAACCCTGGTTTCGTACTCCCTCGTCGGTGATTCGTCGTCGAACTTGACCGGCGAGACTGCGGTGCTGCTCCGGGTGGGCGCAGACGGAAACGCGAACCCGGCGGGTGAGTACCTGCGAATTACCGGTACCGGCAACAAGACAATCAACGACGGTCCGAGCGCGAACGACAACAAGCCAAAGGAAGGGCTGCAAGTCAAGGCCAACACGGACTTTCGTTTGCCGGCAGTCGAATTGAAACTCGAAGCTCGGTCCGACGAGGGAAACGCGACGACGCACCTGCGCGCCGGGGCGACGAGCCCGAGTATCAAGATCAAAGACACGAGCATGAGTTTCGGTGAGTCCCGGTGGGTCAATGCCGCTGGGTATTGTGTTGCTTCGGGCGAGGGACGCAGCGCCCTCTCGACTACCGAGGTATTCGCGACCAACCAGACCGAGACGACGGTCGCTGTCGCACTGGAGGCACTGACGGGCGAAGACGTCAAGATTGCGGCGAGTATCGACCCGAACCCGGGTGAGGGCACGGTCGAGTTCTTCGACGGCGAGACGAAGATCGGTAGCGCCACAGTCGATTCCAATGGCCATGCAGAACTGGTCTGGCCGTTCCGCGACCAGGGCGAGCATCGCATCACCGCAAAGTTCTTGGGTACCAAGAAGTTCAGTTCTTCGGAATCTGCGGACAAGACCGTGACCGTCACTGTGCCCGGCGTCATCGTCGTCGAGCCGGTGGATCCGACGGAACCGGAAACTCCTGGTGGAACCGGAAGCCTCGGGGACATCTTCTCGAAGCTGCCGACGGGCTCACTTGGAGGCTGAGTCACCCAAACGGCAGGGGAGCGTCGACGTTTCGGCTCGAATACGGTTGTGTGATCGAATACTGGAATGACAGGTTCGAACCATGCCGAGAGCCGCAACGCCGGCGTGCCCTATTTTTCTCAATGGGAGTCTCCGTCACGGAAATCGGGCCAGAACCACAAAAGGTAGCTCACCAAAACTCGTGCCCTTTTACTACCGTTAGTTGAAGAACTGCGCGAACCGCGGGTTCTTACGTCAACAAGCCTTCGAACTCGCCGCTGCGGTTCAGGTATGAACAAGGTAGGGAAAATGCGCAAGGTTAGTTTGCTCGCGTCCGCTGCAGCAGTAGCTGTCGGTGTGGCAATGATCGGGACGTCTGCGGCCTCAGCAGCGCCGGGAACGATTCCCGGTCATGGGCTGTTCGACGTGCCGTGGGAGGTGTTGCCGGGAACCTACACGACGTCTGGACCCGTATCAGCTGATATGCCGTGCATATACGGTCGGGCAAAAGTCGACGGCGACGGTGAATTGAATGTCCTCGAGTTCGAAAGCACCCTCGAACCGGCGACAGTCACCATTCTCTTGACGGATTCTCGCTTCACCACCGCGTATTGCGCTGATTGGAAGAGAGTGTCGTCAGTCGGATCGTTGGATCTGGGATCGCTTTTCGGGTCCTAGACGTCTCCGCTCTATGTCGAGATGGACCTCTGGACGTGACCACGGCCCTCTGCCATCTCGATTTAACGCTCGGCTCGCGGATGCGCTCGTTCGTCTCGAGTTTTCGACCACTCGTCGCATGAGTCCATGACCAGGGACTTTAGCCCTCAGTAATTACCTACCAATCGGTATATTCTGCGAAGGTACGGACTTCGTGAACCGATGTGAGTTGGCTCCGGGGGACGTGCCGGCCTCGCAGGACCGCCCGCAAAGTCAGCCCGGTGAGGCCACCAGAGTTCGCGCATTTCGACAGATTGCCGCTGGGTCCGTCCGCTACGAGGGGAGCGGACGGACCTGACAGCACGAGAGAGTGCCATGCCTGAACGTGGTCAAAGCAGAGTGGACGCGGGGATCATTGCCGTCGTCGCAGTCATAACCGGTGTGTTCGTCGCACTGACCGGCCACGGTCTGGTTGCAGCGCTGGCCACCGTGTTGGGCCTCGCGCTCGGGATGGCGATTGTGCGGTATCTGATCAAAGGTCGCTGATCAGAGTCCTCTGATCAAATGTCGCTGATCACCGCAAGAGTTCAGCAGGTCGCGAGAATGTCTGCGATGGTGTCGTGTTCGGCTTGGGTAACCCACAAACCGTATGCCGCTTTCACTTCCACTTGAGCAGTCACGTACTGGCAGCGGTATGCCTTGTTGGGCGGCAGCCACGACGCCGCGTCGGAATCCGACTTCTTCTGGTTGGTGGGCCCGTCGACAGCGCGCAGGTTTCGAGGGTCGTTGGCCAGATTGGTTCGCGTTTGCGTGTCGAGCTGCTGCGCGCCCTTCTGCCAGGCGTCCGAGAGTGCGACAACATGGTCGATCTGGACTGCAGAAGACGTGTCCTGGCCGCGGGTGAAGGCGACGGTCTTGTTCGTGTACGGGTCACGGAGCGTACCGGTTTGGACCGAGCAGCTTTTGGAGCCGTCTTTGAATGTCAGGTCGGTGAGGTCGCGCCGCAGGATGTCGTTTCGGGTATCGCAGCCGTTGTGGCCGAACTCGACGGTGACGTCGTCGGTCCAGGCGGTACCGAACAGTGCACGGTCGTATCCGGTCTTGGGTGCGCGTCCCTTGATGGGGATCTGTGCCAGCATTTCAATTGCGGCGGACGACGGAGCCGAAGTTCCGGCTGATACCGTCGTCGTGACGCCGGATCCGATTCCCGAACCGAGAGAAGATGTTTCGGGTGCGTCGGCGTTGGAATTGGCGCAACCTCCCAGCACGATCACGGCAGCAATGCCGATGGTGACGCCGGTGATGCCGCGCCTGTGATGTGCCGTGCGTGCCATGTGGGAGAGTCCATTTCTGCGAGAGATGAACTACAAGTATGTCATTCACGACATTTCGGGCTGAACCGGCACTGTCTGTCAGTCCGGTCGAAGTAGCCATCGCGTCACCGGAACCGACACGAGAACTCGCGGACCTTCACGAGTTTCGTCTGCGGCATCCCAGCCGTCGTACTTCTCGCCGAAAAGTTTCAGGAGATCGCCGAACTCGCCGACGTTGTGATGAATTGTCCCGGACCCCTGTGCGACCCACGGGTCGTGAGAGGATCCGTCGACTGCCAACGAGACCCGAGGATCGTCCAGCAGGTTCCGGACCTTCCGATTCTGCTCGGCGCTCGGTATCCAGAATGTGTTCTGACGCAGTAAGAACCAGACCGGGGTCGTGTGCGGCGAGCCGTCGCTTCGAAGGGTGGTCAACCACACGCAAGGAGTATCCGCGATAGTCACTGTCCCAGTATCGGTGCCGGCGCGACGTTCACCAATCGACGGTGCGGAACGAACAATGCCCGGTCCTCACCGTTGGCGAGGACCGGGCATTGTCGGGAAGGGAGTGGAAGCGTCAGATTTCGATCTTGGGTGTCTGTTCGCCCAGCTTGTGGCGGGCCAGTGCCAGGTTCGCACGCGCGCGGTCCAAAACCAGGTACACGAACAGCGTTGACAGTCCGGGCGTCTCGAGGACGCGAATGAGGTGGTACTGGTTACTCAGGGTGATCAGAATGTCTTCGAGGGTGTCGGTAATCCCCAAGTTACTCATCGTGCGGAGCTTTGCTCGCACAACCTCGGAGTTGCCGGCGCCGGCGTACTCGAGGCTGAATGACGGGTTGCCGCTCATACCGAGAACCATCCCGCTGTCGGCGTCGACTACGGCTGCACCGCTGGCACCGTCGATGCGCATCAGTTCGCCGAGGATCTTGTCGATGTTGCTCATTGCTTCTCCTTGGTAGGGCAGAGTCGCGCGGGGCGACTCCAGGTGATGCTTCGGTGATGAAGTCATCGGTACATTTCGAGGTGGAATCGTTGGTTGCGGTGTCGGGAGTGGGCTGGGCGGCAACTGTTCAGCTTGTGAGATTTGTGGGCTCGTTCCGTTCGGTGCAGATGAGCGGCCATTCGACGACTCGAATTCGTCGATGCGGTCTGCGGGCAGCCAGCCGTCCCCGGGGGGTGCGCTGAGCGGCCATCTCGTATCCGTCTCGAAGTCCGGCACCGGCGTCTGAAGTTGCGGATACACCGGCGCGGTAAGCGGCCGCTTGTACGGAACCGGCTGACCGCCCGCGTCGGAGACGTTCGCGAACCAGGCGGCATACCCGGGGTCGCTGCGATCGAGGTTCTGCCCGCGATCGTCGTCTTCCTCCCGGGAGCCTCGTCGACGAAAAAGTCCCACTCGTTCCAGCCCCTTAAAGACGAACTATTTCCGATCAGAGCGTTCCGGATGAACGCGGCAGACCGGACAATCCCACCCATAGTTACTTTACAGTTAAGTCACCGTAGCATGGGTTCGCAGACGGGGCATATGGTCCAATCCTGTAGGCGGGCCGACGAGGCGCTCGGAATCGACAGGCTGCCCGGACGATTCTCGCCGGTCGACGATGCCGGTCCGTTCGAGCGCCAGACGCCCTCTGGCATCCTTGAAGGATGAAGAAAACGATCACCGGGTTCATCGGTGCCTGCTCGCTGGTGGCGCTGGTTGCCTGCGGTTCTGACGGAGACAAGCCGACCGAGGTCGGAACACTCACTTCCTCCGTTTCGGCGACCACCACTGCGTCACCGACGACGTCATCCGAGGCTCCGGCGACATCGTCGGAATCGACTACCGAGGCACCGTCGGTCGACTCGAGCGTCCCGGCTGAGGTCCCGTCGGACCCGAATGTGAGTTCGGCACTGCCACGGACCTACGCGCAGGCGTGCTCCGACGTTCTCCGGTACCTCGACGCATACCAGCCGGCAATTGACGAGTCGGGCGAGGAAATGGGCATGACGCGTGAATCATTGGCAAACGACATGCTGACCTCCATCCAGGCTTATCCCGAATGGTCGAGCTTGTCTGCCGACGAGCAGGCTGAGGTCACTCGCGGATTCGCCGCAGCGACCGCGGGAAGTTGCTGACCTACTTTCAGAACAACGATTCCTGAATCGCCACGCCAGGGGACTCGAACTCGCCGACGGTGATGGTTCGACCGACCAGTCCGGACACATCCGCGACGAAGCGTGGCGATTCAGGATCGGGGTCGATCCGCAGCGAGGCGATCGAACCGGCAAGGCCCTCCAAGTGCAAGGAATGTTCCCCGGACTCGAAAGTGTGCGGATACGCGATCAACGGTGCCGCATCGAAGACAACGTCGGCGCACGCCGGCGCCGTCCATTCTTCGGGAGCCTCCAGGATCTCGATTCCGTCGATGTCCGATCCGATGTCATTCAGCTCGTCTTTGATCGACGATACGAAGTGGTGCAACGACTTTCGCAGTTTCTCGCGATCCAAGGGTCCTGTCAGCGCTTCGATCTTCCGAGACGTACGTATGGCCTGGCTCAAGTGCAAGTGCTCCGAAACTCGGGCTTCGAGGGAACGAATGCTGTAACCGTCCGTCGACCGCGCTACGAACAATGCGCAGACCGCTCCCTGTTCGGCGACTCGCGGATGCTTGCGGAACTCGGCCGCCGTCCCCACCTTCATCTGACCGCCGGCGAAGATGTCGATGTAGAGCCATTGTGGTTGCGTGAGATAGGTGCGCACGTTCGGATGAATGTGCGCGCCGCTGACATGTGCCTGATGAACGGTGGTGAATCCCTCACGATTTCGGCATCGATCGCACTGGCGCCCGGTAACGACCGTGGCCCCGCGGTCACACGGCGAGTGTCCCGGACCTTCGGCGGTGAGATCTCGCCACCCGAGGCAACGGCGGCCCTTCGCCTCGTCGACGGAGAATCGCAGAACCGAGTCGTGAGTGTAGAAGGTCGTAGCGGAAGTGGTGTCGTCGACGCATCGGATCCGCGGTGCTGTCGGGTTCGACCATTCGATTCCGCGAACGAGCAGGGTCATTGAAGTGTCGATTCCTTCTGTAGTTCACAGGTCGACACCCATGGTAGTCAGTGCACATGCGGGTCAGTGCAGTGGTTGCGCCCCACGTTGTCCGAGCATCAGTGTCATCAGCCCGGATTCCTGACTCTGCGTGTTGATCATGTCGCGGGCGGACTGTTTCACCGGCCCGCTCTCGAACAGGGTATCGGCCACCTGTGCCATGGCGATCCCGCCACGGTGGTGGCGTTCCATCAGTTGCAGGAACAGAACCTCGGCGTCGAGCCCGCGAGCGGCGCTCAGTTTCTCGAGTTCTTCCGTCGTAGCCATACCCGGCATGGCGTCGGCCTCTGTTTCCGGCGTTGCCGGGTGATGATGAGAGTCGCCAGCGCCGCTCGGTGACGCCTCCATCCACGCCATCGGCGTTCTACTGCTCGGCGGGACACCGGCCAACCTCAGCCAACCGAGCATGACACCGATTTCCGTTCTCTGAACATCGTCGATCTGCTGGGCCAGTCTCGTAACCGCCGGGTCCACATCGGGGCTCAGACGCGCGAGAATGAAGAGGGCCTGTTGATGGTGGGCCGCCATGTCATGCACGAATCCGATTTCGGTTTCGCTCAGAACAGCTGTCTGCGTGTGGTTCTCGGGTGCGAACAGCGGACGTAATGCTGCGCCGAGTACGAGCAGCATCAGTGCCGCAGCCACGAGTGCGACGGCTTTGACCGATCGCGGCGCCGTCATGATCCCACGGTCGTCTTCTGGTCAGCGGGTGGTGTGTAGACACCGTTTTCGAGTTGCATGGCAACAAAGCCGTTGTCGGCGCACGTCGCCCACAACGTGGTACCGCGCCATTCGGGTGGGGAGAAGCACCAATCGGTCGAGATGTCGCCGAGAACGACCATGCCCGATCGCGAACTCAGCGCTTGGCCGGGGTCGAACTGGCCCTGCGCGATCGACTGCGCGATTGCCGGCGTGCTGAGAATGGGTACCCCGATGAGCGAGGCGAGAGCGTGCGGCGAGTTGGCGAGTTGGAGATTGTCGCCGGTCCGAGCGGGTGGGTTGAAGTACGCAATTTCGTGGACGTCGAAGGGATCTCGAACATCGAAGACCCGAATCCCGCTCGAGATCCATCCGCATGCCAGCGCCGTCGGGTCGACCGGGCGATCGGCCGAACAGTAGTGAGATTCGTACGCGAACAGCGATCCGCCGGCAGCAGACGCCAGCGCAGCATCTTGATTCTCCGGCAGATTGATCTCGAGCTTCACCGAATTGACGACCGCCGGTTCGTCGTCATTGGAGACGTCGATCAATTTGACTCCGCCGGAACCACCTTCGTCGACGGTGAACAGGTACGGCGAACCGTCGTAGGTGACCGGAATGCTGTGTTGGGTGGCCCAACCGTCGGTCCACGAGAGCTGGGACAGTTGGCGCACCCGAGGATTCGGGACGCGGCGCTGAACCTCACTGATGTCGAGAACATGTATTCCGCCGAGATTGTTCGACAAGTACATGCGATTTCCGTCTGGAGTGATTCCGAAGCCGTGGGTCGACAACCCGATGAGGTCCTGCCAGACGACACGCGGGTTGGCGGGATCGGTGAGATCGACGGCGCTCACCACGCCGGGAGCGGTGCCGGAAGACCAGTAGGTGTTCCCGTCCGGTGAAAATCCACCCTCGTGATTGGTGATCGGCAGCAGCATCCCCAGATCGGTTCCTGGTCCTGGGTTGAGCAGTTTCGGGTGCGCGCAATCGGAGATGTCGTAGACCGACATCAGACCGACGCCGGTCAAGAGCGGAACGCCCGTGCCCACCAGCAGCTTTCGCGCGGTGTTGACCTTGAGACTCTCCCACGTTCCGGCCAGCATCGCAGGTTCGGTCAGCGTGGCGGTGAGAGCAGGATTGGCAGGATCCGACACGTCGAGAACTTGCACGCCCTGCGCGGGGCCCAGGAGGTTCCCGGGGAAGAAGCTGCCGACGTACGAGCAGTGTTCGAAGTTGGTGGACGTGATCCCGCCGCCGCGACCCGAGTAAACGCCGATCTGAGACATGTTGCAGCTGTACCCGTCTCGGCTGCGTCCGCTGTTTCGGTCCTCGGCCGGAACATCACCCTGCAACCCGGTCTCGGGCATCGAGCCCGGGCCGCATTCGGCGCGGCTTGCAGCGTTGGAAGCGACACCCGGGTTCTCGTGGATCGAGCCCGGGGCAGTGGCGGGCTCAGCAGAAGCGACGCACACGGGAAGGACGGTGATCAAGGTGACGAGCGCGATGGCAGATCTGGTTCTGATGGTCGTGAACGATTTCATCGAGTCCAACTCCCGGTGCGGGATTGCCTTTCGTATCTCACGGGCAGACGTACCTCAAGGACAGGCAGCACGGAGGGCAGGCGCGCGTTCGAGCGCTCGCGACGATCGGGTCGGGGTGTGAACCGGTGTCGGGCCGCAACCAACCGGACAATGCTGTCCGGTTGGTATCGTAGTGTGCGTGACATCGTCTGGCCGCGTCAATAGCGGATCTCTCAACAGAGGGCCGAGAGATGCGGCGCGCAATCGTGCGGCGCTCATCTCAGCAGCTCGCGAGGTGTTCGCCACCCAGGGATTTGCTGCTCCGCTCAGCCTGATCGCCCGCACGGCCGGCGTCGGCCAGGGCAGCCTCTACCGGCACTTTCCCACTCGCGAAAGCCTCGCACTCGCGGTGTTCGACGAGAACATCGTCGAGCTGCAAGATCTGGCGGCTGATCCGGATTCGACTCTCGACGATCTTTTTCGTTTGTTGGTCGACCAGATCACTACCTCCATCGTGTTCGTGGAGGTCATCAAGCCGGTCTCCTTCGGCGACTCGCGACTGAATTCGGCCGGCGCCCGTTTGACCGATCTCCTCGAAGGGCGCCTCGACGAGGCGCGTCGAACTGGGAAGATACGAGAGTCCGTGACTGCTGAGGACGTGATCCTGGCGATCGCCATGTTCGCCGCGATCATGGAACGGACTGCCGAGAGCTCGCGGAAAGAAGTTGCGCACTCGGCCTGGAACCTTCTTGTGCAGGGACTGGCCGGGCCGGCAGCGGCGGGCTGAGTCGCGTTCGCCTCGCGTCTCGAGGTGATCGCCTAGGCTCGTGGCATGGCTATTGTCTGGACAGTTCCTCGCGCTATCGGCTCCACCCTGCTCGTTGCTCCGTTGATCAAGGAGTTCCTTGTCGAGGGTGACGGCACCCTCGATGCAAAACTGACTGCGGTCGGTACGGTCTCTGCATCTCTCGAGAAGCAAGTCGGCCGCACGTTCACCTCGATCAGCGCTGCTTCGGCGGCAATCTTTTCCGGTGCTGCCGGTTCCACCAGCGTGCCCGACGCACTCCGTCTGGCCGTGATGCGCACTCTGTCCACCGAGGTCGTCGTCAGGAAGCCGGCTCCGCAGCCGTTCACCGAAAAGGTTGGGAAGAGATTGGGGCAGTACGTCTTTGCCCTGCGTGACCCGCGCAACGATCAGGTGTTCCATGTCGGGCACGGCACGGGAAATCAAGTGTTCGCGCCGGTATTCGAAGCGCTCGGTGAACTTGCGAATCTCGAAGGAGCGGACGGCCCAGCCGAGTCGAATGCTGCTGTGACAGCAGCCAAGATCGCCCGCATCCGTGAAATCTACGACGCGGGTTCGGCGGTGGAGCACTTCGTTCTTCTCCGCTCGGTCGCTGCCGCCACGGATTCGGCCGCCACTGCCGACGAGGTCGTCCGCGGCATCGTGGAAGCCTTGCGAATCACCGATGCGGGAGACGGCCTGACCAACCTCGCGGGCGATACATCGGACAAGGACGCCCGTGCGACCCGCGTCGAGGAACTCGCGTTGCGCTACTCGGCCGATCCCGCGCCGGAACTCCCGACGCCGAGCATCGTCCTCCACGTGCCGGCCTCCGCTCGTCCGGGAGCAACGCCGGAAGAGATCTACGAACTCGCGCGCGCCGAGTGGTCTGCCGGTGCAGCTGTTCGTGCCGAGATCGGAATCCCCGTTCTGGTGTTTGCCGACAGCATCATTCGTGGTGCATTCCGCGCTCAGTCATGGGAGGTGTCCACTCGCAATGCCGACGGAAGCCAACTGTGGCGGTTCAACGGAACCGTCGACGACGAGCTCGCTGCCAAGTACGTCGGAACCGAGGTCACCCCGCACAACGTCGGCCTGAAGAAGTGGCCCGTCAGCGGTTGGGTCACGAGGTTGACTACCGCTCGTCCGGGGGCGGTTATGCCGGGACCTCGTAAGTCCAAGTAACGCAACAACTTCAGGTAGAAGGCATTGTGGGGGCGGGATCCGAACGGATCCCGCCCCCACAATGTCGTTACCCGGGGTTGTCAGCCGAGCAATCCGCTTCCCACATAGTCGTTCTCGGTGCATCCCGGCGGAATGAGATACACCGCAGAACCGATCGGCGTCGTCCACTCGTTGAGTGCGTCGAAGTCACTCAATCGCTGTTGGACCGGTAGATATTGCTCGGCGATGTCCCGTTGGAATGCTGCGAAGATCAATCCCGAGTTCGAGGTCTGCCCGCCCTCGGGTGCGTCGTCGTAGTTGTATGCCCGACGGAAGAACTGCTCCTTCTCATGCGTCTGGTGGGCTCGCGCGATGTGTGATCCTGGCGGGATCACCGGAATGCCGAACTTGTCCGTGAGTGTGAAATCCGCGTCGTCGAATTCGTTGGTTCCGTTGAGCGGAGCGCCATTGGACAACGTGCGCCCCATGGTGAGTTCACGCCCCGAGCGATCGAGTTCGTCCCAGGTATCCATTTCCATACGAATGCGTCGTAGTACCAACGAGGTTCCGCCCGCCAGCCACGGTTGACCGGCGCCGTCGTGCCAGATCAGTGAATCGAAATCCACTGTTCCCGGAGCCGGATTGACCGTCCCGTCCACTTGGCCCATGAGATTGCGCATCGTGGTTCCCTCGGGCGTGGTGCCGCGAGCGTTGCGGAATCCCTTTTGTGTCCACCGGATTGTCGTCAGTGATCGGACGTTCTTGGTCAGAACTCGCACAGCATGAGCAATGGTCACCGGATCGTCGCCGCAGATCTGCAGCAACAGGTCCGATCCGCCCCATCGATCGTCAAGTCGGTCGATCTCGTAGCTCGGCAACGGCTCGAACCAGTCCGGTTGACGTGCTTGCAATCCCAGCTTGGTGAACAGGCCAGGGCCGTAGCCGACGGTCACCGTCAAGCGGGCCGGATCCACGGCCAGTTCCCGTTCGGTATCGGCCAACGCCGGGTTACCGGCGGTCAGCCGTGACGCATCCTCGGACCACATCTTCATGATCCCGACCACGACTGCTCGATCGGCTCCAGGCAAGAGGTCGAACCCGATGAACGTGCCGTGCGCTTGCGGAGTGGTGGCGATCCCAGCTTGGTGGACGCCGTGGAACGGTTCCACCAGCTTGCCTGCTTGCTGCTCGTGTTCGCTGCGCTCGACCACTGTGGTTGCGCCCCAGGTTATTCCCGCGACGCCGAGCGCGGCGGCACCTCCTCCGAGAAGGCGCCGCCGGCTGAGTGCTCGGCTGGGCGGGTTCGTGTTCTCAGCCACCGTGATTCGGGTCGTAGTTCTCCTGATTACCGGAGAAGTCGCGAATCTGGGCTGTGAACGTGGTGCTGGAACCGTCGTCGTAGATCAATGTGAGGTCGGTTTCTGCGCCCGGGAGCAGCGGCGCGGACAGGTCCATGAACATCAGGTGGTCACCGCCCGGGGTGAGGCTGGCGGACCCGTTGGCAGGGACCAGGAACCCACCGTCCTTGGGGCGCATCGTCATGGTGCCGCCGTCCCCGGTCACGACCTCGTGCAGTTCCAGTCGCGATGACGCGGGACTGGTTGCCGAGACCACGCGTACGTCCTTGTCGCTGGAGTTGACGAGTTCGGCGAACGCCGCACTCATTCCCTCGGGTGCTGCCTTGACCCATTGATCCTGAACTGTGATGGATTGTGCGGCTTCGGTTTCCTTGTCGGAGTTCGAAGAACAGCCGGTCAAGGCGAGAGCTGCGGTCAGTGCAACAGCTGCGAATATCTTTGTTCGAACAGTCATGTGTGTCTCCGTGATTCGTGAGGTGTCAGGTGGTGGCGCGGCGTTTGAACGCCGCAATGCAAACGTCGATCAGCAGGAATGCGAGAAGACTGATGCCGAGTAGCGGAACAAACCAGCCCACCAGTGCGGTTACCGCAACCAGCGCAACAATGCCGAGCGGGGAGAGGTTGCGAATCCCGCCGCGGGCAGGGGCCCGGCCGACAGCCCAGTCGGAGCCGCGGGTGGGGCGTCGGCGCCACCACATGATGTAGCCCCGAATGACCACGCTGACCAGAGCGAGTGCCAGTGCGGTGAGTGCGATCTGGTTGGCAAGGCCGAACAGCAGGCCCATGTGGAGCTGGATTCCCCAAGCCGAAAGTTTGGCTGCGAGTGGCCAATCCGAGAACCACAACTCGTCGGTGACCTTCTGCGTCGCTCCGTCGATTGCGATGGTGTTGTTGCTGTACACCCACGGCTGACGCGTCTGGGCGACGGTGAACGCCGTCTCGGCGTTCGCGGGTATCGATACTTCGACCGGACCGGTGATCCCGTTGTACCTGGCGATACCGAGGACGGTGTCGACACGTCCGACGTTGGTGTCTGTCAGCGTGCCGGCGGCGGCGGGGGCCATGTCGTGACCCTCGTGCCCGCCCGTTGCCGGTGGTGGAGCGTCGCCGAGAGTTTTCACGACCGAGGGCGTCGTCCAACTCAATGCGGTTCTCAGATTGCTGACGTTCTCTCCGGCGTAGGTCGACCACGTGAGGCCGGTCGCCGAGAGGAAGACCAATGCAACTGCTATCCAGATGCCGACGACACCGTGCCAGTTCAGGGTCCGGCTTCGTCCGGCGGATGCTCGGTCGATCGTGAGCAGTCGAGCGTTCCGGGCGGTGCGGTAACGACGGAACCAGAGGTAGACGCCACCGAGTGCGACCACCCACATCCACGACGCGGCCAATTCGCTGTAGAGGCGGCCGGGTTCACCGAGATGAAGGTGGCGATGCAGCTGAGAGATCCAGGTGCGCAGTGGCAACGAACCACTGCTTCCGTATACCGCCAGCTCGCCGACCGGCTGTGCAAGCACTGGATCGACGAAGACTGCGAGCCTCTCCGATTCGCCCAACGACGGATCGGTGAACAGGACCCGCGTGGTTTCTCCGGCCGCAGGGGACGGACGTACTGCCGAGACGGTCAGGTCAGGGCGGTACTGCTGGGCGGAACGGATCTGGTCGTTCAGCGACGCGATTTGTCCGGTGGTGTCGGTCTGGAGGTAGTCGCTGTAGACGAATTTCTCGATGGTGGGCGCCATCGCGTAGAGACCACCGCTCAGCGCGGCGATGAGGATGAACGGCCCGATGAGGATTCCGGCATAGAAGTGCAGGCGCAGAATCAGCGGTCTGGCGCCGCCGACCTGCTTCTTCGGGGGAGAGCTGTCGTTGGAAGCGCGTGTCTGTGCGCGCTCCAATTCGGGTGCGGACATGCGTGTACTCGATCCCGCCGTGCGCCTTTATTAACCGCGGGCGGTTAATAAAGGCGCACAGCAAAGTGGCGCACGTATTCACGTGCGTGAGAGGAAAGGGAAGGTGAGTTACACGAATGCCGGTGGGCCGCGAGTGCCCAGGCCTGAGGTGAGAAGTTGACGCAGAACAACTTTGGCGCGGTATCGAGTGCGCGCAGTGAACGGCGAGGGTTCAGGTGCCCACGGGCGCAATAGGACGGCGACGATTGCCGCCACCGTCGATGCCGCCACGACGTACCCGTGTTCTGCGCCGCGGATCAGAACTGCGCACACTCCGACGGCAGCGATGTGCGCTGCGAGCATCGGAAGCGACAGGAGCAGGCCGTGTTGATGATCCGAAGCGATGGTCAATGTCGCGTGACCGATGGCCTGACCCGCAGCGAGCATAAGGGCGAGCAAGAGGGCAGGGGATCGGCGAGTGTCGATGGACGTGACCACCGCGCCGACGCTCGCGCACGCGAGGATCAACAACACCACCGCGCTCTCGGACGGGGCCATGCCGCCGCCACCGAGCGCGTGGGCTGCGACGGAAACCGCGCCGGAGGTACCGCCCACGAAAGCGCCGCGCAGCTGCGCGACATCTTTCGGACCCGGCGTCATACGCGAAAGGATACAGGCAGCTACTACGAGGGCTAGTAGTCGAGCCCGGCCGAGTCGGTTTGACGCCGTCGACGGCAGTCAGGTCGCGCCACTCACATTCTTGCAATCCCTGTATACGAATGGTGCACGGTCATCGTTCAACGCTGTCGGTCATCATCCGTACTCGTATCCGGCGCTGCCTACAGATGAACATGACTGGAACTCGTGGTCTCAGATGAGTGTCGAGTCGTTCGCGGGCGGCGGGATCGTTCGGCCGAGCCTTCGCGGAATCATGACTGCCAACGGAGATTCTGCAAAAAAGATTTGGATTACCGAGTTCGGGGCGCCTACAAGTGGGACTCCCGACAGCGTCAGCGAAGCACGTCAACTCGAGATCTATCAGGCAGCGATGGCAGACAAGCAAACCAAGTCTTGGTTGGGGCCGCTCATCTTCTACCGTCTCAACGACTACGCGCCTTACGGGGCAACGACGGATCGAGAGTCGTATTTCGGCGCAGTGAGGTCGGACGGCACCGTCAAACCGAGTGGTGCATACGTGAAGAGTGTGCTCTGCCCGTGATGGCGGTCGAATGGTACGAGTGATCCGTAGGGTTGGGGGCACTTCGTTCGAGAGCGCGGAATTCTGCAGCAGCTGAACACTTGTCCATGAAGGGAGGGCGATCGCCCAGGTGATCACCCTCCCTTTTCTCGTTTGTTACCAAGGGATTTGCCCTGACATTGCGGAAGGCTGTTTTCAGCGGCAGATGAAGATATCTGTGCCGCATATCGTTACGACGTTCGTATTTGCTGAGATCGGCACAGGCGTGGGGACCAAAGTCATCGAAGTGCGGGTGTAACGGTCTGTTGTGCCGTGACGGTATTGAGCAGAGAACGGCAAGCCCGCCAGAGTGATAGCGTCCGAGAGGCTATGTCCGAAATGATTCCGAACTCGACCTAGGAAAACGGTGCGCAGCGATAACAACGGTTCGAATAACGGAGTCCTGGGGAACAACTCCGGAACGACTCAGGGCGACGGCCTTTTCGACGCGTCCGACGACGGTTACGCAACGTCGATTCGAACCGTCACCTTCACGCCGCAATTCGACGAACCTGCGGCAAAACCGTTGCCCAGTCAGCGGATGCGCCAGCAACGTCGTGAAGAGCCGACCGATTTTCGGACCTCGACGCCCAGAGCTATGACGTCCGTCGACGATCTGGACATCATCAAGCGGGCGAAGCGTCCACCCGAACGCGGTTTGGGCAGTGTGTTGTTCAAACTCACCGGGGGTCGGATCAACACCGGGCAGTCGGCCGCCGAACTCGAACATCAAGCTCTGGTGCGTCGTGCCAACCGAACAGTGCGCGGCGTGTACAAGATTGCTTTCATCTCACTCAAGGGTGGTGTGGGAAAAACCACGGCGGCAAAGACCGTCGGTTCGACGTTCGCGTCGATCCGTGGCGATCGAATCGTAGCCATCGACGCCAATCCCGACCTGGGGACTCTGGCTGATCGTGAACGACGTGAACATCACCTGACCGTTCGTGATCTGTTGGCCGACGGTGACATTCGTACGTACAGCGATGTTCGCTACTACACCTCGCAAGGCGACAGCCGACTCGAAATCCTTGCGAGTGAGGCAGATCCGGAAACTTCGGAGTCTTTCAACGAGCAGGACTACCTCGATACTCTGCGAATTCTCGAGGTGCATTACAACATCGTCATCACCGACTGTGGCACCGGAATCATGCACTCGGCCATGTACGGAATTCTCGACGAAGCAGACGCTTTGGTAGTCGTCAGCCCGACGGCGCAGGACGGTGCCCGTAGTGCTGCAGCAACGCTCAGTTGGCTGACCAAGCACGGATACGCAGATCTGGTGAGCAGGTCGGTCGTGGCGATCAATGCGACGCGGCCGGGTTCGTCTTCGCTCGACCTCGACCAACTCGAGGACGTTTTCGCTCAGCGTGGAGTGCGAGCGGTCAAGACGTTGCCCTATGACGATCACCTCGGTGAGGGCGGTCCGATCGACTTGAAATTGTTGAACAAGCGCACTGCACGGGCATATCTGGAACTCGTCGCAGCGATTGCCGACGGTTTCCCGGACTCGGTGGGCAAGCACGCTTCTCGCTGAACGTGCTCGCCCCCGAATCTGATCATCAGGCCGGTGTTCAGGGGTGCCGAAGTATCGCGCCGTATCCGTCGGCGAGAACGAGGCGTTCGTCGATCTGTACCAGCTCGGTGCCGGTCCCGATTGCGATGTAGGGGAGTACGCGATCGGCGGGCCCGATCAGCTTTCCACTGGTGACTTCCTTGTCGTCGGGATCGGTGAGCAGCAGTGTCTCGACCTTGCCCTGCTCGAGGGCGTCGAGGACGCGTGCGGTCCCGTCGATGGAGAGGCCGGAGTCCCGGCCCTGCTCTGCGACGTAGCGTTCGGTTTCCGCATCCATTCTGCGTAGTCGCTGCGTGTCGATCAGTTCACGAATCGACTTCGACACCTCGGCGGGTGTCGAACCGACTGAACGCGAACCTTTTTCGACGTCCACCACCCGTAGCGTCGACGGTAGGAGCTGTGCAAAAGCTTTGCGGGACTGTACTTCTCCGATCACGACCACCAGTGCGACCTTGTGTTCGCGGGCGAGCGCCGCCGCGCGCTCCACGGCCTGTGTCAGGTTCTTTCGGATGTTCTCCTCCACGAGGCTTTGGCTGTCGGTGTACCGCTCCTGGCCGCCCACGTGCGCCTTGTGGACCGGGAAGCCGTCGCCGTCTACCGTTTCGCCGTACACGTCACGCCCGCGAGCATCGCGCACGCACAGGTCCGCGCCGGTGTGGTCGACCTTTGCGATGAGGAACGGTTCGGTGTCGTATCCGTGTGCGATCAGTGGAATCAAGTAGGGCAGTTCGCCCAAGGTCGCGATGGTGGAGCCGGCAGGTTCGAGCAGAATATCGTCGATCAGCACTGCCTCGGATGTGGCGACGATCGCGCGTCCGGCGCGACCTGAGATGCCGTGATGGTTGTCCTTCACCTCGTCCAGTCGCGCGATCAGCGATTCCGATGCTCCCTGTTTCGTGAGTTGATTGCGCATCGAGCGCCATTCGAGTTCGAAGCGCTCGCGTGCATCTTCCCGGTTGCGGACGTCTTCGAAGTACACGGAGGCAAACGGGCCGTCACTCGAACCGACCTTCTTCAGCCGCCCAGCATGCATGTCGGCTCCCTTCTGTAGTGGTCCTATGCCGCGTACCCGACAACTGGTGATTCGACACGACCGCTTTCAGTTCGCACGTTTGTTCGACTGCTGGTACTGTCTGTGAACGTGAGGGTGGTGCAGAGGGAAGCCTGCATCACCTTCACGCCAAGAACCCGGGACCTGCCGCCGACTGCCTTCGGTGGCAGGTCCCGATTCTGCTTAATCGGCGTCGTCAGTGCCCTTCGACCTGTCGGAACTCTTGCGCCAGTGAGTGAATCGTTCCTTGATGTCCGTCGCTACGTCGCCGACGCCGTTCCCGACGGCGCCCACGGCACCGCCCAATCCGCTACCGATGTCGCGCACCATCCGGACCAAGGGGTCTTCCGACTCGTCGAAGTTCTGCTTGTACGTCTTGGCTGCATTCTTGAACTCGTCGCTGATCTTCGCTCCGTCGTCATCGCCGCGGCGGGGGTAGTTTCCGCGCAGAATCGCGGCGTAGTCTCCGCTGTCCACCCACTTCTTGAGTTCGGCGGCGCGAAGCACCGAGAACGGGTGAGAGAGCAGTTCGATGTTGAGGAGCTTGAGTACACCGTCGCGGAGGTCGCCGCTGGCGTCGTACTCGGCGGCCTGGGCGAGAAACGCGTCGATGTCGATTTCACTGACTCGGGATCCGCCGGCCAATTTCATCTGCACGCGAATCGCTGTGTGTACGTCCTGGCCGCACAGTAGTCCTGCACGATCGCCGGACAGTTCGGACTTGCGTTGCCATTCCATCAGGGCGGCGATGATCGCGCGCAGTGCCCATCCGCCGACCGGCAGCCATCCGATGGTTCCGGCCAGTCGCATCAAATGCATCAAGATGGTGCGATACACGGCATGGCCGGACAGTGCGTGGCCTAGTTCGTGGCCGATGATGAACCGTTGCTCCTCGTAGTTCATCACGTCCAGCAGACCAGTAGTGACCACCATGAACGGCTTGTCCATGCCGATGGTGAAGGCGTTGACCATCGGGGTCTGGAGTACGAACAGCTCTGGTGTCTCGTCGGCCTGCAGGATCTCGACGCAGTCACGGCGCAGATCGTTCAGGTCACTGAACTGGCGTTCGTCGACTCGCACTGACGTGGCGAGGTACATGAGGCGGTGCTGACGTTCTTGGAGCAGTCCGGACAGCGTCCGCAGAACAGTGTCGAACCCCCGAAGCGTCCGGAGCGTCACCAATGCGGCCCGATCGGCTGGGTGTTCCCACGCACGCGAGCTGATGTCCGGGAACTCGATTCGGGTGCGATCTGGTGCAGTGGTCATGGTGGCCCCTCACTTCGATGTGTGTCGACTCACCTCCAGGGTAACGACTAGTCGGTTTAGCGCGGATGTCCGGCAGCTCACTCGGTGGGCTGGGGGAGCGTGCAATCCGTGACTTTGGGGTTGACGCCGAAGTAATTCAGCGGGCCGGCGATGACCGTGAGCGCGATGGTCCCGACGCCGGCGCAGTTGGTCGGCGAACTGCTGTAGTAGCCGCGTTGGCCGGCCGCGACGGCCCCGACTATCAGCCAGATCAGAACGATCAGAGTCACAATTCTCATCATGGCGGGCTCGATTCTTCAAATATTATGGTGCCCAGCGAAATACCCGGTCAGAGTGGGTATGAAACGCTCAGCCGACGGGTATCCCTGATGTATGCGGCTCGAGGCGGGCGTATCCGCCCGAGTGAACGCACTGAAGGAGCTTGTGATGATCATCCTCGGCGTAATCCTGCTGATTATCGGTTTCGTGGTGAACATTCCGATCCTCTGGACGATCGGTGTCGTCTTGTTGGTGATCGGAATCATCCTGTACGCGCTAGGCGCGGCCGGGCACGCTATCGGTGGTCGGAGGCATTACTACTGATCAGGGGTCGACCCGTCATGCGTATCCGTGCCAGTCGGGACGGTGCGCTCAACCGCACGTGCGATCAGTTTCCGCAGGCAGACCTGGCGAAGCGTTCGCTGTTGCCAGTCGCTGCCGCCGCCGGTCACGCATTTGTCGCGCAGTGCTGATTCCACGCTCGTGTACTCGCCTGTCTCGTCGAGGGAGTCACGGACATGGATCAGGAGTCGGTGCAACTGTTCCGCGGCCGAAATTCTTTGTGTGGTAACCGGATCGATCGACGCGCCCAGGACGCCCTCCTTCGCGGACACCCAGGTTGCGAGGCGGAGGTTCTCGAGGGAAGTGCGCGGAGCGACGACTCCTCGTTCGACGGCGCGCAGTGCAGTGGCGACCAGCGCGCGCACAAGTGCTGCAAGCAATACGGTGTCGTCGACCGTCGGCTGAACGTCGCAGACCCGGATCTCGACGGTCGGTAGGTGGCAGGAAGGCCGGATATCCCAGTAGGCCATCCGCTTGTCGAGCATCACGCCGCAATCCACCATCTTCGCGACCGCAGTGTCGAAGTCCCCGGGTGTCTCGAAGTACGGCGGCGGCCCGGCGACGGGCCACCGGGACCATTGGATCGCCCGCCAACTCGCGAAGTCGGTGTCGACTCCTTGGTGGATACGGGAGTTGGCGCTCAGTGCCAGCAGGGCAGGCAACCAGATGCGCACGTGATTGCAGACCTGCACGGCCTCTACTTGATCAGCGACGCCCACATGGATGTGGCAACCGCAGATACTTTGTTCGGCGGCGAGGGCGCCGAAGTGTTCGCCCATCTGGCGGTAGCGAGGGGAGTCGCTGATCTCGAAACGAGAAGGCCCCGAAAGCGGTGCGCCGACGGCCAACAGCCTGCAGCCGTTCAACTCGGCCGCTTTCGCCGCGAGCCGACGCATGTCGATCAAGTGGGTTCGGAGTTCGTCGATGCTCTGGCACACGGGAGAGTTGGTCTCGACTTGGCAGCAGGATAACTCGAGCTGAAGATCCAAACCGAGTGTCGACGCGGTTTCCGCAACCGCGGCATTGTCGGTGGACGGCAGCCAGGATGTCGGGTCGACGAGGATGAATTCTTCTTCGACGCCGACGGTCGGGGTCGTCGATTCGTAGCGGCCAGCGGTGAATCCGGTCGAGCAGGTGGCGCCCATGCTCGCGTCTACCCGGTCGGTCGAAGGCGGAAACCGACCCGAGGAAGCCCCGTTCTCGTCGGGAGAACGGGGCCTGTGGTCGGTCTTGCCAACATCTCGGAAGCGTCAACGAGCCCTTGCACACCGTATGAATCTGGGGACTGGCGTGCCTGGGAAAACGTACTGTGTCGGACTCGGTAAAACGAGACCCCAAGGCATGTCTCACCCCCGATTTCACCCTCGTGTGAACTTTGCCTGCACGCCTTCGTCGAGGCGCGGATCGTGACCTGGTGGCCTGCGGCGGTCCAGTCGCGGTTTATCCGTGGGGCCGCCTTTATCGGGCAGATTTCGAGAAATGCGACCCCATCTAAACTAACGTCCAGCATTCGGATGTGAAGTTCTGGCGAAGTGTGGGGACTCGGTGAGTCAACAGACATTTGATCAGTTAATCGCGTGCACAGTATCCACTGAAGATATGAAATTTTTGAACTGGTATTGCGTTTCATCTGCGAAAATATCGAGTGGTCATGGGTGAAAGTCAGAAGATGGGAGAAAGTGCCTGGGATTGTGTTGCTACCGGTTCGTTATCGCCGCCGAATGCCCACCATGTATGTGGATGGCGCCTCTTGGAAGCGGGAAAACTGCGTGTCATCCGTGTCGCAACTTCCTCTGCCTTGTGGTCTTGGATTGAGAGTTTCACCAGGATGATCTTTCGTAATCGACGCGTCCGGAAATTTTTCTCAAGATTTACCCACTTGCGAATTAGGGAATTTAATGGGTTGTGGGAAGTGGAAATATTGCGGGTGGGAGCTGTTATTTGCGGTGATTTGCTCATATCTTGCTGAGTGAGGTATTTGCAACCGAAGTGCCACGTGGTCGAGAAATAATGCTTTTCATGCTTTACATTGGAAATTGCAAGATGCACGTTTCATCCTCCAGTGTTAAACGAAAGGACGAACGCAATGGGTAGCTTGGAAGATTTCGACATCGCGGCACTTCTTCAGAAGGTCATCGCATTCTTCGACGGATTCTCGTCGGACGAGACCGAGCCCCCCACGGGCTAAGACTTGGCGAAGCCGCTGTGCATCCGGATGACACTGGAAGCACAGCGGCTTCTCTGTATCCGGACCTCATCTGTCAACCCAGTCGGCGACCGAGCTCGGCATCTCGGCCGGGGCGGTCTCAGCTTGCACATCGGCGCGAGCTGGAACGATCTTTGTCACATAAAATGTTAGGTATTACATATTGGACATCGCTGGGTATTAGGGTGCAGGTATGGGGACGAAGCAGCCGGCCGGTTCAAGCGCAGATCGTAGTACCGGCGACGAAAAGCAGAGTGCCGTATTTCAGCCACTGGCACGGACCAGCTTGCGCAGCGATGCCACGAGGCTGCTTCGGGCCCGGATCTCGAGCGGTGAACTGGAGTCCGGCCGGCTCTACGCGATCGGCGACATCGCCGCGCAGCTCGAGGTCTCGCCCACCCCGGTACGCGAGGCTCTCCTCGATCTGAAGAGCCAAGGCCTCATCGAGATGGTGAGGAACCGCGGCTTTCGCATCGTCGAACTGACGGATGACGAACTCGCGGAGATCGTCGAAATCCGGCTGATGCTCGAGCCACCTGCAATGGCGAAGGTTGCCGCGCTCGAACCCCCGTTGGATCTCACCGATCTCTGGACGCTGAGCAAGCGCGTCGAGAACGCCGCGGCCGAGGGGGATCTGGTCTCATTCCTGACCCTGGACAAGGACTTCCACCTGGAACTTTTGGCTGCACTGGGTAACGCACGGCTGGTCAAGGTGGTGGAGCAGTTGCGCGATCAGACTCGCCTGTCCGGGCTGAAAGGCATTGCAGGCAGCAAGGACTTGGTCGGGTCGGCTCGGGAGCACGATCAACTCCTGCAGGCGTTGGAATCACGAGATCCGGTTGCGGCCGAAGCTGTCATGACTGCACACCTCCACCACGTCAGCGGGTTGTGGGCCGGACGCTCCGAAAAGTCCGACTGAAGCGGTCTGGCCCGAACACGCCGGCATAGGCAGGGAGGCTTCGGCCGAACACGCTGCGAGCGACCAACTCTCCGGTGACGGGGCCGAGGGTTATACCGAGCATCGCGTGGCCGGTGGCGACAGTGACATTCGGATGGTGAGGTAAGCGACCGATGATGGGCATCCCGTCGGGTGTCATCGGGCGTAGCCCTGTCCACGGGACTGCATTCTGCGGAGGTTCCCAGGTGTCGAAATAGTCGGCTGCCGAGGTCAGTATGCCTTCGGCCCTTCGCTTGTCGATGTGTTCACTTCGGCCTCCGAATCCCATGGTGCCGGCCATTCGGGTCGCACCGGACAACGGGGTGACGGCAACCTTGGCTTCCGACAGATACGACGCCCGAGTTCCGACGGGGAAAATCGGTGGAACGTCGAAACCGTAGCCTTTCCCGGATTGGACGGGGAGTGTGTACCCGAGTCCTCGCACCACGTCCGCGCTCCAAGCGCCTGCGGCGACCACAAAATTATCGGACGTCATCGGCCGTTCTGCTCCAGATGCCGTCACGTTACCGATGGAGTCTTCCGACAGCGTCAGTTCGGTGCCCTCCACGATCTCGACCCCGAGGCTCTCGCACTGTGTGATCAAGCTTTCGACGAAGGCTGCGGGGTCGAGGAATCTCTCGTGGGGACAGACGATCCCACCGACGACCGAGCTCGAGAGTCCCGGCATCAGCTGAGCCGTTCGGGCACTGGTGAGTACGTCGAATTCGTCACCGCCGAGTGCTCGCACCAGCGTCATTTCTTCGGCGTGGGAGTCGAGCGACTTCTGTGTGCGAAACAGCTGCACCAATCCGGATCGGTGGTCTTCGAACTGAAGCCCAGTGCGCTCGAGTTCGTCGAAAAGCTCGAAAGTCCGATGATTGAGTGCCATCAGATTTCGCAGACCGGATTCGAATCTCGTTGTGGTGCAGTTGCGAAGCATCGCAATCAAGAAGGAGGCAAGGCGAGGGTCGCGGCTGGGGCTGATGTACAGCGGGCTGTCAGGACGCAGCATCCACTTCAACGATTGGGTCAGTACTCCGGGGGCAGGGACGGGGGCCGACATGCTCGGGACGACCCACCCGGCGTTATGGCTCGACGCGCCGGTTCCCGCAGCCCTCGCGTCGACTACACACACGTCGGCTCCCTCGGCAGCCAAAGCCAGCGCCGAACACAACCCGATCGAACCTGCACCGATAACGGTCACTCTCATGGAAATTTGCCCTCTACTGACGGTTGGCGATCGTCATCTGTCCGCGGAGGCCGGCAGATGCCAATTGATAGTTGACGGTGATCAGTCCGATGATGTCGTCGACGGTGTTCAAGCGATGCTCGATGGTTCGATCTGACGTTCGCCGAGAACCGGGGACACCCTCCGCCATCTCCGCAGCAGTTATTGTCGGGTGAACGATTTCGAGGACCCACTCGTCGCGTAACTTCGTCGGCTTCAGCGAGTCGCACTGTTGCACAACTCGTCTGGATGCATCGCGAATGGCTGCGCACGCCAGACTCGGCGGAAGCGAGTTGGTAGCAGACCACCCGTGCGCCTGCTTCACCACGACGGTTTCGGTCGAAGGAGACGTAGCGCTGACCAACCCGCAGATCACGTCATCTCCAGTGACCAAGCCGACCGGCACGCCGTGAGTAGCCGCGTAGAGCGAGTTCACATCGCTTTCCGACACGGTCCTGCCGTCGAGACGAACATCCGTGAACAGAGCCGAGAACGTATGTGCCAGCACACCCGGACCACCCGCAGGAGCGTGGTAGCCAACAAAAAGGGCCACGTCGTGTTCAGCGGTGAGACCCTCTGCCATGCACTGCAGTTTCGGCGATCCGAACAGAACCCGCGCCCGCGGATCCAGTTCGGCGTGCAGCAGATTGTCCATCGTTCCATGACTGTCGTTGACGAGCACCGATTGCGCGCCCGCGTCGAATGCTCCGGCGATTGCCGCGTTGGCCTCGGCCGTCATCAGTGCTTGCGCACGTTGGTATCCGTGACCTCCACGAACTATCTGGTCGAGCGTCGCAATTCCTGCGATGCCTTCCATGTCCACCGAAATGTAAACGTGCATAGTGAGACTCTCCGTTTGTCGATTATCTTCGTGACGACTCGGTCCGGGGCGGTCAACCGTTCGGGATGGACAAAGCTTCTCGTACCGTATTCGCCAGGACGACCGAGGCCGGCACCTCGAGAGGCGTCGTGGCAACCAGTCGATTCTTCGTGAGCGCGAAACTCAAACCGTAGTCCGGATCGGCAAACCCGTACGAACCGCCGAACCCGCTGTGGCCGAATGAATTCGACCGTCCGCCCATTGCAATCCCTTTGTCGCCCAGTAGATAACCCAAACCCTTGCGGACCGGCGCCTTGTGCGTTTGATCGTACGCATCGGTTTCCAGCGTCGTTGCCAGAGTGGTCCGCGCTGGCGGGAGTAGACGCACTCCGTCCACACCATCGCCGATCAACGACGCGTAGTGTCTTGCCAGGGATCGGGCGGAGGTGATGGCGCCGCCGGCAGGTACAGCTGATGCCTGAATCGACGGGGTGTTGAAGAGTTCGGCCATGATCCGAGTATCGGGGCTCGACGCGGGACCGGTCAGAACTGATTCGTCATTCGCGAGAACTGCGATGCGGTCTTTCACCGAAGCGGGAACGCCGAAGAACAGATCCGTGATACCCAAAGGCTCGCAGATCAGTTCGGTGACGATCTGGCCGAAGGGCTTCCCGTACACGCGACTTGCTACCTCGCCGAGAACGAATCCGGAAGACAGTCCGCGGTAAGCGGTCTCGCTACCCGGAATCCACATGGCCTCGGACTCGGCCAGGCGAGCGCAGGTGCCGTCCCAGTCGTCGAGGTGAAAGTCGTGTGTGATGTCTTGGACTCCGGACGTGTGTACGAGGACCTGTCGAATGGTCGCCTCTCCCTTGCCGTTCTGTCCGAACTCCGGCCAATAGTCGCTGACCTGTGCGTCGTAGTCGAGTTCGCCGTGTTCGGCCAGCAGATGCACCGTCGTATACATCAGGCCTTTGCTGCACGAGAAGATCGGGAACAGGGTGTCACTTCGGACAGGCGCACTTCGAGTGGGTTCGGTGTGTCCGGACCAGGCATCGACAACCAGCTGACCATGCTGGTACACCGCAACCTGGATGCCGAGTTGGGCGTCTGCGGTGACCATTGCGTCGAGCTCGGCCTGCACCACCTCCTGTACGTCGACGGTCACCTTTCGCGTCCTTCGTGCTTGGTGATCTCGGCACAAAAGTATTCCGAGACAATTGTGGTCAGTGATTCGAGATACCGTTCGCCGCGTGCCGCCAGTGCGGCGACGGGGTCGCCGAGAATTCCGTTCACCGATAATGCTTTGGTTCCGCCGTCGAACAACGCTGTGGCAGTGTCTTTGTCGAAGCGTCCGAGGAATCCGGGCTCGGCGGCGTTCATGTCGACGAGGTCGGGTCGCAGTGCGAGGATTATCGATGTTTCGAAATCACCGGCATGGGATCCGCAGGCCTCGGGAGAGATCGAATCCTCCTCTGCCACTGCTTCGAAAGCTGTGAGCAACTGGAGAAGATCGGTGTGGGCATGAATCCGTGTCTCGCCGATCCGGGGTCCGACTCTCTCGATCAGATGCGCGAGGGGTTCGAAGTTACCGCCGTGGCTCGAGATGACGAGGATATTGTCGAACCCATGAGCGGCGAGACTGCGAACGTAGTCTTCGACCACGTCGACAAACGTTGCCTCGCGTAGAGAGAGCGTTCCGGGGAAGGACATGTGGTGCGGGGAAACCCCGAACGCGATGGTGGGCGCTACTATCGTCGTCCCGAGCCGTGCGGCGACGGCAAGTGAAGTGGCAGTGCCGATCAGGGTGTCGGTGGACAGTGGCAGGTGCGGGCCGTGTTGTTCGGTCGCTCCCACCGCGAAGATGACGTTGCGGATCCCGCCATTCATCGCCTCCTGCACCTGGGTCCACGTCATCTCTGCCATCGAGTGAGGTGCTACGAGCGTAGGGGTCATCAGGCTGTTACCGCCGTCGCAGCCGCGCCGCGACTTGCGTTCCGAAGACTGTCGATCGCAAGTGCGGCGATCTTCCCGATTGCCGCGTCCACCTTGCCGTTACGCATGTGGTTGTTCTTGTCTTTCAAGAAGATTGCGACTACGTAGACGTCCCCGTCGCCGAAGTCGACGACTCCTACCTCGTTGCGAACGCCGGCTAGGAACGTGCCGGTCTTGCCGGAGATCGTCGGGCCGTCGACGTACGCGGAGGAGAGGCGGTGAGGCGCGAACTGCAGGCCCATTACCCGCCGCACTTCGGCACAGGCCTCGGCGTCTGCAGCCTTGTCCGTCCAGATGAGGCTGAGCAGTTCGGTCATCTCGCGCGGGGTGCTGGTGTTGCCGCCGCGCGCGTTCAACGACTCGCCCGCTGCGATTGCCGCGACGAACTCGTCCTCGGGCAGTCCGAACGGGTTGCCGGTGGAGGTGTTCTGCAAAGTTGCGTAATTCTCGGTCGAGAGTTCCTCGAGAGCAAGCGAAATGATGCCTTCGCAGTCGGTGGTGATGTCGGTCGAGTTCAATCCGAGCGAGCGGAGTCGGCTCATGATGTTCTCGGTACCGACCATCTCTTGCAGGATGTCGGTGGCGGTGTTGTCGCTGACCTGCATCATGAGTAGGCCCAAGTCCCGGATCGATACTTCGACGTCGTCCGTCATCGCTGAAATCCCGGAGGGCCCGATGGTGCGCCTGTCTGCAGGGACCTTGATCCGGTCAGCCAGTTGTATGCGCCCCTCGGATGCCTGGGCGGCGACCTCGAGCATGACGGGAACCTTGTAGGTCGAGGCGGTCACCGAACGTGCATCGGCGCCGGAACCGATTTCGAGTTTTCCGTCGAGGCTGCGGACGTGAAACGCAACGGTGGCGTTTGCGTCGTCACACACGTCGGCGATGGAGGCGAGGATCCTGAGGGGGTTGGTGCTCATGTTCTTCCGTTCCGGGTAGTTGTTGTGGAGGAGAATGTTTCGATCAAGGCAGTGACCTGATCATGAACTCGCGGAGTGAGGCGGGGCGTAAAGATGACAACGCGCCTCGCCTGAGGGCGTGGAATACGTCGGAGGCGAGACCGTGTCGCAGATCGCGCCGATGCGCAGGTGACATCTCTCGTGAAAGACACAGCCGCTCGGCGGGTTGTCAGGCTTCGGGGGCTCGCCGGTGAGGATGATTCGCTCTCGCGCAGCTTCGGAGAACAGTGTCGGCGATGCCGAGGCCAATGCCCGCGTGTACGGGTGTGCGGGGTCGGTCAGAATGCTCTCGGTCGAACCGTACTCCTGCACCTGACCCAGATACAGGACGGCAACCTCGTCGCAGAAGAATCGAACGACTCCTAGATCATGGCTGATGAAAAGGAAGGATGTTCCGGAGTCCTCTTGAATGTCCTTGAGGAGATTGAGGATCTGTGCCTGTACCGAAACATCCAGGGCGGAGACAGGTTCGTCGGCGACGATGAGTTGCGGTTTCGCGGCGACGGCGCGTGCGATGGCCACTCGCTGGCACTGCCCGCCGGAAAGCTGGTGCGCGTACATATCTCCGTACGACGCACTCAGTCCGGCGCGGTCGAGCAAGTCGTCGACGTCCTTGCGTCGCGCCGAATGCCCGCCGATGCGTAGGGGTTCGGCGACGGCACGCCAGATTGGCAGCTTCGGATCGATCGATGCTCGCGGGTTCTGGAAGATCATCTGCACAGATCCCGGGGCTCGCTTGCGAGAGGACTTGCCGGTGACACGCTGCCCCAGTATTTCCAGGTTGCCGCCGGACGGCTCGAGCAGGCCGGTCACAACCCGACCGAGAGTTGACTTTCCGCTTCCGCTTTCGCCGACCAGTCCGAGAGACCGCCCTGCCGGGATCGACAGGTCGACGCCCCGAAGTGCCTGCACGGCACGGCCGCCCAGACGGGTGCGGAAGGAATGGGTGATCCCCTCCAATCGGGCTACTTCGCGTGTGGAAACGAATTGGTGCGTAGTCATCGAGCCACCTCACTTGCCGAAACGTGCTGATGTGAGCCTGTCATCGGGTGCAGACAGGCCGCGAGACTGTGTCCACTCCTTTCGAGTTCGGGTGAGATGGAAAGACATTCGTCTCCCGCGCGATCGCAGCGTGGCGCGAAGTGGCAACCGTGCTTTCGGTCAGGCAACGCCGGAACGATCCCTCGTACCGTCTTCAAGCGTCGTGCACCCGAGTTCATACTTTCCAAACAGTCGACCAGCGCATGCGTGTAGGGGTGCTCCGGTTCACGCAGTACGTTGTCGACCGATCCGGATTCGACGATCTTGCCCGCGTACATCACGTACGCCCGGTTGCAGTGTTGTGAAACCAGTCCGAGATCGTGCGAGATGAACATCATGGACATCCCCTCGTCTGCTATGAGACTTTGCAACAGGTCCATGATCTGCGCCTGCACGGTGGTGTCCAGGGCGGTGGTCGGCTCATCGGCGATCAGCATCGTCGGTTCGCAGGCCAGAGCCATTGCGATCAGTACACGTTGTCGCATGCCACCGGACAGTTCGAAAGGAAACGCTCCGGCAACCCGATCCGGGGCCGGAATCCCGACTCGGGCCAGCAGTTCGCGTACTCGTTTGGCGGCAACGCGTTTGGAGAGCTTGTGGTGGATGCGGACGAGATCGCCGAGTTGTCGTTCGATGCTCACTACCGGGTTCAGCGAGGTTCCGGGGTCCTGGGGGATCATCGCAATGTCTGTGCCTCGAAGCGGCGCCAGCGCACCACGGTCGGACATGTCGAATCGCCGGCCGTCGAAGACCATCTCTCCATGCGCAGCCAGGGACCCTTCGAGGAGACCGAGTACGGAGAACGACGTTACTGATTTGCCGCAACCGCTTTCACCGACCAGAGCGACGCTCTCACCCGAATCTATGTGGAAGCTGACTCCGTCCACCGGTCGCAGTGCGGGATTGTCGGACAGAGCTACGTGGAGATCCGTGATCGACAGTAGCGGTTTCGTCATCGGTGGCTCCTCGGGTCGAGCGCGTGGCGAAGGCCGTCTCCGCAGACCAGCAACGTGATGACGACGAGGGCGATGGTGCATCCGGGGACTATCGACATCAAAGGCAGGTCGATGCTGTGGGTCGACCCGAGGGCGAGCATGTTGCCGAGAGACGAGGTCGGTGGCTGGATACCGAGGCCGACGAAGCTGAGCCCGGCTTCGGCGATGACGGTGAAGGCGAAGATCAGGGTCAGCTGAACCGACACTGATTCGATCATGTTCGGCGTGACGTGCCGAACGATGATGCGCCAGGTCGGAACTCCGCTCACGGCTGCGCTGTCGATGTATTCCTCTTCACGAATCTTGAGCACGACACTGCGGGTGACCCGTGCGAGATACGGCGTGTAGCCGGCAACGAGAGCGATGATCGTACTGGTGACTCCGGCTCCCATCGCGGCGATGAGCGCGAGCGCGAGCAGCAACGACGGCAAAGCCAACCCGACATCGATGAGTCGAGCAATGACGGTGTTCGCAATTCCCCGGGTGAAACCTGCCAGCATTCCCAGCGGTAGTCCGATGACCATGACACCCAACGTCACGGCAGCACTGACGGCGAGTGACGTGCGGAGTCCGAACAGCAGACGGCTCAACTGATCTCGACCCAGATCGTCGGTTCCGAGGAGATGCTCACCGCTGGGTGGGGCGAGAGTCGAGGTGAGATCTTGCACGTTGGGGGAGTGCGGCGCGAGAAGAGGCGCGAGCACGGCCGCCGACACCAGTACGAACAGAATGCTCCATGCCACCTTCTGACCAGGCAAGGAGAGAATGCGGGCCATGAATCGACGCCGCTGACGTGTGCTCGGCGCGATTGGGGAAGACGGGGACAGCGCAGCCCCGAATGACTCAGTCATTGTCGGTCCTGACTCTGGGATCGATGAGGGAATAGACGACATCCATCAGAAGATTGACAGATACGACAACGATGACCAGCACGAGGATGCAACCCTGCACCACTGTGTAGTCGCGAGCCAAGACGGATTGAACGAGGAGTCGGCCCATACCGGGAACGGCAAAAGCATTTTCGACGAGGAGTGCTCCGCCCATCAGCGCGCCCATCTCCAGTCCGGCGATCGTCACAGTGGGAAGTAGTGCGTTCCGTAGTGCGTATCGAGAGTAAACGCGACGCTCGGGGATCCCGAATGACCTTGCCGTCCGGACGTAATCGGAGTTGAGTGTGCCGATCAAGGATGCACGCGTGGTCTCGAAGAGCAGAGTCGACATACCGACACCCAGCGCAATGGTCGGAAGAATCATGTGTTGGAAATGTGCGCCGATACCGTCACTGAGCGACGAGTATCCGAACGTCGGCAAGACGTTCTGGAACGCGATGATCAACAGGAGAGCCAACCAGAAGCTTGGTACTGCGATACCCAGAGTTCCGACCAGTCGCACACTCCGGTTCGCGCGATCGCTGGTGAACCTCGAAGCGAGGACGCTCAGTGGTATCGCCACCAACAATGCGAAGGCAAGCGCGTACATGCCCAGTTGGAGTGTGACGACGATGCGGTCGGACAGCAAGGTTGTCACCGAGTCGTTGAGCACCAACGACTTTCCGAGGTCGCCGCGAGCGGCTGCGGACAGCCAGTCGAAATACTGGACCACCACCGGCTTGTCGAGGCCGAGTTCGGAACGAATACGTGCGATCTGCTCTGGACTGACGGACCCGCCGGGACCGCTTACCGTGCGAGCGGGGTCCCCTGGGATTGTCCGAAGAAGTACGAACATCAGGAAAGTTGCGGCGAGTCCGACGATTCCCAGCTGCGCGGCATTGATCAACAGGGTGCGCGCGATTCGACGCAGTCGGCCGGACGAGGGCGCGGGCTCTCTCTCCTTCGGCGGCATATCGGAATCAGGTACCGCTTCGATCACGCTCACTTCGCAAGCCAAACCCTCGAGAGCGGATTGGTGCCACCCTCCGTGAATTCGTATCCGCCGACCGACGGGCTGGTTGCGGCGATCTTCTGCGGGTACACGGTGAACGCTGCGTATGCATTGTCCGCGATCAGCTTGGATGCCTGCTGGTACATCTGTGCCCGTTGCTGCGGATCCTGTTCGGCGCGGGCAGCGTCGAGCAGCTTGTCGAGTTCAGGATCGTTGATCGAAGAGGCGTTCAGATCGCCCTTACTGTGGAACAAGGGGTAGAGAATCTCGTCGGGATCGACGGTGGCCGTGGTCTGGCCGCTGTTCATGACCGTGAAATTCTTTGCGGTGTAGATCTTCTGAGCCCAGGATCCGAACTCCTCTTTGCTCAGGTCGACTTTGACACCGACGTTCTGGAGCTGTTCGGCAACCGCATCGGCTTCTGTCGAGAACGGGGCCTGGGTGAAGGTGCTGAACGGAACCGTCGTACCGAAGTCGAAGTTTCCGTTCTTCAGGAATTCCTTTGCCTTGTCTGTTGAAAACGTCTGTGAGGCAAGGCCGGAGAGGTCCGAGTATGCATCGCCGATTTTCGGGCTGAGGGGCCCACTCGCCGGGTCGGCGTATCCCTGGTAAATGCCCTGTGCGATACCGTCACGGTTGATCGCCGCAGAGAATCCGCGGCGGACGTCGACGTTGTCGAAAGGCTTGACCGCCTGGTTGAAACTGACGTAGTTGAACGTGTTGCTGATCGACGTCTTGATGACCGAGTTGCCTCGGCTTTTGACTTGTGCGAGTTGGGCCGGTGTCACACCGAGGACATCGAGTTCCCCGTTGACGAATGCCTGCATCGAGGTGGTCGGGTCCGGAAGGATCGAGATCTTGATCGAGTCCAGGTAGTTGTCGTCAGCCCAGTAGTCGTCGTTGCGGACGAGCCTGATGTACTGACCGGTCTTGTACTCCTCGAACTTGTACGGACCGGTGCCCACCGAAGCTTTGAACGGATCGGTCTTGGCGTATTGCGTCACGGCGGTGGGGGACATCATCATCACCCGTCCACGGCGCAACGAGGCGACGAACCCTCCGGCCGGGGTGGAGAGATTCATGGTTACTTCATTGGGTGCGCTGACCTCGACCGACTCCAAAGACGGAGGCAGGTTCGCACCCGTTCCGTTCGGGTCGAGCAATCGATCGAGATTGAATTTGACGGCTTCGGCATCGAACGGCGTTCCGTCGGTGAACTTCACACCGTCGCGGAGGGCGAAGACGTATTGAGTGGGGGAAGTCTGCTTCCAGGACGTAGCAAGTTCGGGTACCGCCTGACCGTCCTGGAAGTCGACCAGTCCGTTGTAGGCGAGGGTGGCGATCGATGCCGTGCCCACCGAGGTGACGGCCATGGTTCCCATGTCGAACGCAGGTGCAATCGGTTCTGCGCCGATAGAAACTCGCAGTTCACCGCCCCGCTGCGGCTCGCCGGCGGGCTCGGACGAAGCGCCTGCGTCCTTAGCTGCGCCTGAACAACCACCGAGAACCAGTGCGAGTGCTGTTGCAGTTCCGATCAGAGCGGTACGCCTCGAGAACCGCGTCATTGTTTTGTCCATCAGATCCACCTTCGGGCCGTTCGTTCGGAACGGCGGGTTCGTACGGAGCCTTGCGAGGATGCATTAGGTGTAATACCTTACCGATTGGATGTCAAGGAATTTCAGTGAACTAGCCCTGAAGTACACCCCGAGAAACGGAATCGAAAAGATGGAAATCGAAGATCATGCAGTGGCTCCACACATCGACCTCGCCAGGCTCGACTCGCTGATTCCGGTCGGGGTCGCCGTCGCAGCGGTGGCCAGTGCCATCACCGAACTTCACGAGGGGAGGCTCGAACAACCACCGCGAACGGTCGTGGCGGACGGCCAGTTGCTCGTGATGTCTGCACTGCATCGGTCCACCCGCGACGCCGTTGTCAAGACGTTGACGATCTACGACATCGACGGAAGTAGGCGCATCGAAGGCACTGTGCTCTGGTACGACGGAGCCACCGGGCTTCCGCGGTTCAGTGTGGAAGCCCACCGGTTCACCGCGCTGCGAACCGGTGCGGTCTCTGGCGTGGCAACGGACGTACTGGCGCCGGAAAGGGTCCGGCGTCTGGCGATCCTCGGCTCCGGCGCCCAGGCCGGGACACAACTTGATTCCTGCTGTGCAGTAAGGGAATTCGAAGAGATTTCGGTATACAGTCGGACCCTCGCCCATGCACAACGATTTGTCGACGAAGCGAAAGTTCGGCATCCAGGACTCCGGTTTTCGGTAGCAGGGTCGGCAAACCAATGTGTCGCAAATGCTGACGTGGTGTGTTGTGCGACCGGTGCCACGTCACCGTTGTTCGACCTCGCAGCACTACCGGCAAACGTCCACGTCAATGCAGTCGGATCTTTCCGTCCGTCGATGACGGAACTGCCTGCCGGGCTCATCGATGCCTCGACGGTCACCGTGCTGGACGACGTGGCCGGATGCCTGGAGGGATCGGGCGAAGTTCGGTCGGCAATCGAGCGAGAGTTCCCCATCTCCGACCTCCGATCACTGGGCGCGGTAATGGAATCCGGCGTGGAGCGCCACGGTCGCACGGTGTTCAAGTCGGTCGGGTGTGCAGCACTCGACTGGGGTGTCGGCAAAGCGATCGCGGAAAGACTCGAGAGCGTCGTACTCTCCTGAGGGATGACAAAGGCCTGCCCGACGATTCACTTGTCGGGACAGGCCTTTCGGTGACGTCGGCTCGCGCTGGGACGTGCGTTCTAGCTGGTCGCATCCTTCTGGATCAGGAGCATCGCGTCGTCGACCGGATCGAAGTACAGAGCCGGATCGGCAACCAGGGCAGCGTCGTCACCGTGAGTTTGCATGGTGACGACCCAGGCGCGATCGTCGTGTTCCACGTAGTAGGCACCCGCAAGGACCCCGATGGAGCTGCCGCCCTTGAATCCGCCGTAGGTGAACCATTTCGCGGACTCGTCACCGAGCGCCGGATCTTCGGCCAGTATGTCTCGAACCGGTGCACCGCTCTCGGTCTTCGCCATTTCTTGCAACGAGACCAACGCGGCACGCAGGTCGGCGGGCGAGGCGAACCAGTCGATGTCGAAAGGCCATGCGGGGGTGGTGAATGCTGACGCCGGGATGTCCACCAGGCCGCCAGGTAGTGCCGCCAGTATTGCTCGACGCTCGTCCGGGGTTCCGTCGCGCCAGGCGATACGTTGTGCGCCATCGTTGCCCCAGCCGAGTTGGAATAGTGCGCGGGTCGGCTTCAGTGGAATGTTGAGCGAAGGATCCGCCATGCCCATCGGGGCGAACTCGGCCTCGACCTGCTCGCGCCCGACAGCAGCGATCAGAATGTCGGTGGCGGTGTTGTCGCTGATCGAGATCATCTTGCCGGCGGTCTCCCGGACCGTGACTTCGGTTCCCGACGGCAGGTCCTGCATGGTCCCGCCGGGCATCGACTTGAGGTCGTCGGTGATGGTGAGCTTCTGATCCCACGAGAGTGTCCCGTTCTGGACAGCCGTCGCGACCGCGCCGAGAACGTACAGCTTGATCGTTGACCCTGTGGGCTGTGGTGAGGTGTCGCCGACACCGAAGACTTCGGCGTTCTTTCCGCCGGTGACCTCGGTGACGGTCAAGTTCGTCGGCGCGGGAAGTGCTTTGACAGCTGCCTCGAGCTCTTGCCACGATGCGGCAGGCACATGATCGTCTTTGGTCGGTGTTATCGCCATTCCAAGGACCAACCCGTCGCCGTCGACGACGACGTTTATGTCGAACGCGCCGCCGGTGGTACTGGTGATGGAGATGGTGCCGTCGGTATCGCCTCCCTTGTAATTCACTGTTGCCCACGGCTGTCCGGCTCGGATGGAGTCGAAGTCCGGAGGCGTCAGGACAACTGGTGCGGTGGGTCCGAAGTGCTCGGCGATTTCTTCCTGGGTCAATGGCGCGCTCGTGTTGAACGCACTGAGAAGCCAGCTGATCTGCTTGCCGACGGGGCTGTCGGGGATCGTGACTGTCGTGGGTGTCTCGGTGGCGGAGACCTTTGTGCTGTTGTCAGAGGTCTGTGCAGAATCCGGCCCGGAAGTACATGCGGCGAGGGCGAATACCGCTGCGGAGGCAAGTGCCACCAGCGTGAGCGGGCGACTCTTCCTGCGTGCGTGTTCGAGTTTCATGGACTCATTTCATCAGCGTTCTCTTCGGCGCGCGTCCGTCTGAGGTGTAGACGTACTCAGCCTGAAGTACTGAATCGGTTCATCCTCGAGTACCGTCAACTACCTGTCGTGGTGACACGCATAGTGAAGCTGGACAAAACGGAGAAATACTGCACCCGAGTAACTTTCGTGAGGACTGCCAGAGTTAGTTCTTGGTCGCGGCCAGGAAAGAAGGCTGCGTCGACAGTGCGGCGATCTCTTCGGGGAGATCAGGAATCCGGCGATCGTACAGATCTGCCAACTCCACCGAGCTGAAGCGTCGGACGGTCCAATTGTGTTCAGTGAGCCACCGGCCGGGATCGGATCGTTTGTCGCTGTAGAACAGTTGCGAAATGTCCAGGTCTCCGAATGGGTTCTCGGCAAAGTACTTGGATCTGATGGTCGCCAGCTTCCTCGGGTCCGTGCCGGCCGGAAAGTCGTTCACTGCCAACCGACTACCTGTGGCCGAGAGTTCGTCGATCCGCTCGAACAGGGCGTCGTGGGCCGGGCCGGGGAGATAAGCGAGCAGGCCTTCTGCGGACCATGCAGTAGGGTCCTTCGGATCGAAACCGGCCTCCGCGAGCGCAGTCGGCCAGTCGTTGCGCAGATCCGTAGGCACAGTGCGTCGATCAGTTTTCGGCTGGGCGTCGCGCGCCGCGAGCACTTCGGCTTTGAACTCCAGTACCTTTGGTTGATCTACTTCGAACACTGTGGATTCTGAGTTCCAATCCAGCCGGTACGCACGCGAATCCAACCCCGCCGCAACGATTACCGCCTGCTTTACTCCGGATTCGGTTGACGACAAGAAGAATTCGTCGAAGAACCTGGTTCGCAATCCCATGAAACCGCCGAAGGGTGTGTCGTCGAGGAGTGCCGGATCTTTCAGAAGAGCTGTGAAATGCGGCTCCGCTGCAGCTTCTACGAACCACGATGCGAACTTGTCTTCGATGATCGCGTCCGAGCGGGCGCTTTCCAATGCGCGGAAGGTCGCCACTGCAAGCGCGGTGAGTCCGACGCTACTGACGATGTCCCACGTATCTCCATCGCTCCGCATTTTCTGGGTGTCCTTCCGCTCTGGACGACTGAGCCGAACCCTCTCGACTTTACGCCCGAGCGACCCCTTGCCGCCTGGAACGGAACGGTCGGAACTGGGGTGCGAACAACAACGAGGCGGCATCGGAACACTGTGTAGTGCAAGGCGTTCGGTTTGAAATCAGCCCTGCCAGGAATCTGCCAGGGTTGTGCCAGTGGACGGCCAGGATGCAGGACTTCACTGGTGTGTGCCCCGTTCGGGACAGCCAGAGAGAGTCTGGAGAAATCTTCGGAGAAGGGATCGATCATGACACGACTATCCGCACCGGAACAACGTAGGAAGTACTTCTGGACCAAGCTCGCTGTGACGGGTGCGGTATTGACCGTACCCGTTGCCGTGCTCGCCGCACCGGCCTCGGCGGATACTGTGAATCATGATGTAACACAGGCTGATAACAGTCCGTACGGAGATCAGGGTGGCGATCACTCGCACGATTGGGACCATGGTGGAAACGGCGGCTGGAACCAGGGTGGTAACTGGAATCAGGGCAACGACTGGGGCAATCAGAACCAATGGCAAGGCGGGCAAGATCAGGCACCTGCGCCGACAGTGAACCCCTTCGCCGGACTGTTCGGATCCAGCTGATCCCCGGCTACACGACGAATTTCGGGTCGAGAGAGATTGTAAGCCCATGTTGCAGGAAGGCTCGCTCGAGATGTTGGCCGCCGCGGCACGGAGCGGTAGCCATGAAGCCATGACCGATCTGTACGCAGTGTTTCGCCCGATGGTTGTGCTGCGGTGCCGCGCCGAGCTTGATCGGGCCGTTTCCGACTCCGCCGCGGATGCTGCATGCATCTCTGTTCTCACGGCAGTTTGTGGCGGATCGGCGGCGAATCAGCCTTTCCTGCGCCTGCTGTACGTGAGTACAAGCGTCGCGATTGCTCGGGCGGCATCCGACCGGTTCAGCAGTGGCCCGCTCCCGCCTCCAACAGCGCTCCCGGTTGTCGAACGCGATGTCCTGGTGTTGCGGTTGATCGTCGGCCTCGACAGTGAGGCGACGGCAACATCGCTCGCCCGTACGACCGACCAGGTGTCACTCGACCTGCATCGTGCGCTGCAGCGCCTGCGAAAGTTGAGTTCTCCGAATGCAATCAGGGAGACGTTGGTATCTACCTGAGGACGTTCGGAATGCGCAGGTTCAGGCGGGAACGGATCCCTGCCTTACTGGCCGGCGATGTATTCGATCGACGGTCCGGCGGTCCAACCACCGTCGACGGCGATCTCGGAACCTGTTGTGTACGAGGCATCGTCGGAAAGTAGGTAGGTGACCGCACCGACCAACTCCTCCGGGCGACCGACACGGCGATACGGATTGTTGGGGAATGCGCCCTCTTCGAGGCTGATGCCCGTCGGCGCAGTCATGGGGGTGAGGACCATGCCGGGGTGTACGGAGTTGACCCGAATCTTGTCGCGACCGAGTTCGACGGCGGCGATCTTGCTCAGCCCACGCACGCCCCACTTGGCTGCGCCGTAACCGCTGGTCAGAGCCATGCCCATCAGGCCGGCGGCCGAGGAGATGTTCACGATGGATCCGCCGCCTGCTGCCTTCATGAACGGCACCACCGTGTGGATACCGGTGTGTACGGACACCAGGTTGATCTGGATGATGCGTTGGAACGTCTCGAGCGGTTCTTCGGCGACCGTCTGGCCGGAAGCCGAGATTCCGGCATTGTTGACCAAACCGTTGATCGCGCCGAATTCGGATACCGCGTACTCGGCGGCGGACTTCCAAGACGCCGGATCGGTGACGTCGAGGTGAACGTAACGTGCTGCGTCGCCGAGAGATTCGGCCACTGCTCGGCCGTCGTCGTCGAGTAGGTCGCCGATGACGACGCGGCCGTTACCCGCGACGATGCCGCGCGCAAACGCCTCGCCCAGGCCGCGTGCGCCGCCAGTGACGAGAACGATTTTTCCGGAGAGATCCTGAGTCATGATTGTTCCTAACCTGTTGGTGTTGCGAGATATGGCTTCGAGAACGCGCCGAGCGCGCGGGCGATGGCCTTGGGTGCGGGGGTCCGGAGGTCTGCCATCTCGCGCAGTGCGGCCACTACCGCCAGTGTTGCCTGGCCCGAAGCCGCTGTCGTGTCGAGCGAGCCTTCTGGCCGATCGATCAGACGTGCAACTTCTGGGCGGATCAGTTCCATCGTCTCGAAAGTTGCTGATTCCCAAACTCTCCGGAGCGCCGCGTCGCCGAAGATGATGGGCATCAGTGACCGAGTCATCGGCTCGAAGGACTCGCCGACCGATGCGATAAAGGCCGTCTTCACTGCCGCTGAGAGTCCGAATTCGCGGGATTGCGCGCTGAGGGCGGTGGCAAGACTGCGGTTTCCCTCGTCGAGCATCGGCCAGATGCTCTCTTCCTTGGTGGCAAAGCAGCGATAGAAGGTGCGCTCGGAGATTTCTGCCCGTTCGGCGAGCTCCGCGATGGTCGTCGAAGTGTCGCCGCGTTCGACGAAAGCGGCAGCGCAACTCTGCGAGACGCGGAGAAGTAGTGCAGTGCGGCGGGCTGTTGCCATATCCGCACTGTACCAAAAGTGGCAGAAACTGCCACAAGCAGTGCTGGTCGGTCAGCCGGTGCTGCCTTCGATGCCGGATACCTCCTGCTCAACGGCGCTCTTGATGTTCAGCAGCGTCTTGCGGATGTTGCCGCGCTGAAAGTCGGCGAACGTCTTTCCGCCGGTGGCAACCTTGTCGAATATGTCGGCCGCAAAATCCGGCCAGCCCCGTCTGTCGTCGATCCACGTTTCGGTAACTCGGGTTCCACCGGGGACGGGCTGAAATCGGTACCGCCAGGTTGCAATAGCGGCAGAGATTCGTGGCGTGGTAAGGCCGATCTTGTGAACACGGAATTCGAACAGTTTCCCGGCGTCGGCAGCGGTGACGGTGCATCTTGTGGTCCACTGCGCGCGCCCACGTTTGTTGTGCCCGTCGAACTCCATACCCAGGAAAGCGCTTTCGCGGTCTCCCCGCAAGGTAGCTCCCAGGTTTTCGGGACTCCAGTCGCCCATGCGAGTGGGATCGCTGATGAGCTCATAGAGAGAAAGCGCGTCGACATTGACGACGACGCTGTCGGAGACGGTGAGTTCGCGAGCCATTTCGGTTTCAGTTTCTTTCTGTCGAACGTGGATGGAATCGGTGCTGATTATTACCCGTGCGGTTTCAGTTGGATCTTGACCGCGCCTTCCTGCTTTTTCTGAAAGATCTCGTAGGCGTGTGGCGCCTGATCGAGCGGCAGCTGATGAGTGGAAAAGGTGTCGACGCCGAGTGGGTCGTCATCAGTGAGCAAAGGCATGATGTCGTCTACCCACTTCTTGACGTTCGCCTGACCCATCCTGAGCTGAATCTGCTTGTCGAACATAGTCATCAGCGGCAGTGGATCAACCATGCCGCCGTATACACCGATCAGAGAAATCGTCCCCCCGCGCCGAACGATGTCGATGGCCGAATAGACCGCACCGAGTCGATCGATTCCTGCGTTACGCATCGCAGGCGCGGCAAGAGCATCGGGAAGGAGTCCGACGAACTGCTGCGCGAGCTTTCCGATCGGAGACCCGTGAGCTTCCATTCCGACAGCATCGATCACCGAATCGGTTCCACGGCCGTTCGTCGCATCTCTGACTGCGTCACCGATCTTGCTGCCGTAGTCGTCGAGATTGAGGGTTTCGATCCCGCGTTCGGCAAGGCGTGCAAGGCGTTCGGGTACACGGTCCACGCCGATTACTCGAAATCCCTTGTGGTGAGCGATGCGGGCCGCCATGTCACCGATCGGTCCGAGACCGAGGATGGTCACGGACCCACCCGGCGGGATGTCGGCGTATTCAACCGACTGCCAGGCTGTGGGAAGCACGTCGGAGAGGTAGACGAATCGCGAATCCGCGGGACCTTCGGGAACTTTGATGTGTGTGAAATGTGCTTGCGGTACTCGAAGGTACTCGGCCTGCCCGCCTGGCACCGAGCCGTACAGCTCGGAGAAGCCGAACAACGCTGCGCCCGTTCCCTGATCGCGGACCTGAGTCGTCTCGCACTGTGTGTAGAGGCTCGAATCACACATGAAACAGTTGCCACACGAGATCTGGAACGGGATCACGACGCGGTCGCCTATCTCGAGATTCGTGACTTCCGAGCCGACTTCTTCGACGATGCCCATCGGTTCATGACCGAGAATGTCGCCGGCATTCATGAACGCACCCAGAGTCTCGTACAGGTGCAGATCGGATCCGCAGATATTCGTCGTGGTGACCTTGATGATCGCGTCACTGGGTTCGACGATCTTCGGGTCCGGAACCGTATCGACGCTTACTTTTCGTTTGCCTTGCCAAGTCACTGCGCGCACTGGGATCGACCTCTCATCGCGGAAATGCTGTTCGCAGTCACCTGCCCGAAAGCGCTGAAATGCAAACAAAACCGGTGAGGGTTGCGGGAAGTGCTGAGAGCGTTAGATTGAGAGGGAGGCGGGCCGAGGCTCCTGAAAGGCCGCACGCCGTATGACTGACAGGACCAAATGACGGGGATGACCGCATGACCGAGAAAGACAACAACGACCAGTCGCCCAAGGGTGGGCACCCAGGGCCCGTGGACAAGGGCGGCGACGGCGGAATGGCAACTCGAGAACAGGCGCCTGAACTGGTCGAGGAGACCTCCGAGAAGAAGTCTGACGACAAGTAGTTTCCTTTTACTCCGCGTTGGGTAACAACGGGGATAGGCCGCATCGGACCGTCCCGGAATCAATGCGGGCGAGGTTCCTCGAGGTTGAGCAGCCAGCCACGGGAACCGCCTTAAGCATCTCCCAGTTCGTGGTTCAGCCGGGTTAGAAGTTCAACCCTGTAACAGCAAGTGATCGAACCGGGTCCGCAGAAGTGTCGGGACCCGGAAATCGTCCAGCGTGCGAACTATCAACTGCTCGGCAACATCCCTGAGTTTCACGTTGGTCTCCTGCGAACGCCACACGAGGATGTCGAAAGCTCGATCGGCAGAGATTCCGTAGATCACCATGAGCATGCCTTTGGCTTGCTCGATCACCCCGCGAGAAGCAGTGATTTCGTTGACCAGCACGTCGACAGATGCTTTCACCGTGCTGTCCAGGGTTTCGGTGACGTCGATGTAGAAGCCTGAGCTGCCGACCACAGCACCCGACTCGTCCACGACGCTGTCGCCGACGACGATTACCGAGTGAGTGTCCCCTGCGGTGTCGATAATGCGGTGGCGGCTGCTGAACGGGCCGCCTGAAGTGCGGATGGCATGGAGTGTCTGGGCAACGTGTCTTCGGTCGTCGGGATGCTTGTGCGCGAGCATCAATTCCGTCGTCGGAGCCACTTGGTCGGGTTCGTATCCGTGAATCCGTGCGACTTCGTCCGACCACTCCCACCGGTCGCCGTTGCGGTGATAAAGAAAGCCGCCCACCCGGTGTGGAGCCCCCGATCCCGACGTTCGCCCCAACCCGTCCTCGTTCACCACACACGCCCCCTCGTTCTCGACCTCGTCCCAACCGGCGTACTCGCCAGTTAGTTATATCGGACAAATCCGGCGGAGGTGGTGTCGGTCCCATATTTCGGAGCACCGTCTGGATCGCTACCGCATGGGTCGGGGAAACCGGCGCTCAGAGAACGTGGCGACGGTCCCACTTCAGTCGCGGCTGAAGCAGTGTTGCCGCTGTGTCCATTCGGTGATCGCCGCCGCGATGGCCGCAGGCTGATCCTCGGGGGCGAGATGTCCTGCGGGACCGCACTGTTTCACCTCGAGGTTTGCGATATTCGATCGGCTCCACGCGACTTCGTCAGGTCCGATCATGAGAAGTTCGGCGGGGCCGCTGAAGGTGAGAAGGAGTTTGGGTACCTCGCTGCTTTCTGCGAGCCAATCGCTGTACGCCGCCACTCGTGCATTCACGTCGCCGGGACTTCCTTCGACGGGGAAGGACCGTGGCCACTCGAGAAGGGGCCGGCGACTCTCCGGCGAGGGGTAAGGGGCGCGATAGGTTTCAGCATCGGTTTCGGACAGTTCTCCGAGAACTGTTCTGTGAAGCGCAATTTCGAGGAAGAAGTTTTCGTCGAGTACCTTGGTCTCGCCGATGCCGGGAGCTCTCAGGGCCTCGACCCGCGCTCGTGCGTCTCCCGGGAAGTGCTCGTCCCAGGTCATCGGACGGAGGATCGTTTCGAAGAAGGCAACACCTCGAACGCGTTCGGGATGGCGGGCAGCCCAGTCCAGTGCAAGTGCCCCGCCCCAGTCGTGTCCGACGAGTACGACGTCGTCGAGCTCCATCTGGTCGAACCATGCGTCGAGGTAACGGGCGGTGTCGAGAAAACCGTAGTCGATTGGCGGTTTGCCCGACGCGCCCATTCCGATGAGGTCAGGGGCAAGCGCTTGGCCGAGATTTCCTATCTGCGGGAGGATGTTTCGCCACAGGTAGGAGGATGTGGGGTTCCCGTGGATAAGTACGAAGGGTGTTCCGTCTCCGCACGAGCGGTAGGCCACAGTCGAGTCGAGCACGGGAATTGTGGGCATTGCGACTCCTCAAATAGTTTCCATGTACCCTAATTTAGATAGTAGCCATGTATTCTATTTGAATGCAAGATCGAGAAATATGGACGACGGGGTCGCTGGTGTGGCACCTTGGCTTGCGCTGGCGGGCGGGGGTTGACCGAGCGATCGCGCACCTCGGGTTGACCCACGCCCAGTATTCGGTGCTCGCGTCTCTCCATGGTCTGGTGAGTGCGGGGGAGAGGCCTAGTCAGCGAGAACTCGCCGCGCACACAGGGTTGCAGCGAATCTACATATCCAAGCTCGTGCGAGCGTTGGAGAAGAGCGGGTTTGTTGTCAGCGAACGAGACAGTCGCGATGCGAGAGCCGTTTGCCTCGATCTCAGTGACGAGGGGAAACGAGTCATAGAACTCGCTAAAGACATTGTCCGCCAATTGGATGCAAAGAATACGGAAGTGCTGACGAAAACCGGTGGGCGGGAACTGGCCGAGCTCCACCGCGCCCTCGGTGCGTTACTCGACGCCACCGAAGCCGGCGATGAATGAAGTCCGACCTACTTACTTGGCGCTACGTTCGGCGGCGACGGCAGCAGGTTCGGGTGAGCCGGCCGGCCGTGGCCTGAGGCTGTCGGCACCGATGTTGTAGACGTCACTCGTCGTGGCGAGGGAGTTGGACGTGGTGGACGAGGGAAGCCCGGCGCGCCAGTTGACGATTGGATTCAGAACGCCGAACGGGCCACATCCGGAAGCTGTCGGGACGGCGAAGGGCTGTCCGGTGTGCCCGGTGTTTCGAACGACGGCAGTATCCGGGAAACCTGGAACCTCTTCGAGGACGCCGTATTCGGTCACATCCAAGTTGAGTTGAACGGGGTTGTTGTCCGAGCCCAGGTAGCATTTGCCGCCGAGGAGAGGGTTCGCGATCTTCAATTTGACGGGTAGCTTCACACCAAGCTGAAATGCATCCACGGTGGGAAGTGCAGACGTCGACTCGACGGTGGCCGAGGCCTTGTTCAGTCCGAAGAGATTGTTGAATGGTAGGTCGATTCCGAGTGCGCCCCCGGGGATGTCGATAGGTTCGGCGTAGATCCCCCGACTGTTGTCGTTCGGTGGGATGAAGACTTGGTCGAATCCGAATTCGGCCTCTGGATTCTCCCGGTAGGCAACTCCGCCTGCGATGCGCATCGCCCCGGCGGGAATGCCGACGGAAAGCTTGCCGATCTTCATGTTTCCGCCGGTAACCGTGACGTCCATACAGGTGCTGGTCTCGGGATTGTCGATCGGACATGAATCCCAACCGCCGAAGGGGATCTCCGCTGCCGGGGCGGCTCCTGCAATACCTGCTGACAAGCTTCCCACCGCGGTGACGGTGGCGAACACAGTTGCGGTGGCGAGTGCGCCGAAAAGCCCACGCGACGTCGAACGTCGGGACATGTATTTCTCCTTTGGGTACAACCGACCAGTCGGGATTGTGATGATGAGTGACGGTAGTCACGTGTGACTTGGATGTACAGACAATTTGAAACAATTCCGACAAAAGTATTACTGCGATCGCCTTCGCTACTACTTGTGGCTGTGAGGATTGAAATTTGTTGCAGTGCTCTGTGTCTCGTCATTCACCCACGCATCGCTGTGAGGTGCTACGACCCGAAAAGGCGTTCGTCGACGGGAATATCGGACTCCTGTCGAAATCGAGGGGGCAATGTTTTGTCGGAGTCGCCAATGTGGGAAGTCAGGGCGAGTAACTTTGTCGAACAGCGGCTGATCGGTACTCCGGGCAGCTGCCCGAGAGAACGGATCGCCATGACGCTGATGCTGCCGCTCGACTCGATGTTCCTGCTGATGGAGTCACGAGAGCATCCCATGCACGTCGGTGGACTGTCGCTTTTCGTTCCGCCGGAAGGAGACGACGGCGAATTCGCCAGGTCGCTCTACCGTTCGCTCACCGACGTCGACTCGATTCGCCCCCTCTTCCGCCGCAAGCCGGTGCAGTTCTTGTCGAACTTCGCGCCGGTGCGTTGGACGGAGGACACGGATGTCGATCTCGAGTATCACGTCCGGTTGCTCGCGCTGCCCAAGCCGGGACGAGTCCGCGAATTGCTCGAGCTGACCTCCATGCTCCACGGCACGCTGCTCGATCGGCACCGGCCGCTGTGGGAGGCGTACGTGATCGAAGGTCTCGCCGACGGCCGAGTTGCCGTGTACATGAAGACGCACCATGCACTCATGGATGGTGTGTCTGCTGTTCAGGCGTGGTACCGCAGCCTCTCGTCGGACCCGCTCGATCGAGAATCGATGCCTCCGTGGGCGCAGCGACCTTCTTCGGGGCGGGTTCGAGCCAGTCGCGGGCTGGACCTGCAGAGGCGGGTGGGCTCCGTGATCGAGACCGTGCAAGATGTGGTCGGGGTGGGCCCTGCGATAGTGAACGCCGCTGCCTCGGCAGTGAAGGACCACGTCGCACCGTTGCCGTTTGCTGCCCCGAAATCGATCTTCAACGTCCCGATCACCGGAGCGAGGCGTGTCGCCGCGCAGTCGTGGCCGATCGAGCGCCTGCGCAAGGTCAGTTGCGTTGCAGACGTGACGCTCAACGATGCGGTGTTGGCTATGTGCGCGGGCGCGCTACGGCGATACCTGATCGAACTGGACGAGTTGCCGGACAAACCGTTGATCGCGATGGTGCCGGTATCACTTCGTAAAGGCACTGAGGGTGAGGCTTCCGGCAATGCCGTAGGTGCGGTGTTGTGTGATCTGGCAACCGAATTGGCGGATCCGGCGGCCAGACTTCAGAGAGTTCACGACTCGATGAGTAGCGCCAAGTCCCTGATGTCGGGCCTGACGCCCCTTCAGATCACGGCGCTCAGTGCATTGAACGTCGCGGGCCTCGGGTTGCCGCTGATCCCTGGTTCATCCCGACTGATCACCGGGCGTCCAGTCTTCAATCTGGTGATTTCCAACGTCCCCGGCCCGACGACGACGCGATACTGGAATGGCGCGAAGCTCGAGAGCTGTTATCCGGCATCGATTCCGTTGGACGGGCAGGCAATGAACATCACCGTCATCGGCTACGCGGACACCATGCAGTTCGGTCTCGTCGGTTGCCGCCGCAATGTTCCGCACCTGCAGCGGCTCCTGGGCCACCTCGAGGAATCACTGAGTGAACTCGAAGCCGCCGCAGGCTGATCAATTCGATTCGTGCATTCAGACGTCACGTCCGTTCACGACCAACTGGTGGACGTCCAGTTCTTTGTCGTCGAGGCCGAAGCTGATGATGCGTTCGGGGTGGATACGGATGATCGGTGCGTCGAGACCATGCGCACCAGCGCCCGCAACATCCAAAGCCTCTGCCCGTCCACGGATTTCGACGCACCTGACCCGCCATGGATCTACAGATGCGATGTCGTCCACGACAAACGCGACCCGCCCGTTCTCCGCGACGTTGTGAAACTTACGGCTGCCCGTCATGTTGTAACCGCTGATGTCGATCGTGGCTGTATCCGGGTTGTAGTGGAATCCGACCGGACTGACTTGCAGCGTTCCATTCCGTTGAACCGTCGCGAGGCGTCCGAGAGTCTGTGTGGCCAGGTAGTCGAGTTCGATTCGGGTGAATGTCATGAAATCACGCTAGAACCTGAACTGCTGTAGAGGTCAAGATCTCCGAACGTGCAACTCATTCCGTCTCGTCAAGGCCCTCTTCTGCTTCGTCGACCCGGCGCTCGGCCTCGCGAAGCTCATCCTCGGACTCTCGAACCGCGACGCCGGCAGCCTTCTCGGTGTTCTTGGCGAACTGTCGTTCCTGTTCTGCGTGTTCGAGATCGGCGCGGAGTTCTTCGATGCGGCGGTCGAGGTCGGACAGCTTTGACCTGGCATCCTCGAACTGGGCGGTCTCGGCCTTGACCCGTCGTCGGATTTTCTCGAGGTCTGCCCTGGCTTCCTTCAATTCTGCTTTCGCCTTGGCTTGTTCGGCCTTGCGATCCGGAGCAGTGGATTTGGCCGGAGCGCTGTCTTCGGTGTGGATCGCAGGGGCATCTTGTGCGGAATCCTCCTCCACTACAGCAAGTCCCGCCGGCCCGAAACCGCTGTAACTGGCAGCGGTCACAACTCGTCCGAGTCGGACCTGCGCGGCAGTCTCCTCGTCGGACAGGGCGGCATTGAGGGTCTGCGCGACATCACGTAACGCATCCTCACCGGCATTCTTTCCACGCGAAGCCGCGATCTCACCGGATTTGTGGGCGAGACTTCGCACCACCTGCTGCCTCTGTGTCGTCAGCCGTCGCAAGTCCTGACCTGAGAGATGGCGTTGGGCGTCGCGTAGCGATTCGCCAAGCGCGAGAAGTGCATCCAGATCTTCGGATAGATTGCGCGAAATGAGATTGACCAACCATCCCACGGTGGTTGGCTTCCGAAGTTTTCCGATCTCCGCGGCCAGTGTGCGGTCGTTGTCCTCCCGGGCAGCCTTCACATGCTTTGTACGCGCCTCGACGAACTCGCCGGGGTCGAGGCCGTAGAGTTCGTCGGCGACATCATCGAGGGTCACACGTCCATACTGTCATTCGGCGAGTGGTTCGAAGACTGTCTTCCAGTCGTTTTTGATGCTCACCACTGTCCACCCGTTTGCGCGCGAGGCGTCGAGTGCGTGCTCGGCTCCGTCCACGTAGTCGAACTCGCGTTCCGGATCGTCATGGAGCACCAGAAGACGAAGTGCCGGAATGTTCGGGTGTTCGGCGAACTGCAACATCGGTAGGTCACCGTTGCTGTTTCCGGCCGCGATGACGGGTCGTCGGCCGATTCGGTTCCATATCTGTACGGGCCGGCGTGGGTTTCGAATTCGTCGACTGTGACTTCGGCGAATGCCGCCAGGACACCGGCCGCGAGCACCTTCAGTGCGCTGTCGTCGCCGCGATAGTGCTTCGAGATCACATCGTTCAACCAGGCGTAGTCCTGCTCGAAGGCCGCCTGCCACGGTTGACGGTTGCGAAGAGTCGGATCCTGGTTGGTCATCTCGACGAGGCGGCGCAAGATGAAGTCGAGTTGGATCGGCATCGGCTTCTCACACCACAGAGTTCCGTCGTTGTCGAAGACTGCGATCCGGTCTTCCGGTGCGATTTCGTCCGGACTTCCCTCAGTCGTCGCGCGTTCGACGAATTGCCTGATGGCCTGTTTCGGCGTGCCGTCCTGCCAGCTCGGAAGCGGGTCAGGGTTATCGGAGGTGGAGGCTTCAACGAATTGACTGCTCATGTGGTCCCTGGCTTCCAGTGAGGCGATGACAGACCCGGCACTTTCATACTCGGACCTCCTGCCGAAGATGGCATCGCCCATTTCGGGCGACAGCGCTTCGGTGAGCACAATCGGGGTATGCGATTGACCATGCAGCCGTAGAGGCTGGCATTCAGATCACCTACAAGGAGCCAGGTCATGGCCAACGCATTCAAAGGCGTCGTCAACCTCGATATTCGCGATTCGATTCCCGACTGGAGCCCGTACGAGCAGCCGAAGGCTGCCGCCGGCACGCCTAACATTCTCTACATCGTTCTCGACGACGTCGGATTCGGCGCCTTGGGTTGCTACGGGGGACCGATCGAGACGCCGAACATCGACCGCATCGCGGGCAACGGATTGCGGTACGGGCAGTGGCACACCACAGCGCTGTGCTCACCGACGCGATCGTGTCTGCTCACCGGCCGGAACCACACGACCAACGGAATGGCTTGCATCAGTGAGTGCGCGGTCGGGTTTCCCGGCGGGAACGGTCACATCCCTCCCGAATGTGCCACGCTCGCCGAGGTTCTGGTCGAGCAGGGGTTCAGTACCGCGATGGTCGGGAAATGGCACCTCTGCGCCGAAGACGAGATGAATCTTGCTTCCACGAAACGGAATTGGCCGGTCGGTCGCGGATTCGAGCGGTTCTACGGCTTTCTCGGTGCCGAGACCAATCAGTGGTATCCCGACCTCGTCCACGACAACCACCCCGTCGAACAGCCGTCGACGCCGGAAGAGGGGTATCACTTCAGCGTCGACATCACCGACAGAGCGCTCGAATACATCGGCGACGTGAAGTCGATAGCTCCGGACCGGCCTGTATTTCTCTACTACGCACCCGGGTGCGCACACGCTCCACATCACGCGCCCCGCGAATGGGCCGATCGCTACGCAGGCAGGTTCGACGCAGGGTACGAAGCCATGCGGGATGAGATTCTGGCGAGGCAGAAGGACATGGGACTTGTCCCGAACGACACGACTCTGCCCTCACTCAACCCGATAGGCACTCCTGACACCCGCACCGGACCTGGCGGCGAACCGTTCCCGCCGCTGGATTTCACCCGCCCCTGGGACACCCTGTCCGCTGACGAGCAACGACTGTTCTCACGGATGGCGGAGGTGTACGCGGGCTTCCTCTCGCACTGCGACGATCAGATCGGACGCCTGCTCGAATACCTCGAAGAAATCGAGCAGCTGGACAACACGATCATCGTGGTGGTTTCCGACAACGGTGCCAGCGGTGAGGGCGGACCCGACGGTTCAGTCAACGAGAACAAAATCGCGAACGGGGTACCCGACGACCTCGCCGAGAACCTGGCAAAGCTGGACGAGTTGGGCAGCACCGAGACGTACAACCACTATCCCAACGGGTGGGCGATGGCGTTCAACACGCCCTTCAAGATGTGGAAGCGGTACTCGTTCAACGGCGGAACCTGCGACCCCTGCATCATCTCGTGGCCGGAGGGTATCGACGCCCGAGGCGAGATTCGAGATCAGTACCACCATGCCATCGACGTCGTCCCGACTCTGCTCGACTGCGTCGGTGTCGACTTGCCCGACACGGTGAAGGGATACACCCAGCACCCGATCCAAGGCGTGAGCATGCGGTACAGCTTCGACGCCGGCAACATCCCCACCGCCAAGCACACCCAGTTCTATTCGATGCTCGGAGGACGAGGGATTTGGCATGACGGGTGGAAGGCCGTCACCACGCACCCGACTCTGAGCGGATGGGGTCATTTCTCCGAAGACACCTGGGAGCTCTACCACACGGAGGTGGACCGAGCCGAGCTCCGGAACCTTTCCGGCGAAGAACCCGGCAGGCTCGCCGAGCTCGTGGGGTTGTGGTTCCACGAGGCCGGCGCCAATCAAGCTCTGCCACTGGATGATCGGTCAGGTGTCGAACTCCTCACCACACCTCGCCCCCAGCTGGCTCCGCCGCGCAACCGGTACGTCTACCGTCCAGGGGGAGCCGAGGTACCGGAAGCCGTCGCTGTCAACCTTCGTAATCGTTCATACTCGATCGGGGCAGTTGTCGACTTGGCCGAACCGGGTGCGGCCGGTGTGCTGTTCTCGCATGGCGGCAGGTTCGGTGGTCACTCGCTGTACGTCAAGGACAACCGACTGCATTACGTGTACAACTTCCTCGGCAGTGAACAGCAGAAGATCGATGCCACCGAAGACCTTCCCATCGGCGAAAATGTAATCTTGGCAGCAACTTTCGACAAGGAAGGTGAGGATCCGTCGGGCACTGCGCACGGGGTGCTCGGCCTCTACTACGGCGATCGGAAAGTCGGTGAGGGCAGAATCCGCACTCAGCCAGGCAAGTTCAGCATCGGCGGTGGCGAAGGGCTCAATGCAGGCCGTGACAGCGGGGAGCCTGTGACCGACGACTACCCGGGTACCTCACCATGGGCGTTTACCGGTGGAACGCTCAGCCGGGTGGCGATCGACGTCAGTGGGGAACCGTACGTCGACCTCGAACGCGAAGCAGTGGCGATGCTCTCGCGTGAATGACAGATCCGCGTGCGTCTAATCCGAGCTGGGTGGAAGGTATCTCACGGTGGGTACTCCGCCGGGACCGTCCAGGCGGACTTCGGCATCGACCTGGTAGACCTCGGCTATCAGGTCGGCGGTGAGGACCTCGGTCGGGCTTCCGTGGGCAACGATGGAGCCACGGTTCAGCATCACTATCGAATCGCAGAACATGGCGGCCAGATTCAGATCGTGCAATGCCATGATCGTGGTGGTGGGCAGGCGACGCACGAGCGCGAGCAATTCGAGTTGATGGTTGATGTCCAGGTGATTGGTCGGTTCGTCGAGCAGCAACTCGTGAGGTTCCTGAGCGAGGGCGCGCGCGATCTGCACGCGTTGGCGCTCCCCGCCGGACAGGGTGTGCCACGACCGGTCGAGCATCCCGGAGAGGTTGGTGTGTTCGATCGCCGCGCGGACGGCGTCGCGGTCGGAACCTGAATGCCCGCCCCACAATCCGCGGTGCGGGGTGCGTCCCAATTCGACGACCTCGGCTACCGTCAGGTCGATCTCCGTGTTGCTGTGCTGATCGACGGTGGCAATCCGACGCGCGACATCTCGGCGTTTCCAGTCAGGCAACGGAGTTCGGTCCAGAGTCACCTCCCCGATTGTCGGACGGTTCTGCCCGGCAAGCAGTTTCAGCAGTGTCGATTTTCCCGAACCGTTGGGGCCGAGAAGCCCCACCGTACTTCCGACGGTGGGGGACACGTCGAGGGCGTCGACTATGAGCGCCCCGCCGACCCGCCAGCTGACGCCGGCCGCTTCGAGTGTCATGGCCTGGCCTTTCGTCTCCAGAGGATGACGGCAAACGCAGGCACACCGACCAACGCGGTTACCACACCGGCCGGGAGTTCCTGCGGCGCAATGGCTGTACGTGCCACGGCGTCGACCCAGACCAGGAAGATCGAGCCGATCAGTGCGGACGCGGGCAGCAGTCGCCGATGGCTCGGACCGACGAGAGCCCGTGCCGCATGCGGGAGGACGAGGCCCACAAAGCCAATGGCGCCTGCGACGCTCACGATCACCGCCGTCATCAAAGCTGTTGCCAACAACAGGGTCACGCGCACCCGCCACACGTTCACCCCCAGCGACGACGCCGCGTCCTCGCCGAAGGCAAAGGCGTCGAGTGCGCGGGAGTGAGTCAGGCAGACCACGAGGCCGACGGCGACCACCGCAGCGCAGAGCGCGACGTCGAGCCAGTCGGCGCCGCCGAGTGAGCCCAGGAGCCAGAACATCACGCCGCGAGTCTGCTCGGGATCGGCCGAGGTGATCACGATGAACGAGGTGAGCGCCGAGAACAGTTGGGTCGCGGCGACTCCGGCCAGGATCACCCGATCCGGCGTGCCGCCGGCCGCATGGGCGAGCAGCAACACAAGGGCGAAGGAGATCACCGCGCCGATGAAGGCGCCGCTCGACAAGCCGATCACCCCCGACCCCACTCCGAGGATCACGATCAGTACGGCACCGGTCGAGGCGCCGGACGAGATACCGAGGACAAAAGGATCAGCCAGTGGATTGCGAAGCAGAGACTGCATGATCGCCCCGCACAGCCCGAGGCCCGCACCGCAGAGCGCGGCGAGCAGAGTACGTGGCAGACGGAGATCCCACACGATGCCGTCGCGGATAGGGCTGACGTCCGCCGCGGTACCGCCGAGATGGCCGATGACGATCGAGGCCACCTCACCGACCGACAGACCGGCCGGCCCCAACGTGATCGCCAGGGCGGCCGACCCGGCCAGCGTGACAACACCGATCACCCACAGCAGGGTGACGGTTGTAGGTTTGTCACGCAGGCGAACTCTTGTCGTCATCTCACGCCGTAGACCACGTAGTCGTCGAACAGTTGCCAGACCGTTCCCGACTCTCGAAAACCTGCTTGCGCGAGCGCCGCCAACTGGAAGTCGACGGCAGTGGGCGCGGTAGCGTCGCGTCCGGCGAATCTGCGCTCTCGCTCGTCGGTCATTGGTCCGATGCCGGGAGTTGCCCGCAGCTCGTCCCACCAGCTGTCCCACTCGGGAGCGCCGGCAGCAAAGGCGGAGCGTTGCGTCTGCTCGTCGTGAGCCTTCGCCCATCGACCGATGACAGGGAAGCGGCTGTCGAAGCGAAAGTGATCACCGTTGAGCAGGACTCCGTCAGGACTCAGCAGTTCGCGGCACTGCCGGTACACCTCGACGAGCTGTTGTGGTTGTAACCAGTGCAGCGCTGTTGTCGACACTATCGCCTGCACCGGTGCAGTCACCGAAGTCGGCCAATCGGTGCTCAGCAGGTCTGCGTCGACCAGCTGCAGTCGGTCTCCGAAACGAGTCGACGACTGACGGGCGACTTCCAGCAGCATCGGGTCGTAATCGATCCCCACAACGCTCGCGTGCTTGAACTTCTCGAGGATCCGGGCGCTCAGTGAGCCCGGTCCGCAGGCCAGGTCGACAACCGTGAACGGGGTGTGCGCGTACTGCAATTCGAGAACGTCGAGAATCGCGTCGAATCGCTTTTCGCGGTCGGCGATGTATGCCGCCTGCTGGTCGTCCCACTGGCGCACCAGTTCACTGATCTCCGCGGACATCTAGACCACACCCAACTGGCGCAGCCCGTCGGAGAGCTGTTCGATGCCACCGACATTGCGGATCGAGGGATCCATCGTGGTTCCCTCGAGGATGATGTAACGCTTGTTCTTCACTGCGGTGAGCTTGCTGGCGACCGGGTCCGATTCGAGGAACGCGATCTTGTCTGCGGCACTGTCGCCGTCTCCGCCGCGGTCGAGATCTGCGAGCACCAGCACGGTCGGGTCTCGATCGAGCACACTCTCCCAACCGATTTCGGGCCAGTACTGTTTGTTGTCGTCGAAGGCGTTCTTCGCGCCCACCGCGTCGGTCATGATTCCCGGTGCACCGCAGCACCCGGCGAAGTACGGAGTCTTCGTGACTGCGTACCACCACGCCAGCGTCACGTTTTCGGCTCCCAGCGACGCCGTGGCGGTGGCCGCGCGATCCTTCAAACTCTCGGTCAGCTCGACACCTTTGTCCTTGACGTCGAACAGTGTTGCCACGTCGCCGATTTCGGCGTACAAGTCGTCGAGTGTGAGGGCCTTGCTCTGCTCGGCATCCTGACCGGTGCACTCGCTGGGCGACTGGTACGTCGCGACCCCGAGGTCGGTGAACTTGGTCCGGTCGGCGATGCCTTCCGAGGTGAACGTGTAATTGAAGGTCGTGTAGACCATGTCCGGTTCGCGTTCGAGGACACTCTCGAAGGACGGGAACTCGGTGTCGAAAGCTTGAACCTGACCGCGTGCCTCACGTAACTCGGGGAGTACGTCGTCGTCGCTCATGGCGTAGCCGGCCATCCGGTCCTGCACTCCCAGTGCGAACAGCATTTCGGCCGCAGGCTGATTTACCGCGATCGCCCGTTCGATCGGTCGCTCCACCGTGACGTCTCGGCCACAGTTCTGGACTGTCACGCGCGATTGTTCGGAAGAGTTGGATTGTCGGGCAGCACTGTCGTCGGAGGAGCAGGCAACCAACGACGCGCTCAACAAGGCCGCGACGGCAGCGGCGGGTAGGCGAAGTCTGGACAGACGCATGGAATCTCGTTCTCGCAGGGGCTCGTTCGCGGAGCCCGTTACCGTGTGAACAGGCGCCTGTTGACCCCTGCTGCCAGCCGGTATTCGGACTCGAGATCGCCCCACCCGAGCGCCTTCCCAGATTTTCATCCAGTGGCGTAAGCCCGGGCGGTCACCCTCACCGCTGCGCGTCAGTTCCGGATTCACACCGGATTCCCTGACCCCCTGTGTGGAGGTCCGCTGGCACAGAGGAACTTATCACCGCAGTGCACGGCCGGTCAGGTCGGCCGGTGTACGCGATCAGATCTCGATGGCCAGGTCGTCGATGTCGGTGAGGGTTCCACCGTCGGCGAGGATGCGCTCGTAGTTCTCGCGCCGACGGAGGTCGATTTCGGTGTTGCTGATGCCGCGCTTCCAGTATCCGAATATCGCGACGTCGTCTTTGTCGAGTCCGACGGTCGACCGAAAGTGCCTACGGATTGCGCGCATCTCGTTGCGTTCACCGGCTCCCCACACGACGTAGCTCGCGGGATCTGCGAGCTCGCGTGCTCGTACCGCCAGTGGGCCGTCGGGCTCGGCGAGATCTGCGCTCACGCGGTGAAGCTCCAGGCCGGGGAGGGTGGGCAGTTCGGCGAAAGCGACCTCGTCATCTGTTGTGACCCAGCCGATTCCGACCACGTCGGTAGGTAGCTGCTCGATGATCGAGTACAGCGCAGGTATTGCGGTGCCGTCCAGAAAAAGTGCGATCCGTCGACCTGGAACGTCGGGGACCAAGAAGTGTGGTCGCGGACCGGTGAGACCGAAGGTGTCACCGATGGTCAACGCCGCTGCCCACCTCATCATCGGGCTGGTCTGTCCGTGCAGGACCACGTCGATGACGATCGATCCGGTGGCGGAATCGTAGGAACGCACCGTGTACACACGCGAAGCGTCGTCGAAATTGGGCCCGAGATTCATTCGTACGGTGACGTTCGGGCGTGACCAGGTCGGATCGTCGGTCGACTCCGTCAAACGAGCCGTGATCCGCAGCAGGTGGTCGCTCGGTCGCTCCATTGCTTCGACGACGGCGAGAACGTCGTTGAGTCCGCGATTGTGGTCAGCGGTTCGTAGGACGCTCGCCCGGGGAGTTGTTGTGCTCGTGGCGTCTGCATGTGTCATCGACTGTGCTCCTGGATCGGGTTTTCGAGATGCCATCAGGTTAGTGCTGCCTAAGTCGGCACAGTTGTCCAGAAGTGACATCTGATTACCTGAATCAAACCTGCGTCGCGAACAACGCGTTTGAGCGACTTGTACTCGCGCTGCTACGGTGCCTGTGATGTCCATACGCCGCTGTACTCTCGATTCCGGCCGTGCACTGCGCACGGCCCGATTCGGCGTAGCGACATTCCGCCGGGGGCGTAAGGCGATCGACCGCCGCCCCTCTGGTCTTGTCTGGATCGAAAGAGCCTTGGCCGCACCGGCCGGATCCGTCTGACATTCGCCACTTCGGCGAGCATTACCTCGCTGAGATTTCGCAGTGCCACACCTGTTGCAGTGCTGCGTATTTCCCGTACCTGAAGTTTCTCGCGGGTGAGTTGTGAGTGTCGGCGCCGCCGAGCCTGGATTACCAGCCAACTCGTTTTCGTGAAAGGTACACAGCAATGAATCGTTTCGAAGGTCGTCGTATTCTCGTCACCGGCGCAGGATCGGGAATCGGGCAGGCCACCGCGCTGCGGTTGCTCGCCGAAGGTGGCCGCGTGGTCGCTGCCGACATCTCCGAGAAGGGTCTGGCAGACACCCGGAGGTCGGCTGAACATGCCTCGACGGAGGGTCGTCTCGACACCGTCGTCGTCGATATCGGTGACGAGAGTTCCGTCATCACGGTTGTGGGTCAGGCAATTTCGGCTCTCGGGGGATTGGACGTACTGGTCAACGCCGCCGGGATATTGCGAGGCGGGCACACCCACGAGACCTCACTGGACTTGTGGAATCAGGTGATCTCCGTGAACTTGACCGGCACCTTCCTCGTCACTCGTCAGGCACTGCCAGCTCTCCTGGCCACCGGCAACGCAGTGGTGGTGAATTTCAGCTCCACCTCCGCAGCCTTCGCGCACCCGTACATGGCCGCATATGCGGCGAGTAAGGGAGGAATCCAGTCCTTCACTCACGCACTGGCTCTCGAATACGGCAAGCAGGGTCTGCGCGCCGTCGCGGTAGCTCCGGGCAGTGTGAAGAGCGGGATCACCGACACCACGGCGTCGTACCTGCCGGAAGACACCGACTGGTCGCTCTTCGGCAAGCTGTCGCCAATTCTGAGCACTGATCTGGAGTCCGGTGGTGCTCCCATGGCCGGGCCGGAAAGTGTTGCGGGAGTTATCGCGATGCTGGCATCCGACGATGGTGCCTTCATCACCGGCACGGAGATCCGTGTGGACGGCGGCACTCACGCCTGATTCTGTGTCCGTCTGACGGCCTGGCCTGGGGCAGGCCGTCAGACGTGAGCCGTCATTCTCGCGAGCGAGTGATAGCGGGGACGACGTAGGACTGATCGAGTACGGCGGGCGAAGGTTCGTACATTCTCAGGACCGGTCGGAAGTCTCCGCGCGGGCAGGGGAGCCAGTTCGCCTTCGCCGTGGCATCTTTCGGCTCCTCGTGACTGATTGTGATCGTCAACGCACCGTCGGCGTCGTGGACGATGCCGGGAGTGCGGTCGCCGATCGAGTATCGGTCGATGGGGTTCGCCACGAGGAAGAAGTCCGGCACCGAGTACATCGTCAGCGACCAGAAGGCGCTCACCGGCGGAGTGGGGTCGAGTCTGATCGTGTAGGTGCGGTTTCCGTTCAATTGCGTTCCCTGATCGTCGACGTAGGTCATGATGTACGCCGCTTCGTAGGGGTGGTTGCCCCACAGCCCGCCCTTGGCCGCCGCCGCTCGTTCGATGATTCGCAACCTGGGATCGGCGATCTTGAATTGTGGATCGTCGATTGCACCGACCTCGAAGTAGTCGAGGTTGTAGTCGAAGGCGTGGAAAGTCAGCTTCCAACCGTTGGCCTCGGGGCTGGAGCCGTGCGTGAGTGCTTCGTGCAGATTCTTCTCTCCGGCGGTCAACCCGTCTGCGAGCGCCGCAGCGTCGTCGGCAGACAGCGATACATAGGGGGAGGCCCCGTGCTCGTTGACTCCGATCGGTGAGAACGAATCCTGGAGTTCTCGATCGCGCGGGGCCGGCGGAAAGGCCTGCGACCAGATGCGGAGTTTCTCGAGGAAGAGGAGGTCCTGGCTGACCTCGGAGTCGGGGACCGGTAGACCGGCCGGAGCCCCGGCGGAGTCGACGACGGTCAGGGTGGTGGCGTCCTGCAAGGCGTGCACGGAGGGGAGGTCGTCGCCGCCGCACGCCCACCGACCGACGATCGATGCAACGGTCGTGGGAAATCTGATCACTGTGGTCTGGGCGGTCGGGGTTCCGGTCCAGGTGGGTGGGACGAGAAGGAAGTCTCCGCTCCTGGTGCCGGTGGCACGGTGCCCGACGTAAGCGAAATTGTTTGTCCAGGCGTCGACGAACTGGAGGACGTAGTAACGGCCATCGGTATCGGGGACGTGCAGCGCAACGGGGCCGACAGAAAGGTCGATCTGCGCCATGGAATACACGGTGTCGTTGTTGATCGTGACAAAAGTATCTGCCGGGCCGGCGAGTGTGCGGGCGTGACTGAAGGTGTTGAAAGGTGCGGCGGGGTTCGCTCCGACACCGTCGTGAACGTACCGATGGACCTGGTCGAGATTGAAAACGAGGGGAAATCCGTAGATGTACGCCTGAGCTGCAAGCTCGGTGCGACTGGTGTCTGTCATCTCTGCCCTCTCGTAGTTCGTCGGTTCGACGTCCACCTTGCGGGAACCCTGCCGTCGAGGCATCACCCGCCGAGGGTGACGACGGTAGAGGGAGAGGCCATGTCGGATCAGGAAACAGCGGTGCTGACTGCAACTGCAGACGAGTGGAACGTCGCGATGTGCTCGAACGACGCCGAAAGGATCGGCGACTTCATGGCCGACGACTGGGTGATCGTCTCGGAGTCCGGGGTGTCCACCAAGGCGGAGTTTCTGGGCTTCGTGGCCTCTGGCGACCTGACTCATTCGGCGATGGATCGCGTCGGGCGCGCTCGCGTGCGTTTCTTCGGTGACGTTGCGCTTTTCACCACGCGGATCACCAATACTGCGCACTACGACGGAAGGCAGTACGACGCCGACGAGTGGACCACCGACGTGTTCGCCCGGCGAGACGGTCGTTGGCGCTGCGTGTTGAGCCACATCACGCCGGCCGTCGAGGCCAAGATCGAAGGCATCGAACCGTGAGGGATAAGAAAAAGAAAGGCCAATGTTTTAACGCCGACATTATTGGGTAGTAATACGAGTTTCGTATTGATGATGTCGATTATCGGATTTCTTGATTGTGAAGTTTTTGTAGTAGCGTCAGTTGAGTAGATCATTTCTATACGCATACCGGATGAGGTTCTCACATGATTGTTCTCGGCATTATTCTGGCGTTGATCGGCTTTTTCACGGGGTTGAGCATTCTGACCACCGTCGGCATCATTTTGGTCGTCGTAGGTGCAGTTTTGTCCATCCTCGGTGCTACCGGGCGTGCAGTGGGCGGACGAAAAGTCTGGTATTGATCGATACTGCGCGAGTAGCTGAGAAGGCGGTACCTGATCTCTTCGGAGATCGAGTACCGCTTTTTCGTTCTCCAATTGATTTTCGGTGTCTCTACCCGAAAGTATCGCTCTGAGCTGCGTCGGGTAAACATGAAGGATGCTTTCTCGAGATCATGCGGAAGAGAAACCTGCGGAGAGATTCAGGTTTCCTCGCAGATGGAATCAAGTTGACGAATCACGCCGCGGTTTGGTGTTGGCGTGGGTGGCCTTCACACTGACGTTCGGTGGAGCACGTCTGGTGACCTGGTTGATCCAGATCGACACCAGGGACGTCGGCGACATCAGTGCTGGTGGGACGCACCTTCACCATTACCTGTGGGGAATCCTCCTGTTGGCCGGGGTGGCGATCTTCGGCCTCGTAGACCGAAGCCCTCGCGCACGAACATGGATGGGCATCGCGTTGGGTATTGCACTCGGGCTCATCGTCGACGAGGCCGCGTTGCTGATCACTCTCGACGACGTCTACTGGCAGAGCGACGGTTGGCCCAGTATCGCCATCGCAGTGTCGATCATCGGAGTTGTGGGAACCGGGCTCGCACTGACCCGAAGCGGAGCGGAGAGGCCTCGAGGTTGATCCGACTACGGCACGGGTACTCACTCCCGTGCCGGGAAGTCGCGCGGATCGTGAGGTGGCTTGAATGGATCCCAGTTCCGCAGACCGTTCACCGGACTCCGAAAGTGAAGTCCAAGCCGTAGATCCGATGGCGGAAGCGGAACGCGAAGCCGCAGCATTGGCGACGCCTGTCCGGCCGCTGGGTGAGCCCGGACCGAGATTCGACCGTCGGTCACCGTTCTTCATCGGTCTGAGCGCCGCGGCCGGAGTTGCCGTGACTTATGCGGTGATCGAAGTGCTGCTTGCGGCGCGAGGCATGCTGATCCTGATCGTGGTCGCGCTGTTTCTCGCGGTGGGCATCGAACCGATGATCGTCTGGCTGGAGCGGAGACATTTCCGGCGCTGGATCGCAGTCACCGTGGTACTCCTCGGAATTGCAGTGATGTTGGCGCTGTTTCTCGTTGCTGCGATCACCCCGCTGGTCGAGCAGGGACGTCAGTTTGCATCGCACGCTCCCGAACTCCTGACACACATTCGTGACCGGTACCCGATCGTCAACGACCTCGATGAGAAGTATCACCTCGAGCAGCACCTCACCACACAACTGGATGGTTCGGGTTCTGCGCTCGCGACGGGTTTGCTCGGTGCGGGGCGGGCGGTGTTCAGCGCAGTCGCCGACGCCGGAATCGTTGCTGTACTGACGACGTACTTCTTGATCGACTATCCACGAATCCGCACGAATCTGTATCGGCTGGTGCCACATTCGCGGCGGCCCCGAGCAATCGCCATCGGTGATCAGATACTGGCAGGTGTGGGTGGGTACGTCCTCGGCAATGTTCTGATCTCCGTGATCACCGCAGTGTGCACCTTCGCGTGGTTGTTGATCTTCGACGTGCCGTACCCGTTGATCCTGGCGCTGCTGGTCGCTCTGCTCGATCTGATCCCGATAGTCGGTTCCACGATCGCAGGGGTTATCGTCGCCCTGGTCTCCCTGACAGTCTCTGTCCCAACGGCATTGGCGACAGTTGCATTCTTCATCGCGTTACGTCTGCTCGAGGACTACCTGCTCGTTCCGAAGATCATCGGGAAGACGGTAGCGGTCCCGGCGTTGGTGACTGTGGTCGCGGTCCTGTTGGGCGGAGCGTTGCTCGGTATTGTCGGTGCGTTGCTGGCGATTCCGGTCGCTGCGGCCTTGCTGTTGCTCGCAAGAGAAACGCTCTTCCCTCGCCTCGACGCTTCTTGACCGGTTTCTATCGGACGCTTCGCGCGCGACGCCGCGAACCAGGATTCGGCTTGGGGCACATCCGAGTCGGGATGGTTTCCCCTTCGTCGGTGATACGGAATACCGATACTTTCTCGCTACACCCGTGATTCAGATCGACCGCGTATGCGATGGCGGCGCGATCCGAGACGAAATCTTCCATCACCGTAGTACCGTCCGGTAGTTCGATTCTGTAGTTTTCCATGACTTACACAACCTTCTTTCGCTAAGACGATCCTACCCGGCGCGCGAAATGGCAAACCGTGGAACATAACGTGCGACAGTCAACTTCGCGCCGCGCCGGTGCAATGTTTCGACAGTTCGCCTGTGGGGTAGGGAGAGTCGGTCAGCCCGCTCAGGCGGTACGAATCGAACCATGGAGGATCCGCGCAATGAGCGCAGTATCGAAAGCGATGTACAAGCCACTCTCACTGGCGACGAGCGTCCTCGGCGGCATTCTGGCCGGCGCCGTCTTCCAACAGGTGTGGAAGCGCATCGGTGACGACAAGAATGCGCCCGAGCCAAAAGATTTGAGCAGGTCGAGTAAGGAAGTCCTGATCGCCGCCGCCCTGCAGGGAGCCATCTTCGCTGTTGTGCGAGCCGCTGTGGATCGTGCGGGGGCAAAGGGCTACCAGGCCCTTGCTCACGAAGATCCCCGGTAGGAACGCCCGGTTCGGTTCGAGTTCAGTCGACGACGGCCGCGATTGCCTCGATCTCGACCAGTTGATCGTCGTAACCGAGAACGGTCACACCCATCAGAGTGCTTGGGGCGTCGTGATCACCGAACGCGTCGCGGACTACCTCCCACGCAGCAACGAGGTCGGCTTGATTGCTCGACGCCACCAGGACGCGGGTGTTGATCACGTCGGTGATGGACGCGCCCGCGTCCGAGAGAGCTGTTCTCAGGTTGTCGACGGCCTTGGCTGCCTGTCCTGCGTAGTCGCCGATGGCGGCAGTGGAGCCGTCCTCGTTCAACGGGCAGGATCCGGCCAGGAAGATCAGTCGAGCCTCGGCGGGAGCCGTTGCTGCATAGGCGTATTCAGCGACCGATGAGAGTGATGTGGAACGGATCAGAGTTACCGACTTCGACATATTTTCCCCAAGGAATAGTAAAGTTTTGCAGCGAGTCTTTCACAGCGCGCCAGGGGTTGCCAATTCATTGTCGGACCCATCCATCCACGCTACGGCTACGAATCACTGTCAATGAGCCGAGAAGAAGAGCACGCAGCATCTGCCGACGAATGGCTGACAACCAAACAGGTTGCCGCACTGTTCCATGTCGACAGGACCACGGTGTCCAGGTGGGCGAGGGAGGGCAAGGTCGGCACTCTGAGAACGCTTGGCGGACATCGGAGATACCGACGTTCGGAGATCGAGAAGTTGTTGCGTAACCGTTTGACGACGCTTGATCCGAACTAGCCTCCGACATGAAACAGACAGGTCGCCGAGCACGATGAGGGCTCGGCGACCTGTCTGGTCAGGATGAAGTAATTACGCCTTGGGGACGCGGATGATGAGTGCGTCGCCTTGTCCGCCGCCGCCGCAGAGTGCGGCTGCGCCGATGCCGCCGCCGCGGCGTTGCAGTTCGAGGGCGAGGTGCAGGGCGATGCGGGCGCCGGACATGCCGAGGGGGTGTCCGACGGCGATGGCGCCGCCGTTGACGTTGACCTTGGCGGGGTCGAGGCCGAGTTCGCGGGTGGAGGCGATCCCGACGGCGGCGAACGCTTCGTTGATTTCGACGAGGTCGAGGTCGGTGGGGTCGATGCCTTCCTTGGCGCAGGCCTTGGCGATGGCGCGGGCGGGTTGGGACTGGAGGGTGGAGTCGGGTCCGGCGACGACGCCGTGGGCGCCGATTTCCGCGATCCAGGTCAGGCCGAGTTCTTCGGCTTTGGTTTTGCTCATCACGATCACGGCGGCGGCGCCGTCGGAGATCGGGGAGGCGGAGCCGGCGGTGATGGTGCCGTCCTTGCTGAACGCGGGACGCAGTTTGCCGAGGGATTCGGTGGTGGTGTCGGCGCGGATGCCTTCGTCCTGGGCGAAGACGATGGGATCGCCCTTGCGTTGGGGGATGGAGACGGGGACTACTTCGTTGTCGAAGTAGCCGTCTTTCCAGGCGCGGGCCGCGTTCTGGTGTGAGGCGGCGGCGAAGGCGTCCTGCTCGGCGCGGGTGATGTGGGCGGTTTCTTGTTGGTTGACTTGTTCGGTGAGCAGGCCCATGGCCTGGTCGGTGAAGATGTCGTGGAGGCCGTCGTAGG